>JBKDQE010000061.1:0-135806 GCA_046342195.1 Burkholderiales bacterium
CGCATACCCCCGGCGCAATTTGCCGAGCAGCATCGCCAGCGCGCTGGCGATGCTGCTCGGTCTGTCACAAGCAAAGAAATCGATTAACCTTCAACTTGGACTTCCTTCCTTTTGATTGGTACGCCGGAAGGGGGCAGGTCAATGTGGATAAGCACACCGTTGGTTTTCAGCCTCAAGCACCCACCAGAAGTCCGCACCTCAAGGCCCCGAGTTGTTTGTCTCAATTGCGACTCAATCCATTTGAGGCCACAAAAGCTCCTCAATTTTGCCGTCAGGATAGGTGACTGAAATGCCAGCTTCATCAATCATGACGATTATTTTTTTCTCGAACGTGAATGCATCTGGGCGGGCCGCAAGCCTTTTTTGGAACCATTCCAGCATTCGCCTGCAGGGGGTGGTCATAGCGATTTGACTTCAATGACGAGCTCGACATTCAAGAAAGACGATGGTCATGCCGACTTATTGCTTATATTTTTTTTGTTGGGTGCATTCAATGACATGGTCTGGGCTGCAAGCAGGCTTGATTTTGGCAACAAACGATTGAGCAATTGGCATGCCTCAGAATAACAGATACCAATAAATTGATCTATGGATTCGCCCTTTACCGCAGAGGCTCCGTGCAGTATTTCCCGAAGGCCACCGATGATCGCCAAGGCTGCAGTTTCTTCTTGAAGCACGAGGCATTGTGGCCATGTGCTCACCAAGGCTTGAAAATCACTCTGTTCAAGACCAAAGAGCGTTGGACATTCCCAATCCCAGTGACTGATCCAGTAGTTTAGGGTGCGCTGCAAAGCGTCTTGATCGGTTGTGGAAAGGTTGGTGATTTTCATGTAAGCTCACAAAAAGCACCCCACGTCATGCTGTGCGCAATCATGGCATTCAGAAAAATAATCAAGGCAGGAGAGTGAAATAAATAGTCCAAACAAACTTCCATCGCGCTGTTGAGGGCTCAAGATGAAGCAGAAAGTTTTTGTAGTGTTGGTTGTTTTTCTGTTCTCCTTAACTGGGTTCTGGTTGTACAGACAACTCAAGATTGACGCCTGCTTCGACGATGGGGGCCGCTGGAATAGGCAGCAAGCAGCTTGCGAATACCAATAGCAACAGGGGTTCTCGCCGCAACTCAGGACAGAGGAGATATTAGCCACATAACGCAAAATTTTCACTGCAAAAAAAGCACCTAAGCCATTCGGCCTAAGTGCTTGATAATGATATAAAAATTTTGGTGGGCCCTGAGTGACTCGAACACTCGACCGACGGATTAAGAGTCCGCTGCTCTACCAACTGAGCTAAGAGCCCTTCAGAGAAATTTTGGTGGGTTGTGCGGGATTCGAACCCACGACCAACGGATTAAAAGTCCGCTGCTCTACCAGCTGAGCTAACAACCCAGTAAGCCTTCAATTATAAGCTATTTTTATGGCCGCAAGAACGCGGTAAGGTCTTTGATTTTATCTTGAATCTTTTCAGTTCAATTTTAACAAGCCCCCGATAGTGCGATTCAGCACATTATTGCTGGGCTTGAATGATGACTTGCAAGGCTTCGCTGGCAGCCACCATGCCAAAGGTGGAAGTCACCATCACGCTGGAGCCATAGCCATGGCAATTGAGTGTGCCATCGGAAGGCTGTTCACACTGCTGTGCTGGGGTTTTCACAGGTTCGCGTGAAAACACACAGCGAATGCCGATCGCTTTCCCAGCACGTGCCGCGCCATGCTTTTGGCGTAAGCGCTGCCGCAACGATGCTAACAAAGGATCGTGCGTGGTTTCGGCCAGGTCTGCAACCTGTACTTCATGGGGAAACTGCTTTCCGCCCGCAGCGCCGACACAAATGAGGGGTGTTTCGGTGCGAAGCCCCCAGGCACAAAGCACAGCCTTGGCTTGAACCTGGTCACAGGCGTCAATCAGAACGTCAAGGGGTTCTGGCAAGAGCCCGGGCCAACAGGCTTCATCTACAAAGGCTTCAATGGGCTTGACCAGACAGCCCGGATGAATTTGCATTACTCGTTCCTGAATCGCCAAAACCTTGGCTTGTCCAAGCGTGCTGCTCAACGCTTGCACCTGTCGATTGATATTCGATTCTGCAATGTGGTCGAGATCAAAGAGGGTGATTGATGCAACCCCGCTGCGCGCCAAGGCTTCAGCCACCCAGGAACCCACCCCACCGAGCCCCACAATACCCACCCGAGCCTGACGGATGCAAGCATAGCCCAGAGTGCCATACAAGCGGCGCAAGCCGCCGAAACGGCGTTCCAAATCAAAGTTATCAATCACCGTTTTTTTCTCAAAATAGGCACTCATTGACAGCCGATGATTCCCCAGTCCAGGAGGCTTTCAGGGCTTGAATTATTTCAAGATTGCCAAGCGCTCTTTGCCTGCTTGGGCAGCCTCTGAGTTGGGGTAGGCCTTGATGAGATCTTCGAGTGTTCGTTTAGAGGCTTTAAGGTCTTTCATCTCGGCTTGGCAGTTGGCAATCGCCAACAGCGATTCAGGGGCGCGGCTGTGGGTGGGGGCAGCTGCCACCAGGCTGCGAAAAACAGTAATGGCGTCTTTGTATTCACGTTTGCCATAGAGCGCATTGCCGAGCCAGAACTTGGCGATGTCGCTATAGGCGCTGGACGGATAGCGTCGTTGAAACGCACTGAGCGCCAGAACCGCCCCATCAAAATCCGCTGTACGAAGCTGAGCAAGGGCCAATTCGTAGCTGCGTTTTTCTTCGGGGTCAACCAAGGCTTCTTTGCCTTCGATGACCACTCTTTGCGGCTCAAAACGGCGTAAGCGATCATCCACAGATTGAGACACATCTTTTTGACGTCGCTGAATGTCGACCACATCACGAACGAGTTGCTCTTGAGTACCCTGCTGACGTGCCAACTCAGAACGTATCAGATCAAGCTGATTGTTCAGATCAAGGAGAATCTTGCGCAACTGAAGCAACTCATCTTGCATTTTAGTATTGAGCTCAGCTTGCTTCAGGCGATGCTCCTCGTTGGCTTCATCAAGCTGCTTGCGCAAGTCTAAAATGGCCTGGCGGGCTTCTTTGTCATCAAAGAGGCCCGCTTGGCCCACCAAGGGCCAAACAGCAAGCGAAGCCAAGAAAGCATGAGCAAACCATCGTTGGGGGAACTTCATCAATAAACCTTTCCGCCAATATGAAGGCGAAAAAAAACACTGCTTCTGGCCTTCGCACAGGGGTTGGCCCCTTGCGATCTGAGCCCATGAGCAGTGTTGATGTTGTCAGTCAGTGAAATTTACTGGCTTGGGTTTAACTCAGCTCGGCGGTTTTGAGCCCAAACAGATTCACCTGTACCGGAAACCGCTGGACGCTCTTTGCCAAAGCTGACAATGTCCAACTGTTTAGACGATGCACCCAGAACCGTCAAGGATTTGGCCACGGCTTCAGCACGCTTTTGGCCCAAAGCCAAATTGTATTCACGGCCTCCGCGCTCATCGGCATGGCCCTCGACAACAAGGCGACGATTGCGATCAGAGGAAAGCGATTTGGCATTCACCTCAACTACTCGCAAAAACTCATCTTTGATGAGAAAGCTGTCAAAATCAAAATAAATAACGCGGGGAAGTTTGACTTCCGGCTTGGTGGGTGCTTGCCCTGAATGGCCTGAAGCATTCACAGGAGCCACACTGTTTGCGGAGCTCTGCTGATTGGTGTTCACTGGCTCAACCTTTTTTTCAACGACAGGCGTTTTATTGGCGTCCAGGGTGGGGGTGGAGGAGCAGCCTGCAGCAAGCACTGATAGCAGGGCCAAAGACAATGCACAGCGAGATGACTTGGAAAGTGAAAGGGTGGATTTCATGAGCGTTCCTGATAGAAATTAATCGATTATGGTTGTTCAACGAGGATAGGGCCCCCACGAGGGCTCTCTGAGTTCCGAATGGGTTGAGCCCAAGCGTGACTTGAATTTTCCATCAAGGGTGGTAGTCATAAGAACCTCCCTTCCCTGATCACGCGTTGCATAAAGGATCAAGCGACCATTGGGTGCGAAACTCGGGTTTTCGTCATCATCGGTTTCCGTGAGGGATTGAACTGCTCCGGTGTTGAGATCCATGAGGTGAAGGCGAAAAGCCCCGCCGATCCGTGAAATATAAGCCAAATTTTCGCCATTTGGGCTGATGGCCGGGCTGATGTTGTAGGAACCCACAAATGTCACTCTCTCAACAGGGCCTCCTCCAAAGGGTACGCGGTAAATTTGGGGGCCACCGCCTCGGTCACTGACAAAGTAAACCATCTGACCGTCAGGCGATAATGTGGCTTCGGTATCAATTGCGGTGCTTGTGGTCAGGCGGCGCAGGTTTTGGCCATTTCGGCTTATCACAAACAATTGTGAGCCACCATCACGTGACAGCGTAACCACCAGTGATTGACCATCTGGTGACCATGCCGGGGCGCTGTTGGTACCAGGAAAATCGGCCACAATGCGCCGATTACCTGTCAGAATTTCTTGAACATAGACGACGGCTCTCTGTTTTTCAAAAGATACATAGGCCAATTCACGCCCATCCGGGGACCACGCCGGAGAGATGATGGATTCCTTGCTTTTCAGGGCAGAGCGGGCATTTTCACCATCTGAATCGGCCACAAAAAGGGTATGTTGGCGACCGTTGCGGCTTACAAAGGCAACACGGGTTGAGAAAGCGCCTTTTTCACCGGTGAGTTTCTCAAAAATGGCATCGGCAATTCTGTGCGCCGCAAGACGAAAATCAGGTGACAGGACGGAACTCACCGCTGTGAGTTCGACGCCTTTGACAACATCCCAAATTTTATATCGCACGTCAAATCGGCCATCGGCCAAACGCGTGACCGTGCCACCCACCATGACATCGGCTGAGCGAGCTCGCCAATCAGGGAAGCTGATTGCAGAGGTTTCATCAAGAGTGGTGTCTGTGGGAATAATACGGAACACACCGCTTCGTTCAAGATCGGAACGAACAATTTCAGCAATCGATTGATAAAGGCGGTCTTCACCACGAAAGTGGCCAATGGCAATTGGCAGTTGCGTGGCACCAACACCACGAATATCTACCTGGAATGAGTCGGCGGCTTGTGCAGCAGGCCAGAAAAAAATACTTATCAAACTGATCGCAAAAAACCGGGAGACAAATGCAAACATGACAGGAACCAACATGGAGCCAAGAATTGGATGGGAAAGCTCTGCAGAACCCCTCGTGGGTAAGTGCGGCCTGGCCGGACGGTTAACAGGCCCTAGACAGAGCAAAATGATCGGAAAGAGTTTACAAGAGTACGATGTCAAATAATTCGGGGGAATTGATAGACTCAGCCTGCAATGAGATGGGCTTGCCGATGAATTCGCTCAATGAAGCCAAGTGATGGCTTTCTTCATCAAGCAGCATTTCAATCACCGTAGAGTGGGCCACCACACGAAATTCTTTGGGATTAAATTGGCGGGCCTCACGCAAAATTTCGCGCAGAATTTCATAGCAGACGCTACGGGCTGTTTTAACCAAACCTTTGCCTTCACATGTCGGGCAGGGTTGGCACAACATACGTGCAAGCGATTCACGGGTGCGCTTGCGGGTCATCTCGACCAGACCCAGATGGCTGAAGCCACTGACAGAGACTTT
Organism: Burkholderiales bacterium; assembly: GCA_046342195.1. Taxonomy (GTDB): domain Bacteria; phylum Pseudomonadota; class Gammaproteobacteria; order Burkholderiales; family Burkholderiaceae_C; genus CANHBY01. The sequence continues at coordinate 5,596 of JBKDQE010000061.1, forward strand.
AGTGCGGTCACGTAACAGCTGTTTGCGCAACTCCAAAAGCACTGCATTGCGGTGATCTTCCCGCACCATGTCGATGAAATCAATAATGATGATGCCGCCCAGGTTGCGCAAACGAAGTTGGCGAGCAATGGCCTGCGTAGCCTCAAGATTGGTTTTAAAGATGGTTTCATCAAAATTTCGAGCGCCCACATAACCTCCGGTGTTGACATCAACGGTTGTGAGCGCTTCAGTTTGGTCAATGATGAGGTAGCCCCCCGATTTGAGATCAACACGGCGAGCCAGTGCAAGCGAAATTTCTTTTTCAATGTTGAACAGATCAAACAAAGGGCGTTCACCAAGGTAATGGGTAAGCCTGCCGATGGCACTTGGGGTGAAGGTTTCGCCAAAGGTTTTTAGCACTTCAAATTGCTCGCGGGAGTCGATGCGAATAGTGGCTGTTTCTTCATGAACCATGTCTCTCAGGACGCGCTGGGCAAGATGAATATCTTGGTAAATCAAGGTTCCCGGGGTAGAGTATTGGCTACGCTCGCGCATATTGGTCCAAGTTTTACGTAAATAATGAATGTCTTCAGCGAGCTCGGCATCGGTGGCTTCTTCAGCGTTGGTGCGCAAAATAAAGCCCCCCATCTCGCCCGTATCAGACTGCGATAGAGCCTGAACGCGCTGACGAAGTTGATCACGAGTTTCAGGTGAGCCGATTTTTTGGGAAATGCCGATGTGATCGTCATAGGGCAAATAAACCAGTAATCGGCCTGCAATACTGATTTGGGTGGAAAGCCGCGGCCCCTTGGTGCCGATGGGGTCTTTAATGACCTGCGCTGTGATGGTCTGCCCAGAAAATAACAGTTTTTCGATGGGCACTGGAGCGGGCACGTCGGGGCCGTGCTCGCTGCGAGACGGGCCCATCACATGAACATCTGCCACATGGAGAAAAGCCGTGCGATCCAGACCAATATCGATGAAAGCTGATTGCATGCCAGGAAGCACACGCACCACCCTGGCTGTGTAGATATTGCCTACCAGCCCTCGCTCCAGAGTACGCTCAATATGAAGTTCTTGTAACACACTGTTCTCAATAACAGCGACCCGGGTTTCCTGGGGGGTGCAATTGATGAGGATATCTTGCATGAAGCTTTGACTTAATAGTAATCGTGGTCAAATGGGCCAACCTGCCTGCCGCAGTAGTTCGCTGGTTTCGAACAAAGGCAAACCCATGATGCCGGAATAGCTGCCTTCAATATGAGAAACCCAGCTGGCTGCTGCGCTCTGGATGGCATAAGCGCCTGCTTTTTCGAATGGCTCTTCAGTTTGTATGTAACGCCAAATTTGTGCCTCTGAGAGGGCTGCAAAACGAACGTTTGAAATAGAAAGAGTCAGTCCGATTTTCTCTTTCCAGGCCAGTGCAACAGCGGTGAACACCTGATGTGTTTGACCTGAAAGAAGCTGAAGGGTCTTGAAAGCTTCCTGTGGGTTGGCGGGCTTGCCAAGAATGCGGCACCCCAAGGACACCGTGGTGTCAGCACACAATACAGGAGCAATTGGCAAGCCGTGCCGCACGCGACGGTCACGGGATGCCTCCAGCTTGGCCAGCGTCACGCGGCGTACATAATCACTGGGCAACTCACCAGCTTGTTCGGTTTCCAAAGCCTCGGCATTTTCGAGGGCATCCGGCAATAACAGCTCGAATCGAACCCCGATTTGCTCTAGCAATTGACGGCGTCGCGGGCTTTTCGATGCCAAATAAACAAATTCGGACATGCTTGATTTTAGTTGCGATGATAGGGATGATTGGATAACAAGGTCCAGCCTCTATAAAGCGCTTCTGCAAGCATGACTCGCGCCAAGGCATGAGGCAATGTGAGGTCTGATAGACGCAAGGATTCCTCAGCCGTAGCTTTGAGCTCAGGAGCCAATCCATCCGGTCCGCCGATATAAAAAGCCACATCTTGGCCCTTGTTCATCCAGACTTTGATACGCGAGGAAAGTTGATCGCTCGTGCAATGGTCGCCTCGCTCGTCAAGAATAACGCGCCAAGCGCCCTTCGGCGTTATGGCTTTTAAGCGATCAGCTTCAGCCATCATGAGTTGTGCCACCGTTTTACTGCCTCGCGTCTCGGCCTTGACGGCTCGTAATTCAAACCGGAACTCGGGTGGAAATCGTTTGGCAAAATCGATGAAGGCTTCGTCAGCCCAGCGAGGCTGACGAAGCCCCACAGCCAATAGCCAGAGCTTCATTGCTGTTTTTTTCTTGTTTCACGAAGCCATGAGGTTTTTCTTGGGCGCTGCTGGTTTTTTCACCGCCACGGTCTTTGGTTTCTGAGTGCCGGCTTTGGCGGTATGGCTTCTCTTGGACAGAGGCTTTCTAAGGGGCGTTTTTTGAGCCAAGGCTGTACTGCCCGGGTTGTCGGGTTCAGAGGCCTTGGGCAGGGTCTTGGCCAAAGCAGCTGTTTTCAGGCGAACCGGCTTGGCACCCCAAATGTCCTCAAGGTGGTAGTAATCACGGATGGCCGGCTGCATGACATGTATCACTGCCGGGCCACAATCTACGATGATCCACTCGCCATTTTCTTCACCTTCCAAACGCGGCTGAATGCCAAAGCGAGACTTCACCGCATCACAGACACTGGCCGCCAATGCCTTGGTTTGGCGCTGGCTCGCTCCGGAAGCAATCAGTACCCGCTCAAACAGCGGTGATTGTGATTCAGTATTGAAGATCTCTATGCGTTGTGCCTTGACGTCTTCCAGGGCGTCAAGAATGACGCGTTGCAGTTTACGAATATCCATTCATTTCCCAGGCTGTGTTTCAAAAGAAACCGGATGGTCTCTGCAAAATTCTTCGTGAGGATAGTACGGCTTTCCAGGCCATGTTAAGAAAGCCAATCTCGTGGGAGGAGAAAATCTGTGTAGAGGCCGGCCTCTTGCGAGCCAGGTTCAGGCTGCCAGTTGTACCGCCAAGTCGCTGCAGGAGGCATCGACATCAAAATACTCTCGGTACGCCCCCCCGACTGCAGACCAAACAAGGTACCCCGATCAAAAACGAGGTTGAATTCAACGTATCGACCCCGTCGGTAAGCCTGAAACTCACGCTCTCTTGAGCCGTAAGGTAAGTTTTTGCGACGATTCAAGATGGGCAGATAAGCTTGGGTCAAGGCATTTCCGACGGCTTGTATCAGGGCAAAGCCGCCCTCTGGCCCTAACTCGGTGAGGTCATCAAAGAAAATACCCCCAATGCCACGGGCCTCACCGCGATGTTTGAGGAAGAAATAGTTGTCACACCAAGCTTTGAAGCGAGGATAAAGATGTGACCCGAAAGGCTCCAGGGTCTGGTAATTAACGCGATGAAAATGGCGTGCGTCTTCTTCAAACCCATAATAGGGGGTGAGATCCATGCCGCCGCCAAACCAAACCATCGATTCGCCTGTGGCTGTTGTGGCCATGAACATGCGCACGTTCATGTGGACAGTGGGTACATAAGGGTTGCGAGGGTGAAAAACGAGCGACACACCAAGGGCTTCGAAAGGCCTGCCTGCCAGTTCAGGACGATGCTGAGTGGCTGATGGAGGCAGGCTGGCCCCCTTGACATGAGAAAAGTTGCATCCGCCTCTTTCAATCAGCCCGCCCCCCTCGACCAACCGGGATACCCCATCACCCTGGAGGCGATCTTCAGCAGGGCGAAGCCAAGCATCGCGAATGAAAGGTTCAGGCTCAATGGCTTGCGTTTCACTGATAATGCGATCCTGGAGCCCAAGTAAATACTCTCTGACAATCAAAGTATTCATGAGGCAGGCCTTCAGCGTTTGAGGCCTCGATGCCCAATATCTTGGCGGTACTGTGCGCCATCAAATTGAACACTTTGGACGATATCGTAGGCCCGTTGTTGGGCTTGCTTGACGGTATCGCCCAAAGACGTGACACATAAAACACGGCCCCCCGAGGTCAGCAGTTGTCCGTTGACCAGCTCGGTCCCTGCATGAAAAACGACCACCTCGGGCGTTTCTGAGGGCACTTGGGCAATCACATCACCACGGCGTGGTGCCATTGGGTAACCCGCCGCAGCCATGACCACACCCAATGACACACGGCGATCCCACTCAAGCTCAACTTGATCGAGGTTGCCATCAGTTGCGGCCATGAGGACATCGAAAAGGTCATTTTTTAACCGCATCATGATGGGCTGGGTTTCTGGGTCGCCCATGCGACAATTAAATTCGACGGTATAAGGCTGACCTTGTGAATTGATCATGAGCCCTGCATACAAAAAACCGGTGTAAATGATGCCATCGTGTGCCATTCCATGGATGGTCGGGATGATGATTTCACGCATGACACGAGCGTGTATATCAGGGGTTACAACAGGGGCAGGGGAATAGGCTCCCATGCCCCCGGTATTGGGCCCTTGATCGGCATCGTGCAATTGCTTGTGATCCTGGCTGGTTGCCAGGGAAACCACATTTTTGCCATCACACAGCACAATGAAGCTGGCTTCTTCGCCTTCAAGAAACGACTCAATCACCACTCTGGGTTCAGCGACGCTGTCAGGGCCAGTATTGTGCTGAACCGCCAGTTTGTCGATTCTGGCGTTGCTGCCCAACATCGACTCAATAGCCTCATGCGCCTGCTCTGGAGTTGATGCAACCACCACCCCTTTGCCAGCGGCCAAGCCATCGGCCTTGATCACGATAGGGGCGCCTTGGGCATCCACATAAGCATGAGCGGCCACGGCATCGGTGAAGGTGGCATAAAAAGCCGTAGGAATTCGATGCCTTTGCATGAAATTTTTTGCGAAGGCCTTGGAGCTTTCCAGTTGAGCCGCTGCACGCGATGGGCCAAAAATACGTAACCCGCGAGAACGGAAAAAATCAACGATGCCAGCCGCTAAAGGGGCTTCTGGACCCACTACCGTGAGCACAATTTTTTCAGCCTGGACAAAATCAGCCAGATCCATAAAGTCAGTGAGGGGCACATTTTTCAAACGAGAATCAGAAGCGGTCCCGCCGTTACCCGGAGCCACAAAAATAGTTTGAATTTTGGGAGACTGTGCCAGCTTCCAGGCCAAGGCATGTTCACGACCGCCCGAGCCGATGACTAAAACTTTCATGAACTGATCTCCGCATTATGGAAAACCGCTTGGACATCATCGAGATCTTCCAGCATATCTAACAGTTTTTGCATACGGTCGGCGTCCTCTCCGCTCAACGGTACCGAGATTTCAGCGCGCATCGTGACTTCTGCAAACCCTGCTGCCAAATCAGCATGATCCAAGGCTGCTTTGACAGTCTCGAAGTCATTGGGCGCACACAGCACTTCAATGGCACCATCCTCATCAGTCAGGACGTCTTCGGCGCCTGCTTCCAGGGCGATCTCCATGACCTTGTCTTCGCTGGTACCCGGAGCAAAAATGAACTGACCACAGTGTTTGAATTGAAAAGCCACTGAACCTTCTGTGCCAAGGTTTCCGCCATTTTTACTGAGAACATGTCGCACTTCAGCGACGGTTCGCACGCGGTTGTCAGTCATGCAGTCAATCATGATCGCAGCACCCCCAATGCCGTAACCCTCGTAGCGAACCTCCTCGTAATGAATGCCTTCGAGATGGCCGGTGGCCTTATCAATGTTTTTCTTGATGGTATCAGCAGGCATATTGGCTGCTTTAGCCTTCTCGACCGCAAGCCGCAGCCGCGGGTTATCTTTGATATCGCCGCCGCCATGGCGCGCAGCTACAACAATTTCCCGGATAAGGCGTGTCCAGATTTTGCCACGCTTTTCGTCTTGACGACCTTTGCGGTGCTGAATATTGGCCCATTTAGAGTGTCCAGCCATGAGAAGATCCTGTTTTTACTTTTGCACAGCCTCATAATGAGGTCTGCTTGGTGTTTCGGGGTGGTGGGTCTGAGTTGTTTTTGTACACATCGCAGTCGCTGGCTCAGCCTTGCTTTGACCTTAAAGCACTGAGTTTACTTCCCCTGATTTTTCGAATACTCCACAACTGCCCCAAACCAAGGCCGGCCAGCTGTCAGAAGACCTTCATTTTCTGGATGTTGCGATGATGCGCAGCATGACCGGGTAAAAATGCCCTGACTGCGCATAGCATGACGGAGCGGGTGCCTGTGCCTGTGCATTCAGGAGTGATATCAAAACCCTCTCAGCTACCTCAACTGGGTATCCTTGGGAACCCCTGCAAAACCCCTCGCGGCGATCGCATCCTTTCCCGAAAGAGGTCTGCGGCGTTGGCTTTTTTGCCTGTAGCCCCGGCGACAGGCTGCAAAATCCGCCTGGCATCCTCCATTCGGGAAAGCCGTGCTCATCCACAAGGGGTTTTGCAGAGGTTCCTTTGTTTTTCCTGCTGTGAGTGGCACCTTACAATCAACTCGTGTTTGGTTTTTTCTCGCTGTGGTTGGAGAGAATAGTCGCAACTTGCCAGCGAATGCTATTGCGTCCAATTCTGGCTCCTCCGACCACCATTTGAAGTTTAATAGGATCCGTATGCTCTACCCTGGAAACCTGTTTGTGGTGGCCGCACCCAGCGGTACAGGCAAATCAAGCCTTGTCAAATCACTTCTCGAACTGGATTCTCACCTCACCCTCTGTATTTCGCACACCACTCGTCCGTCTCGAGGTCAGGAGCAAAATGGGCGGGAGTATCACTTTATTTCCAGAGAAGATTTTCAAGCCAAAATTCGATCTGATGATTTCATCGAATGGGCGGAGGTGCATGGCAACCTCTACGGAACCTCCCGCGCTGCTATTCAGGAACGCATTACGCTCGGGGAAGACATCATTCTCGAAATTGACTGGCAGGGAGCCCTCCAAATCAAGAAGCTTTTTCCCCATGCTGTTTTGATTTTTATTCTCCCCCCAAGCTGGGAAGAACTCTCACAGCGGCTCAATCGTCGAGGAGAGGATCCCCCCCAAGTTATTGCCCGGCGTTTGGCCAATGCTCGCATTGAGGTGGCACAGGCCTCCCATTTTGATTTTGTTATAATTAATAAATTATTCGAAACGGCCCTGTTCGATTTAAAAACGGTAGTTCACTCCCAGCGCCTCAAGTATGCTGCGCTCAAACGAACCCGACCAATGATTTTTACCGCCCTCGGATTAAACTGAAATTCGCCCAACGCTCAAACTCTGGAATTCATATGGCTCGCATCACCGTTGACGACTGTCTCATTAAAATTCCCAATCGCTTTGAGCTGGTTCTGGCTGCCACCTATCGCGCCCGAATGCTCAGCCAAGGTCATACTCCTAAAATCGAAACCAAGAATAACAAATACTGCGTCACCGCTCTACGTGAAATCGCTGCTGGTGAAATTGGTCTCGAAATGTTGCGAAAAGTGCCCATTTGAATTTGATTTAGGGCCTCTTTAGTGTTAAAAGGCCCTAGGCAACGACAGGAGGGCGGTTTGAATGATGAGGTGCCCTGATCTGCATCAAGTTTTTAACCTCAATCCGTGAGAGCCTTGTTGAGAGTAAATAACCCGCTCAATACAACGCGGTAAAGATTGAGGGATGCTGTTGAGCAGATCTCAATGAAGAAGGCCGGGCATCATCATAGGGAAGTGGCTGAACCGTTCCGACCAAGCAGGCCCCCTCAAAAATGGCCACTGAGTGGCATTGAATGTGTCCTATCACTTTGGCTGAGCCAGCCAGTATCACTAGCCCATGACACCGAATGGCCGCCTCATTGAGTGAACCCGCCACCGTTCCTGCAACTATGACAAATTCAGCATTCCTGATCGTGCCTTTGAGGATGGCATCGGGATCAAGCATCACTACACCACCCGATGACAGAGTGCCATTGAGTTCTCCCTTGATGTGAATCGAACGGCAATTCACTTCTCCAAAGAGTGTGGCCGCGGAGGCGACCTCCAGAGTGTCAGGTTGGCTCAGCCATTCCATGGCTTTATGGAGTTGCTGATGAACTGAGGCTTCATTGACATTGTATGTTTTTCTTGATGAACCGCGGGTATTAATCAATTTTTCAACAGAGACCCTCCCAGCATTTTGGGTCATGTACCCTGTTTCAAAATGTTCTATTGAATGCAATAGCGAGGGCTGATCAAGATCGAGTTCGCTGTCGGCATCTGGAACGAGGTGGCTGACAATCGGGGCGCCAGGAATTTCGAGGCTTAAATCAAGTTTTTGCATGGTGACAGTCAGAATCAAAGCTGAAAAAAGCACTTGAACAGGGCCTCTTTGGGCGGTGCTGCTGAGCATTCCCAGGGGGCTACAACAGGTGGAGGAAGGGGCTTGTTTCGTGATTCAATCGGGTCGCGGCAGCTTGGTGTGCCGTGGCGCGGATTCGGTCTTGGGTGTATCCGTAAACACCAAAAGCCATGAATATCAGGCCGATTACCAGAGCAACAAGCATTGACTGGGCAATCCGATTGGCTTTAAGCAGACTCAAAACCGGCTCGGCTTCAGGGTTTGGCGGAGGACAGATTTCCTGCACCGGAACCCTGACCCAATGTTTCTGCTCAGCCGCATAGACAATCACGCTGCCAACCGTTGGAGAGCCGCAGTAGGCTAACTTGCCCAGATGGGGGAGGGATGGCAAAGTCGCTTTTTCAGTCATACATCATCCTTCTTCATGTCAACTGAAGTGGCATTGTCAATTTATGGCGTGTTCGAATGCTCTGGCATCTGGCTGGTGGAATAGGCATGTTGAGTCTGGTGAGAAAAAAACGATTGATCACTTGAACCCCATAGATCAGTACTTTCATCATCATTTTGATGGCTCCGTATCAGATGAATCCATTTACGCGGCCAGAGGCAAGGCCTCTATTCTGTCGTGAGATTCAATATAGTGTTTCCAGCGGCGTTGATGGCCAAGCCTTTTCCGGTAAACCAGGCAACATACTGGGCAATCCATAGGGCTGATTCGTTCTTCATTCGAAATGTGTACCGAATTGCAATCGGTGCAATGATTCAAGTGAATGCTACCCCCTGAAAACATCGGGATGACCACTTCTTTGAGCAGTCTGGAAAGATTCAAAAGCTCTCCCTGATCATGGTGCCGAGCCTGAAAGTCAAAGGCTTCTACCAGCGCATTCAGGGGGTGCATACCCATACGAATCAATGCGCGCTGCTTGAGCAGTACGGTTGTAGCGAGCAGCCTTCGAGTGGCATTGCCCCAAATAGAGTGAACCTCTCGGCTATCTTTTGAATGGGGAAAAAGTTCAGCCTGCAAGCGCTCAAGTTGTAGGGCCCTCAGCCCACGATCAGCCATCCAGCGTTCAACATCAATCGGTTTGACACGATAAGCCAACAACTTGATGACCAGTTGGCTATCTTCTGGCTTGAGTAAAAAAACAGGGATCTTGCCGGTACGTTTAGGGGTTGATTCCTGAGGAAAAAATACTTGACGAGCCCCCCAGGCGCCAGATTCGATTTCTTGATCCAGGATAGAAAACTCTAATGCGCTACACGAAGTTGCAGCCACCAGGCCGCGAAGCTGGGCTTCTGCTGGCTGGCCATTACATGTGATGAAAAATCGATCAAGCATGGCCTGAGTGATTCGCGTTTCGATCAGGGGCCGACCCGGATTGCCGGCACAATCGAGGAGGGCAATACAGGCGGAATCCTGAACTTCCTTGATTAACACAGCACTACTGACGCCACATACCAAAGCCGCTTGGATAGGGTCATTTGCGTAGCGAACCAACATACCAATGACCATCCGGTTGAGCCGCGCCACGACAGGACGGTAAGTCTCGAGTTCAGTAGAAAACATGGCCAACTTGCGGGAGCTCATGCGTTGCAAGTCGCTCGACGTGACTGACAATCGCCATAAGGGTGCCGGGGTGGTGGCCAGGTCTAGCAAGCGATCGAACTGAGGTTGTGCTTGAGCCTGCGCATCAAGGTCACGAATTCGTTGCGCAACAGAAAGCGGAATTTCGAACAATTCAGCGCAATGCTGAACATTGATTCGCGCAACCTCAGCAATGCTGACAATTAACTCCTCATTGACCAATTTTTGATCCATCAAGATGGTGGGGTGGGTGTTATGCGTCACTTTGATACTCCTGGGATGCGACCTCACCGGGGCCGCTTTCATACAAAACTTCTTGATCGAGGCATTCGATCTGAAAGGGTGTTTCGCAAACAATATTAATGTTGCATTTAGCAACTTTATCTCAAAAGATGCAATTTTGACAACTATTTTTCAATAAAAAACCAAAAACATTTCGCAACAAGATCTAAAATGAAACATTTCCAGGCAAATCCAAGTTCAGTCCATGCCCACCTTCTCTGACCACGATGCGCTTTTATACTCAGACACAGACCCCGAAGACAGCGACGACCACGTTTCGTTGCGGGTCAGGAATCTTTTGACGAAACGAGGAGTCCCTATTCACAAACAGGGATCGGAACTTAGTCACTTTCTCGGAGTGGCACGCAGTACCATTCACCGAAAATTCAAAAATGGAGGGTGGTCTGCCGCCGAGCTTCGCGCCGTGGCTGAACACTGGCGCTGCGATCTCGACGAACTTTTGGGAGTTCATGAGATTGAATCTGGGCAAAGTGGCTCCTCGGGAGAGATCTCTGCGAAGGTCTTGATTAAAGGGATGCCCTCCCAAGCCGTTCTTCTTCTTGGCTTTATCCTTGATCCTGACGGGCAGTGTGATCTGGTCGCAGTGAACCCTGCGGGGCATTGGGAGGTTTATATCGGCGGCAGCGAACCGCAAAATATCCCTCGCTACAGCGTACGTAAGCTCACCTTTTCGGCGCATCCTTATATGCGAATTGCACTACTCGAAGATAATCAGCTCGCAGCTGATGCCTTGGCCGAAGAATTGACTGAGCTGGGTGGAGTGTCAGTACACAAATTTTATCGAGCCCATGAACTGATCGCTTCTTTTAAGCATCGTCGCTTTGATGCCTATGTGGTTGATTGGCTTCTTGGAGGTGGTGAAACGGCGGAAGCCACCATTTTGGCCATTCGAAATTTACAAAAAAAAGCCCCCATCATCGTGACCACGGGAGCACTGGCTCTCCAAGCCGATACCGAACAGCATCTATTGCCGTTTTGTGAGCAGCATCAGGTAGGAATTATCGAAAAAAAATTTCGGGCAGCAGTACTGCTTTCTCAACTTCGCCGAGATTTGGCAGCTGCCGCCCGCTAGGGCGTGTTGTATGTTTCATGTGAATCACAACATGCGAAAATTGTGGCTTTCAAAAATCAAGGAGCGTCCGGATGGACATCGAACACATCAATGCCATCGGCAATACTCTCTCTGACCTGAATCAGCGCACTCTTGATCTTCGGGGGTTTCTTTGACTACGATCGTAAAGCTCTGCGCCTGAATGAAGTCAATGCCGCCCTCGAAAATCCTCAGGTCTGGAATGAGCCTCAACGTGCTCAGGACTTGGGCCGGGAAAAGAAAATTCTGGAATCGGTGGTGGGCACAATCAATGACCTCAGCGCCAACCTCACCGACAACATCGAGCTCTACGAGCTGACTAAAGCCGAGGGAGACTTCGACAGCCTACGGGCTATTGAAGCTGATGCCGCGAAATTGCAATCCATTGTGGCAGAGCTTGAATTTCGCCGCATGTTCAATAACCCTGCCGATCCCAGCAATTGCTTTATTGATATTCAAGCGGGCGCTGGTGGTACTGAAGCCTGTGACTGGGCCAGTATGCTTTTGCGTCAGTACCTGAAATATTGTGAACGTAAAGGCTTCAAAACCGAAATCATGGAGGAAAGCGAGGGTGATGTGGCGGGCCTCAAAAGTGCCACCATCAAGGTTGAAGGCGAGTATGCCTTTGGTCTGTTACGCACTGAAACAGGCGTACACCGGCTGGTGCGCAAAAGCCCATTTGACTCTTCCGGGGGCCGTCATACCTCTTTTGCCAGCCTTTTTGTGTATCCCGAAGTCGATGACTCGATTGAAATTGACATCAACCCGGCTGATGTTCGTATAGATACTTTTCGTGCTTCCGGGGCTGGCGGTCAGCATATCAACAAAACTGATTCAGCTGTTCGTTTGACTCACGCACCAACCGGGATTGTTGTTCAATGCCAAAATGACCGTTCTCAGCATCGCAACCGTGACGAAGCATGGCAAATGTTGCGTTCGCGCCTCTATGAACACGAAATGCGCAAGCGCATGGCTGAACAACAAAAACTCGAAGACACGAAAACTGAGGTTGGCTGGGGGCACCAAATTCGCAGCTACGTTCTTGATCAGAGCCGTATTAAAGATTTACGCACTGACGTGGAAGTTTCTAACACCCAAAAAGTGCTGGATGGTGACCTGGATCTCTTCATCGAAGCCAGCCTCAAACAAGGCATTTGAATCTTAGCCCTGTCACATATTTTTTGGAGCCCCCCATGCCTGAAGGCATTTCCCCCGTGATCTGTCGACACAATTATGTTGAGCCAGCGTTTTGGATCCGTCAAGTCGATTTGGTTTTTGATTTGGATCCCGTGAAGACGCTGGTGATCAATCAAATGTTGATTGAACCCAACCCCGCCCAAGCTCGACGAGCTTTGAGGCTGCATGGGGAGGGGATCCATCTTACCCGCTTGCTGATCAATGGCGAGAGCATTTCGTTTCATCGTGAAGATGGCGCGGTGGTTATCGATACACCTCCTGAGGGCCCTTTTACGCTTGAGGTGCGTAACACCTGTTCGCCCGAGAAAAACAGCCAGCTTTCCGGGCTTTATACCTCGGGGGGGGGCTTGTTTACTCAGTGTGAAGCCGAGGGTTTCCGGCGAATCACTTACTTCCTGGATAGGCCTGATGTGATGGCGGTGTTTACCGTGACCCTGCGCGGCCCAAAGAGTATTTATCCTGTACTGCTATCGAATGGTAACCTGCTGGAGCAAGGTGATCTTGACAAGGGGCACCATTATGCCAAGTGGCATGACCCTTTCCCTAAGCCCTGCTATCTCTTTGCACTGGTGGCCGCAGATTTGGTGGTGCGCGAACAGCATATTCGTAGTCGATCTGGCAAAAACCACCTTTTACAAATTTATGTTCGCCGCGGGGATCTCGACAAAACTGAGCATGCCATGAATTCCCTGATTGCGAGCATAGTCTGGGACGAGGCGCGCTTTGGCCTGGCGCTTGACCTGGACCGATTCATGATTGTGGCGGTAAGTGATTTCAACATGGGTGCAATGGAAAACAAGGGCTTGAATATTTTCAACACCAAGTTTGTTCTGGCCAGCCCATTCACCGCGACTGATGCAGATTATGCGGGTATTGAAAGCGTGGTAGGCCACGAATATTTTCATAACTGGACCGGCAATCGAATTACCTGCCGTGACTGGTTTCAGTTGAGCCTCAAAGAGGGTCTCACTGTTTTCCGTGATCAAGAGTTCAGCATGGATATGGCTCATAGCCCGTCAGCTCGTGCGGTACGTCGCATTGAAGATGTTCGGCAACTTCGGCACTTGCAGTTTCCTGAAGATGCTGGCCCGATGTCTCATCCGGTCAGGCCTGATGAATACCTTGAGATCAATAATTTTTACACCAGCACAATTTATGAAAAGGGCGCTGAAGTGGTGCGTATGATGCAAACCTTGGTTGGCCGGGATGGTTTTGCCCAGGGTATGAAGCTTTACTTCAAGCGTCACGATGGACAAGCTGTCACCTGCGATGATTTTGCACAAGCCATCGCTGATGCAAACCCTGGCACCGAGCTGGCTCAGCATCTTGAGGCTTTCAAACGATGGTACAGCCAAGCGGGAACGCCAGAGATCCATGCCAAGGGCCGTTATGATGCTCCTTCACGCACTTATACCTTGTTGATTGAGCAAAATGGTGTGGCTTCATCAATCGAAGCCAAGAACGCTTATCAGCCTTTCGTGATTCCCGTGAGTATGGGCTTGATCGGGCGCAGTGGTCAGGCTCTGCCTTTGCGGCTTGAAACAGATTCTGATGATGAGCCCTGCGATCATAGGGTGCTTGTGGTCACGGAAAAGCGCAATTTTTTTACCTTCATCAATGTGGATGAAGAACCTGTTCCGTCTTTGCTTCGTGGTTTTTCAGCGCCCGTCATTTTATTTGACGGTCTTGGGGATGCCGAACTTTTGCTGCTTCTACGCCATGACAATGACCCTTTCAACCGCTGGGAAGCCGGGCAACGTTTGGCGCTCAACCGCTTATTGGCGGCATTGCGTAAGGAGTCCTGTTCAACGCTGATGCTTGACGGCCCTTTCATTGAGGCCATGCGCGAGTTACTGACTCACCCTGGTATTGACGCAGCTTTTAAAGAGCTTATCCTCACGCCTCCTGGCGAAGGGTACATTGCAGAGCAACTTGAGGTGGTGAACCCCCGGCATATTCACACACTGCGCGAATCTTTGCGCTTGCAACTGGCGCAGGCTTTGCGTCACGAGTGGCAGATTGCCTTCGAGAAGCACCAAACCCAAGGCGCCTACTCGCCTGACCCGATTTCCTGCGGAAAACGTGCGCTGGCGAATTTGTCTTTGTCAATGCTCTGCCTGGATGCCACGGCACGCGGTGACTTGACTTGGCCGGGGCGCGCGCTTCAGCGTTTTAAGGATGCCCACAATATGACTGATCGCCTCGGCGCCTTGCAAGCTCTTCTTGCTTGCCGCTCACCGCTGGCTGATCAAGCCCTTGACCGCTTTTATACTTTGTTTGTAAGTGAGCCTCTGGTGATTGACAAATGGTTTGCCATTCAAGCCACTGCTCCTGAGTCTGATGGCGAAGGGTTGGCTCGGGTACAAGCCCTGCTGAAGCATCCTGACTTCAGTTTGAAAAATCCGAATCGGGCGCGTAGCTTGATTGCCTCGTTCTGTATGAGCAACCCGGCTGCCTTCCATCGATCAGATGGGGCTGGCTATGAGTTTTGGGCTGATAGCGTCCTGGAGCTCGACGCCAGCAACCCCCAGCTGGCTGCACGCATCGCTCGCATCATGGACCGCTGGACCCGGCTCGCTTCGCCATTCCGGGAAGCTGCTCAGCAGGCGCTTCATCGCGTGGCAGCCAAGGCATCTTTGTCGAAAGACGTGAAAGAAATCATTTCCCATGCTTTATGGGGTGAAAGCGCCCTTTCCTAAAAGCCTCTCCGGGTTTGACAGACCACTCAGCCAGCGTTCATACAGGCGTGAAGCCAAGCACTGTTGGGTAGATATCGCTATTCGTGCCTGATCCAAAATGGCTTGGGGGCTCTGTACCGAGACATAGCCGTCCAAAGTTGGCTTGGCTTCGAGTTCATGAACCCAATCGAGGAGTTTGGTTTCGTCAAGTTCAACATGAAACTGAAGCGCCAAGTGCGGGCCCAGGGAAAAGGCTTGGTGGGGACAGGCTTGGCTGCTGGCCAATAATTGAGCACCCGCAGGAATATCAAAGGTTTCTTGGTGCCACTGAAACACGGTACAAGGGCCTATGTTATCAAAATGGGTGGCTCCGGCGGGTGTCAGGTGAATGGTGTGCCAACCCAGCTCTCCTGGGCTACCTTGCACCTTGGCACCCAGGGCGCGCGCCATCAGTTGCCCACCCAAGCAATGCCCAATCACCGGCAATTGTTGCATCATTGATTCGAGAATCAGATATTCCGCTTGACGCAGCGAGGGCAAGGGGTCATTGGCACTGATGGATCCGCCCAAGACGGCCAATGCTGAGTATGCCGACATCGAGCTTGGAAAGCGGTCCCCTGCTTGTGAATTCATAACCGCAAAGGGCACAGAGTGAATGCGCAGCCAAGTTGCAAGAAATGCTGGGCCGTCATCGTGGCAATGCTGAAGGATCAAAACAGGTTTCATGAAGTAGCCCAGAACAGAACGTGAGGGTGCCAGTCAGTCAGTGGTCGCCTGAAGGCCATGATATTTGGCCCAAAGCTCAGCCTGGGTTTCCGCATATTGAGGGTTCAATGGAATGCAACTTACCGGACACAGTTGTACGCACTGGGGCTCGTTGAAGTGCCCTATGCACTCGGTGCACAGGCTTGGATTGATTTTGTAAAAAGATTCACCCATGCTGATGGCTTGATTCGGGCACACGGGCTCACACACATCACAGTTGATACACTCGTTAGTGATCATCAGTGCCATGAAAATTCTCCTGGCTGAATCCGCTTGAACAACAGAAAGTGCCTGCCATCTGGTTAAACCTTGGAGGCTACACGTTTTTTCAGGCGATCAAGGACTGAGGGGGACACAAATTTTGACACGTCACCCCTCAGGCTTGCAATTTCTCGCACAAAGGTGCCAGATACAAACTGAAATGGCTCGCTGGGGGTGAGAAACACTGTTTCGACTTCGGGCATCAAGTGCCGATTCATGCCGGCCATTTGAAATTCGTATTCGAAGTCGCTTACTGCTCGCAGCCCTCGCACTACAACTTTACCACCGTGCTCGACAACAAAATCTCGCAGCAGGCCGTCAAACGACAACACCTGCACATTCAGCAGGGGGGCTGCGAGTTCTGTGACAATTTCAAGGCGATCTTCGAGGGTGAAAAGCGTTTTTTTATGATGGGCAGCCGCCACTGCAACAATGATGCGCTCGAAAAGAGAGGCTGCACGGCGCATCAGATCCTCATGGCCGAGAGTCATGGGGTCAAAGGTGCCAGGATAAACCGCAATGAGCGAGTGTGTGGAGGTCATGAGGTTTGTCTGCTGAGTACAAAAATTGTATTGTCGCAGTCTGGGCAATGACCCTGCTTCAATCAAAGTTTTGAAATCAGAGAGCCCATCAATCGGCTCTTCGTCGCAACTCAAAATGTACAGATCCAGCGCGGGCTTGTCGATGGAGGAGGAGTTCCTGCGGCAAATTCAAGGAAGTTGAAACCTCGGGGGATTCAAGGTAAATCAGGCCGCCAGGAACAAGCACACGGGTGGCTGCTTGAACAGCCCGTTGCCGTAAATCGGTGGCAGCGAAGGGAGGGTCAAGAAAGACAACTTCGAATGAATGACAGGCCACTCGGCTCATATAGGTCAAGGCGTCTTCTTGAAAAACTTGAACCTCAGATAAAGCCAACTTTTGTCGAGTGTGTTTCAAACTTTGAAATACCTGGGATTGGGTTTCCAGCATCACCACCTCGGCGGCCCCTCTGGAAGCGGCCTCAAACCCGAGTGAGCCGGTTCCTGCAAAGGCATCAAGGCAACGGCAGCCGGATAAATCGATGCCCAGCCAATTGAAAAGAGTCACGCGGACGCGGTCAGGTGTGGGGCGCAAACCCGGAGAATCGAGCACAGGCAGCCTGCTGCGCTTACAGCGGCCGCCAATGATTCGCACTGTATGCGCAGGGGTCATTGACGCACCGGAATACCACGCTCTGCCATGCGCAACTTGGCCTGCTCCACCGTGTATTCGCCATAATGGAAAATGCTGGCGGCCAGCACGGCATCGGCGCCGCCCTTTTGAATGCCATCTGCCAGGTGATCCAGATGGCCTACACCACCGGAGGCAATCACGGGCACGGCCACGGCATCGCTGACGGCACGGGTCAAGGCCAAATCAAAGCCACTTTTGGTTCCGTCACGATCCATGCTGGTGAGCAAAATTTCACCAGCGCCCAATTCAGCCATGCGGCGCGCCCATTGAACCGCATCGAGGCCGGTGTTTTTACGCCCTCCGTGGGTGTAGACCTCCCAGCCCCCGGCTTCACGACGCTTGGCGTCAATGGCCACCACAATGCATTGTGCGCCATATTTGGCAGAAGCTTGGCGAATGACTTCGGGCTGAGCGACCGCGGCAGAATTGAAGCTGACCTTATCGGCCCCTGCGTTCAGCAGGCGACGAACGTCTTCGACTGTGCGTACACCCCCGCCCACCGTGAGGGGAATAAAAACCTGAGAGGCCACTGCCTCGATAATCGGCAGGATCACATCTCGGGCATCGCTGGTGGCGGTGATGTCGAGGAAGGTGAGTTCATCGGCCCCTTGATCGTTGTAGCGCGCAGCGATTTCTACAGGATCTCCGGCGTCTCGAAGTTCGATGAAATTGACACCCTTGACAACTCGGCCCGCTGTGACATCAAGACAGGGGATGATACGTTTGGCTAGCAAAAGAAATCCTTTGAACTCAGCAAGAGGCTGGTTTTCGAAACAAAGGCTGAGCCTCAAGGCGAAACAGGAGCCTGCATGGCGAGAATCGCCCTGAGGGTGGGGGGCTTTCAGGCCTCGGTGAATTGATCTGCCCGAGCCTGCGCAGCGGTGAAATCAAGGTCACCATTGTAAATGGCCCGACCACAGATAACACCCTCGATGCCCTGTTCTTCTGCGGCACACAGGGCTTCAATATCAAGCATGTTGCTCAAGCCACCTGAAGCAATCACGGGAATCGTCAGTGATTGAGCCAGTTTGATGGTGGCTTCCATGTTAATGCCGGAGAGCATACCGTCTCGGCCAATGTCGGTGTAGATAACGCCTTCCACCCCGTAGTCTTCGAACTTTTTAGCCAGATCAATGACCTCATGTCCGGTCAGCTTGCTCCAGCCATCGGTAGCCACTTTGCCGTCTTTTGCATCCAGGCCAACCAAAATATGCCCGCCGAAGGCAGAACAAGCGTCGCGCAAAAAGCCGGGGTTTTTCACGGCGGCTGTTCCAATGATGACAAAACTCAAGCCATCATCAAGGTAGCGTTCGATGGTGTCGAGATCACGAATGCCGCCACCCAGTTGAACCGGGATTTCATCGCCCACTTCTCGGATGATGGCTTGGATGGCAGGCTCATTGATGGGTTTGCCAGCCAAGGCGCCGTTCAAGTCCACCAAGTGTAAGCGGCGGGCTCCGGCTTCAACCCATCGTCGGGCCATGGCAGCCGGGTTTTCACTGAAGGTGGTGGAATCATTCATGTCACCTTGTTTAAGGCGAACACATTTGCCGTCTTTGAGATCAATGGCAGGAATCAGCAGCATGGCCGTAGAAATAAAACGAGAGTAGGAAGTTGAAGAAAAGGATCACAAACGTGGAGAGGGAAGAGCGTTGTGATCAGGTGGTTAAAGGTCAATCAAGACGACAGGCACAGAAAATTCTTCAGAGACGATCATGGTCAGGGAGTCCAGTTAAGAAAGTTGCGGTAAAGGGTTAAGCCATGCCGGGCACTTTTTTCCGGGTGGAACTGTGTAGCAAAGATGTTATCTTGTGCCAATGCCGAGGTAAAGCGTTGACCATACACGGTTTCACCGACACTGTGACAGGGGTCGCTTAAACGGGCAAAAAAGCTGTGTACAAAATAAAAATAGCTGCCATCGGGAACCTCATGCCACATTGGGTGAGGCTTGACCTGCTCGACACGGTTCCAGCCCATTTGGGGCACTTTGTAGCGGCTACCGTCGGGTTGAAGTTGGCCCTCTAATTGAAAACGCAGCACGTGCCCCGGTAACAAAGACAAGCCCTCAGAGGGGCCTTCCTCGCTGCCATCCAGCATCATTTGCATCCCCACACAAACCCCCATCAAAGGTTTGTTACGAGCCGCATCGAGAACAGGCCCCAGCAAGCCGGAATCATGCAATTCACGCATGCAGTCAGGCATGGCACCTTGTCCTGGAAGCACCACCCTCTCAGCAGCCCAGACCTGATCGGGCTGTGAAGTGACCAGCACATGGAAGCCGGAGCCTTCGGCGGCATGCTGAACGGCCTGCGAGACTGAGCGCAGATTACCCATGCCATAATCAATCACGGCAACCACCCGGGGCATGATCAAAGGCTCCCCTTGGTGGATGGAATCACGCTGGCAGCGCGAGGGTCGATTTCCACGGCCTGGCGCAGGGCTCGGGCGAAAGCCTTGAAAATAGTTTCGCACTGATGGTGGGCGTTATGGCCACGGAGGTTGTCAATGTGCAAGGTCACCCCGGCATGGTTCACAAAGCCCTGAAAAAACTCATAAACCAGTTGGGTATCCAGTTGCCCAATGGCGCCCGCGGTGAAATTCACATGCATGTGCAAGCCTGGCCGCCCGGAAAAATCAATGACCACCCTCGATAAAGCTTCGTCCAAGGGCACGTAGGCGTGCCCATAACGCCGCAAACCCCGTTTGTCACCCACGGCCACAGCCATGGCTTGGCCCAGTGTGATGCCAATATCTTCTACGGTATGATGGCCGTCAATGTGTAAATCACCCTGGGCCTCAATGGTCAGGTCGATCAGGCCATGCCGCGCGATTTGATCAAGCATGTGGTCGAGGAAGCCAATACCGGTTTGAAGGTTGGACTGCCCTGAGCCATCCAGGTGAAGGCACACACGAATTTGGGTTTCAGCCGTTTGGCGGCTGATGTCGGCTTGGCGAGTGGGGGTGATCACAGCAGATCTTTCAAGGCGGAAATCAGGCAGTCGTTTTCGTGGGGGGTTCCCACGGTCAAGCGCAAACAGTGAGCCAGCAAAGGGTGCTGGTGCGATACATTTTTCACTAAAACCCCACGAGATTGAAGGCCTGCAAAAGCGGCGGGCGCATCGGGCATTTGCACCAGAATCATATTGGCTTCGCTGGGAAAAGGTTTCAAGCCCATCGCCTGCAAGGCCGCTGCGAGGCGGCTTCGCTCTTGACAGATAACTTGAGCCTGATGGGCAAACTCATCGGCATACTCAAGGGCAAACAAAGCGGCCTCGGCATTGAGAGCGCTGATGTTATAAGGGGGGCGAACTTTGTCAATTTGATCGATCCAGGCTTGCGGCCCCATCAAGTAACCCAGCCGCACTCCGGCCAGACCAAACTTGCTCAAGGTTCGCATGACCAAGACATGGCCATACTGACGAGCCAGGCTGAGGTGATTGCGCGAGGCAAAGGGCTGGTAGGCTTCGTCCAGCACCACCAAGCCCGGAGCGGCCTCAATGATGCGCTGGATGGCGGGCAGATCAAAAAGATTGGCCGTGGGGTTGTTGGGGCAAGCCAGATAAATCATGGCTGGTTGATGCTGCTCAATGGCGGCCAGCAAAGCGGGTTCGTCGAGATCAAAAGCCGAGGTCAGGGAAACACCCAGGAATTCAAGCCCCTGCAAGCGTGCAGACACTTCATACATCACGAAACAAGGCTCCGGCGACAACACCTTGGCCCCAGGCCGAGCGCAAGCCAGGCTCAGCAAAGTGATCAGCTCGTCAGAGCCATTGCCCAAAATCAGGCCAAATTCTTTGGGTAGACCCGCCTGATGGGCCAAAGCAGCACGTAGATCGTCGATGCGCGCCCCAGGGTAACGGTTGAGGGGCAGGCGCCCCAGGCGCTTGCCCAGTTCTTCTTGTAAGGCCGTTGGCAACACAAAGGGGTTTTCCATGGCATCAAGCTTGATGAGGCCCGCACTTGGCTGCACGGCATAAGCTTGCATGGCCTGCACCTCGGGGCGAATCAAGCGATGCACTCTGGAAGGCAATTCGCTCATGAGGGGTCCTTGGGACGAAGGCGTAACAGGGCGGCTTGAGCATGGGCCTGCAAACCCTCGCCGAAGGCCAATTCTGAGGCTGTGACACCTAAAGCCCGGGCCCCTGACTCACTGACTTCAATCAGGCTGCTGCGTTTTTGAAAATCATAGACACCCAGCGGTGAGCTGAAACGCGCGGTTCCCGAGGTGGGGAGAACGTGATTGGGCCCGGCGCAATAATCTCCCAGGCTTTCACTGGTGTACGCCCCCAGAAAAATAGCCCCGGCGTGCTTGAGTAAAGGCTCCCATCGGTGGGGTTCTTGCGAGCTGACTTCCAGATGCTCTGGTGCAATTCGATTGCTGATCAGGCAGGCTTCGTCCATGCTGCGGGTGTGAATCAGGGCGCCGCGGCCTTCCAGCGAGGCACGAATGACTTCCCTGCGCGGCATGTTCGGCAACAGGCGGTCGATGGCATTTTTCACGGCAGTGATGTAATCGGCATTTGGGCTGAGGAGAATACTTTGGGCCAGTTCATCGTGCTCGGCCTGGCTGAAGAGATCCATCGCCACCCATTCTGCCGGGGTTGAGCCGTCTGCCAGCACGAGAATTTCACTCGGGCCGGCGATCATGTCGATGCCCACCTGGCCGAACACCCGACGCTTGGCGCTGGCCACATAAGCATTGCCGGGCCCAGTGATTTTATCTACTGCGGGAATGGTGGCCGTGCCGTAAGCCAGGGCCGCAATCGCCTGAGCCCCCCCGAGGGTCAACACGCGGTCGACCTTGCAAACCGCCGCCGCTGCCAGCACCAAAGCATTGCGCTCACCCCGGGGCGTGGGCACCACCATGATGACTTCCCCCACCCCCGCCACCTTGGCCGGCAGAACGTTCATCAAGACGCTGCTGGGGTAGGCGGCTTTACCCCCCGGCACATACACGCCTACACGGTCAATTGGCGTCACTTTTTGGCCAAGGAGCGAGCCGTCTTCGTCTCGATACGACCAGGATTGACCGCAAACCTCCCACTGACGCTCATGGTACCGACGCACACGGTGTGCCGCCTGATGCAAGGCCTCGCGCTGCGCCAAGGGGAGGTCTATCAGGGCCTTTTCGCAGACAGAGTGTGAAATTTCCAAATCAGAAACCTGCGTGACACTCAAGCCGTCAAAGCGTTGGGTGTATTCAAGCAAAGCGGCGTCACCGCGGGTTCGAACATCGGCAAGAATCTCGGCCACGCGGGCTTCAATGGCTTGGTGGGTGTCTGCAGATCCGCGCAACAATTGTTGCAACTGAAT
Organism: Burkholderiales bacterium; assembly: GCA_046342195.1. Classification (GTDB taxonomy): domain Bacteria; phylum Pseudomonadota; class Gammaproteobacteria; order Burkholderiales; family Burkholderiaceae_C; genus CANHBY01. The sequence continues at coordinate 28,162 of JBKDQE010000061.1, forward strand.
TTCAAAATCAGGCTGAGCAGTGCTGAGTTGGCGAATTTGCGGGCTCATTATGGTGCAATCAGGAGTCAGACAAAGGGGACACCGCACGCGCAAAACTGTCGATGATGGGGCGCAGCACCTCTCGCTTCAGTTTCAACGATGCCTGGTTCACCACCAAACGTGAAGAAATGGGCATGATCTGTTCAACCTCAAGCAAATCATTGGCCCTGAGCGTGTGGCCGCTGGAAACAAGATCAACGATCGCATCAGCCAAGCCAGTGAGAGGCGCCAGCTCCATGGAGCCATAGAGTTTAATCAAATCGACGTGGACTCCTTTGGTGGCAAAGTGCTCGCGGGCGATTCGGGTGTACTTGGTGGCAACCCGAATGCGGGAGCCTTGGCGAACGGCCGTAGCATAATCGAAACAAGCCCGGGCTGCCACGCTCATACGGCAGATCGCAATACGCAAATCGAGAGGCTGATACAAGCCGGCTCCGCCATGCTCGATGAGAATATCTTTGCCTGTAACGCCCAAATCAGCCCCACCATACTGCACATAAGTAGGGACATCGGCGGCACGAACCAGCACCACCCTCACTTGCGGGTGGCTGGTTGGCAGAATCAACTTGCGTGAAGCCTCAGGGTCTTCCGTGACCTCAATGCCTGCGGCCTTGAGCAAGGGAAGGGTTTCATCAAAAATTCGCCCCTTCGAGAGTGCCAGGGTCAGGGTCATCATGTCACCCGCTCGATGTCTGCTCCCATGCCGCGCAGCTTGGTTTCCATGTGCTCATAGCCACGATCAAGGTGATAAATGCGATCTACGAGAGTTTCCCCGTCGGCCACCAAGCCGGCAATCACCAAACTGGCTGAAGCACGCAGATCAGTGGCCATCACCACTGCTCCGGAGAGTTTGTCTACCCCTTGCACCACCGCAGTATGGCCATCAACCTCGATTCGGGCCCCCAAACGCAGCAGTTCATTGACGTGCATGAAGCGGTTCTCAAAAATGGTTTCAGTGATTTTGGACACCCCATGAGCCACACAATTAACCGCCATCAACTGGGCCTGCATGTCTGTGGGAAAAGCAGGGTACTCGCTGGTGCGAAAGCTGATGGCAGCCAAAGGGCCTGAACGCTGGATGCGAATGGTATTTGCATCCACATCAATGGAAGCGCCGGCTTCGCGTAATTTTTCGATGACGGCGTCAAGGTGATCTGCGCAAGCGTGTTTCAGCCGCACATCGCCCCCGGCGGCCGTGACGGCACAAAGGAAGGTGCCCGACTCAATTCGGTCGGGCATGATGCGATGCGGAGTGGAGGCCTCCAGCCCATGAAGGCGATTCACGCCTTGAATTCGAACCCGGCGGGTGCCATGCCCCTCAATTTGGGCCCCCATGCGAATGAGCATTTCGGCCAAATCGACAATTTCAGGTTCTTGAGCCGCGTTTTCAAGCACGGTTTCGCCTTGAGCCAAGGTGGCGGCCATCATCAGGTTTTCGGTTCCGGTGACGGTGACCATGTCGGTTGTAATACGAGCCCCATGCAAATGAGACGCTTTGGCAATGATGTCGCCATGCTCGATCACGATGTCTGCACCCATGGCCTGCAAGCCTTTGATGTGTTGATCGACGGGGCGAGAGCCAATGGCACAACCCCCTGGCAGCGACACCCTGGCGTGACCAAACCGCGCCAGCAAAGGCCCCAGCACCAAAATCGAGGCTCGCATGGTCTTGACCAAGTCATAGGGGGCTTGAGGGGCCGTCACCTCACGAGCACACAGGGTCAGCTGGTGTGAATCAAGGTGGCTGAATTGTGCCGACACACCCATATGGCTCAACAAGCCGATCATGGTGCGAACGTCTTGCAGCTGTGGCACATTGGACAGTGTGACCTCTTCGGGCGTTAAAAGGGCCGCGCACAATTCAGGCAAAGCCGCATTCTTGGCTCCCGAGATCAATACTTCACCATGCAATGCACGGCCACCGCGAATCAAAAGTTTGTCCATGGAAAATACGCCACACTTGGCAGCGCCACAGGGCAGATGAGGTCAGCCGGCGTGCAAGTGTTCAATGGCAAAAGAGTCAGTGGGGGGAGGCCGACCATTCGGCAGGAGTCAAGGTTTTCATCGAAAGCGCATGAATTTGCTCGCGCATTCTATCGCCCAGAGCCTGATAAACAAGCTGATGCCGACCCACACGGCTGACCCCTTCAAATTGAGACGACACAATCGTCGCGAAAAAATGACGGCCGTCTCCCTCAACGTGCAGATGGTGGCAGGGCAAGCCTTGGGCGATATAGCACTGAACTTGGGCGGGACTGGGGTTTTCCATACTCAGGACACACTGAAAGGGCACTGGTGATTGTAATCGCCCTGAAAAACTCCCTACCCATGATCAAGCCGGCGCTCATGGAAAACGGTCGTTTAAACAGAAACACATGAGCTTGTAAGGCTGTAAAAGCGCGCTGGCCCCTCCACGATCCAGAGGGTTTGGCACCATGCGTGGGGCCGCCCCCCCCTGAAATAGGGGTGACACAATGGCTGCACCCAACCATAAAATGGTAAAAAATCACGTTTTCAAGCGGTGCCATCATCCAAGCTGAGGTATCACTTCGTTGGTTTATCGTGCCCTTCCATGGTGAAAGCCCTCCCATAAACAAAAATTGTGTTTTGTGATTTCAGGCCTCACACCCCTGACAGTGTGGCCTCAGAGCATGAGAGCAAAAGCCTTTAAGGTGTTGAAAGGTTTTGAATGGATGGGTTTGTTTCAGAACATTGTTCGTGGCTTACTCCGGCTTGGGCTGTTCATTTACCCACACAGGCCATTCGGGCCCCGCCGCCACTAAGTACACCGCTCACTTACTTCCTTAATATAAACCCATGCAAAAAATATACAGACTAGTCCTTGGTTTTTGCATTTTATGATTTTTTAAACCAAAGAAAGGATAGGCAAAAAACCATTTAAAAAACTATTCAATGCAAGCACAAAAGTGTTGAATGATTTTTCTGATGGAAGTTGCTGATTTAATGATTATGGTTACGATGTCCCTTGCTCCATCTCAGAAAATTAATAATAATCAACCAATTACAGCAAATATAGGAAAATTGGATTTTGCATATAGTGGATCTGATTTAACACCTCAAGGTGTTTCTGACTTAAAAAAACTGGCTCAATTTTTAAAGAATAATCCTTCAGCGAAATTAACCTTAACCGGAGGTTATGCGCCTGGCGGCGGTCTTGAAAAAAATCAACAATTGGCAAAAAAACGCGCAAAAGTGGTTCAAAATCAACTTTTGACAATGGGCGTTCAGTCATCAAAAATAGTAATATCAAGCCAAACTAGGCAATTCAAAGTGGCTTCTGTAGGGTATAAAATTGAAGGTGGCACGCCGGCAGTTCAGCCTAATAAGTCACAACAGAAATTGACAAATAATAATCAGATATTTATTGATAATTCTCAGGGTGTCCCGTCTAGATTTGGTTTAAACTATCAAGATAAAAATAATCCTATTTACATTAATGCCGCAGTTAGCAGGGTTTTATGGGAATCTTTAAAGTATATGCCAGCAGAAACAGCTCAGCAATATGGGAAACTTTTGACTGATCCAACAACTTATGTGGGTATAGCGGCTCTGATGGGTATTACGGCTGCTCTGGGCCTGATTCCAGAACCAGCTCTCTCTAAAGCTGCACTTGCTGCATTCTATGGTTCTTTGGGTATTGCATCTTTCGCTGTAGGGCTTCACGAGGCATCCCAAGTTATAGAACGGGTCGGATTGGCGAACAATGATCAAGACATAGACAAACTAGCTAAACAATTCGCGGCAATAATGGGCCCTACGACTGTGAATGCGTTGATTGCAGTGGCCGGTGTGGTTAAAGTTCCTAAAATACATGCATGGATGAAATCATTACCAAATGGTATTAATTTGCCGGGTTGGGTTAAAGGATTGAATTTTTCTAATATTAAATTTCCTAATATTAAAGTTCCTACTATTAAAGTTCCTAAATTTACCAATCCATTTAAAAAACAAACCGGCCCCACAGGCCCCACAACCCGCACCACAACCGGCCCCACAACGGCACCACAACCCGGCACCACAACCGGCCCCACAACGGCACCACAACCCGGCACCACAACCGGCCCCACAACGGCACCACAACCCGGCACCACAACCGGCCCCACAACGGCACCACAACCCGGCACCACAACCGGCACCATAGTCACGCCTGTTCGGAAGGGCCACCAATCACCAGATCCAACCCGCACCATAGTCACGCCTGCTGGGAAGGGCCACCAATCAGCAGATCCAAACCGCACCATAGTCACGCCTGCTGGGCAGGGCCACCAATCAGCAGATCCAACCCGCACCATAGTCACGCCTGCTGGGAAGGGCCACCAATCAGCAGATCCAAACCGCACCATAGTCACGCCTGCTGGGCAGGGCCACCAATCAGCAGATCCAAACCGCATCATAGTCACGCCTGCTGCTCAGTAGGCCACTTCACTCACCAATTTTGAGGAATTTTGATGTGGTCATGATGAAATTTTCTTGTCACCCCCACCTACTTCTCGTCATTCCGCACATTAGTCGCTGAATCCAGCAAGTCCGTACTCAGACCCCGCCAGTCTTCACTCGCACGAAGGCTGAGGGGGCGGCCAGTGCTGGTGAATACTCAACACAACTTGGGATGATAGTGTCTGGTGTTTGGTTTCATAAGACCCCTGACATGCCCTAGGGAACCTCTGCAAAACTTCCCGTGGATGCGATCGCCGCGAGGCGGTTTTGCAGGGCTTCCCTGTTTATTGCCGAAATAACTGAAACTTATTTGGTTATTTTTGCAAGAGCTACAGGCCGGCGCGGGTTGCTGCACCATTCGCTCCAGGACCCTGGGTAAAGACGGGAGCCATTCAGCCCGGCGATTTCCATGGCAAGAAGATTGTGGCAGGCGGTTACCCCCGAGCCACACTGATGGATCACTTCCCGGGGGGAGGTTTGACCCATCAAAAGTTGAAATTCGGCGCGCAAGGAATGGATGGGCTTGAACCAACCCTCCGGGGTGAGGTTGAGCTTGAAGTGCCTGTTCAGGGCGCCAGGAATATGACCGGGGGCCGCATCAATGGGCTCTGCCTCTCCACGGTAACGCTCAGGAGATCGTGCATCCAGCAAAAAATGCGCAGTCGGGTTGGTTTCGAGTTCTTGCACGACCACGATGTTATGCCACTCAGCCGCAGGCGAGCTGGGCCATGGTGAGGGGGTATTGATTTGAACAGCTTGAGTGGCCTCCAAAGTGCCCCCCATCGCCAACCAGCCTGGCAAGCCCCCATCCAGAACCGAGATTGATTCCACACCTAACTGTCGCAGCATCCACCAGGTGCGGGCGGCAAACATGCCCCCTTGGGCGTCGTAGATTACCACACTAGAATGCGGTGTGATCTCCCAGCGGGACACTGTTTTTTGCCAGGTTTTTAAATCGGGGAGGGGGTGACGGCCATTGATGCCTGTTTTGGGGCCGCAGAGGTCGCGATCTAGGTGGACATAGTGAGCACCTGGGATGTGACCCAAGAGGTAGTCTCGTTCGCCTGCATCGGGCTCAGCCAGGTCAAATCGGGTGTCTAGCAGCACCACAGGAATCGCTTCGCGAAGAACAGTTTGTAATTGCTCAGGAGAAATAAGGGGCTGAAGCAGCATGGTTTTCGCAGGGCTTTGTGGTTGAGGGAAGGGCTACATTATTTTGCGATACCAATGGTGAAAATGCCTCATGCCATCTTCCATGGGGCTTTGGTAGGGGCCAACTTCATTGTCACCACGATCCAGAAGCGCTTGACGGCCAGCATCCATTCGAAGGGCAATTTCATCGTCTTCGATACAGGTTTCCCAGTAAGCGGCTTGTTGCGCTTCGACAAACTCACGTTCAAAGGCCGCAATTTCTTCAGGGTAAAAAAACTCTACGACGTTGAGGGTTTTTTGTGGACCCTTGGGGTGCAAGGTTGAGACCACCAAAACATGGGGGTACCATTCAAGCATGATATGGGGGTAGTAGGTGAGCCAAATGGCGCCTTGCTGCGGTACTTGACCTTGGTTGAACTTGAGCACGGCATTATGCCAATTGCGGTAGCTTGGAGAACCCGCCTTGCTCAGGCCCTTATGAATGCCGACGGTTTGTACGGAATGATGTTCTCCAAATTCCCAGCGGAGGTCATTGCAGCTCACAAACTGGCCGAGCCCGGGGTGGAAGGGCTCGACATGGTAGTCTTCCAGGTAAACCTCAATGAATGTTTTCCAGTTGTAATTACACTCGTGCAATTGAACCTTATCAAGCACAAAGCCCTCAAAATTCAGCTCAGGCTGAGGCCCCAAGGAGTTCAACTGGCTTGCGACGTCACACCCATTGCGGTCAAAAATCATGCCATTCCACATTTGGATGGGATCATTGCGCAGATGCAGGCAGGGGTCATGGTCAAAATGCGGGGCGCCGACCAATTCTCCGTGTAGGTCGTAAGTCCAGCGGTGCAGGGGGCACACGATATGATTTTTGGTGTTGCCTCGGCCGCGCAGCATCACGGCCTGACGATGGCGGCAGACATTGGAAATTAGCTCAATACCCTTTGAGGTACGAACCAAAGCGCGGCCCTCTCCTTCATGTTGCAGGGCATGGTAGTCACCAAGCTCAGGGACCGAAAGTGCATGCCCGAGGTAGCGTGGCCCATGCTGGAAGATCAGCTTCATTTCGCGCTGAAACACCTCCAGGCTGAAATAATTTTCTACTGAAAGTTGGCTGCAAGCTTGCTTCCAATTTTCGAGGCTGATGTCCAGATTGATCAGGTCAGACATGATCCCCAAGGTCTCCTAAAACCGATATGATTTAATTCAAATTGACCGCAAGAATAGCAGTTGGGCGGCGGTGTCAAGCCTGCAATATGCGGATATACCTAGGGCCTGTTAACAGGCCCCAGGGAACCTCTGCAAGACCCCTCGAGGTGATCGCATTCTTTCCCGAATGAGGTCTGCGGCGTTGGCTTTTTTGCATGTAGCAACCGCGACAGGCTGCAAAATTTGCCTTGCATCTCCCATCCGGGAAAGGCATGTTTTCATCCACGAGGGGTTTTGCAGAGGTTCCCTGGTGACTGGTTTACTACCTTGTATTGTATCCCTGCATTTTTAGCCGGCCCGCCGTCAACCTTGGTTCTTATGGGGTCTGAACGCAAAGCCTGCTTCAGCCGAAGGCGTTCTGATGGGGCGGGGATCAGTAGGCCGAAGAGCAAGGCAACCATCCCACATTAATTGGGAGTTTCACAGACTTTATGGGGCGTTTTTAGGGGGTGGTGTATTCAATGAAGGGCAGGACGTTGCTTGGGTGCGACATCTGCCCCCCCCCTCTTTAGGGTGTTGTCAAGCCTCTTGAAGCTCTCCTTTGACTTCAGTATGAGGCTTCTTCTTGTCAGACTTTTCTGGCTTTTCGGCCCCGTGGGGCGCTGTGGCCAAGGTTTCTACCACCGACTGGCTCATTTGGAGCAAAGTATCTTGAGATTTTAGAAAGTTCTGCTGAACAGGGTTGGAAACTGCCACACCGATTTGCCCAAGCTCGAGCAAAAACTCGGTGTGGTTTTTCGTCGCGGCACGCATCATGTGCAGCAGTTCAGACGACTGAGTTAACTGACTCCACTGCGAATGCAAGGCCAAGAAGGGATTTTGAGATTCTTCGGCTGTAGGAGGCTTGATCTCTGGGGAAAGCGACAACATGCGCATCAATTCGAGGTTTCGCTGCGCCAACTTCAGGTAGGGATACAAGATAGATTCCAAAATGGTCTTTCGCATGATCACTCCTTCAAGCCAAGCGTCCGAAGTGCAGCCGCTTTTGAGGGCATGTGATTTCAGCCAACAGCACCGAGAAACATGCCCTTCAAGCAATGCACATCGAACTTTGGCAGATCAACAGGTTTGGCAACATTGTGCTGGTCACCATCCCAAAAATAAACAGGGGTGTCAAGACCCCCGAGCGGACTTGATGCCATCAAAAACGACCCAAGGCAAGGATCAAGTGTGACACCTTACCCCTTTTTAGGGAAGTCAGGGCATGAAAAGAGCATTCAACATTGATCAGACGCGACTTGAATTTGATGCAGTGCAAAAAAAACAATTCATTGAAAGCGTAAATAAGAAAATTGAGAAGCATCAAGCCGTGGCAGACCTTGGCCAGTAAGCTGCTCCGGGCTTCTTGAGTGAGCCTTTTTGAGAAAAATTCATCAGCAAACTTGTTCCCCCAGCGAGCAGTACATGCTGAAGAGAGACTTGAAGAGAGAGGCGGGAATTTGATTGCTACTTCCATAACCCCGGCTTTGAGCCGATATTGCCGTGCCGATCTCCCATGCTGAACTGGACTGACCACGATTTTTGTTACCAAGCCCTTCTATTCACCTGCCAAGGATCATGATCATCAAGATTCTTTGCTTTCTGATAATCTGCTTGGCTGCAGCCACAACTTGGCTGGCTTGGCAACGCCGTCAATTGAGTCATTTACTGAGGGTTGCCCGCTTGGAATCTCATCGTCATGAGGCGGTCATTGAGAATGTTCCCGATGCCATCATTTCGGTTGATGAGCAGCATTGCATCGTGCTTTTTAACCCGGCAGCCCAGCAATTGTTTGGCTACGATATAGGAGATGCTCTTGGCAAAAAACTCAATGAATTGATAGATATGAGTGGCTGGAGCTCCAGCATACCCGCTGTCGCCTGGAGCGAAAGTGTTCCAAGCAGTACCTTTATGGCGCGGAGCGTGCAAGCCATACATCGCCTGGGTCATGCCATTGAAGCCGAAGCTTCCATGTCACAAAGTATGCCATCGGGCCTGACCACCATTGTGCTTCGGGACGTGGCGGCTCGAAAGCGAGCTGAGCAGCGCCTGCGGGAAATGCAGGCCACCTTGATAGATGCTCTTCGTCTGGCCAAATTGGGGCATTTTTCTTATGACCTGCGGCATGAAAGATGGTCTCTTGCCCCGTCCCTTATTGAGGTTCTTGGCAATACAAAAATAGATGTCACAAAGCATTCCGGCTTGTTTGAAAATGTGCATCTTGACGACTTGGCGCCGCTGAAAAACAGTTTGACGCCTGAAAGCCTGAAAACATACTTTGGGCTGAATATCGAGTTTCGTGTGTATCAACGCGATCACCAAGCCAGCAAGTGGCTCCATGCCTTGGGCCGTACCCGGCAGGATGAGCATGGAGAAACGCGGCAGCTTGTGGGCACCATGCAGGACATCACAGACCGCAAACTCTCGACCATGGCCCTGGAACAGTCCCAGGAAGAGCTGCGTCGGCTCTCTGCCAGCCTCACTTGCGCACGCGAAGATGAGCGCCGTCATATTGCCCGGGACTTGCATGACGAACTCGGGCAGCGCTTGTCAGCCTTGAAGCTGGATCTATTCTCTGTGATGGCGGATCCTGAAGTACAGGCCCGCGGACTGGCTAAACATTTTCAGCCGATGATTCAATCGGTGAACCATGCAATCAGTGAAACCCGGCGCATTGCTTCGAATTTGCGCCCAGCCATGCTGGATGACCTTGGCCTTCAAGCTGCGATTGAATGGCTGGTCCATGATTTTACAAAGCGATTTAGGGTGTTTATAAAAATCAGTTGCTCGATAGGAGATCATGAACTCAATGACATTGCCAGCACGACGATCTATCGGATTGTGCAGGAAGCTCTCACGAACATGTCACGTCATGCACAGGCTCATGATGGCCACATTGAGATTTATCAAGACGCACAAGAGATCGTGATTCGGGTCGAAGACGACGGCTGTGGATTTTTACCGTCTGACACCGAAAAGACAGGGTCTTTGGGTTTGCTTGGCATTCGGGAGCGGGCCCGTATTTTGGGAGGCTTCAGCCATATAAAAAACCGGACTGAAGGGGGCTGTCAGCTTGAAGTGAGGCTGCCTTGGGCGCGAGTGATGCTGTTCGAGGGTCGAGAACAAACTCAGGAGATGACATGAAGCAGGCCACCTTGAACCCGACATTCACTGGATTCAACATCCGGGTGGCTATCGCAGATGATCACCAACTCATGAGGGAGGGCTTGAGGCGCATGCTTGAAAATACCTCAGGCATTGATTTGGTTGGTGAGACAGAAAGCGGTCATCAGTTGCTCAAGTTGCTGCGCGAAAGACCGGTCGATGTTGCTTTGCTCGATATGTCTATGCCAGGAATGCCCGGCATGGAACTGATCAAGCGTGTGAAATCGGACTTTCCTCAAACGGGCATTTTGGTGGTGACCATGCATGCTGAGCGCCAGTATGCCATGCGTGCTTTTCGCTGTGGAGCGAATGGTTACCTCACCAAAGACAGCGCCGCAGACGAATTGACTTCTGCGATTCGCAAGGTGGCTCGAGGGGGCGGCTATGTGACTTCTTCCATGGCAGAGCAACTGGCCATGGGCCTGAATAGCTTCAATGATACCGCCCCACACGAGAGGCTCAGCGATCGTGAATTTGAAGTATTCCGGCAAATCATGCTGGGGCATCGCATGACCGATATTGCTGAAAAACTTCACCTTTCGATTAAAACTGTCAGCACCCACAAGGCCCGCATTCTTGAAAAAATGCAACTTTCCAGTATGGCCGCATTAATTAAATACGGACTGGAAAACAGCATCTTCGAAGATGCTGCCGAGCCTCAGTGAGGTTCTCGTCAAGAAACTCTGGCAGTTGATCCAGGCGGCTCAAGTTTACGTCGGCATCAAGAAGGCTGATCGGTTGTCCGTGGTTGTAGCCGTAAGTCATGAGCACAAGGGGGCAACCAGCGGCTCGGGCGGCTTGGGCGTCGTTACTGCTATCACCGATCATCAGCGTGGCGGCGGGGGGAGTGCCCAGGGCCTCGCAGGTTCGTAACAAGGGCAAAGGGTCGGGCTTTTTGCGCTCAAAAGATTCGCCACCAAATACATACTGAAAAAACTTGCGAACCTCTTTTTTTTCGAGCAAAGGCTCGGCGAAAGCAAGGGGTTTGTTGGTCAGGCAAGCCATAGGCAGGCCGCGTTTTTGAAGCGCTTGCAGACCTTCGAGTACCCCCGGATAGAGGGAGGCATGAGTGCCATTGATGGCAAGGTAATGGCGCTGGTACAAAGGCCATGCTTCGTCAAATCGATCAGGAGCCCCAAGCTCTTCAAGCAAGCTGCGGATCAAGTGTTCAGAGCCTTTGCCGACCGTATTTTCAATGAACAGGCGGGATACCGGGGGCAGCTTCATGTCATGCGCAACATGATTGAGGACGGCATCAAAATCACCCAGGGTGTCGATGAGGGTGCCATCCAGGTCGATCATGAGGGCTTGAATGGCAAAAGAATTCATGGAAGTCAGCCGGGCTTCAAAGCTGGTTTCAGCAAACGGACAAAGTGAAGGGTTAGGGCCTGTTAACACTGAAGGTGCCATGAACAGGGCTGCGGATTTCCCGAAAAGCCTTTGAAAGCGGTGTGTTGCGGGCATCAAAGACTTTGCCGCCGGTCAGGTTGATCAGGGTCTGGATGTTTTTCTGTGAGGCATTGCCAAAAAGAATCCAGAACACAGGGATTTTATGGGTGGCTGGAGGCAGTTGGGCATAAGCTTGCTGAAAATGGGCCAAGCTGTCAGAACTCACACCCGAGCCATCAGTCAGGGCCACCACCGAATACCTGTAGAGAGGCTTTTGGGCCCGCTCTGATTGCATCAGGGTCAAGGCCGCCAAAATGCTTTCTGTCAGCGCACTACCGGTTTGCCCGTTTTGGGTCTGGAGCCCGGTGATATACGGTTTGAATTCGCTCAGGCTCTGTGGCTGTGGTGTCGAGAGTACGCCGGAGCTCATGGGGGGTGTTTGAAACCATTGTCCCTGGCCTATTTGTTCGGCAAAAGGCAGAACCCAAAGCCGATCTCGAGGGCCCATGTGATCGACTCGGCCTGAGAGCGTGCGGGGTTCAGAAGCCAGGTTTTGTAGTGCGGCAATGAGTTGCTCGCGTTCAGGGCCCTGCATGGTGGCACGGGTGTCCAGAAGAAAAGCAGAGGTCTGCGGTGGACGGAATTCGCCCAGATAGATGTCCAGGAGGCCCTCGGAGAAGGCCCGATCGGGGGTGAAAGTACTGTCGGGGGGGGAGGGCAAAGGGGGAAAGTGACCGAGCATTTTGGCGGCCACTTGAGGATTGGTGGGGCGGCGCAAGGTGTGCCTGGCCAACCAATGTTGAGCGATAGGCCCTTTGAGAAAGCCCAGCACCTTGTTGTAATTGTGACGCCGGGCTTCGTTCAACAGCATGAAAGGGTAAGAGGCAGTTGATAGGCCTTCACGGGGGTAAATCAAAACCAGAGGTTCGTTCAATGAGCCGCTCCGATGGAGCATGAGCAGGGCACTTTCTTCGTCGATCCATCCATTGATCTGTTGGCCCTGTTGCTCGGCGAACTTTGATCTGAGTTCGCGTGAATCGTGCCCTGTCAGGCAATAGCCGGTTAAAAAATCGGCCAGGGCCAGCCGATCGATGGGCATTGACTGAGGGCCGCGCCCTTGGGCCATGGCTGCTGCTGTAGCCACGCCGCTCAAAGCCATCCAGCCTTGGCCCAAAGCACCGGGGTCATTCATGGCAAAAGCCAGTTGACCGGTGGAGGCCGCTCGTGTCACCGCAGACCAGCCCAAGGTGGCATTTCGAGCTGGGTCGTCCCAGCCCAATGATTGAGCCACGGAAAGGCTCACACCCACAGCCAGTGGCGAGGTCATGATGGACTCTTGGTGCCTTACCCGTGAAGCCGCACCGGGATCACTCAGCAGCCCATGGGCATCAGCGAACCAAGCCGCATCCATCTCAATGCGTGCGGAGAGAATGTCTTCCATGCTTTCGATGGGGTCGCCAAAAACGAAAGTCACGTGGATGCCCGTATGTTGTTGAATCAAGGCCGCCAGAGGCTGGACATCGGTCAGGTCAGGGCTTGCGATGATTGTGAGATTCGAGCCTTGAAACAGGGAAGTGAGCCGATCACAGCCGAGCAAAAACATCAGCATGCAAAGACTGAGCAACCAGGCCAGGCGGGGGAGGGCGCCTAGGGTTTGTTGTTGAAAATAAGCCCCATTCATGGGTACTACGCGGCGCCCCATTTATAGGGGGCAGGTGACGGTACAGGCATCGCCCATTTGCTCACGCCACACACGCACCTTGGTCAGATGAGCCGGCAAGCCCGAGACATCCAGTTGTTGGATGATGAAATCACACAGCCCTTCAAGCGTAGGGTGGTCAAGGCCAGCCACCTCGTCAAGAAACCGGTGATCAAGTTTGTCGCGCAGCAGGCCAATACGTTGGCGCAAAATGCCTAAATCGAGGACCATGCCAGTGAGTGGGTCTTTCGAGCCGACCATCGTGACTTCAGCGCAATAAGTGTGTCCGTGAATGCGCTGGCTGGATTCGGTTTCAATGTAGCGCCGCAGGGTGTGGGCCGCTTCAAAGAAAAAGCGTTGGGTAAGTTCGTGCTGCATGACTAAACTAACGGATACCAAGGGTTTTATGAGTTTGGACGCTCAGGCGCCAGCGAGGGTCGGAGAGACAGTGCTCAATCGCCCAGCGGGTGTTGTTTGGGGCAAGCAGGCCGTCCATGGGTTGTAAATAGTGATATTGAAAGTCCAGGGTGACCAAATCATCCAGGTTCAGGCCGGGCTGGGGCACAATCACCTTGAGCTCTTGGCCATGAGTTTGCACCAGCAAAGCGCCGGCTTTGGGGCTGATGCACAGCCAGTCAATACCAGGAGGGGCAGCCACCGTTCCATTGGACTCGACCGCGATGATAAAACCTTCAGTGTGTAAGGCATGAATCAGGGCCGCATCGACTTGCAGCAAAGGCTCGCCTCCAGTGAGCACGGCAAATCGGGGGCCTGGATGTGATGATGGCCATTGTGACGCCAAGGTTGATGCCAAGCCTGCTGCCGATTCGTATTTGCCCCCCAAGGTGCCATCAGTGCCCACAAAATCGGTGTCGCAAAAACGGCAGGTGGCTTGGGCCCGGTCAGCTTCGCGGCCACTCCAGAGATTGCAACCTGCGAAGCGGCAAAACACGGCGGGCCGGCCGGCGTTGGCACCTTCACCTTGCAGGGTATAGAAAATTTCTTTGATGCTGTAGCTCATGAACAGGGGCCACCATTCAGCCTGAGATTGGAGTTGGTATCAATTGCTCGCGCATAGCATGAATTACCGCACGGTAGTCGGTTTGGCTGAAAATGGCACTGCCGGCCACAAAGGTGTCAGCCCCGGCTTGGGCCGCCGCGCGAATGTTGTTTACCTTGATGCCGCCATCGACTTCGAGGCGAATATCGCGGCCGCTGGCCTCAATCAAGCGGCGGGCTTTCTCGATTTTTTTCAGGGTACCAGGAATGAAACTTTGGCCACCAAAACCAGGGTTGACGCTCATGATAAGCACCAGATCAACCTTGTCGATCACCCATTCGAGGGCATTCAGTGACGTGGCCGGGTTGAACACCAGCCCAGCCTGTTTTCCATGCCCGTGAATGAGCTGCAAGGTGCGGTCGACGTGGGTCGAGGCTTCCGGGTGAAAGCTGACCAAATCGGCCCCTGCCTGGCAAAAAGCCGAAGCCAGGGTATCTACCGGCTGAACCATCAGATGCACATCCATGGGGACTGGCGTGCCATCAGGCTGAGCGGCGTAAGGTCGCAAGGCCTGACACACCATGGGCCCCAAGGTCAGGTTGGGAACGTAATGGTTGTCCATGACATCGAAATGAATCCAGTCGGCCCCGGCATCAATCACCTGGCGCAATTCCTCTCCGAGGCGGGCAAAATCGGCAGACAAAAGGCTGGGAGCAATACGGTAGGTGGGGATGGGGGCGGGCATGGTCACGATGCGGAGCAAAAATTTGGATTGTAGAAGGGCCTTGCTATTGGAGAGAGGCTGACTTATTTCACAAGGTGTCATCACTGCTGTGGGCTGTATGGACTGAATGTGGCAGGCCGACTCTTCAGTTTCGCAGGTTTTCGCCGAACATAGGATTTGAATATCGTTCCCGGTGGTTTTCAGCCCTTCAATCTCCCAAGCTTTTGCTGAAGATAGGTGGCGGCTGTTTCAGCCTGACACTGAATCAGGGAGGTATGTTGATCCATGGAAAATGCGATGTCCAATCTGCATTTCAAGAATTTGGGCCTGTCCAAGCGGCCCTTTTCTCTGGCACCCAGTACGGCTGTCGATCTGATGCACTTTCGGGTCATGGGTCTTTCTCTGCCCCTCGCTGTGTTGCCCCCTCTGGCCATTGGGCAGGACCAGCACCTCCCGGCCTCTGATGTCGCCGCTGTCACTTCGATGCTCACCCTGCTGAGGATGGCATGTACGGTATCTTCCCTCACCCGTGGAAGAGGCAGCCCGGAATGAATACCAGCGATTCACCCGATGGGGGGCATCCATTCGCCTGTTGTCGGCGCAGGGCCCAACCTGCACCGTCTAGATTCCTTTGGGCCCCCCTCGGCATTTTGGCACTCTTGGGCGGTTGCGCTTCATTAGAGCCATTACCTCTCTCGGAGCACCACCTCAAACCCAGCCAGACCCCGCTGCAAGAGCAGCCACCAGACTTGGCTTCGGTGATCCCCATTCCCCCGAAGCCGACCCAGCAAAACGCTCCTCAAGCGGAGCGCTACAGCGTAGTAGTGAATAAAACGCCAGTACAGGACATCTTGTTTGTGATTGCCCGAGACGCCAAACTCAATATTGACATCCATCCAGGAATCACGGGCTACGTGACGATGAGCGCATTGGATCAGACCCTGGGTGAAATTCTGGATCGTATCAGCCGACAAGTGGATATGCGTTATGAACTGGAGGGGCACAACCTGACTGTGTTGCCAGACAGCCCCTTTCTCAAGCACTACAAAGTGGAGTATCCGAGCGTCAAACGCACCGCCGTCATGTCACTCGCCAGCACCACTTCGGTCTCGGGCAGTGGCGGCGGCGGGGGCAGCAGCAATGGCTCCAGCGCCAGTATTGAGGATAAGTCATCCAACCAGTTCTGGGATACGTTGGTGTCTAATTTAAAAGACTTGCTGCGCGAAACCGACAAGATCATCCCGGGCAGCACGGGTTCGCCACCCATCGCTGTCCCTGAGGCCCCCCACACACCGCCTCAAGCCGCCAACGCCAGTAAGACGAACGTGGGAGCCATGCCTGCCGCGGGATCGCCTGGCACCTCGGTGACGAACAAGGCGGCGGAGCCGCCTCAAGTGATGTTCAGAGAAGCTGCTTCCGTGATTGCTAACCCTGAGGGAGGCGTTATCTCGGTACGGGCCACGATGAAGCAACAACAGAAGGTGCGTGAGTTCATCGACCACAACATGTTGAGCGTACGTCGCCAAGTCATGATTGAAAGTACCATCGTTGAGGTGGAATTGTCGGACGAGTATAAACAAGGTATCAATTGGAACTTGCTCAGCCAGGCGGGCAAGTTTTCGCTGGCAGTGGGGCCGGCTGGCGCACAGATGCCCTCAGGTCTGCCCGTGGGCGGGGTCATTCCGAGTATGGGTCTCATCACCGCCACCAGTACTGGCATTGGTGGAAGTCGCTACGACTTTCAAACGGCGATTCGGCTGTTGGAGTCTTTTGGCCGTGCGCGCGTACTTTCAAGCCCAAAGATCAGCGCATTGAACAATCAACCCGCCGTGTTGCGCGTGGTCGATAACCTGGTCTATTTTACGCTGACAGGCACATACAGTCCTGGCACCAATGGCTCTCCAGCCACCATCTCGGTGACATCCACGCCCAACACTGCATCGGTAGGCTTCACCATGGGGGTCACGCCGCAGATTAGCGCCGATAACGAGGTCACCCTGCTTTTGCGGCCCACGATCAGCCGGGTCATCAGCTACGTTGATGACCCGGCGATTGGGGTGTTTATGTCCTTGGCTAAAGCTGGCGGCTCAACCTTGCCGGAGGTTAGCAGCCGCATACCCCAGATCCAAACACGTGAGATGGAATCTATCATCAAGGTGCGTGGTGGCATGACAGCCGTGCTCGGGGGGTTGATGCGTGATTCGTCCAACAGCGCCACCGACGGAATTCCGGGTACGAATGTGTTTGGCTCAGCAAGTGAATTGTTTAAATACAAAAACCGCCTGTCCAGCCGAAGTGAACTGGTGATTTTCCTGCGGCCAGTGATTGTCAGTGACGCCAGCCTGGAGGGGGATTATGCGCCTTGGCGCTCAACCTTGACCCGCGCCACACAACAGCCTGACGCTGGGGCCGCGAAGGGGGAGACATCGCCATGAAGCTGATGCTGGAAGCTCTAGATGGCAGTCGTCAAGAAAGGGCTCAACCAGAGAGCGCCGATCCTTTCAGTGCCCCACCCACATGCGGGTTTGTTCCTGACACGCCAAGCTCGCCTGCACGGCGTTGTCCATGGATTCTGATGGGCGCCGGGGTGACTGATTGGTTGGCAGCCGGCATTGTCGCAGGACTGTTTTATGGGTCATGGAGCCCCTACCCGAGTGCCATGCCGATCAATTCCCCGGTCATCAGCTTGGCAGGAGAACCTCAGGCAAGCACGGCAGAAGCGACACCGCTTGCGATATCCAACGTGCCGGCCAGCTCGCCCCCTCCCGAGCGGTCGACAGAGCCCCGACCTGCCGTGACCACCAACCTTATTCGTTATTTTATCGCATCGTCGCGGGAAGTTGCAGCGTACCCACCTGCCGTTGCCACACCTGATGTAGCGAAAGGCACCCCCAGCTCGCCCCCCCATCAAGCCCAGGCCACTTTGCGCTTGGAAAAAGTCACGGCTCAAGATAGCGTGACTGCGGCTTGGCAAGCCCTGGCTGAGGGCCAGCTGGATAAGGCCGAATCGCTTTATCGGCGCGCCCTTCAAGCCCAACCTCGTAACCAGGAGGGGACGCTCGGACTGGCCAGCGTTCTACATCGTAAAGGCAACCGCGAGGGCGCATGGAAGGCCTATCGCGAGGTGCTCGCACAATCACCAGACAACGCCATCGCCGTCACTGGAATGATGATCTTGCTGAGCGAGTCCGATCCGGTCAGTGCGGAAAGTCGAATCAAGCAATTCATTGACGCACGCCCTGGCGAGGAGGGTCCGCAGCTTGCGCTCGGTCACCTGATGGCCAGGCAAAAGCGCTGGAGTGAGGCCCAAGCCGCGTTTTTTGCGGCTTATACCTTGCAGCCAGGCTCGGCATCCAATAACTATAACCTCGCTGTGGCCCTTGATCGACTTCATCAGCACGGTCAGGCACTGAAGTTTTATCGCGCAGCACTGGAAGGTACGGACGTGCAGAACATCCCGGCAGACTCCGCGCGCCAACGCATCAAAACTCTGAGCGCCCAAGGCGTTGACAAACCATGAGCAATCTCGCAAGCCCCGGCCCCTCTTCTGTCATCCGCTTGGGGGAAAAGCTCCTGGCAGATAATCTGGTCACCCCCGACCAGTTGGAGTTGGCGCTGGCCGAGCAAGAAAGAACCGGCAAGATGTTGGGCGAAGTACTGTCGAGCCTGGGCTTTGTCGCTGAAGATGTGCTCCGTGATCTCGTGGCCACGGCGTTGGGGTGGGTTCCGGTGGAAATGAGCAAGATTGTGGCCGATCCTGCTGCCTTGAAGTTGATCAATAAGCCGCTCGCTTTGCGCCACACGATTTTTCCACTCTCATTTGACTCGCAAACCAAACTGCTGTCACTGGCCAGTTCGCGGCCCAACGACATCCTGGCCAGCGACCAGATCCGGGCCCAGTTGAGCGCTGACATTCAAATCGAATGGCGATTGGCGAGCGCACCCGACATTCTCACCTGCATCGAGCAGTTCTATGGTCAAGAGCTCTCGATCAGCGGTATTTTGCACGAAATTGATACAGGGCAGATGGATCAAGCGGCTTTGGGGCAGACGATGGACAGCTACCAGCACCCGGTGGTGCGGCTGATCAACGCCCTTTTGCGCGATGCCGTCTTACGCGGAGCTTCGGATATTCACCTGGAGCCCGAAAATAAATTTCTTCGCGTGCGCTACCGTATTGATGGTGTGTTGCGTCAGATCTTGGTGTTACATATCAAGCATTGGCCAGCCATGCTGGTGCGACTGAAGGTGATGGCCAACATGGATATTGCAGAGTCTCGCGACGCCCAGGATGGCCGAGTGTCACTCGGCGTGGCAGGCCGCACGGTGGACTTTCGTGTGGCTGTGCAACCGACCCTGCATGGCGAGAATTTCGTGCTGCGGATCTTGGATCGTCAGCGCAAGATAGCGGGCATCCAGGAAATGGGCCTCGCGCCATCACAGCTCAAGCTGTTGGAGCAGATGCTGGCGCGTCCCGAGGGCATCATGCTTGTCACGGGGCCGACAGGCTCCGGCAAGACCACCACGCTCTATTCCATCCTTAACCACCTCAATCACTCGGGCGTCAATATCATGACACTGGAGGATCCGGTTGAGTACCCGCTGGCCATCGTCAGACAAACTGCGATCGGGGCTACGAGCAAGATGAGCTTCTCCGATGGCATACGATCGCTGATGCGGCAAGATCCGGATATTATTTTGTTGGGCGAGATGCGTGACAAAGAAACCACGGAAATGGCCTTCCGTGCGGCCATGACGGGACACCAAGTGTTCTCAACCCTGCATACCAATTCAGCAATTCGATCTATTCCGCGCCTGCTGGACATGGGCGTCGAGCCCGAGATCATGTGCGGCAACATAATCGGCATCATTGCGCAGCGCTTGGTGCGATTGCTCTGCGTGCACTGCCGCGAGGCGGTACCACCGGACGACGACTTGAAATTGCTGCTCAAGGGACAAGACATCCCGGCCACCGTTTACCGCGCCAAGGGGTGCCTGCATTGCGAATACCAAGGCTACAAGGGGCGCATCCCTTTGATGGAAATTTTGAAGTTTGATAGCGGCATCGACGAGTTGGTTCAGCGCCGCTCCAGTCTCAACCAAATGAATGAGCATGCCGTAGCCCATGGCTTCGTGCCGCTCTATAGGGACGGATTGCGTCGTGTGCGCGAAGGGCTTACCACGCTTGATGAAGTGCGGCGCGTGGTTGAAGTCACAGTGATGAGCGTCTGACCGGGGTAACCCTTTCCCCTGGATGCCTTCATGCCTCAATTCAAGTACCGCGCTGTGGACACCTCGGGCCAGGTTGTGACCGGCAGTCTGGAAGCCAACCATGTGACGGCCTTGGCGGCGCAGCTATCACGCATCGGCTTGACCCTGCTGCGCGCCAAGGAACGCAAGCGGAAGTCATATAAAGTCGGCCAACTATCACGGCGGGATGTGATCATGATTTTTTTCCACCTCGAAATGCTGCTGCGCGCAGGCGTTCCTTTGGTGGGCGCCTTGGAAGATCTGCGAGACTCGGCAACTGAAGCCTCGCTCCGAGGTCTCGCTGGAGGCCTTTGTGAGCGCATCAATAGCGGTGACTCTCTCTCACAGGCCATGTCGACCTACCCTGCGATTTTCAGCGAATCCACCCTGAACCTCATTCGCTCAGGCGAGGTTTCGGGCGAGCTGCCTGAAGTCCTGAAGGAACTTTTGATCTCACTTAAATGGGCCGACGAGCTGAGCTCCAAAGCCAAAAAGGTGGTGGCCTATCCGGCATTTGTCGCGGTGGTGATCATCGGCGTGGTGATATTCCTCATGATCTACCTGGTGCCTCAGATGGTGGCCTTTATCAAGAATATGAAGCAGGAACTGCCTTTTCATACCGTGGCCCTGATTGCCACCTCCAATTTCGTGAAGGTGTATTGGTGGGCCTTGCTGCTGACGCCACCGCTGACTTTTGTCGTGCTGCGCGAGGCTGCCAAGCGCAATATCAACGCACGCCGTGCCATCCACAAAGCACTCTTGAGAATACCGTTTATGGGGCCAATGTACCAAAAAATCACCATGGCACGCATCGCCGACACGCTCTCACTTCTGTACCGCTCAGGTATTCCGCTGATCGAGGCGATTGGACACTGCCAGGCGGCCAGTAACAATCTGGCGATACAGGAAAGCATCCAGCGTGTGCAAAAGCGCCTGAGTGAGGGCACAGGGCTGGCCGACAGCTTCTCCATAGAGCCGCTGTTCCCCCCTTTGGTTTTGCGCATGCTGCGCGTCTCGGAGAGCACGGGGGCGCTGGACGATGCGCTGGCCAGTGTCAGTTATTTTTACAACAGGGACATCAATGAGTCCATCAGCCGGCTGGAGTCGCTGATCGAACCTGTCTTGACTGTCATTCTCGGTTTGATCTTGGGCTGGATCATGCTGTCGGTGATGGGCCCGATCTACGATACGATGTCCAAGATGAAAATCTGAGCCTCTGAGCAAACCATGGCCCACTCATCCATCCTCTACTTGACCCCGGGCGAGCACCTCATCAAGGTGCACCAGCACGGCCGATGGGTGACTCAACCGGAGGCGCCACCCGATACTCGATGGTACATCATCACCAATCTGATCGACGAGAGCTTCTCACTGATCAATGTCCCGCCGATGGGTCGCTCAGACAGGCGTTCTTTCTTGCAGGCACAATTAGACAATCAATTCCAGGGTATGACCTTTCGGGCCATTTTGCCCTACACCTCGCCGGTCAACAAAAACCGATTCGTGATAACTGGCGTGGGCGACATAGGGATCAAGCAGGCCATTCAAAGTCTGGCAGATACCGATGTAACCATTGTCGGTGTGTGGTCGCTGCCAACCCTTTTGATGAATGGGCTCATCAGTCAACGGCGGAGCCTCCCTGCAACGCTTTTGGCCATGCTGCCGACCCCCGAGGGGATCCGGCTGCTGTTCGTGAGCGGCTGGCAGCCCACTCTCACCAGGCTGCTGTCCCCGGACCTGGATCCCGAACAGCTCGGTCAGGAAGTTCTGATGACGCGCCGCTACCTGGAAAATAGCAAAAGTATCGAGCGTCAGGCGACCCTGCCTTTGGTGGTGATCGGCCCCTCGCCAAGCTGGGTACAGAGCCTCGAATTGCATCAGTTCAAGCTACTCAAAACCCATTGGGGGGGAGGTTCGGCGGCGGAGGTGATGAATACCCTGCTGGATATGGTACTGGCCAAGCCCGCGGGCCAAGTTGCTGGGCTGGTACTGAGAAAGCATCACGTTGCACTCCAAGTTCGTTATATCCTGATCGCTGCGACGGCCGCATTTTTTACCCTCGGATTGCTGGCATTTGCCATGCTGGTCGAGTCTTCGTTAGGCAAGCACCGCCTGCTGGATCAGGCGCAAGCCGAAGTTGGTCAATTGCGTGCCAAACACCAGGGCGCTAGCCAGCGACTGGCTGAAATCACCGAACAAGAAGCGCTCCTTCTGACCACTAAACGCCTGTACGAAGTTGACCTGGGTTGGCCAGACCTCGTGCCCTCAGGCTTGCGCCGTTTGTCGCAGGTTTTGCATGATAAACCCGAGGTGATCCTCCAACGCCTTGAGTGGCGTTACACGGAATTTGGGCAAGCTTGCCCAGCCCTCTTGCCAGAAGCCACCACGCAAACCATCACGCAAGCCACTATAGCCATGGACAGCACGACCACAGTACCCAAAACCCCACCTCTCACCGCCGATAGCGGCCCTCGCCGCGTTGTGCTGGAGATGAGGGTGGGGTTCACCGTGCCCACGCTTGTATCCCCGCTGATGGCCGCGCGTCAGAAAGAGGCACTGACCCAAAGCTTGCAAAAGGAGGGCGGGCTGGAGGTTCAGGTCATGAGCAAATCTGGCAGTGATGAAGGCAGCTTGGTCGGTGGGGGGTGGTTGGTCAACAAGCAAGGGGCAGTGACCCAAGGCTTGCAAATTCAGGGAAAGGGTACTGATCTAAGCTATTGCCTCAGCTTTTCAGGCTCAGGTAACTGAACCATGAACGCCATTTCCGTCTTACTGGGTCTCTTGCGACATATTGCGATCGTGTGTGGTTCGCTTATCGCGTTCGTCACCCTGTTGATCGTGGGAGGCTCACTTTGGTCTATGCAACTTGATCACCTGCAAGATACATTAATAAGCGATCGCCAACAACTGCTGGGTCAGATTGAAGCCGCCGAGGCCAAGATCCAGTTCATGACCCAATCTCAGATTGTTCTGGATCGCAGCGTGCGTGCCGGACTGGTGGGCCCGGCACGCCGCGAGGAGTGGGTCCAATCATTGATCGCAGCCCATGAACGCTTGGGCTTGAAGGGGACTCCGAGCTTTAAGCTGAGCAAACCGCAACGATTGACCGAGGCCATCACTGCAGCCATGGGTGCCGTAATGGCCAGCAACATGCAGTCGCCCTCTATGTTTGAGCCATCGACGCCTGCTGTCCCGGGCACAGGCTTGGAAGTTTACAGTCATTTATTGGAATTCAAACTTCAAGACGTCCACGAAGGGGAGGTCTTGTCGATTTTGTCCAGCTTGCTGAGCGAATACCCCGATATCCAAAAGCCGGGCGGCTGTCATCTGATGGATCCGCAGCCCACAGGGCTGACTGCCGAGTGCAGCATCCGCTTCTTCAATGTGGTTCCGCCGAGATCAGGCCTCACAACACCGCTTGAGCCCACCGTCCCCATGAACAGTAAATCATGATGACCAGCTGTGTTCATCGTCTGCGAGCCATACTCTTCAGCTTGGCCTGTGGAGGCAGCTTGGGTGTGTGCCCTTTGGGTTTCGCCCAGGAATCAGACCTGGGTCGATTGTTGTTTACTCCCCAGCAACGTATGGTTATTGTGCGTGAGCGCACAGAGCCAGTCGAGGTGGCAGGCACCCAAGATGGGAATGTGCCTCTCAATCCAGGCATGATTAGCCTCAACGGCCTCGTCACCCGATCCAACGGGGCGCCGAGCATCTGGATCAACGGTCGCTTGGTCGAACCGGGCAACGAGGGAGGAACAGGCTTGCTGAGCGTCGAGGGGCGTGCCGTTCGGGTTGATCCCCGGACCCAGCTGAAAGTCGGCCAGGCCGTCTATTTTGGCGCATCGTCCACCGTGATCGATCTGGTCGAGCCGGGCAGCGTCACCCAAGGTGGCGCTGCCGTCAAGCGCAAGGATGATGCGTTGCCCGGGCTGCGCCTCAAACCGTCGAGATCGCCAGGGGGCGGGCCTTGAAAGGCAAACTTGAACCCATCATCACACGGCCTGCGCATGACCGCGGCGCCGCGCTGCTGATCATGATGATCATCCTGGTGAGCGGCATAGCGCTGGCCTTGATGAGCGGTGCACGAAGGCCGTTGGCTTCGCAAAAAAAATCCCAACTCACGAACCAAGCACTGAATGACGCCAAAGAGGCCCTGATTGCTTGGTCAGTCAGCCATGCAGACACGGCCCCAGGGCCGTCGGTGCGACCCGGCGAACTGCCTTGTCCGGACTTCAACGACGACGGCATCGCCGAGACCATCTGCCCTGCGGGCCAATTGGGCCGCTTGCCTTGGAAAACACTGGGTATTCCCCCTGCTCAGGACGGCCAAGGGAATGACCTTTGGTATGCCGTGGGCGCGGGTTTTCGCACGGCCAGCCTGGATCCTGCGGGGATCAACAGCGACCAAGCCGGTAGCCTCTCGCTCTACGATAACACGGGCGGTCTGATGACCCCCTTGGGCCAGCGCCTGGCCGCCGTGATCGTCTCGCCGGGCGATCCCTTGGCAGACCAATCGGGCCGGCGCTCATCGGTGGCGGCCGACTACGTCGAAGCCGCTTTGGGGCGCGATAACCGTACGGTGGGAGGGCCCTTCATCACCGGACCAGTACGCGACACCGACGGCCTGGTGAGGCTCAATGACGTCATCCTCGGGGTACAGGCCTCGGATCTGGTGGCCGCAGCCGACCGTCGGGCCTTGAGCGAAGCCCAGCGCGCCCTGCTGGCCTATATGGCCGCCAACGGCAACAAAGCTCCCAACCCGGCAGATCCTTCAAACCCGGCCTGCCTGGGGGCGGTGGCGAACGTCGCCGCACCCACCGCGTGCCCCAGCGATGCCACACGCTGCTTCGGTCGTTTGCCGGAGGACGCTCTCGCCCCCTACGCCGCACCATGGTTCATCACCAATGGCTGGGGTCGGGTCATGCCCTATGCCGTACGATTGGATATGGCAGCCGATTCCTCTGGCAGCGACTGCACGCTGACGCTCACCATGAACGGCAGCCCTGTTCAATGGATTGTCCTGAGTACAGGCTCCCCCTTGAGCAACCCGCCGGGCCCAATCAGTCAGACCCGGCCATCGGTGTCCTTGTCAAACTACCTCGAAGACCCGGCCAACCAAAATGCCTGGACAGCCCATGTGGCCAACCAAGGTGTGTTTGTCACGCCCACCGCAGGCAATGACCGCGCAAGGACCTCACCATGACAGCCCCATTGCACTGCCGCCATGCCAACGCTGGATTCACCTTGGTCGAAATGGGCATCGTGCTGCTGATTGTCGGCCTGCTGTTGGCCGGCACCATGATGAGCTTGTCCACCCAAGACGATCTCAAGCGCATCGCCCGCACCGACGAGCGACTGGCCGAAGTGCGCGAAGCTCTCATCGGTTTTGCCATCGTGAATGGCCGCCTGCCTCGTCCTGCGACCTCCTTGGTCAATGGTAACGAGCGCGCGGTGTGCGCGACCGAGCTCGACTGTACCGGCTATATCCCTTGGGCACTGCTGGGTCTGCAACGCACCGATGGCTACGACAACCTGATCCGCTACAGCGTCACACCGGCGTTCGCGAACGCAGCCTTCACACTGGCGACCCTGCCCAGCAAGTTGGTGACCTCCCGCGATGCAGCCGGTTTGGTGACCTACTTGGCAGGTAACGTACCATGTACCCTCAACAACGGATGCACCCCAGCGGTAATCTACTCGACAGGGAGACGCAACTGGGGCGTCAACCTTGATGGCATTGCGCTGGGAGACACCTCCACCACCAACACCGATGAAGACGCCAATAACGCGGCCACGGTGAGCTTCATGAGCCGTGACAACAGCGAGAGTACCACGTTGGCCGGTGGCGAGTTCGATGACCGAGTTATCTGGCTGCCCGCAGTTCTGCTGTCAGGACGGATGGTCCAAGCGGGTCGATTGCCTTGAATGGTGTCTTGGGTCAGGAGGGGCGGGCGCGGCGGCTGACCCAATAATTCGCAAAAGCGAATCGACATGAATGAATTTTGCAGGGCAGACCAAATGGTTAAATTTTTCTGAAATCGCCAAGTTTTCGCTCGCTCACCCTTTCAATGTCTCATTTTCAATGGCCGAAAACAAATGGTCCGTGGAGAAATCTCTTGCTCTTCGCGTATGCCATTAACCAAGGAAATCAAACCTATGAATGCCCATTACCTCCGTTCATACAAGCACCAGCAGCAGGGCTTTACCTTAGTTGAAATCGGTATTGTGCTGCTCATCATCGGCCTGCTTTTGGGCGGCGTGCTCAAAGGGCAAGAGCTGGTCGAAAGTGCCCGCGTCAAAAATGCCGCCTCAATGTTCAACTCGGTCGCTGCGGCAGTCAATGGCTATCGCGACCGCTATCGGAACTTGCCGGGCGATGACTGCTGCGTTGTCAGTAAAAGTGCACGCAGTACCACCTGGGCAACGGCCATGAACGGAACCGGCCAAAATACGGCCGCCAGTGGGTTTATTGATGACGCGACGGTCGCTGCTTGGGGCGCCTGGAATGGCTGGCAGCACGTGACCTTCTGGCTGGACCTTTACGCCAGCGGCTTCCTATCAGGTAACATCTCTGCCCGCGATGCCTCGGTATTCCCCAAGCACCCTTGGGGTGGCAGCTTTGACATTGTGGCCGTCGGCAGCGTCTACGGTTTGCCGACCAATACCTTGGTCGGTTGCATGAACTCCGTACCCGGCAAAGCAGCCGTACAACTTGACACTTCCCTGGACGACGGCAATCCTTCCACCGGATCGGTCCGTGCCACAGTGGCTACGCTACCCAGCGCCGCGGTCCCTGGGATTACAACCTACTCAGAAGACTCTATTTATATGATTTGCAAACCGCTTTGATTCTTTCGGCGGGATGGGGTCAGCCCTGCAAAATATCATCATGTTGTCATTCCCACACAGGCGAGAATCCATGAAGTACTCGCCAGCCTTGACTACCGCCCCCCGCACACCATGATGCCTTCAGTATCTGACATGCCTTTACTGCCCCCCTGTCTGTGCCTGGTGGGGCCAACAGCTTGCGGAAAAACGGATGCTGCCCTGAGCATTGCCAAAGCGCTCGAATCAGAAAGAAAGGTGGAAATTATCAGTGTTGATTCGGCGCTCGTTTACCGCGGCATGGACATTGGAACCGCCAAACCCGGGCGCGAGGAGCGAGCCGAAGTGGTTCATCACTTGATTGATATCATTGATCCCAGCCAAGCGTATTCTGTGGCGTCTTTTGTGCAAGATGCGCTCCAGTTGGCTCACAATATCGCAATGAGAGGGCATCTTCCCTTGCTGGTGGGTGGAACGATGCTTTATTTCAAGGCTCTTTTTGAAGGCCTGGCCCCCATGCCCCCGGCAGACCCTTCCGTGCGCGCAGCGCTCTCTCGGCAGATGCTCGATCGGGGGCTGGAAAGCCTCTACCACGAATTACAAATTGTCGACCCCATCACGGCCCAAAGGCTGGCACCGAATGATTCACAGAGAATTCAACGGGCCTTGGAGGTGTACCGTGTCAGTGGTCAAGCATTGTCTGAGTTTCATCGCAGCCAGCCCCACGCTGACCGCCCTCTGCCTCCCATGCTTTCCCTGGAGCCTGCCCAGCGAGGCTGGCTTCATGAGCGTATCGCACAGCGTTTACAACAAATGATGACTGAAGGCTTGGTGGAAGAGGTGCGTGGTCTGATGCAGCGCTCTGATCTGCACGCGGATCTTCCCGCCATGCGTTGCGTGGGCTACCGTCAAACCTGGGACGCTTTGGCAAGCAATCGCCTCGAAGGGCTCGCAGACCGCTGTATTGTGGCCACGCGGCAGCTTGCTAAACGACAAATCACTTGGCTGCGGGGCATGTCAGCCCGGCAAACCCTGGCCTGTGATGAAGGCAATGTCCTGACACAGGCCACAGAGTGGGCCCGGCGGCACATGCACTCGCTGCCGCTTTCTTGAGACCAAGCCTTTTTCGGCACCATCATTCTTGCCTGCCGTGCTCAAGACGTGGTCGATGAGGTGGACTATTGGCATGATTCCTGGCGATCATGGGCTGAACCGGCGACAATCTCTGTCCATTGAGCCCCGGGCATCCCTGTCCGGTCGAATTCTTCATGTCCGGATTGTCTGCTGTGAGTTCATCCCCTGTGATTACCATGCCGCGCGCCAAGGCCTTGACGGCCTACAAACCTTATTGGGCGAAGCGCTTTGGCCCCGCCCCCTTTTTGCCCATGAGCCGCACCGAAATGGAGCAGCTTGGCTGGGATGCCTGCGACATCATCGTCGTGACGGGGGATGCCTACGTGGATCACCCCAGCTTCGGAATGGCCGTGATCGGGCGCACCCTGGAGGCCCAGGGTTTTCGGGTGGGGATCATTGCTCAACCTGATTGGAACAGCGCCGACCCTTTCAAAGTGCTGGGGCCGCCGAAGCTGTTTTTCGGGGTCACCTCGGGCAACATGGACTCCATGATTAACCGTTACACGGCCGATCGCAAGCTTCGCACTGATGACGCCTACACACCTGGCGGGGAGGGCGGCCGAAGGCCAGATCGCGCCGCGATTGTGTATTCCCAACGCTGTCGTGAGGCTTATCCCGAAGTGCCCATCGTGATGGGGGGCATTGAGGGTTCTTTGCGGCGCATTGCGCACTATGACTATTGGCAAGACAAGGTTCGCCGCTCGATTGTGGTTGATGCCAAGTGTGATTTGCTTTTATATGGCAATGCCGAGCGGGCCATCATCGAAGTGGCTCATCGCTTGGCCGCCCGCGAGCCGATCCGCCACATCACCGACATCCGGGGCACAGCCTTTGTGCGCCGTTCAGATGACCCGAATTCCGGGGGGTGGTTCGAGATCGATTCGACCGAGGTGGATCGACCAGGCCGGATCGATACACATATCAACCCCTATCAGACCATTGCTGAACAGGCTCAAGAGCAGGGCACCCGTTGCGAGAAAGAAGAAGGTGTAGCCTTGGCACAGCCTCAGTCTGGCGAGGCCATGGCTCAGCCCATTCAGTTTTTCCCGCCGCTCAAGGCCAAGCCTGTGGCACCAGCCCCTGCGACGGGCAAGTTGCAAATGCCCCCGCGCGACCGCACCGTGATCCGTCTGCCGGCCTATGAGCAGGTCAAAAGTGACCCCGTGCTGTACGCCCATGCCAACCGGGTGCTGCATCTCGAAACCAACCCTGGTAATGCCCGAGCGCTGGTTCAGCGCCATGGTGAGGGTCATACTGCGAGAGATATCTGGATCAACCCGCCACCCATCCCCTTGTCCACCCCCGAGATGAACCACGTCTTTGACCTGCCGTATGCGCGTTCGCCGCATCCTCGCTATGCCGACGGGCAGGGGGGCTTTGATGGCCCCACCAAAATTCCTGCCTGGGAGATGATTCGCTTTAGTGTCAACATCATGCGCGGGTGTTTTGGCGGCTGTACCTTTTGCTCCATTACCGAACATGAAGGCCGCATTATCCAAAGCCGCAGCGAAGATTCGGTGATTCGGGAAATCGAAACCATTCGGGATTCTGTCAAAGGCTTTACTGGGGTCATTTCAGACCTTGGCGGCCCCACGGCCAATATGTACCGAATTGGCTGCAAGAGCCCCGAGATTGAAGCCGCTTGCCGTAAGCCCAGTTGTGTGTTTCCTGGCATTTGCCCGAACCTCAACACCGATCACGGCCCCTTGATCGACATATATCGCCGCGCTCGCGCCTTGCGCGGGATCAAAAAAATCCTGATTGGCTCAGGGCTCAGGTACGACCTGGCCATTCGTTCGCCCGAGTACATCAAAGAACTGGTCATGCACCATGTGGGCGGCTATCTGAAAATTGCCCCCGAACATACGGAGCAAGGCCCTTTGTCCATGATGATGAAGCCAGGCATTGGCACTTATGACCGCTTCAAGCAATTGTTTGATCAATTCAGTGCTGAAGCCGGCAAAAAGCAATACTTGATCCCTTATTTTATTGCGGCCCACCCGGGCACCCGCGATGAAGACATGATGAATTTGGCGGTCTGGCTCAAACGCCATGGCTTCAAGGCAGACCAGGTTCAAACCTTTTACCCCAGCCCGATGGCCACCGCCACCGCCATGTACCATTCAGGAAAAAACCCGTTGCGCAAGGTCACTCGCAGCAGTGAGCCAGTCGATATTGTGCGTGGCGAAAAGCGGCGCCGCTTGCACAAGGCTTTCCTTCGCTATCATGACGCCAACAACTGGCCTCTGTTGCGAGAGGCCCTCAAAGCCATGGGCCGGGCTGACCTGATCGGCAATGGGAAGCACCACTTGATTCCCAGCTACCAACCTGCAACTGATGGCAGTTACCAGTCGGCACGGCGCAAAAACTCGTCACCAGCCAAGCCAGCCCGGGGCAGCCTGTTGACCCAACACACCGGCTTGCCCCCACGCGAAACCGGCTCACACAGCCAGCCCACGCACAAAAAGCTCACCCTGACCTCACGCAGGCGGCTGAAGTGAGCCTGACTGCGCCAGAATCACAACATGATTGAATTTTACAGGGACGACTATTGACGTTTGCGTGCAATCACCTCATACAGGTCAAGCGTGACGGGTGTGCCATCTCCTAACCTCCCATTGGGGGAAATGCGATTAATTTTAATAATTTCAAAATCTTTAAATAGGCTTTTCAGCTCATTTTCATCATAAATGACTTTATCTTGTTGTTTTGCCAATGGATGCTTGGGGCCAAAAAAAGTGGCCACAATGTGTCCATCAGGTTTGAGAGTGCTATTTATTCGCTTTAAAACATCAGGCAATTCTTTTTTTGATAAAAAAGGCAAGCTCGCTGACCAAATTAAACCTATGCTGCCAGGTTCTGGTAATTTAAATGTTTGAAATGGCTCTTGAAGTACTGTGACGCGGCCAAAATTTTCAGGTGTTGAATTTGGTTTTTGACGTCGCAACTGAATAGATTTATTCACAAATTCCTCAGATGCAGGGTCAAGATCAACTCCCACTATGTCCAGACCTTGAGATGCCAAATAAGCCGCCTCGGCGCCATCGCCAGTGCCTAAAATGAGGGCTTTTTTAGGTAGTGGTATTTCTGATTTTATGAATTCATTGACAAGCCGAACCAATGTACCTTCTGGTGGGCGCCCCAAATTGGCCTCAAAATATTTTCTCCACGGTGAATCTTCAAAGCCCATTCCCGTTTTTGGCTTTTTCCCAGGCCCTCTGGGCCCATTACCCCCCGAACCTTGGGTGCCATCTAGTCGTGCGATGATTTCAGAGGTGCTGAGCTGCCCTTTCCGGAGCATTTCCAGTGCTTGTTTCAGCTTTTCTGCATCGCCATTGACAGCTCGACGTAACAGATCCGCATTGTCTGGATAGGTTTCATTGAATTTTTCCCATTGATCGTTTTCTGCATCACTCAGGCCTGGTATTTTTGCAAGTTTTTTAAGAAGATTATGGAGTTTATTTGATTTTGAATCAATTATTTTTTTATTATCATCATCGGGCCGTTGATTATAAACCTCAACGGCTTTTTTAAGTTCTTTTTGAGCCTGTAGAATACTTTTCCATAAAGCCTGCTTTTGGATCTGTTCAAAATGGTTATCTTCTTTGCCACTGGGTGGCTTTGGTCTTTTGTTATTTGTGAAAAGGCCGAGAACTTTACCTGCTTTTTGCAAGGTGTTGAGGCTTGGGTCATTCGCCCACATGGCCAAAAGAGCAACGGTCGATTTGATATTGATCTGGGATCCTGCATAAACACCCACGCCAAATCCAGCCAGTGCTGCTGCCGTGAAATACAGCATGGGTGGGGTGAGTAAAACCTTGACAACCTGTGGAGACTTTTTAAGTAAGGCGATCAATCCTGATTGAGTTGATAAACTTACCAGCAGTTCATTTGCTGGGTTCAGTGCGGGTACAAGAGCCAAATGCGTGTTTTTAGGAATTAAAGCAGCTTGAGGCCCATAAAGAGAGAGGTTCATGGGTTTTCTTCCGGTGAAATGGATGTCCATACTATTGGCATGAGCAAGCCTTGTCATCCCCGCGAAGGCGGGGGGCAGTCAACGCGAGGGAACCGCTGCAAAACCTCTTGCGGCGATCGCATCCTTTCCCGGATGAGGTCTGCGGCGTTGGCTTTTTTTGCCTGTACCACCCATCCGGGGCAGGCGCGCTCACTCACGATGGGTTTTGTAGAGCTTCCCTCGCGACTGTTGAATGCTCAATCTCTTTAGCTCTTGAGTTACCGAGGGCTATTCGGTACCATGAGGGTTTGGCATCACACTCAAATTCAAAAGCCGTTTTGTAGGTCAGTTCAAGTCAAGCCGCAGCGAATTGGCACAACCCTGTCAGGGTTTTCCTGGTTTTTTTGCATCACCGATAGGGAACCTGCCGCGCTGTTTTCTTGTCCAAGTGTGCCATGGTGATCTGAATGTTTTTTGACACAAAAAGGAGCGCGATCATGCTTTTGCAATCAATGCGTTCGAACATTGTTCAATCTATTCGCGCGCATAGGCCGGACGTGTTGATGACTGCTGCCCAGCAGTCCAATCATCATTTCCTTTACGCGAATTTGTCGAGCGCCCAATCCAAGCAAGAGGTTCTGGAAGGAATTGCTTCATCTTTTCATTTTCCTGTTCACATCGGTAAAAGCTTGGAGTCCTTGAAAGATGCGCTGACAAACCAGCTCGTCAGGGCGGGCGCCCAACCTGGGTTTGTGGTGGTTCTGGAGCAATTGCCCGACAACCCACGATTTGACCGGGAAGATCGTGAGCAGTTGGTGGATATCTTTCGTGAGGTCTCTGAGTTTTGGGATGATCGACGCACTTCCTTTCGATGTTTCTATTCATTTTCCGTGGCCTGCTCACGAGAAAATGGCTCATGGGAGCGGGCCGAAGCAGCGGCTCCCAGCGTCACTGACAAGCCGGCCAAGGTGTCCAAGTCAGCGGCCAACTCGAGCTTTGGCATGAATATGCCCTTGATGAGTAGCGCATTTGATACAGCCATGTGGCTCACCGCCGCTTAAGTGACCCTCAAACGGCCCTCTTGGGGGCCGTTTGTTTAAATGTCATGACACAAATGAATGGCTTGCAGAGCAAAACTGAGCCAATTTCAAATAGTCCTGAACGGGCACTTCTTCGGCCCGTCGTTGCAGGTCAAATTGGATACTCACCCCACGTGATTGCAGCCAAACACCCAAGGTGTGTCGCAAAATTTTTCGGCGCTGCGAAAATGCCACCGTGACCATCTCGCGCAGAAGTTCCTGTTCTACCGCCTCAGGTTTCTGGCGTGGCACCATGCGCACCACGGCCGAATTCACTCGGGGAGGGGGGGCAAAAGATTCAGGTGGCACATCCAGCACAAGGTTCATGTGATAGCGCCACTGCAGCATGACGGAGAGACGACCGTAGTCTTTGCTGCCCGGCTGGGCAACCATCCGATCAACGACTTCTTTTTGCAGCATAAAGTGCTGGTCAGCAATCTGAGCAGCCGCAGGAAGAAGGTGAAACAGAATCGGGGTTGAAATGTTGTAAGGGAGGTTGCCCACAAGACGTAATTTGCGTTTCATGGATGCCGCCAAGGCCGCGAAATCAATGTTCAACACGTCCGACTCAATGACCTCCAATTCAGGCCGTTTGCGCAGGCGTGCGGCCAAGTCCCGATCAATCTCGATCACGATAAGGCGCTCGCAATGGGCCAACAGGGGGTGGGTCAGGGCACCCAAGCCAGGGCCAATTTCAAGCAGGGTGTCCTCGGGGCGAGGGTCAATGCAACGAACCAGCGGCTCAATGATTTGTGAATCAACCAGAAAGTGCTGGCCGAAGCGTTTGCGGGGAATATGATGCGCCAAAAAATCACTGCCGCCGTTTATTGCGGCACCTCACGGTATTCAATGAAGGCGCGTGAGCGAAGCTCTTGCAACCAATCAGACAGGGTCGCCTCGGATTTTTGCTCTCGCAGGGCCAGGCGGGCCATGTCGCGCAGTTTCTTGATTTCCACCGGGGTTTCCTTGCGGTCAGCCACTTTGATCAGGTGTATGCCAAATCGGGAGACAATAGGTTCAGAGATGTCGCCGATAGCGAGTTGGTTCATCACAGACTCAAATTCTGGTACAAAGCTGCCGGAGATCGTCCATCCCAAGTCGCCCCCTTGGGAGGCGGATCCATCTTGTGAGAATTCGCGGGCCAGGGCCTCGAAGGTTTTTTGACCCGATAAAATCTGTTTGCGCCAATTGGACAGGTTCTGCATGGCCTCCTCGCGACGGAGGCTTTTCGAGGGGCGTAGCAAAATGTGGCTGGCACGGGTTTGCAGCATGGGAATGGCTGTGGGGCTGCGCCGCTCAACCAGTTGCAACACATGAAAGCCTGCCCCAGTGCGTAAAATGTCAGGCACGATTTGGCCGGATGCAAGGCCGCGTACAGCGTTGACGAAAACATCGGGAAGGCGATTGGCTGTTCGTAGACCGAATTCTCCGCCTCGGCTTTTAGATTCATCGTCGGATATTTCTGCGGCTAATTTCATCATGGATTCGCCGGCTTTCAGGCGGCTTAAGGCCTGTTCTGCCAAGCGGCGTTTCTCAATGATTTGCAGCTCGCTGGCTCCCTCAGGCACCTTGATCAGGATTTGGGCCACGTTATACTGGGTGCCAGCACCGGCAGCTTCCAGGCGCTGATCAAGAAAATCATCGATTTCAGTCTCGGTGATTTTGACTTTGTTTTGCAATTCCCGTTCACGGGTGCGTTCTATTTGGAGCTGATCGCGCAGGTTTTTGCGCCAAGCATCAAGATGAGAGCCTTCGGAACGAAGTTGCTCTTTCAGTTCGGCCACAGTGGTCTGATTTTGTTGGGCTTGAGCGGCCACTATGCGGTCGAGTTCAGCGTCATCAATGCGAGGCCCCCATTCGCGCGAGTGGCTCAGCAGAATTTTTTCATCAATCATGGCATCCAGCACCTGTTGCTGAATTTGATCGGGTGGGGGCAGGGGTGCGCCTGCGGCTTGCGCTTGGCGCACCACATTCTCAATGCGGCGGGCGAGCTCACCCGCAGTAATTAACTCACGGTTGACCACCACAACGATATAGTCGCCTTTTAGGGAGGCTTGCACTGGGTAAGGGGGGGCGGGGGGCTCGCTGGCAGGGGTGGCCAGGCGAATAGGCTTCACAGAACCAGAGTAAGGCTTGCCTGCCGGTTTGGCCGCTGGGCCACGGGCTGGTGTGGCTTGCGCTTGAGTTGTCAAAGCGGCTGCCTTGGCCGAATCAAAGGCTGCCAGGCATGTCAGGGCCAACAGGGGGGCAGGCCCCCATATGAGCCATCGGCGGAGCCAAGCGCTGATCGGTATTAAAGGGTCATTCATGAATCTATAAAAATCTTGATGCAATTTTTTAACCTGTGTAAGTCTTTGGTCGCCACGAGGGGGTGTTTTGCAGCTTCCTTAGTTGCGAAGCGCTTGATAGCCCCCCACATTGTCTTTCAAGACTTGAACGGGGTTGGCTCCAAAGCCCAAACGTGAAAGGCCAACGAGTTCGAGTTGGATCCCAACACCTGTAATCGATTCATTGAGGCCGGTCGATTGTCGACGGGCCACAACCCGTGCAACCCAGCAGCCAGCGTCGTATTCAAGGCCCGCTAAAGAATCTACGACCCGGCTTTCGCGAGGGTTGTAGTTGACTCGACCCACAGAGTACCAAGTGCCTCTGCATGATCCTGAAGAACCTTCAGGCGATGCTTTGATCAGCGGCGGGGCTGTTGAGTTGGCAGGACCATAAACCGGCCATTGCCAAGCCCAAGTGATTTGTTCAGTCAGCCCCACCCGGTCCAGGCTGTGGGCCAAGGTGAGCAAGCGAAGGGGCCCGGGTTTGAAAGTCACGGCCACGGAGGAGCGTTGTATGCGTGAAATTTCAGGGCTGTATTGGGCTGAGGTATTCAGCAGCCAATGGGGGATGATGCTGGTGCCCCCCGTGAAAAAAAGGTCTGAAATGCGTTGAGTCAGTAAAATGCCATCGGGGGTAATACGCTGGTCTTTGAGCAGGTAGCGCTGTGCCAGCCCAAACCGCAGCAGCTCTGTGCCATTTTCCGGCAGGATCAGGCGCGTATGCAGGCTGCCCGTCACTTGATGAGCATCCGCCACACGGTCAATGCCAGTGAATTGACTTTCTGCGGATTGAATCGAGTCAAAGTTAAAATCCTTGGCAGCCGAATCAAAATTGGGCCAGCCGCTCTGATTTTTGTAAGGCGTATAGGAGTAAACCAGCCGGGGTTCAAGGGTTTGCCGAATTGCGGCATCGAACCAGCGGGTTTCACGCTCCAAAACCCATTGGCTGTCGATGCTGCTGGTCGGAATCAAGCGGGACAGCGAACGTTGGCCGGCGTTACCTCCGCTCCTGAGTGGGGTATCCATACTGTAGGCAGCGGCGTTGAGAGACAACTTCGGGGTGAGCGTCCAGGCCGGGGATTGCCGGGTCCAGCTCAGGCTGGCCAGCGAGTGAAGCCGTGTTCCGGTGGGCAGGCTGCGATGAGACGCCCCGGCAGGGGTGGTGAATCGGTTAAATTCGCCCTCAATGTCCAGGCGAAGGCCGTTGTTCCAGAGGCGCTGGGTTCGAGCCCCAAGCTGCGGTTCCCGTTGATACGGTGATTCAATGCCTTCGCCGGCCACCGAAGATTGCAGCACTTGCCAGTTCTGGATGCGGGCGTAGGTCGTCCAGCCTGAAAAATCTTGCTGGGCATCAAGGTGGGTGCTCAAAAGGCGTGGGGTCAGGCTGCCAACGCCTTTGGCAAAATCTTTCCAGTACGAGTCATCTGAGACTCGCATCACTTGCAGGTTGATCTGATATGGGTTGCCGGGTGCCGCCATGTGTTGCAGGTTAAGCCCATAGCGACTTTGGTTCGCCAGCTTGTCAAAGGGCAGCCAGTTGAGCTTGAAGGCCCCTTGGTAGTCAGATTCAAGGTAGCGAAACTCTGAATTGATACCGCCGCCGCGGCGGGCAATGAGCTCGGGGGCCACGGTAGCATCTCGGTTGGGGGCTATGTTCCAATAAAAGGGCGCCGATACTTGCAAGCCATTGCGGCTGTCAATTTCGAGACTGGGTGGCAGCCAACCGGTTTTACGTTCTTTGCCGAGAGGAAAACTGATCAAGGGGGCTGCCAAAATAGGGACACCTAAAAAACGCAGCACAGCCCCTTCGGCCACAGCCTCGTTTTGGCTTTGATCGACGGTCAGGCGTTTGGCAGTGATGACCCAGTCCAGATGACCGAGATCATCGGGCGTGCAGGTAGAGTAAGAAGCTTGATGCCCCACTGTGCGATCGGCATCAAGAAAATCAATCCGCTCGGCAGAGCCGGTGGCTCCGGAGCGGCCCAAGTGGTAGCCGGGGTTCAGAAAAAAGCCTTCATAGGTACTTAATTTGATCTGCAAAAAGGGGCCTTTGAAGGTGTCTTGATTTTTCTGAATCACCACATTCCCGAGGGCTTGGGCCATATCGGTGGTTTGGTCATAAGTGAGTTTGTCGGCCCGGATGCGGGTGGTATCACGTGTTAATTCGGCGTGGCCCTCAGCCATGGTTTCTTTGTTGGGGGTGCCGCGGATTTTTTCGGCTTCGAGTGTGGTAGGGCCCGCCTGAGGCCCAGGCAATACAGGCAAGGCGGGTTGAGCCCAAGCACTGAAGCCAATCAGAGCCAAGGCACTCCACGGCAGGGAATGGGACCAAAATTGCACAGGAGCCCTGAATAAAAAAGAGGGGTCAAAGAAGTACCGCACCTGCAGGGTGTGGCTGTTTGCAGAATCGTATGATTATTTTATGCCCGAGAGGGCCTTTGGCCTGCTCAGAAGAGGCAGTAAGAAGGTGCGCCAAAGCCACGAGTTACCGACTGGGTATTGTTGTGCTTTGCGCCTTGATTGCGCCCGTTTGGCACCTCACGCAGGGGCTCCCTGATTGATGACACGCCCTAGACCATTCAAGGTTTCAGTTTAAGAAAGTTTTTCGAAACAGTTTACGATCAACCCTGAAATTGACCTTGGAGTGCCTTCTCATGACTGTTCATTTTCCTCAAGAGGCTGAATCTTTTCAAGCGCAAGCCGCCTTATCACCCATTGTATGGGCTCAGCCTGAAAGGCAGGCAGCTTTTGATCAATGGCTTGCCAGCGTGGCACCTCAGTATGGTTTGCGCCCTGACTCTTTGTGCAGCGCCTCCAGCGATGCCAGTTTTCGGCGCTATTTTCGCATTCATGGTGACGCTGTTACTTTTATCATCATGGATGCCCCACCGCCTGAAGAAAATGTACGACCATTTCTTGACATGGCGCAGAAAATCAAACGAGCAGGCCTGAATGCTCCTGAGGTGTTGGCGGCTGATGAAAATCAGGGGTTTTTGCTGCTGACCGATCTCGGCTCGCGCTTGTATTTGGCTGCTCTTGAGCAGGCCACGCCCGATGAAGCTTCAATGCTGATGCGCCAGGCAATTGAGGCGCTGGTGCAATGGCAGGTACGCCTGTCTCCGCAAGGGCTCCCAGACTACAACCATGCCTTGCTGCATCGTGAGCTCGAACTGTTCCCTGAATGGTGTGTGGGGCGTGAATATGGGCGGCAATGGTCTGCTGCCGAGCAGGCTGTTTGGCAACAGGTGTGCGGTGCCTTGGTGGCAAGTGCCTTGGCACAGGCAACGGTGGTCGTGCACCGTGACTATATGCCTCGCAACCTGATGGTCACGTCCCTCAGCTCAGAAGCCTGTCGGGTTTGGGGTGTTGAAAGCGAAAATCAGCCTCAGCAAGGGCGGTTTTTGCCGGGTGACACGCTCCCAGGAATTCTCGATTTTCAGGATGCCGTGAGGGGCCCCATTTCATATGATGTAGCCTCGCTTATTCGGGACGCTTTCATTTCTTGGAATGAAGAGCAGGAACTCGACTTCGCCGTACGCTATTGGCAAGCCGCCTGTGCCGCCCAATTGCCGGTGGGGCCTGATTTTGGTGAATTCTGGCGTGCTCTGGAGTGGATGGGGCTACAGCGCCACCTGAAGGTGCTTGGCATTTTTTGCCGGCTCAAGCACCGTGATGCAAAGCCCAAATACAGCCAAGACTTGCCTCGTTTTTTCAGTTATGCGCACAAGGTGGCCACTCGCTACGCGACCCTGCGGCCTCTGTGTTTGCTGCTTGAGCCCTTGATGGGCGAATCACGCCATGCAGCTTATTACTGATTCATGGTTCGACAGCGCTTGGGCTTTTTTCAATTTTTTCCTCAGCGATTGTTCGCAAGAGGCTGGTGGGGCGTTTCTGCTGTCTTGCTGCTGTTCGTGCTGTCCGGAAGCAGGGTTGGCGAGGGGTGGCATGGGCCATGGGCGCTACTCATTGATTGGCAGCCAGAGCGGGCGTGGTCTCAGCCCTGGCGATGGTGGACGCCGGTGGCCGTACATTACAGCTGGCTGCATTGGCTTGCCAACGTGGTGGGCTTGATTTTGGTGGCCTGCCTTGGGGCTGCGGCCAGAGTGCCAGGGTGGTGTGCGGTGGCTTGGTGTTTGGCTTGGCCCTTGACCCACTTGGGCTTACTTTGGCGCCCCGAGCTTTTGCACTTCGGCGGGCTGTCAGGTGTTTTGCATGCTGGGGTCAGCATTATCGCGCTTTGGCTCATGGTGACCGGGCGTGGGGTGCCGCGTATCCTGGGTTGGGTTATCGCGCTGGTCTTGCTGGGCAAGGTGCTCCATGAGGCCCCTTGGGGCCCTGTCGTTCAGTATCATGAGGGGTTGCGTATTTTTGTTGTGCCATGGGCGCATGCCACCGGGGTCTTGAGTGGCCTCGTGTGTGGTGCCATGACATGCTGGGTTGGTCGCGCGCGCCCGCTTTTTGGAAGCAATTCATTGCCTAAGTCAAGAACCCCTTGAATACTCCAGAGCTCGTGCGTAAAGGGTGTTGCGAGGTGCCCCGGTGATCTCGGCGGTCAGGCTTACGGCCTGTTTAAGGGGCAAATTCCGAAGCAAAATGCGCAGGGTCTCTTCGTGAAAACCTTCCATTTTCGGGCCATGGCTTGGGGGCATGGCATGAAGTACCAGCACAAACTCGCCTCGGCTTCCCTGGGCTTGCGCTTCGATCCATGCGGGAATTTCACCAGCAAGCAGGGTGTTCACTGACTCAAACTGCTTGGTCAGTTCGCGGCACACACTGATGGTTCGCTCAGGGCACAGAGCGGCCAGGGCTGAGCAAGTGTTTCGAATTCGGTGAGGGGCTTCAAAAATGACTTGGGTGTCTGATGATCGAGCGCAGTCAGTCAGCACTCGATCTCGCTCGCGGGCACTTGCGGGCAGAAAACCCAGGAAACGAAACGGGCCCAGCACTTCGACCCCTGCCACACTCAGGGCTGTGATCAGGCTGCTGGCCCCCGGGATGGGAATAGTTCTGAAGCCTGCGGCTCGAACGCGGGCCACAAGTTGAGCACCAGGGTCACTAATGGCCGGGGTGCCTGCATCGCTCACATAGGCCACACGTTCACCGCGCGTCAATCGTTCAATCACGGCTTCAGCAGCCTGCCGCTCATTGTGTTCGTGAGCGGCCAAAAGAGGTTTGTGGATGCCTAAATGATGCAGGAGATGCCCACTGTGGCGGGTATCTTCACAAGCAATGGTGTCTGCCTTATACAAAACATGCACAGCCCGCAGTGAAATATCGGCCAAATTGCCAATGGGCGTGGCGACAACATAAAGCGCAGACACCGGATACTCCTGAGTACCCGCCAGCGACAGGGCGGCGTTCAATAAATTGAAGGAAGAAGGTGTGTTCACGACAAAGCAAATTGGTGATGGGGCAGAAGGGCGGGCCCTTGCATTTTTACAAGGTCAAGGCCTGCGCTTGATTGAGCGCAATTATCGGGTTGCCCGTGGCCCTGGAGCCTGTGGGGGGGAAATTGACCTGATCATGCAAACCCCTCAGGGAGTGATGGTCTTTGTGGAAGTGCGGGCCCGCAAAAACTCAATGTTTGGTGGTGCAAGTGCCAGTATCTCGCTGTATAAGAGAAAAAGAATTGTGTATGCCGCTCAGAATTTTTTGATGCGTTACCGTTCGCCTCCGGCATGCCGATTTGATGTCTTGGTGATCGAAGCATCTCGTCTGGAGTGGCTGCCAGCCGCTTTTGATCTCAGTTCAAACTGATTTCTCCAAACTGTGTTTTATCATTCTTCCTATGCTTGAACAACGTCTCCAACAGCAATTCTTCGATTGTGCTGACCTCATCTATTCGTGTGCGGAAACTCTCGGTCGCTCCATATTAGACGCCATAGATGCCTTGCTTGGCAGCATTACCTCCGGGGGAAAAGTACTGACTTTTGGCGAGGGAGATTGCGCTCTGCATGCTCAACACTTGGCCAACAAGCTGCTATGCCAATTTGAACGGGATCGGCCCGGCCTTGCTGCCTTGGCCTTGGCCACAAACGGCACAGATCTGTGGCTTCGGCAGCTTGAAACCCTCGGGCAACCCGGAGACGTTATTTTGGTATTTGCTGCCGCCGAAGCCGGGCCTGGGCTGTTAAGCGCCTTAAGCAGCGCACGCACCAAAGACCTGACCGTTATCGCCATTACAGGCTGCACAACCAGGCTGAAAGACATGCTGGCCGAAACCGATGTCCACATCAGTATTCCCCATGACCGTAAAGCACGGATTCATGAGGTGCAATGGTTGATCCTGCACAGCCTGTGCGATGCGGTTGATTTACAACTTTTAGGGGAAAACGAAAATCCATGAAACCCATTGACTCATCTCATGCCCACTTATTTTCTTTTTGGCGTCCGGTCGCACTGAGCCTGGTTGCTTCGATGAGCCTTCTCTCGGGGTGTGCGCCTTTGGTGGTTGGTGGCTTGGTGGGTGGCTCCATTTCAGTCGCCGCAGACCGTCGAACTGCCGGCACGCAAATTGAGGATCAAACCATCGAGATCAAGGCACGCGCTCGTATACATGACATCATCGGAGACCGCAAAACTGTTTCGGTACTCAGCTACAACCGTGTGTTGCTGTTGGCCGGAAATGTTGGCACCGACCAAGACAAGTCTGCGATTGAGCAGGCCGTTGCCAGAATTCCTGCGGTTCGCTCGGTTGTCAATGAACTGACCGTCGGTATTGGTTTTTCGAGCAATTTCGATGATGCCATTGTTACTACCAAAATCAAGGCCACCTTCGTGGATGCCAAAGATTTACAGGTCAATGCCTTCAAAATTCACACTGATCAAGGCGTGGTTTACCTGATGGGGCGGGTCACCGAACGCGAGGCCAACCGGGCCACTGAGCTGGCTCGAGGGGTCAAGGGGGTCAGGAAGGTCGTTCGTGCCTTCGAAATTGTAACCGATGCTGAGCTGGTGGAAATGCTGCCTGGCCGCGTGCCTGGCCATTCTGCCAGCACACCATGAATGGGTTCTGTGCCCCTTGAAACTCAGCAAGTCTATACAATGGTCAGGTGCTCGGTTCCTGAGGCAAGGCTGTCACCGCGTGTCCTTTGGCTGTACAGCTTGATTTGCAGCCGCAGGTCATTGACAGAATCGGCATTGCGTAAAGCATCTTCATAGCTGATGGAGTAAGACTCATAAAGATCAAAGAGGCTCTGGTCGAAGGTTTGCATGCCTAATTCGCGAGATCGCTTCATGAGCTCTTTAATCTCGGCCACTTCACCTTTGAAGATCAGGTCAGAAATCAAGGGGGTATTCAGCAGTATTTCTACTGCAGCCACACGCCCTTTACGATCCTGGCGAGGCAACAGGCGCTGCGAAACCATGGCCCGCAAATTGAGGGAGAGATCCATCAGCAGCTGGTCACGCTTTTCTTCTGGAAAAAAGTTGATAGCCCGATCAATCGCTTGGTTGGCACTGTTGGCGTGTAAGGTGGCCATGCACAGGTGTCCTGTTTCGGAAAAAGCGACTGCGCTTTCCATCGTCTCCCGGTCGCGGATTTCCCCCATGAGAATGACATCAGGGGCTTGTCGCAAAGAATTTTTGAGGGCTATTTGCCATCCATCGGTATCAATGCCAACCTCGCGTTGAGTCACAATGCAATTTTTATGCGCATGGACATACTCTACAGGGTCTTCGATGGTAAGGATGTGTCCATAAGAATTTTCATTTCGATGGTCGACAATGGCGGCCATGGACGTGCTTTTGCCTGAGCCGGTTGCCCCCACAAAAATCACCAGGCCGCGTTTGCTCATGGCGACTTCCTTGAGCACTTGGGGCAGGTTCAAACCATCAATCGTGGGCATGGCCGCTGGAATGGTTCGAAAAACCAAACCAATAAAACCTTGCTGAACAAACGCATTCACTCGGAAGCGGCCAACCCCTTGGGGTGAGATTGCAAAGTTGCACTCTTTTGTTTTTTCAAACTCGGCCGCTTGGCGATCGTTCATGACTGCCCGGGCAAGAACCACCGTATGCTGTCCGGTCAGAGGCTGGGGCGATACCTTATGGAGCTTGCCATCGACTTTGATTGCCGGGGGAAAATCTGCTGTAAGAAAAAGGTCGGAACCGCCTCGGGATACCATGATTCGAAGCAGGTCATTGACCAATTTCGAAGCTTGGGGTTGATCCATGATCACTGCCTTTCAAAACCATAGGGGTAAAAAACGAGGCATGGTTTGCATCATCCAGGGAAATTGTCCGGGAATTTGGCTTTCCCACGGGCCTCTGCCGTAGAAATGATGTTGCGGCGAACAAGATCAGTCAGGTTTTGATCCATGGTTTGCATACCGACATTGTTGCCGGTTTGCATCGCAGAGTACATCTGGGCAATTTTGTTTTCGCGAATCAAATTGCGGATAGCTGGAGTGCCTAACATGATTTCATGGACAGCCACTCGGCCAGAATCGTCCTTGAGTTTGCAGAGGGTTTGGGAAATGGCGGCCACCAAAGATTCTGAAAGCATGGCGCG
Organism: Burkholderiales bacterium; assembly: GCA_046342195.1. Taxonomy (GTDB): domain Bacteria; phylum Pseudomonadota; class Gammaproteobacteria; order Burkholderiales; family Burkholderiaceae_C; genus CANHBY01. Next base: position 72,052 of record JBKDQE010000061.1, read on the forward strand.
AATCATTTCCTTCTCGGCTGCAGGGAATACATCCACCACACGGTCGACTGTTTTTGCGGCGCTTGAGGTGTGCAAGGTTCCAAAAACCAAGTGCCCGGTTTCTGCCGCGGTCAAGGCAAGGCGGATGGTTTCCAGGTCACGCAGCTCACCCACCAAAATCGCATCAGGGTCTTCGCGCAGTGCAGATCTCAGGGCATTCGAGAAGCTTCGTGTGTGTGGCCCGACCTCCCGTTGGTTGATCAGGCACTTTTTTGAATCGTGTACAAATTCAATCGGGTCTTCAATGGTCAGGATGTGCCTGTATTCAGTTTGGTTGAGATGGTTCACCATGCCGGCCAGGGTGGTGGATTTGCCCGAACCCGTGGCACCTGTCACCAACACCAAGCCCCGTGTTTTGAGAGCCAACTCTGCAAACACCTTGGGTGCATTGAGTTGCTCAAGGCTCAAAATTTTCGAGGGGATGGTGCGGAGCACGGCCCCTGCGCCCCGGTTCTGATTGAAGGCATTGACACGGAACCGAGCCAGGCCCTGTATTTCAAAGGAAAAATCGCATTCGAGCGTTTCCTCATAGACCTTGCGTTGAAAATCATTCATGATGTCATACACCATGTCATGAACTTGCGCATGCTCAAGCGGGTCGACGTTGATTCTTCGCACGTCTCCATTGACACGGATCATCGGGGGGAGTCCGGCGGAAAGATGCAAGTCAGAGGCTTTATTTTTGACAGAAAAAGCCAGTAATTGGGTGATGTCCATGTTGGTGAGTGGGGTAACAAAAAATACAAAAACTGAAGTCGATGAGCTTTTACAGTGAAGCCTCATCCTGAGGCTGATTATGGCGATGATTCAGGCAAACATACAACAGGTAAGAAACCGGATTACAAAAGCTTGTCATGATTCGGGTCGTCCTGAGCACAGCGTCACGCTTCTGGTGGTCAGCAAGACCTTTGGGTCTGAGGCCGTTCGGGAAGCATTTGACGCAGGTGCACGGGAGTTTGGTGAGAATTATGTGCAGGAGGCTCTGGAAAAAATCCGGGCGTTGGCTGACTGTCGTTCAGAAATTCACTGGCACCTGATTGGCCCCTTGCAAAGCAATAAAACGCGGGTCGTGGCAGAAAATTTTGATTGGGTACACACCATTGATCGGTTCAAAATCGCCGAGCGCTTGAGTGCGCAGCGTCCGGTTCATTGCCCTCCTTTACAAATTTGCCTGCAGGTGAACATTAGCGAAGAGCCTGGCAAGGCAGGTTTGCCGGTCACTGAAGTGCTTCCCATGGCTGAAATGGTGTCTCGGCTTCCCCAATTGAGGCTGCGCGGCCTGATGAGTATTCCTCAAGCTCACAAAGACCCTGCCCGGCAAGCTGTTTCGCATCGGCGTTTACGCGAATTGCTGGGTCACTTGCGTGCACAGGGCTTTGATCTGGACACTCTTTCAATGGGGATGAGTGCCGATTTATCCTCGGCGATTGAGCAGGGCGCGACCATCGTTCGGGTGGGGTCGGCTATTTTCGGCACACGCCAAAGAGGCCCCGATGGTATGAACCAGGAGCCTCTGAAGCCATTTTGACGATCAAGCAGCCAACGTGCTTGTCTCTTGACCCATGAGGGCCTGTTAACACTAAAGATGTCAGTGCGAACGCGGGAGAATGATTTTGTCTGCGAGACACTCCCAAATGGGAGTGAGTCGAGCTGGCAGGGCAGGGAGTTTGCCAAGGTCTATCCGGCTTTCATGGGGACTATGAAAATCACTTCCCCGGGAAGCCATCAGGCCAAATTCAACAGCGGTATCGGCATACTTGATGGCATCATCACTGGAGTGGCTGCCTGTGACCACCTCGACACCGCGCCCGCCATGAGCTTTGAATTCAAGGAACAAGGCATATTCTTCATTGGGTGTCAGTCCGTAACGGGCTGGGTGAGCCATCACGGCCTCACCACCTGCCTGGAGAATCCAGCCAACGGCATCGCCCAGGCTGGCCCAACGGTGAGGAACGAACCCGGGCTTGCCTTCGGTCAGGAAACGTCGAAATACTTCCGAGGTGTTATGGCAAGCACCGATTTCTACCAAGTACCTTGCAAAGTGAGTTCGGGAGATGAGACCAGGGTTGCCGGCCTGTCGCAAAGCGCCCTCGAAGGCCCCTTTAATGCCAGCCTTTTCGAGGCCTGCGGCCATTTGCTGTGCACGATCGAGACGACCTTCCCGAGTGGATTGAAGGCCCTTGATCAAGACGGAATTTTGGATTTCAAAACCGAGGCCCACAACATGCACGGTGGTGCCTGCAAAAGAAACTGAAATTTCGGTGCCGGAGAGAAAGGGCAAGCCGACAGCCATGGCGGCATCGAGTGCGCGTGGCAACCCGGCGACTTCATCGTGATCCGTGAGCGACCATAACTCGACTCCGTTGGCTTTGGCCCGGGCAGCCAAGGCTTCTGGCTCAAGAGTGCCGTCAGAAATACACGAATGAGAGTGCAAGTCTGCATTGAGCCAAGCAGGAGGTTGTGGAATTTGAAAATTCGACTTCACACGAATCATTGTAGTCCACTGAATAGCGCGAGGGCTTTCATCGGGCACGAGAACAAAATCAATGAACCCGACTTGGTGTCTGTGCTTTGGTCACTGCTGCGCGCAATGAATGGGAGGATTGGATCGCAGACGTTCTGGATTCCCCGACTGACGTGCGGAATGACGAGGGGGCAGTTCAATGATGAAGCACTTTCATGCCATCGGCCTTGATTGGCAAACTTCTTGCTGGAGTACTTTGACAGTTGGCCGGCCTTGGTTTGCGTAGGTTCTGGTCAAATAAAAAAGCCCGCCAAGTTTTGAACTGTTGCCGGGCTTTGGATATTTGGTAGGCGCGATTGGACTCGAACCAACGACCCCCACCATGTCAAGGTGGTGCTCTAACCAGCTGAGCTACGCGCCTGAAGTCTGTTGAAGCTGTGAACTATACCATGATTTGCCGAACTTCGCCGTCATTCGGTACATCCATCGCCAAATCCAGTCAGCGCTGGCCGGCGCTCCATAAAATCTTGCTGGCCTCAGAAAAACTTCTTGGGGCCTTCCTGCAGGCTGGCCGAGGATCAAGCTGACAATTTATCAGGCTACACACGTTCTAAGGCCACGGCAGCGGCCTCGCCACCGCCAATGCACAAAGCGGCCACGCCGGTTCGCAGGCCTCGCTGCCGCAAGGCGCCCAGCAAGGTCACGACAATGCGAGCCCCGCTGGCGCCGATGGGGTGCCCCAAGGCGCACGCGCCTCCGTGAATATTCACGATTTCAGGCGCCAGTGAAAGATCCGCCATGGCAGCCATCGTGACTGCGGCAAAGGCTTCATTGATCTCCCAGAGATCCACTTGGTTCACCGACCATTCGGTTTTTTGCAGCACCTTCTGAATAGCCCCGACAGGCGCCGTGGTGAACCATGCGGGTGCCTGGGCATGGACGGCATGAGCCCAAATGCGCGCCAAAGGCGTACAACCTAAACGCAGCGCCTCCGACTCGCGCATCAATACCAAGGCGGCGGCTCCATCAGCAATGCTGGAGGCATTGGCGGCAGTGATGGTGCCGTCAGGCTTAAAAGCAGGCTTGAGGGCAGACACTTTGTCGAGCTTGGCCTTGCCAGGTGGCTCATCGCGATCGATCAAAGTATCAGCCCCTTTGCCCGTCAAGCTCACTGGGGCCATTTCCCATTGAAAATACCCGTGGGCCTGTGCGTCGAGTGCCCGGCGGGTGGAACGAATGGCGAATTCATCTTGCTGATCTCGCGTAAATTGATACCGGGCCACGCATTCCTCAGCCAAGTCACCCATGGCCCGGCCAGGTTCATAAGCGTCTTCAAGGCCATCAAGTGCCATGTGGTCGAACAAGCGCCCGGCGCCATAGCGAAGACCTCGACGAATCTGCATCAGGTGGGGGGCGTTGCTCATGCTTTCCATGCCCCCCGCCAACATGACTCGCGCCGAACCGGCACACAGCATGTCATGGGCAAACATCAAGGCCCGCAAGCCTGAACCACACATTTTCGACAAGGTGACCGCCCCGACAGACTCGGGCAGGCCCGCCCCCAAGGCAGCCTGCCTGGCAGGGGCCTGGCCTTGCCCGGCCATCAGACAGTTTCCCATCAAGACCTCATCGATGAGGCCGGGATCCATGCCCGCCCTTGACACTGCCGACTGGATGGCCACCGAGCCTAAAGCCGAGGCCGACAAGCCCGACAATGTGCCCAGTAAGCCTCCCATCGGCGTGCGCGCTGCCCCCACAATCATGACAGGATCTTTATTCATGGCATGGTCTCCTCAGCGTCATTGATGGGCTCATGCCATGGGGCTTGAAGCCCTTGTCGTTGATTGATGAACCTCTTGTGGGCTTCATAAGGGAACACATCATGAACATGGCCGGCTTGAATTCTTTCCTTGTGCCGCTGCCAAAAGACAGGATCAAGCAGGTCGGCATGATGGCGCATAAAAACCTGGCGCACAGGGCCATGACCCCATAAAAAAGGCCCGAAGGTTTCAGGGAACACATCACGGGGCCCCACCGAATACCAAACCTCCGCAGACATCTCTTCCTCTTCATTCCGAGGCAATGGAACGCGCCGAAAATGACAGTCCGTCAGGTACTCGATTTCGTCGTAGTCATAGAACACCACCTTTCCGTGTCGGGTGACGCCAAAGTTTTTCCAAAGCATATCGCCAGGAAAAATATTGGCGGCCACCAAGTCTTTAATGGCATTGCCATAATCAATCACCGCATGCTCCATTTGGGCGGGTGTGGCCTCTTGAAGGTAAATATTGAGCGGGATCATCCGACGCTCGATATAAACGTGCTTGAGAATCACTTCGGTGCGGCCATCACCGTCACGATCTGAAACTTCCAACTGACTCGGGGCAAAAATTTCCAATTCACGCAGCAGTTCATCACTGAATCGATCTCGCGGAAACGCCACATTGCTGTACTCCAGCGTGTCGGCCATCCGGCCCACCCGGTCGTGCTGCTTGACCAACCAATATTTGCGTTGAATGATTTCGCGACTGGTGTCTTTTTGCGCGGGGAAATCATCCTTGATGACTTTGAACACATAGGGAAAGCTGGGCAAATCAAAGACTAGCATGACCATGCCTTTGATGCCTGGCGCAATACGAAATTGATCGGTGCTTGAGCGCAAATGCGCGAGAAAATCCCGGTAAAAAAGGCTTTTGCCATGCTTTTGCAAGCCCAATGCGCTGTACAGCTCGGCGCGCGGCTTGCGTGGCATCATGGAGCGCAAAAATTGCACATAAGCCGAAGGCACCTCCATGTCAACCATGAAGTAAGCGCGCGCAAAACTGAACACCATGAGGAGGTCATCCTCGCTGAATAGCATGGCATCAATCATTAACTCGCCATGCGGCGTGTGCAGAATCGGCAAGGCAAAGGGGGTTTCCTTATAACCATTGATGACCTTGCCAAGCACATAGGCTCCTTTGTTGCGAAAGAAAAGCGAGCTCAGCACCTGCACCTGGAAATTGGCCCGCGCACGAAAATTCCCCAGTTCATTGTCAACGGCCTGCATCACCTGCGCCACATCCCGCGACAGGTTTTCAAAGGGCTTTCGCAAGGCAAAATCAGCAATGATGTGCTGCCAAATCTGAGGAAAATTGTCTTTGCGAGGGTAATAAGCCCGAAAGGTGGTTTGCGTTTGTTGACCATCGTCAATGTACTCAGTAGACACAGCGGGCCGAACAAAAATGAAATCGTTGTGAAAGTAATTGCGATGAAGAATTTTGGTGGTCACCGAATTGAAAAACGTTTCAGCCAATTCGGGTTGATGATGATCAAGCAAGAGGCCCACAAAGTGCAACTTGACCTGTTGCCACACCTCCATCGACAAACTTTCGGCATCAAAGTCACGCTGGAGGGCTTCGTAGGCCTCCTCAACGCGCCGGTCGTAAAATTCGATACGCTCACGCTGAGCCCGCTGCTGGCCATGCCAGTTGCCCCGCTCGAATCGTTCTTGGGCTTCGGCACTGGTAGCCCGGAACAATCGGTAGTGTCGGTTGAACCCTGCCAACAGGGCGTGGGCAATATCAAAGGCCTGTGCGTGGCTGAGCTTTGCAGGAAACATCAGCAGGGTTCCAGAAATTTTTCTGCCTGAGGCTGGAGGGCTTTAGGGCCTGTTAACAGGGCCTAGGCCGTTTCAGCGAACAGATCCCGGCCAATCAACATCCGACGGATTTCGCTGGTACCCGCGCCGATTTCATAAAGCTTGGCATCGCGCCAAAGCCGCCCTGGAGGGTAATCATTGATATAGCCATTGCCCCCAAAAATCTGAATGCCCTCTCCGGCCATCCAGGTGGCTTTCTCGGCGCACCAAAGAATGACGGATGCGCAATCTTTGCGGATCGTGCGGGTGTGGCCTCCTGGCTGGTCTGAGAGCATGTCAAGGTTTTTGCCCACGGTGTAACAAAACGCCCGGGCCGCCTGCAAGGCCGTGTACATATCAGCCAATTTGGCCTGAATCAACTGAAATTCACCAAGGCTCTGGCCAAATTGTTTGCGGTCGTGCACATAGGGCACCACTTGGTCCATCACGGCCTGCATGATGCCCAGCGGGCCAGCCGCGAGCACGGCACGTTCAAAATCCAGCCCGCTCATGAGCACCTTGGCTCCGCCATGAAGCTCGCCCAACACCTGAGATTTGGGCACCTTGACATCCCTGAAAACCAGCTCGCCTGTATGGCTGCCACGCATACCGAGTTTATCGAGCTTCTGGGCCACACTGAAGCCTGGCATGCCACGCTCAACCAAGAAAGCGGTGACACCCTTGGCCCCCAGATCGGGCGCGGTTTTAGCATAAACAACCAGTACTTGGGCATCGGGGCCGTTGGTGATCCACATTTTCGAGCCATTCAGCAAAAAGTAATCACCCTGCTCCTGGGCTCGCAACTGCATGCTCATCACATCCGAGCCTGCTCCGGGCTCACTCATGGCCAGAGCGCCAATATGCTCTCCGCTGATCAGCTTTGGCAGGTATTTTTGACGTTGCCCAAGCGTGCCATGGCGTTTGATTTGATTGACGCACAAATTGCTGTGGGCTGCGTAACTCAAGCCGATGCTGGCCGAGGCGCGGCTGATTTCTTCCATGGCGATCATGTGTGCAAGGTAGCCCATGCCCGCTCCCCCTTCGGCTTCAGGGACAGTGATTCCAAGAAGCCCCAAGGCTCCCATTTGAGGCCAAAGCGCCATGGGGAATTGGTCGGTCTTGTCGGCTTCAGCAGCCTTGGGGGCAATTTCTGCCTGAGCAAAATCACGCACGGCGTCTCGCAATGCGTCAATATCCGGGCCAAGTTGAAAATTCAATCCTGGAAGGTTCATGGTGTTTGGGAAACTTAGGGCCTGTTAACATTAAAGATGCCAGTGCAAACGCACTGGCATCTTTAATGTTAACAGGCCCTAAAGGGCTTGATCATTGGGGTTGCGAATCAACATTTCCATGTCTTTGCTCATCGGGAATTTCAAATTCACGCCAGCCGGAGGCACCGGAGACTCAAACCATCGCCGATAGAGGGCCCGAATTTCACCGCTTTTCATCATCGACGCGATGGTGTCATCGACCACGGCTTTGAATGCAGTATCGCCTTTGCGCATCAGGCAACCATACGCTTCACGTGACAGAGGGGCTCCGGTAATCAACCAGTCTTGAGGCCGCCATGCCTGGGCTATGCGGCCATATAACAGGGCATCATCGGCCATGTAAGCATCAGCTTGCCCGGTTTCTAACAGTGTCATGGGTGAGGTGCTGAGGTCGGTCACTGCCATGATCTGTATACCCATTTTGTTGTCGGCATCGAATTTGCGCAGCAAATCTTCAGAGGTGGTGAGTGCATTCACCACCACCCGTTTACCTGCCAGATCGGAAAATTTTCGGATACCTGAATCCAGGCGGGTCAAAAGCTTGGTGGTGCTGACAAAAAAAGAATTTGAAAAAGCAAATTGCTTTTGTCGCTCAACAGTATTGGTGGTTGACGTACAAATCAGGTCGATGGCGCCCGAATTGATCAAGGTGAAACGGTTTTGCGAAGTCATGCGCACCATCTTGACCTCCAGTCGTGGCATTCCCAGCCGCAACTGGAGAGCCTCGACGATTTTTTGGGCAATATCGCTTGAAAACCCGATGGGGCGTTTTTCTTCATCAAGATAGACAAAGGGAAATTGCAATGCCCTTTCTGGTTGACCCAAATAAATCACACCAGTATTTTTGATTTTTTGGAGGGTGTTATTCAATTCAGTCGCAGGGGCCCCCATAGAAACCGCCCAAAGTGCGAGAGCCGCGCCAATGCGATGAATAAAAAATCGATGGGTGCGTAAAAAATCAAACCCAGAAACAAGAGATAGAAACAATTAAACCTCCTGAACAGGAAACACGATTTCATGGTGTCTATGTTACGTCGCATTGCAGCATTTCTATAATCCCCCTTTTTCAAATCTTTGATTCCCCAAAAAAAAATCACTGCTTTTAGGGCCTGTTTGGAAAGTTGTTATCGGGCAGGAAATGGTCTATTAAACAGGTTGGCTGTGGAGCTTTTCACAACACGGCTTTTCAAGCTCGGGTTTTGCTGATGAGATTGGCATACGATCAAGGTGTTCGGCTCAATCCTGCTTTGATAAAGCAGGGTTTTTTCTATCTCTTGAGATCAGGGTCAAACTGACCAGAAGTCAGCAGAAAGTCTCAAATCTCATGCTGTGATCAAGGGGGGCTTTGAGGCAATGCCGATGTCATAAACCATTTTTTCTTTGTGTGTTGCCACTGCCTCATCAACAAAGCATGGATTCAATCATTCCACCTGCCTCAGGCCCTTGGTTGCTTGTTGCTTTGGCACTGCTGATTGCCTCATTGGCGGGTTGGGTGGCACAGGCAGCGGTCAAACGCATTGTTTTGACACACAAGCTTGAAAAGCTGGCCTGGCATTTGATTCTTTCGATAGTGTTGGGCTCGGGGTTGTGGTGTGCTCATGTGGTGCTGGCCAGTTCACAAAACCCACTCTTTCTGCTGGGTTACAACCTTGCTGCCATTTTATGGGCCTGGTGCATGACAATTCTGCTGACTGGAATGATGTCTTGGGTGATTGGCTCTGGCTCCATGACAGGTATGCGGCTTGTGACTTGCACCTTGCTCTTGGCTGCCAGTATTGCAACTCCCTCGATACTTGGAATCAGGGCCATGGGCCTTCAACATGGCTCCACCTGGATCTGGCCTTATGTTGCCTTTGGGGCGACCTTGGCGGTTTCCGGTGCGGGTCTCACACTAAAAATCTTTTTTTTAGAGGCAAAGCGGCAAAGAATCCCCTTAAAAGCACAAGCCTTGGGTTCAATATCCTTAGGCTTGACTGCCGTACTGACGCAATACAGCCTGATTCGGGCCATTGATTGGAATGTTGAAGTTTTCACGCCAACCAACACCCCGTTAGAGAGCTCCTTTCTGTCGGCAATGTGCGCGGTTGGCTCGCTGGTACTCTTAATCACCACCAGACTGGGTTTGAGCATTGAGTCGCACCTGAGGGCCTTACTGCTTGATGCCAAAAGTGAGTTGCAAAGCAAGTCATTCACCGACGTTTTGACCGGCCTGCCCAACCGGCTTGCCTTTGAAAGGAGCCTTGCCGATGCTGCGCGGAGAGCGGATCAGGATGGCACCAGACTGGCAATGCTATTCATCAACCTGGATGGATTCAAGCCAATCAATGAACTTTATGGGCATCATGGGGGTGACTGCATGCTCTGCGAAATGGCCTCTCGCCTGCGCTCGCTGACAGAGAGCTCAGATCACCTGGCCCGGCTCGGTATGGATGAATTTTTGCTCCTGATGACCACCCAGGCCTCGGCAGAGTCGGCTGCCTCGCGTGCCCAGCAAATTTTGAATCTTTTGAGTCAGCCCTGCAAATTTGAAGCGAGGGAAGCTTCGATCACATGCTCCATCGGGATTGTGATGTACCCTGAGCATGGTGCTGCTTCGAGATTGATCGGGCACGCTGATACTGCCATGCGGGCCACCAAGGTCACTGGCGGCGCTGCCTTTTCTTTTTTTGAGCATCGCATGTTGAATGACAGCCGTGAACAAGTTGAGCTATTGCAAGCGCTGCGCGGAGCCTTGGATCGAAAAGAATTTGAGCTTTTTTACCAGCCCAAAATTGATGCGCCCAGCGGCGAAATTACCGGGGTAGAAGCTCTGATTCGGTGGAAGCACCCTCAACGCGGCGTCATCAATCCTAAAATTTTCATTCCTTTGGCCGAGCGGTTTGGCCTGATCAACGCCGTCGGGGCTTGGGTGATTGAAGAGGCCTGCAAGCAAATTCGAGCCTGGCAGCAAGAAGGCATGCGTATGCGAGTTGCAATCAACCTCTCGGCACAGCAATTACAGCAAGCAGACTTGTGTGATCAGATTTCAGGTTCGATTCTTCAACACCACATCAATCCGGCCCTGCTGACCTGTGAAATCACCGAGTCAGTGGCGATGGAAGATGCTCAAACGACAGGCAAACTGCTCGATCGATTGGCTGCCGTCGGGGTTCACATTTCGATTGATGACTTTGGCACAGGCTACTCAAGCCTGTCTTATTTACGCAAGCTTCCCGCTGAAGAATTGAAGATTGACAGCAGCTTTATCATGGACCTCGAGACCGGCAATGATGCCCGGGCGGTGGTCAGTGCCGTGATCAAGCTGGCCCAAGCGCTGGGGCTGAAAGTGGTTGCAGAAGGGGTTGAAACCGAAGGGCAATATCAAATTCTTCGCTCTCTGGGTTGCAACCAAGTCCAAGGGTATTTGTTTTCCAAGCCTCTGACAGCCCAGGCCTTGGCGCTATGGGCCACGCGCAACGAAGGGCCCACCCGCACGCATTTTCGCAACTCCTTGTTTGACCAGGCACTGCCTCAAAGTAACCCGAAGCATTGATGCCGCGGCGTGTGACAGGCCTGACTCTGTTTGTCATATTTTTTCCTTTTTTATCTGTCATTGACTCCATTGATCCGTCAACGGGGGCTTCAATTTTTATCAGGCAGACTATTCCACTTAAATGGAAAAACTCGAGCCTTTATAGCCCAATCAATAAAATCAAACCATGACCCATCCTGTTATCTACACCCGAGCCCAGGTGCTGCCAGAAATTCTGTCACAACGCATTGTGATTCTCGATGGGGCCATGGGCACCATGATTCAGCGCTATCAATTAACCGAAGCAGATTACCGTGGCACTCGCTTTGTCAGCCATTTGAAGGACCTCAAAGGCAATCATGAGTTGCTGCAGTTCACCAAGCCTGACATCATCACCGAAATCCATGAGGGCTACCTGGCCGCAGGGGCTGACATCATTGAAACCAACACGTTCGGCGCCACCTCTATTGCGCAAGAAGACTACGGCTTGGCTTCTTGGGCTTATGAGATGAATGTGCATGCGGCCCGGCTGGCGCGCACCGCCTGCGACAAATTCAGCACCCCCGACAAGCCGCGCTTTGTGGCAGGGGCCCTGGGGCCCACTCCGCGCACGGCAAGCATCAGCCCGGATGTCAATGACCCTGCAGCCCGCAACATCACCTTTGACGAATTGCGTTTGGCATATCTTGAGCAAGCCCAGGGCCTGCTTGATGGCGGCGCTGACCTGTTTCTGGTTGAAACCATTTTCGACACCCTGAACGCGAAAGCAGCCATTTTTGCCCTCGATGAGTTGATGGAGTCCAGCAATGAACGCCTGCCCATCATCATTTCAGGCACAGTGACAGACGCCTCCGGGCGAATTCTGTCAGGCCAAACCGTGACCGCATTCTGGCACAGCGTGCGGCATGCCAAACCCCTCGCCATTGGGCTCAATTGCGCTTTGGGGGCGGCTCTGATGCGCCCCTATATTGAAGAGCTTTCCAAGGTGGCAGGCGACACCTTTATCAGTTGCCACCCCAATGCAGGCTTGCCCAACCCCATGAGCGAGACAGGTTTTGATGAAGCCCCGGAGGTCACAGGCCCTTTACTGGGCGAATTTGCCAAATCCGGGTTTCTCAATATTGCGGGGGGCTGTTGTGGCACCACGCCTGAACACATTGCGGCAATTGCCAAGGAAGTGACACGCTACCGTCCGCGCTGCCACCACCCCAAAGCGGGCAGCACCTTCGTGATCCGGCCTGAAACTGAGGCAGATTCATAAAAATGATCGCATTTTTAACATCTTCAAGGGGTTGATCAAGACCTTGACTTCATGAGCAGGAACGCCCCCGGATGTCGCGTAAACGTTGCTACGGGTATCGCGCACCACAGGCGTTCCCAGAGGCATCCCGTCGTGGCCTACTATGCTCACAACCATTGGCTCATTGGCCATTTGACCGCGCTTGATCACCACGGCCACCTCATCGTTTTTCAAACGAACAAAACACCCGGGCGGATACAAACCCACGGCCTTGAGGATGGCCGCCCCTGCTTCGTCTGGGTTTTTCTGTTCATCGGTATAAATAGCCTGCGCCGCAGCTGTGGCCGATAAACTCCGACGATGGAGCCGCGGACTCATACGTGCAGCGAATACATCAACCCTCTGAATGATTCTGGCCAACTGTTCATCAAGAGGCCGCACGCTCAACGGACCAGGAGGGCTGTTGTGATGCAAAGCCACTGCGTTTAACCAGAGATGGTCATTGACCCCATAAGAGCGCAATATCGCGACGGATTGGGCTGGGTGTTGTTGCAAACTTATGCGCTGTTCAGGCCTAGGAGGGGTGGCTTGTAATGCCATTTGATTTTGCAGGCTGATGATTGAAATGTTCATCGTCAAGGCCGCTGACACCAAAGACTGGCGGACATTTTCTGACCAATCTGGCCGCTGGCGGGCAACCAGGTCACAGACCAAAGCCACCTGAAGGCTGTGCACCAAGGCATACCGATGAACGGACTCCTTGAGAGATTGTATGGAAAGGAAAAGGAAGCCGTCAGGGTCACGTTCGTTCATCAGGAACAAATCAGACACCAACTTATGGAATCGTTCGAGCCAGCCTTCTGACAAATCTGGGCCCAATAGCTGGGCCATTTGTATTTCAAGGCCTTGCCAGATTGAAATTGGGTCTGCCGGGGCGCTGGGGGGTGGGGGGGGGCGCACCGATTCGTCAGGCTTGACTTCAGCCAGTTCCTTGATGCTTGCATTACGGCGAAGCATGCCTCCCAGTTTTTCAGCAAATGCACGTTGGTGCAGGGCCAGCTGCATTCGATCAACAAAGCAGCCCCGATTCATGAGTTGCTGCCGCTGCTCAGCTGATTCGATAACCGTCCCTTGACTCAGCAGGAGATGCCCGTTGGCGTTATAAAGCGAGTAGGGAAGGGGCTCGTTCAATCGAAAGGCTACAAGTGGCAAGGGAACAAGAATCATGCTCAGTTCAGAAATTGAATTGGTTCAAAAAAACACAAGAAACCCAAAATTTTTCTCTGGAAAGACACAGGTGTGCTCTGCTTTGAACAGGACGGTAGCAACTTTTTAACCTCATTATTGACTGAATATTGTGACCTTATCGGCTTTACTTTCAAGCTATGTATTTTTGCTTTGAGATGCCCTCACCCTGATTTCGCCGCACCTGGCTGACTCGACCCCTCGGCAGCCCCTCTACAATTCGGAGATGTTTTCCGATTTTTTTGCAAGCCACTGCACAACAAGGGGAGTCGCCCCTCCCCCCTCATTCCCCCTCGGGTCAATACAAGGGAAGCTGTGCCATCAAACCCCAGACTCCAACTTGTCTGGCCTGCCAAAAGGCTCTTTGCCATGTCTATAAGCTCATCGACAGGTGCCACCACCATCCAAGCACTGAAACTTTCCGGCTTGGAGCCCCTCTCGATTGCCCCTGGCAGCCTGTTCATCAATATTGGTGAGCGCACCAACGTGACCGGCTCACGCGCCTTTGCCCGGATGATCCTGAATGGTCAGTTTGAAGAGGCCCTGAGCGTGGCGCGCCAGCAGGTAGAAAACGGCGCACAGATCATCGATATCAACATGGACGAAGCCATGCTCGACAGCCAGGCTGCCATGGTGCGCTTTTTAAACCTGATTTCGGGTGAACCGGAAATTGCCCGCGTCCCTATCATGGTTGATAGTTCCAAATGGGAGGTGATCGAGGCGGGGCTGAAGTGCATTCAGGGCAAGGGAATTGTCAATTCGATTTCTTTGAAAGAAGGTGAAAAACCGTTTTTACACCAAGCCAAGCTGATCAAACGCTACGGCGCAGCCACGGTGGTGATGGCCTTCGATGAAAAGGGCCAGGCTGATACCTACGAACGCAAAATTGAAATTTGTGCACGCGCCTACCATCTGTTGGTCAATACCCTCGACTTCGCTCCTGAAGACATCATTTTCGACCCCAACATTTTTGCCATTGCCACCGGCATTGAAGAGCACAATCACTACGCCGTTGATTTCATCAATGCCACCCGCTGGATCAAGCACAACCTTCCTGGGGCGAAAATCAGTGGAGGCGTCAGTAATGTGAGCTTCAGCTTCCGCGGCAATGAGCCCGTGCGCGAAGCGATTCACACGGTGTTTTTGTACCACGCCATCCGTGCCGGCATGGACATGGGCATTGTGAATGCCGGAATGATCGGCGTCTATGATGATCTCGACCCTCTTTTGCGTGAGCGTGTGGAAGATGTTGTTTTAGACCGCCGGCCCGACGCCGGAGAGCGGCTGATTGAAATCGCCGAAAGTGCCAAGGGTCAATTGAAAGACGACTCGGCCAAACTTGCCTGGCGCGGAACACCCGGCCAGCCCCGCCCGGTGCAAGAGCGCCTGACCCATGCCTTGGTGCATGGTATCAATGACTTTATTAACCAAGATACTGAAGAAGCCTACCAGGAAATCAAAGCCACCGGGGGCCGGCCCCTGCATGTCATTGAGGGGCCGCTCATGTCTGGCATGAACGTGGTGGGTGACCTCTTTGGGCAAGGCAAGATGTTCTTGCCCCAAGTGGTCAAGAGCGCGCGGGTCATGAAGCAGGCCGTAGCGCATCTGCTGCCTTATATTGAGGCCGAAAAACAAGCCTTGATTGATGGGGGAGGGCAGGCCAAGGCCAAGGGCAAAATTGTCATTGCCACGGTGAAAGGCGATGTGCATGACATCGGCAAAAACATCGTGACCGTGGTTCTTCAGTGCAACAATTTTGAAGTGGTCAACATGGGTGTGATGGTTCCCTGCCAAGATATTTTGGCCAAAGCCAAGGCAGAAAACGCCGACATCATCGGGCTCTCCGGGCTGATCACGCCCAGCCTTGAGGAAATGCAGCATGTGGCCAGCGAAATGCAGCGCGATCTCTATTTCTGCGAACGAAAAACCCCCCTCCTGATTGGCGGCGCCACCTGTAGCCGAGTCCACACCGCCGTCAAAATTGCGCCTCATTATGAGGGGCCCGTGGTCTATGTGCCCGATGCCAGCCGCTCGGTGGGGGTTTGCAGTGATTTGCTCTCGGAAGAAAAATCAGGGGCCTTCCTTGCCGAACTCCAGGCTGACTATGAAAAGGTTCGCGAGCTGCACGCCAACAAGAAGGCCACTCCAATGGTCTCACTGGCCCAAGCACGGGCCAACAAAACACCGATCGACTGGCCAGCCTATCAACCCCCCATACCGCATTTCATCGGCCGTCGTGTGTTCAAGAATTACGATTTGGCCGAACTGGCCCAGTCGATTGATTGGGCTCCGTTTTTCCAGACTTGGGATCTTGCTGGCCCCTTCCCGGCCATTTTGTCAGATGACGTGGTGGGCGAAGCCGCACGGCGCGTTCATGCCGATGGGCAGGCGATGTTAAAGCGCCTCATCGAAGGCCGCTGGCTGACGGCCAATGGCGTGATCGGGCTGTACCCTGCGCACAGCGTCAATGACGACGACATCGAAATCTATGCCGACGCCTCCTGCCGTCAGGTGCTCATGACATGGCATGGCCTGCGCATGCAAGCCCAGCGGCCCGTGGTCGATGGTGTGCGCCGCCCCAATCGCTGCCTGGCTGATTTCATCGCTCCCAAAGGCAGCGCCTATCCCGATTACATCGGCTTGTTCGCTATCACGGCGGGTCTGGGCTGCGAAAAGAAAGAACAGCAATTTCTTGCCCAGCATGACGACTACCAGGCCATCATGTTCAAGGCCCTGGCCGATCGCCTGGCCGAAGCCTTCGCTGAGCGGCTGCATCAACGGGTTCGAACGGAGTTCTGGGCCTACGCCCCCAATGAAACCCTGAGCCCGGAAGACCTGATCGCCGAAAAATACAGAGGCATCCGTCCCGCACCGGGCTACCCCGCCTGCCCTGACCATACGGTCAAGCGAGAGGTGTTCCGAGTACTACAAGCCGATCACATCGGCATGGGCCTGACTGAAAGCCTGGCCATGACTCCAGCCGCCAGTGTCAGCGGGTTCTACATGGCGCACCCACAAGCCGCGTATTTCAACGTCGGAAAAATTGGCGAAGATCAAGTTCAGGACTGGGCCCGTCGCAGCGCACAAGACCCTCAGGCGGTACAGCGCTCGCTGGCTGCGCTGCTTTGAGGGCGCACTGATCGGGGATGGCGCCAGTGTCCAGCAGCCTGTCGGACTTGGGAGTCGTCGGCTGCAAATCAGCCGTAGCAGCTCATTTTTCACCATGTTTTGGGCCCATAGCTCAGCTATGGGCCTGCAAACCTGGTAAAAACCGGCCTCGCCGGGACTGATTTTCGCTTTCACAGCCCTACGATGTCTGGGTCTTTTAAAACTGAATTTACAGAAAATAATGACGAATCAGAAAAAATAATCCGCCTGTTTTTTTGATAGCCAATGCCCGGTCTGCCGCTTTGCAAAGGCGCCGCCCAGACAGCAATCGTCAGACCTCAGCGCCGTGGAATTTTTGATCGTGGCCCTTTGCCAGGCTGGCGAGGGGCGGGCCTGGCTAGGGGGCGAGTGACATCCGCCAGCAACAAGGTGGCTTGCACCAAGTCTTCCACCGCCTCCGCCAAATCAGCGGGAGGCTCCAGCGTCCCGATCTCGGCGAGGATGTCTTGCGCATCCTCCAGATCATCAGGGTCGAGGTAACGGTAGACCAAGGCCAAAGGCTCGATTATGGTGCGGGCCTGTGGCCCTGCGGCGCGATCCAGGAGCGCCGGAAACAAGGTGAGTGCGGTCGCAAAGCCAGCCACCCAAGGAAACACCGCTTCGACCCCGTCGCTTGGGTCTTCGAGCTCGAAGACCCAGGGGTCAAACCACTGGCGTGTGGCGATCAGGTGGTTCAATTCCTGATGGCGCAAGCGAAGCAGATCACGCAAGGCGGAAATATCAAGCCCAGCGGGCAAAGGGCGGGCATCGACATCAAACACAAAAGGCAGCCATTGCTCTTGAGGCACTTGCTCTGGCTGGAGAATGACCCCACAGAGATACCCATCGAGGGCGCTGATGTCCAGGGGCTCCAAGGGGGCAGGAAGCTGATCAAGGCCTTGCTGCACAGCCTCTCTCTGCTCATCGGTCATGCCGACAAAGTCAGGGGCAGCGGCCACTGGAGCCGAGCGGGGCAAAGAAGCACGGGGGCGAGAGGAGTGGGATCGAGTCATGCGATGAGGGTGGCTCAGGCCCCGGAACCAGGAGGGCCTTCTGAGCGATTGTTTGAAAAAAATTTGGCACGGTAGTCTATGTGTAAATGCTCAGGGGTTTCCTCTTCGAAGGCAGCGGCTCCCTCCCAGCCCATGAAGGCCCCGATCAAGGCAGAACTTGCCAGCAGTAAAGTGGTCAGTTCTGAGTGGATACCAGTGGCCGCGTCAGGGCCTCTGAGCCACCAAGCCAAGCCGAATGACAGCAAGCTGCCTATGGCTGCTGAAGCACTGCGCCGCATGATAAAGGCACGACGGCCTGCTTGCAATGCCTGAAGGCTCACCACGCAAGCCCCTTCTGTCTGGATATCGCGATGGACATGCACCCCAGGCCGCCCCCATCGATACGCAGCACGAGTCAATGATTGACGGGTGCGCAGCAACTTGAGGGCTTGAACTTGGATGCCTTGATCCTCAAGATGATGCTTGGGAAGCTCTCCGCCAGAACGCACCAAGACGTAAAAATCTGCATCGTTCACGCCTTGATAGACATCGATAAAACACAAGTGAAAAGGCTCGGAATCATTCATGGGCACAACAAGCCAAAAAGGGCCACAACGGTCAAGCCCCCATCATTCAGGCACAGAATGACCAGCATGGCGCACCCGGCTGGGATCGAACCAGCAACCCCTGCCTTCGGAGGGCAGTACTCTATCCATTGAGCTACGGGTGCGAAAGGTTTCATTCTACCTCCCGAAATTCAGTTCCGCAGGTTCATGCACGAGCAGACTTATAATTTATGGCCCTCTGGGTTGCTGCTTCAGGAATGACCCCCCCATGATCTGGCACCCTGACCCTATTTCGCCGCTCAATTTGGCGACGATTGAACCCCAAAAATCAATTAACCCGTATCCCTGATCGAGGATCCCATGAGTGACGCCCGCAGCCATCAACACGATCATTCCGAAGCCCATGAGGGGCCCATCAAGACCCCCAAGCAACTGATCACGGCGGTGGTGTTTGGGTTTTTGGTTCCGGTTGTGGTTATTGTTTTATTGGTCAATTTTGTGGCCTCCGATCAAAGAACCGCCGATGGCCAAGCACTTGATCCTGAAGCAGTCAGCCGTCGAATTGAACGGGTGGGCCAAATCGAAATCAACCAAGCTGGAAAAGCGGCCACGCAAGCTGCGCCTGAAGCCGCCCCTGCCGCACCAGTTCCATCCATCATGGTCCCGCCCCCAGAAACGAAGCCTGCCCCCACAGCCTCTGCGGAGCCGCCTGCCCTTTATGCCAGCGCCTGCGCTGCATGTCACGACACTGGTGCAGCCGGGGCCCCCAAGGTGGGAGACAAAACTGCATGGGCTTCCCGCTTGGCTTTGGGTATTGAGGGCCTGACAGCGAGTGCCATCAAAGGTAAAGGCATCATGCCCGCCCGTGGAGGCTCCCAAGCCTCTGATGATGAAATCAAAGCGATCGTGACTTACATGGTCAATCACGCCAAGTGAGGTGATGAGGTCGGCTTGTCGCCCCTTCGCTGCCCGGAAGCGTTGATGTCAGTTCTCTCTTTTCATGGTGGGGTGCTCATTTTTGGGGACAGACGGGCTGACTCACCAGATGAGCCTGTTTTACAGGCCTGTTCAGAAGAAGCCCTGAGCCTGATGATTTCAAAATCATGGTGCGCTGAGGCTCTTGCATGGCAGACTCTACAGAAAATCGCAACTTACCCGCTTCCGAGCGCAAACTCGGCAAAGCGCGTGAAGAAGGCAACCTTCCACGTTCCACCGATGTCGGGCATTTCACGGTGCTGGCGACCGGTTTGGCGGCTTTTTATGCGCTCGGCCTTGACCTCATTTTTTGGCTGCGTGATACGGTGTCTCAGGGTTTGCGCTTCGATGCAGAACTTTTGCGACAACCAGAGTTGATGTCGTCTTGGCTTTGGGGCCTTGTTCAGCGCATGCTTTGGGTCATTATTCCGGCGGGCTTGGTTTGTACAGCAGTGGCGATCGCTTCGGTGTTGGTGGTGGGTGGATGGAACTGGACTCTGAAAAAATTGGGCCCCAACTTTTCTGTTCTCAACCCTCTGACAGGTTTGGGGCGCATTTTCAGCAAGCAAGGTATTTTGCTGGCGCTCAAAGCCTGCCTGTTGGCCATTCTTTTAGGCGCCATCGGGGCTTTCTACATGAAAAGCCGCACGAGTGAGTTCAATCGCGCTTGGGGCATGGATCTCAACACAGGAATTCAGCATATGGCGGGCTTGATATTCGCGGGAGTGCTGCTGTTGCTGGTACTGATTTTTCTGTTTGCACTCATTGATGTGCCTTTGCAAAAATATCTCTATGCCTCGCAGTTGAAAATGTCTTTTCAAGAAGTCAAGCAAGAGCACAAAGAAACTGAGGGCAGTGCGGAGGTCAAGGGCAAGGTGCGGGCCCGCATGCGCGAAATGGCGGGCCGCCGCATGTTGGCGGCGGTGCCCAACGCCGATTTGGTCGTCATGAACCCCACCCACTATGCGGTAGCTTTGCATTATGACGAACAATCCATGGGCGCTCCACGGGTGGTGGCCAAGGGTGCAGACCTTTTGGCTCTGCGCATCCGGGATGTGGCGAAAATATCGAAGGTGCCTGTGCTACAGGCGCCTGTACTCGCCCGGGCTTTATATGCCCATGCCCGGCTTGACCGCGAAATTCCGGTGGCTTTGTTCAGTGCGGTGGCACAAGTGCTGGCCTATGTTTACCAAATGCGCGCTGCCATGAAGGGGCATGCGCCCATGCCAGCCGAAGTGCCCATACCGCAAGTGCCCCCAGAGCTTGACCCGCACCATGGCCGAAGTCAGTGATCCGTTTTCACATATGACTGAAATGCCTTTGTTTGCCGTACCCTCTCGACAGGTTCCATGCCTGAAACCATCATGACCCCTGTTTTTAAGTTCTATCAACAAACCTTGCAAGATCGTGGCTATCAAAGCGACCCCGCTCAGCTTCACGCGGTGGCGGCCCTCGAGCGCTGCGCTTCGGAGTGGGCTGAATACAAGGCCCGCCGACGCAACCCCCTGACCCAACTGTTACGGTCTTCTCGTCAAATGCCACGCGGCGTGTATATGTATGGCGGCGTAGGTCGAGGCAAGAGTTTCCTGATGGATTGTTTTTTTCAGGCCGCCCCCATCACTCAAAAAACCAGGCTGCATTTTCATGAGTTCATGCGTGAAGTGCACCGTGAACTGGCTGATTTACAGGGAACGGTCAACCCACTGCATGAGCTGGCCCGGCAGATATCGAAAAAATTCAAACTTATTTGCTTTGATGAGTTTCATGTGTCTGATGTCACTGACGCGATGATTTTGCACCGTTTGCTCGAAGCCCTGACCAATCAGCGTGTAGGTATTGTGACCACATCCAATTTCCACCCTGACGGGCTTTACCCCCATGGCCTGCACCGTGAACGGATTTTGCCGGCGATTGATCTTCTCAAAACCCATCTTGAAGTGGTCAATGTGGACAACGGCACCGACTACCGAAGCCGCACCCTTGAAAAGATAGCCCTCTACCACAGCCCCTTGGGGCCTGAAGCCGACGCAGCCATGGAGCAAGCCTTCGATCAACTCAAAGAGTCCAGGGAAGAACCGGCCATGCTGAAAATTGAGCATCGACAATTTGAGGCCCGCAAACGTGCCGGAGGGGTGGTGTGGTTTGATTTTAAAACCTTGTGCGGGGGGCCTCGGTCGCAAAATGATTACCTTGAGATTGCCACCCAGTTCCACACGGTGTTGTTGTCGGGCGTGCCGGTGATGCCCCCTCGATGGGCCTCTGAGGCACGCCGCTTCACTTGGCTGGTGGATGTTCTTTACGACCGCCGTGTCAAGCTGATTTTATCAGCCGCGGCCCCACCCGAAGACCTGTATACCGATGGCCCCATGGCCCATGAATTTCCACGCACTGTGTCACGACTGCGGGAAATGCAGTCAGCCGAATTTCTGGGCTTGCTGCGTCGTGATATGGACACCTCCCTGACATAATGCCCAGCCCAGCTTGTTGATCAGGCCATTGAACCGCTTGTTTAACCGCTATTTAAAAGCTGAAAGAGGCAACAAGCCATGTCTGTGATTTCTTCATGTCTGTCACGATACGTCTGTGTGATGTTGTGTTTGAGCTTTTGCGTTCTTTTGCTCAATGGCTGCGCATCGATTGACCGGGCTTCGGCAATGGCTGAAATGAGCAAGTTCCTGCCCCCCGGGCCTCGGGGCGGATTTATTTGGGTTCAATCCGAGGCCGACCGGGACACGATTGAGCAGCGTGTTGCGGAAATTTTGGCTCAACCCCTGACTTCTGAGCGTGCGGTTGAAATTGCCTGGCTGAATCACAAGGGGCTGCAAGCGAGCTTCGCCGAACTGGGAATAGCCCAGGCAGACCGGGCCCAAGCCGGGCGACTGGCCAATCCTGGGCTGAGCTTGGGCCGAACCCGCACAGGGGCTGAGCAAGAAATCGAGCGTGGCCTGCGTTTTGATCTTATGAGCCTTTGGCTGCTTCCCAAACGCAAAGACATGGAACAACATCGGTATGAACAAGTCCAAAGGGACGTGGCCACAGAGGTACTTCGGTTGGCCTATGCCACACGCAAGGCTTTTCTGGATGCGGTGGCAGCGCGCCAGCGGTTGATCTACCTGGAGCAAGTGATGCAGGCTGCACAGGCAGGTGCCGAGCTGTCCCGTCGAATGGCTCAGGCAGGGCACTTCAACAGCTTGCAGCAAGCGCGTGAACAGAGCTTTTACGCCGAGGCCGTACAAGCCCTGACACGGGCCCAACGAAACGAAAAGACCACCCGCGAGCGGCTTGGCAGGTGGTTGGGGTTGGAGTCAGGCGGTGATTTGCTGCAACTGCCAGAGCGCCTGAATGATCTCCCACCAAAAATTCTCGACAAGGCTGATATCAAGGGCTTGGGTTTGGATCGCCGGCTGGATATTCAGAGCGCCAAACTGGCCGCAGAGCGTGCCGCCAGCCATCTGGGTTTGACGCGTGTCACGCGTTTCATCAACGTCTTTGAGTATGCTCAGCTGCGTCAAAAATCCGATGATGGCGAGATCAGCCGGGGCTGGGAAATACACCTTGAATTGCCCCTCTTTGATTGGGGTGAGGCGCGCGTTGCCAAAGCCGAAAGCTTGTATATGCAGGCAGTGAATCAGGCTGCTGATACAGCCTTGCAAGCAGCTTCAGAAGTGCGCGAAGCCCATGCCAATTACGAGGCAGCATTCAAAATTGCGCAATATCAGCGAGACGAGCTGCTCCCCCTTCAAAAACGCATTTCAGAACAAAACCTGCTGCGCTATAACGCGATGTTGATCGGGGTGTTTGAATTACTGGCCGATGCACGGGCTCAAATTCAGGGGGTTTTAAGCCATATTGATACACTTCATGAATACTGGCTCTCTGAGGCCGACTTGGACATGGCCCTGGTGGGCCCCCCCACCTTGACAACGCCAAGCTCGGCCTCGCCCCCCAAGGAAGTACCTGCACGGCCTCATTAAAAACTCAAAAGCTCCAACGGTAACGTGCCCCTTTGAACTTGACCACCGCTGATTTGCGTTCAATACGTTCAAGCATGAGGTCATGGGTGATAGCGTCGCCTTCCCGAAAAATTTGACCATTGATGATCAACATTCGGCTTTTGGGGTCAGATGAATAGCTCGAACCTCCGATTGAAATCATTGGAAGCTGTTGCCGAATTTCTTCCGGCAACTCTCGAATGTTTCCAGGCTCCGGCTCCAGATCAGGAGGTTCAGGCACGGGGGTATAAGTGCTGCGGGGGGTCACGCGGGGCATAGAAGCAGAGGATGGGGTGGCATCAAGAGTGCCTTTTTGTGGCTTCTCGGGCACTGACGCCGTAGGCCGTTCAGATGCTGCTGAGTTGATGGAAGGCCGAAACAGGCCCCCTTGTGGCTGCATCCAGCTTGTGTCTGTTGAGGGCTGGCGAGACGGAGCTGCAAATTGAGGCGCCACAAGCCCTGGAGGCCCAGGCAGTGGGGAAATATCAGGCAGATGATTTTGCACAACACTTGACTTGGTGCTGTACATGGGCGTTGTCCCCCCCCGGCCCTGCAAACCCGGGCCCAAGAAGAAAACCGCGCCCAACACCGTGGCCAGCCCAAGCACCCACCGGGCGATCAGACGAGGGATGTGATGGCGACAACGGGCTGCACCTGGAGCCGGAGCGTTGAGGTTGAGAACCTGGCCACGCTGACGATCAGCCTCAGCCTGCCGAAGCGCATCAAGAATGTAGGACATTTTATTCCTTCAAGGCAGAAAGGGACACCATGATCATTTAAATAGGACTGATGCAAACCAAGGTCGATCATCTGTCAGAGTACCTCCACAAGGATTCTGCCAATCAAGACCGATGGCAGGAGAGTGATTCATCATTTCAACTGCCACCTCCTCATTCCGCGTGTCAGTCGTGAAATCGGGAACGTCTGCAATTCCGGTCCTGCCATTGATTGCGCGCTCTGGATGCTGCGACCACGTGTAGCATGACGGCGAGTCTGCTGGTCAGTCAAGGGACAATGACGCTGGATTTTGCGTAAGTTCTATTCAAGAAAGGATGACTACCAACCGGGCTCATGGTAATGCGCTACTCTTTTGCTGACCGATGAAGCCCAGCCCCATGGTCAGCTCAGCCAGAGCGCGCCAGCAAGCAGCAGGCTCATTAATTTGCAAGCGTTTGCGCTCGCGGGTTTCAAGGTTGGTCAGCAGGCGCAGTTGCTTCAACACATTGGCAGGCAGATGTTGCGCTTCATCAATGATCAGCATACTGATTTTCCTGAGGGGTAGGGGGCATTTTGCGCAGATCTTGAGTTGTGCAACAAAGTCTGGGCGATGTAAAAATTCGCCCCATGAGTACTTCAAAACTTCTCAAAAATTGATTCGAGCAGATATGAAAACCCAGGCAAATTTCAGCCACAAACAGGCTGATGTCCGCGTATCGATACCGGTTGGAGAGGTTTTTCGAGGCCAACCATCCATTATGGGTTGTGCAGGGGTTTCTTCCAATTCATTGATGCCAACCCCATCTTCAACCCGATCTGATGTCCTTTGCGTCTCTCCCTTGTCACCCTTGATCGGGGTTTTTGATTCTGGTGTGGGAGGTCTTTCAGTCTTGCGGGCACTGTGCTTATGGATGCCGCAGGCCCGGTTTGTTTATTTTGCCGACTCTGGCCATGCCCCCTATGGCGAACGCGCCGATGATTATGTGCTTGATCGTTCTTCCCGCATCACCCGGCACTTGCTTTGGCGCGAAGGCTGTCAAGGCGTGGTGGTGGCCTGCAACACAGCCACAGCCGTCGCGGTTCAACAGCTTCGCTCTGAATGGCCTGGTGTGTCACTGGTCGGGGTTGAGCCTGGGGTCAAGCCTGCGGTGGCACAGTCTCGTAACAAACGCATTGGCGTGATGGCCACCACGGCCACACTTCGCCATGCCCGGTTTCAAGCCTTGGTTGAAGCCCATGCGCCATCGGCCGAGGTCATGGCCCAGCCCTGCCCAGGCTTGGCCCTGGCCATTGAACAGGGTGATCTTCACTCGCTTGCATTGCAATCTTTGCTGGACCAATTTTGCGGGCAGCTTCGAGACAGGCGGGTTGATACCGTTGTACTGGGCTGTACCCATTACACCTTTGTACATGATCAAATTGCCGAGCGGCTCGGGCCTGAAGTTTGCCTCATTGACACCGCCGAGGCCGTGGCTCGTCAAGCTGCACGGCTTTGGAGTGGTTCAGCCGTTCTGGCCACTCCGGTCGGGCCAGTGAACGTCGCAGATGGGCGTGTCAGGCTGCAAACCAGTGGCTCCATGGAACCTCTCGAACAAATTGCTCATCATTGGCTGAACTTGACGCAGACAGTGCAACATATCAATCTCTGAAGGCCGCTACAAACCCATCATGAATCAATGGGCCTCATCAGAGTTGAGACAGGTTGGCAGGTTTTTACAAACAAGATTGTGCGGTTTGACCTTTGATGGGCCTATTGGCCCTCAGATTCATCTCAGTTCTTGCCGATACTTTCGCAATCAGTGTCAGTTTTTGATTCAATTCATGATCGCCGAGAGCCTGCCGGTTTTTTGGCCTCTACTGATCTTGCCATTTCCATGCTTCTCAAAGTGATTGCCATTGCATTGCTGGCCCTTTTCGGGGGGAGCGCGATCGGCTTGGTTTTGATGCGTACTCGCAGAGTGCAGAGGGCGCTTTATCACATTCACTATCCGGTATTTTCTGTGCCTCCTAGGCGTGTCATCATTGATTCGCGTGGCCGATTGAGGCGGTTTTATCTGCGTCACAGATCAACCGGTTTTTTGATTGGAACGGATCTTCTCAAAATTTCCGAGACAGCCGCCGTCACCCGCCAAGTCAGCTACCATCAATCACGATGCGAAACCGTCTTTGC
Organism: Burkholderiales bacterium; assembly: GCA_046342195.1. Taxonomy (GTDB): domain Bacteria; phylum Pseudomonadota; class Gammaproteobacteria; order Burkholderiales; family Burkholderiaceae_C; genus CANHBY01. The sequence continues at coordinate 98,000 of JBKDQE010000061.1, forward strand.
ACAACATGAAGATGCTGAAAAGTTGCTCAATGAGGCCATACTTCTGACCCTGAACGAAGGAAATGACGCTCCTGCCTTGGCAGAGCGATATTTGACAAGCTCAGAGGGCATCCATTACAGCCTGACACTGTGGCCCCTGATCCCTGATGGCGTCCAGAGCCGCCCGCACCCAGCTTGGCCTGGCGAACTTGCCCCGACCAGCTTGTCAGGCCAGGCTGGACACATGGAGGCAGAGACATCCATTCAGCAAGGGTATCAGCAGCATAAAAAGCTCGAGAAAGATTTAAAGTTGTTTTTGAAAGGCGAGAAGCTTGAGCGACCTCTGGACTCAGGGCAAGAGTGTGCTCAAGGTTTTATTTTGAGGCTGACACAAGACAGCGTTGTTGACGGGGTTCCTCAAACCCTGCAAGTTCAGTTTGCGCATGTGTTTGAAGATGTTGATGTGGGAACTCGGTGTCTGGAGAAGGCTTTTTCTGCTTTGTGCCAGCGTGATCCTGCGTTTTCTTCATCGTTTTATCGAGCTATTCGAACTCCCAATGGTCAAATACAGCGATTCTTCGTGCACTCTCAGGCTTGGGCTTTTCAGGTGGCAATCGAACATGAGCTTGAGGACTCACCAAGCCACAAAACGGTCAAGCAGACCCTCTTGGCGGAGCGTCACCCACAACGCGCCATAGCCGAAGCGGAGGCCATCAAGCGTTTTGAAAGCTACCGTTGCAGCGCCCCTTTATTTGCAGAGCCCCCGGTGCGCATGATGTTGGCCCCCAATCGTCGACACTACCGGGGGCATATTGGCGAAGTGCTTGAGGGGTATAAGGTGGGCATCGAATTCGATACCTTTTCAGGCCCTGACCCAAACCAGAACCCTTTAACCCATCAAGAAGTGCTCAATCAGGTGTGGCCGACACTGGAAGCTGCACACGCTGCACTCGCAGAAGCATTTGATCATGCAAAAACCAATTATCCTGCATTTTCATCGCCGCCTTTGCGGAGCATTTACCTCCTCGATGGCTCAATGTATCAGCTTTATATCTGCCCCCTGCCTGAGAAGGGGGTTGAGTCTCACAGCGGGAGCAAACATTCATCGCCAAGCTCAGTCACGGGGTCGCCGGGGGCTTGGAACCGATCTTATCTGCACTCTTTGCAACGAGCGTTGTTGTCTCAATTCGAAGCTTATCGACAGGAACATCAATCTGCCCAGCCTGAGGGGCTTGCGCAAGCCAATGCGTACGACGCCCGATTTTCCTTGGGTATTGAGCGCAGCACCAGCGAAGCAGAATTGTTTTTGACAGTACAAACCGAAATGCCTGATTATTCTTTTTCTTGGTTGGCACAAGCTGATTTAGAAGGAATGATCAAGCGGCTTTTGCATCAGAGCCCTTTATTTTCTGGATCACCCTTGAAATCGATCACCACGGCCGAGGGTCTGACGCGCCATTTTCATGTGGGAGTTGTCAATGAGGCTTTCCTGATCGGCATCGAATCTCATCAGACCCAGGGCCTGACCACCATTATTCGTCAGGTGGAATTGGCCGATGTTCACTTAGAGAGAGCCAGTGCCGAGCAACATCTCGACAATTTATTTCATGCTTGCCGATTGGCGCAGGGCATTTTCAGAACCAATCCAGTGCGGGAGGTGACCGGATCAGATAATATTCATTACAGGTTTTTTATTGCCCCTGGTGAAGGGGGCTTCCGGATCGGCATCGAGTCTCAAAGCAGCCCCACTGTCTTGAAGCAAAGCGTATCAGACAAGATCTTTCCAGATGACAACACCGCTGAAATCGAAGCCTACCGAGTTCGTGCCAAGAACTGAATGAACGCGAGAGTTTCCCTGATGCCCAGGAGAGTGAAGGTGAGTCTGAGTGGAGAAGCTGCTGATTCTGATGGCCGGCTCTAAATGGGCCGACGGTCGTTTGAGCGGCCCCTTTTGGCCACATGCTGATAATGACACAGCAACCCACCAGCCAGCCAGCAAGCCTGCCCACCTGACGGCCCTGCGAAGATTGATTTGTGGGAAGCAAGCTAAACTGAACTTTTTGATCATGCTGAATCGCTCCGCGTATGTCTTCCAATTTGACTGACTCTGATTATCATCAACTCGCCATGACTGTTTTTGATCGCATTGAGGCACAGCTTGATCGCTGGCTGGATCAGGGGGTCATTGATATTGATGCGCACCGAACGGGCGGGCTTTTGGAGATGACTTTTCCCAATCGCAGCAAAATTATCATCAACACTCAGCCTCCCCTGCAAGAAATTTGGCTGGCTGCTCAATCAGGGGGGTTTCACTATCGTTACACAGAAGGACGCTGGCTCAATACCCGTGAGCCCAGCCATTTTTTTGAAACACTTTCGGCTTGTGCTTCAGAGCAAGCTGGCCTTGATTTGAAATTTTGAACCTGGCAGCCTGTCTGACTTCGAAGTCGTCGGCTGAATTATGGATGGTTCTTGGATGTGCGATGTTCAGAAGTACCAGGTGGTGGGCTACATATGGCTTGTCCACCCTGGCGTTCAAAGACGGTATAGCGGTGCCAGGGGTCAGCTCCCAGCAGCCACCCGGTTCCGATAGGGCGAAAAATAAAATCGGCCCCTTTGTCGTGTCGCACTTGTACCATGCCATTCACAAGACGAGCCTGCATGGGGTCCTGGGCTATATTGACCATGCCCCGATCTGTAAACTCGAGCTCACGCATCAGCCCCAGCATATTGAGGGGGCGAAAGATGCCGCACGGCAGAGATTTCGCGGGTTGAATATCAGCCAGTTGTGTTCCCAGCCTCTCAAGGGCCTTGCTTGCCATGCAGGCGTGCGAATCAAGCTGAAGCTGACAGGCGTGGTTCAAAAGAGCTTTGGCACGGAGGTAGTGGCCAGCATTCCACATACGAGCCGTGGCTTGGCGGCATAACTCTGGAGAGCCGATTTTTTGGCAGGCGTTGCTGAATTCGTCGAGATAGGCCTGCGGCCAGGTCTGGTCAGTGCGGCCCAAAGCCGTATCACGGGTGACCTCTGAAATTTGCTGCATCAATGATCGGCTGAGGAGTGAGCCACAGGTGTCTTCTGGAAAGTTGGCTTGTGCGCATTCAGCGGGGTTTTGTAGGGCCGTGGATGATGCCGATTGACGCATTTCACGGTCTCGTAAATCTGCCAGCTTCAAACACGCATAAGCCAGGCCTTGCTGACAAAGGCCCTGCAAGGTGAGGGTATCTTGTTGCTGATAAGCTGAGTGGGCGCATGAAAATTCATCGGTGGCAGGTTGTGGGCAGCTTGGTGCTGCGAGCGTTTTTACCGAACAATGGCCTGTTTTTTCGCGACGATAACGCTCTTGAAATACATCCTTTCCTGGCGTCTCGAACTGTTGCCTGTCAGCCTGGAGGTTGTATTCGCTCATTTGGCCTGTTTCCAGATCACGAAGTATCAAGCGATTTCCCTGAAGGTTCACCCGATGAAGGCTTTGGGTTTCGTTTTTTTCGAGTATTTTGGCGAAAAGGTTGTCGGAAAAAATGATCCAGCGGTCAGACCCTGGTTGATCGTTGCGATAGGCTCCGCACAGCGGATTGGCCCCTGCGCTCAAAGCCCAGCACAGGGTGATGAAAACCAGTAGGCCTTTCATAAAACTCTCTCTTCCAGATGTCGAATTGGCTTTGCTTGAAGAATTAAATTTTCCAAGGCTGACGATTTACAATTCGTGGATTTTCTGAAATACCCGCCGGTCATGTGATGTTGTCCGCCAAAATGCAGCCCAAAGCGAAACTTTCATGCCTCATTTTCCTCCCGCCACGCAGGCCCTCATCCTTATTAACACGGCGATTTTTTGCCTGAATATTGCACTGGAAGGGCTGCTCACCCGCTGGTTTGCGCTTTATCCTCTGGGCTTTGGTTTTTTGCCATGGCAGCTGGGAACTTATGCTTTTTTGCACGACAACTTCAGTCATTTATTTTTTAATATGCTCGGGGTCTGGATGTTTGGTGCCGAGCTCGAGCGTTTGTGGGGCCCAAAACGTTTTTTGCAGTTGTTCGCGGCCAGCGTTCTGAGCGCAGCAGCGCTGCAAATGGGCTTGGTTTGGTCGCTGGGTTCTTTGGCGCCCACCGTAGGCGCTTCAGGCGGCCTTTTTGGTTTTTTACTGGCTTATGCCATGTTATTTCCCAATCGCATCATTGTGCCCCTGATCCCTCCCATTCCGATGAAAGCCAAGGTATTCGCAGCCATTTTTGGTGGGCTTGAATTATTGCTTGGGGTATCAAACCCGGCTTCCGGGGTGGCCCATTTTGCCCACTTGGGCGGCATGTTAGGTGCATTCATTTTGATCAAATATTGGCGAAAAAAATCACCCTTTGGCAGGTATTGATGGGATTAAGCGGCTCCTGCAGCGATGGCCTGGGCCAGGCTAGGGTACCAAAGCTTCATGCGCAACTCTTGCTTGAGCCGGTGGTTTTTTAATCGGCGTGATTCCCGCCAGAAACTCAAGGTCATGGCCGACACCTCTGCCGGGGCCTGCTCAAGGGAAATTCGGCGTGGCGGCGGTAAACCGTAAAGGGTCGCGGCCATATCGAAATAGTCGCCGGTTTTCATGTCAAGGTCATCACAGGCATGTATCACCCTTTGAGGTTTGCCACGGAATAAAGTCAGCATCAAGGCCCTTGTCAAATCATCGGCATGGATATGATTGGTGTAACCATCATCTGGGGCTTGAAGCACTGGCACCCCCCGCAACAGGCGCTCGCGAGGCCCACCGGTTCGGCCTGAAGCATAGATCCCGGGAATGCGCAAAATATGGCTTCGAAGGCAAGCAGTTCGCCCGGCTTCCCGTACTTGTCGTTCAGCATCAACACGCCGACGCGCACGAGGAGTTTGGGGTGCTACCATTCGGGTTTCATCAAACTGCTCACCCAGGCAATTTCCATAGACGCCTGTGGTGCTGCCGTAAACCCATTGCCGCCACGAAGGCGACCCTCTTAAGGCTTGCAGTAAATGTCGGGTTCTGGGGTCGGTTTGGCCTTGGCTGGGAGGCGGTGCGAGGTGAACCACACTGTGAGCCAAACCACGCAGTCGTTGCAACGTGGCTGGATCATCCAAGTTGCCTGAAAGGGGGGTCACACCGTGGGCTCGCAAATCATTGTATCGATGTGGCGATGAAGTCAAGGCCAACAAATGCCAACGCGATCCTGACAAGCGGGCCAAGCGTAACCCGACATCTCCACAGCCCACAATCAAGAGACGGCGGCGCCTGAAACGGCGCGGTAGGGCAGTGCATGCAAAAACCATAAGAACGACGCGCAACAGCAGTTAGAAAAAAGTCAAAAAAAGCCACCAAGACGCAGTGTAGTCCCTATCCGCAGTTTCAAAAACAGGACTGACGTCAACCAAGGCCCGCTCATGGTGGCGTCCGGCAGGGTCAATACGTCATGAGACCGACTCAATAGGTCAATGGCATCAGGGTGTGTCATCAAAGCCATAAAATCAGGATATAGTGAAGCCATGTTTGACGTGCTTGTTTATCTTTACGAGAATTATTGGCGCCCTGATGCCTGCCCTGATCACGATCGTCTTGCACGCAAACTCACTGCCGTGGGATTTGAGTTAGAAGAAATCGAGGAAGCGCTTTCTTGGCTTGACGGTTTGGCTGAATCAGCGCAAGCCTATGTCGGGGAGCAGTCTGTTTCCAGTGTCAGGGTCTATTCTGAACAGGAGCAGCTGAAACTCGGCCAGCGCCCTATTGGTTTTGTCAATTTCCTTGAATCTGCAGGGGTTCTGCCACCTCCCATGCGCGAAATGGTTTTAGACCGAGCCAGCGCAGTATCTGGTGAGCAGATCAACTTGGAAGACCTTAAAATTATCGTTTTAATGGTATTTTGGAGCTTGGGCGAAGAACCAGATGCCCTGATTCTTGATGAACTGTTGGTTGAAGATGAAGATCGCCTGATTCACTAGGGCCTCTTGTTGATGCCTCCCGATCAATCATCGGTCGTCAGTGTGTCGGGGCATCTTGGCCGGCGGGGATTGAAAGACTCTGCAATACTGGCGCTACCTTTTTTAGCCAAGTGACTTGGCTTTTTTGTTTTTATGTACCAAGCCTTCGATGATTCTGCCAAGCTGGGCGCGCCATGATTCGTGTGCGCGGCGCCCGCACACACAACCTCCAAAATATTGAGGTTGACATCCCTCGTCATCAGTTGGTGGTGATCACAGGGCTGAGCGGCTCAGGAAAGTCGAGCCTGGCCTTTGACACCCTCTATGCGGAGGGGCATCGTCGTTATGTGGAAAGCTTGTCGCCCTATGCTCGGCAGTTTTTGCAACTCATGGACAAGCCTGATGTTGACAGCATTGAAGGTTTGTCTCCGGCCATCAGCATTGAGCAAAAAGCCACCAGCCACAACCCCCGCTCGACGGTAGGAACCGTCACTGAAATTCACGACCATCTGCGCTTGCTTTATGCCCGTGCGGGCACGCCTTTTTGCCCGGATCATCCTCAAATGCCACTGCAGGCGCAAAGCATCAGCCAGATGGTGGATACCCTTTTGGGCCTTCCAGAGGGTACACGCTGGATGGTGCTGGCCCCGGTTGTGCGTCATCAACAAGGTGATTTTTCGGGCTGGTTTGCACAGATGCAGTCTCAGGGCTACATTCGTTTTCGGGTGAATGGCGAGGTGCTTGATGTGGATTCGCTGCCTGTCTTGAGTGCGGTCGAAAAGCATCATCTTGATGTGGTGGTTGACCGTGTCAAGGTGGCTCATGAGAACCCTGCTTTGCGACAACGCCTGGCTGAAAGTTTTGAATCGGCGCTGCGCTTGAGTGAAGGGCGGGCTTTGGCGGTAGACATGGACAGTGGAGCTACCCACTGGTTTTCGAATCGTTTTGCCTGCCCTGTTTGCAGTTATGCCTTGAATGAACTACAGCCCCAGCTTTTTTCCTTCAATTCACCCGTGGGGGCTTGCCCGACTTGTGAGGGTTTGGGTCATGTCACGGTGATGGACCCTCAACGGGTGGTGGCTTTCCCTTCATTAAGCTTGGCCGGTGGTGCCGTCAAGGGCTGGGATCGGCGCAACCCTCATGCCTTTGCTATCCTGGAGAGCCTGGCTCGGCATTTCAAGGTAGATATTGAAACGCCTTTTGAAAACTTGCCTGAAAATGTCCAACGGGTGATGCTTTATGGCTCGGGAGAGGAAGTCATTGAGTTTACTGATTTGCGGGAATCCACTGGCCATGATGGCCAGGTGCGTGAGCGGCGGGTCAAGCGCATGGGGCCCTTTGAGGGCCTTCTTCCTTACTTTGCCCGGCGCCTGCGCGAAAGCGAATCTGTAGCGGTTCGGGAAGATTTGGCAAGGTATCAAACCGTACAAACTTGCCCGGATTGCCAAGGCTCTCGATTGCGCCGTGAAGCCCGCCATGTGTTTTTGCAAGGAGAGGGGGCATGTCCCGGTGAGCCCATTGACAGGGTCTCTGATTTGACACTGGGCGAATGCCTGAGCTATTTTGAGGGCTTGAAGCTGCGAGGCGCCAAGGCGGCCATTGGGCAAAAGCTTATTCAGGAAATTCGATCCCGTTTGCAGTTTCTCAATAACGTGGGCTTGAATTATCTCAGCCTTGATCGAAGTGCCAGTACCCTGAGTGGCGGCGAGGCCCAGCGTATTCGCCTGGCCAGCCAGATTGGCTCAGGGCTCAGTGGCGTCATGTATGTGCTTGACGAACCCAGCATTGGTCTGCATCAGCGTGACAATGACCGTCTGATTGCCACCTTGCGCCATCTTCGTGATTTGGGAAACTCTGTGTTGGTGGTCGAGCACGATGAAGATGCGATTCGGGCGGCTGATCATGTCATTGATATGGGGCCCGGGGCCGGCATTCATGGTGGCCGTGTGATGGCGCAAGGCACGCCCCAGGCCATCATGGCTGACCCGCAATCATTGACAGGCCGCTACCTTTGCAGGGCGTTGTCGATGCCCATTCCGCCACGCAGGCCGGTGTCCCGTCATGCGCCTGGAAAGGCCTGCGAGGGGTGGCTGCGTATCACCGGGGCCAGAGGCCATAATTTGAAAAATATCACGGTGGACATCCCGGTGGCACGCTTGACTTGCGTCACGGGGGTGTCGGGTTCCGGAAAAAGCACTCTGGTGAATGATACCCTCTATGCGGCTGTGGCTCGCCATCTCCATGGCAGCCAACTCAAGGTGGCACCCTACGACAAAGTGATCGGGCTGGAGGCCTTTGACAAGGTCATCAATGTTGACCAAAGCCCGATTGGTCGAACGCCACGCAGCAATCCGGCCACCTATACAGGGCTCTTGACTCCTGTTCGGGAATTGTTTGCTGAAATGCCCATGGCCCGGGAACGTGGTTATGCCCCCGGCCGCTTTAGTTTTAATGTGGAAGGTGGGCGTTGTGAGGCTTGTCAAGGTGATGGTCTCATCAGGGTTGAAATGCATTTTTTGCCTGATGTCCATGTGCCTTGTGATGTTTGCCTTGGAAAACGCTATAACCGAGAAACGCTCGAAGTGCTTTATAAGGGCCACAACATTCATCAAGTGCTCGAATTGACAGTCGAAGACGCCAGTGAATTTTTCAAGGCCATCCCGGCCATTTCACGCAGGCTCCAGACCCTGATGGATGTGGGGTTGGGTTATGTGCGCTTGGGGCAAAACGCCACCACACTCAGTGGCGGCGAGGCCCAGCGCGTCAAATTGGCCCTGGAACTCAGCAAGCGTGACACGGGCCGTACCCTTTACATTCTTGACGAGCCGACTACCGGTCTGCATTTTTCCGACATTGCACTCTTGCTCAAGGTTTTACAACAGCTCTGCGATGCCGGCAATACCTTGGTGGTGATCGAACACAATCTCGATGTCATCAAAAGCGCCGATTGGCTGATCGATATGGGCCCGGAGGGTGGCGGCGGAGGTGGTGAAGTGCTGGCCACAGGAACCCCTGAAATGGTGGCTGACCATGCTGAAAGCCACACCGGGCGGTACTTGGCTCGGGTGCTTCGGGTCAGGAATGGGGCCTCCAATGAATGAAAAAGAGTGATTTTTAAAGATTTTGGGGGGTGCGTGTGTTCCAACTTGGCTGCGAAGCGTTAATCTGTGGCTGTTCACGCTCAAGCTTGCACAAGTTTGATGCCAAATGACTCTTGATCTGTCTCTTCACCATGACCTCGCTGCAAAATCTTCACAGTACGCTTCAAACCCTCAGCATTCTGCTTGATCAAGCGGCCGGCCAGATTCACGATCGATCCAAACCCCCCACTCATGCTCAAATTGAATCAGTCAGCCAGTTGCTGGTGGCCATTTGCAGCATTCAAACCGCCATTTACAAAGAAAATCTGGAGCCTCAGGCCTCGAGGCTTCCTGACGATACCAGCGTGGCGATCCGCCGCCTGGGTGATTTGATCATCATGGCAGAAGCCTTGATGGCGGCGGGCCATACTGAAGCGTCAATCAAGACACTGGACGATTTCATGGCCACTGAAACCTGCGAGTTTCACCGCGAAATTGCCCAGGTGACCAAGCGCAAATTGTTGAACCAGGTTGCGCTTTTTTCAGTGCCTGATTGAACGCTGGAAAATTGCAAGCTGACCTTTCAAGGGTATTTGGGAGCCAATTTGAATGGCCCCCAAAAACAGCCATGGATCGCCTGATTTTTAGGGCGATTCATGGCTGTTTTACAAAGCCGACGATCAGGGCTCAAGCTTCAAGGGGGAGAAATTTTGATCGGAAGCGTGGCTTGAGCGCTGGCTCCTGCGCTGTTGGTGACTGAAATTCCCAGATTGAACGTGCCAGCAAGGGGTTTAGGCCAATTGAGCGAAATGGTTTGACCACTGACAGCGAAGGTCATTCCGGCGGGGACGCCGGAAATTTTCACACTCATGGCCAAGCCATTGGGGTCAGATACCTTGAAAGAGCCACTCAGTGCAACGCCGGCTTTGCCCATGATGGTGGCCGTGGTGATTGTTGGCGGGGTGGGGGCTTTGGTGATATTGAGGGTGTATACGCCCTGACCTGTCAGACCGGTGACCTTGTCTTGTGCTGTGACCTTGAGCGAGTAGCTTCCGGCGACAGGGTTGGGCCAAGTCACAACCCCGGTGCTGTTAATGACCATTCCTGAGGGCGCATTAGATAAACCCCATGTGACGGGATTGGTGGCCTTCACGGTGGCCGTGAAGCTCAGGGCCTTGCCCGCCGTGGAATTGATTGAGCCTGAGCTGACGGTGGGGGCAGGTAAGGCAGGTGCCTTGACAATGATGTTCAGAGTGCCTTGACCAGAAAGGCCGGTGATGTTGTCCTTGGCGGTGACGGTGACGGTATAGGTGCCCACGACAGGCGCCGGCCAGCTTAACAGGCCCCCCGAGGAGATGCTCATGCCCGAGGGTGCCCCTGTGAGAGACAGCGAGACCGGGTTGGGCGCAGTCACCGACACCTTGAAGCTGAGGGCCGTGCCTGCCGTGGCGTTCACGTTGGCTCCGTTGACAACGGGGGCGGGAGCCGGGGCCACATTCGCGCCACTCAGTGCGCTCAGGAGGGCGGATACGTTGGGGGTGCCCAAACCTGTCAAGCCGTCATAGCCGATTTTGGCCGCACAAATGGAGCAAGAGCCGTTGCTGCCGCTTTGGATATCTGAAAATGCGCTGGCATAGGTGCCAGGTATTGAGGCAATCTGGCTGTACAGCAAGCCATGAGGCAGCCCCAGCGCGACTTTGCTGGCTTGAGCCCGCTGAGCGTTGGCAATGGCCGCCAAACCGGCCCACTGAGGAGTGGACAGGCTGGTGCCTCCCACGCTCACCCAGCTGATTGCAGAATTACCAGGAGGCATGAGGGCCACATATTGGCCGGTGGCGGGATCCGCGTTGAACCCGACATCTGCCAAGGCCCGCCGATCAGAGGGTGTCATTCCGGGTACTGAACTGTTTTGGTAGCTGGGGGCTGCGGTGTAAAGGCTGACACCCCCTCCAGTGCTGGACCAACCAACCTCTTTGCGGGGGCCTGTGCCGGTGTAGCTCAGTGAGGTACCCCCTACGGCCACAACCCGGGGCGACACTGATGGCCACATCACTTGGGAGCCCCAATCACCTGTGGCTGCAAAATAGCTCATGTTGGTGCCACTGAAAGAGGATTCAAGCAAGCCAGACCAACTTCCTTCTCCGGCTCCAAAGCTCATAGAGACAATGCCGGGCCCCATCGCATTGGCCAATCTGATGGCGGAAGACATGCTTCCCAGGGAAGCATCCGGAGCTTCGATCAAGATGATGCGAGCCATGGGCGCCGTGGCATGAGCCCACTGAACGTCCAAGGCAATTTCGGTGGCCCAGCCTGAATCGTAAGCCGGTGCTGTGCTGGTCATGCCGCCGGTAGGTGTGCTGTAGACCACAGAGAACAGGCAACCTGCCGTGGGCGATGCTGACGGCAGTGGCAGTGGCGTGGTGGGTGAGATGGCTTGAACCGAGCAATTGGGTAAGCCAAATTTTTGATTAAAGGCATTGAGCTCAGCGACCACATTCGGATTGTGCATCGCATTCACAATATAAATTGTCTGCCCGGCACCCATTTGGGCCGCTTGGGCAGGGGTGGGTGTCTGGCCAAGGGCGGGCAGACTGGGCATTCCGTAGGCAGCCCTGATCTGTGCAGGGGTGTAAACACTCACTGGCGTTCCGGCCGCCATGGGAGAAACATTTCCGTTGATCGTGCTGGCTTGTACGCCGGCAGCCCGCATGCGCCCGGCATTTCCCAAACGATCCAGCGTCAGCCTTTGGGTGGAAATGCCCCCCATAGCCTGAGCAACCACCTGTCTGTAGGCTGCCTGACGAGACGAAGCTTCAGGATCGATGGCGTCGATGTTGTCCGGGGCTGGCAACACAGCGGGCGCCATGTGAAACTGGGGTTGAACCTGCAGGCTGGACACCTCTGGAGGCAGGGATTCTTCAATTCCAACACTCACTTCCGAGCGACTGGGCGTGATGAGCGGGTCGCCAGATTCGCCGCCGCATGCAGAAATAAGCATGGCTGCGGCCAAGGCGCCGAGCGGGCCTGCTATAGCGGGGTAAGGGGCAACAATCACGGAATGAGTGGGAGGAGGCTTTTTGATCATCACAGTTCCTTCAATTGTTGTGAGGCTCTGTCGCAACCTGATACCGTTTGAGCCAGTCACCCCGAACATTTTTTTTGGGTTGCCATCATGAAACAGATTTTGCGAAACGCAGAGCCACTGAAAGCCAATCAGGACGGGGCTTTGGATGCTTTAGTGTTAACAGGCTCTAAAACAATGGTATCGAGATTGGCAGATTTTGGATCAAATACCACAAGGTACCAGACTGCCAAGGCGTGAGGAAGTCATGCATGGCTTGATCAAAAGAGAAAACCTTCTTTTTAGGGCCAATTAAAAAGATTGACAGACTATCGAACAGCGAAAGCCTCATTTCTGGCTGCACGTTCCACCACCGTGATAAAAACATAGTCTGGCTTCCACCGATCGACAAGTTGGCTCAGTCTGCCTGGATGCCCAATCACTTCACCCCAATGAACCTGTAAGACATCACTGAAAGTCGCCGCCATCCAGGGGGATATCGCCGTACCAAACGAATCCCTTAACCACAAAACCCGCTTTAGATTCAAGGCCCCACGGGACTGAACCCAAAGCGGTTTGGTGGGAGAACTCAGCGCAGGATTCCCGCCCTGACCCACAATGGTTTGGCTGTCAAAATCACGCAGCGTTGTGTTTATCGACACGGTTGATAATCGCAGGATGGGTTCGAAGTCGGGAAGTTGATCTGAAAGCCGGAGAAATGTTGCCAAATCTCCACCATATCTGATCTCTTTGCGATCTACTTGAAACCACTCAGGCTGGGGCCAGAGAATTTCTGGAGCTTCCTTTGCAATTTGCCTCGAAAATTCTCTAAAGGCAATGGATGCACCCAGAAAATTCCAATGGGTATCGGTTTTGTAGTAAATGGGTTCAGGATTATTTGCTTTGAACTCTAACAAGGCTGGCCGTAAATCAAGATAATGATTTGACCCGACAGCTTCGAACAACACGTCAGTAACGCCTGGCGAGAAAGGTCGCGCCCATGCCGGCATGTATTCAGGGTAGATGGTTCCCTTGTTAGGCCCCACCATTATCTTAAATACCTTCACCCCCTGATTTGATAAATCAGAGGCCCAGCCTTCAGCAGTCACAGCAATTTTTTTTGCGAGAAGATGATCCGCATCTGTTGGGGCCCTACGAGCTTCTGTTAGCGTATACTCATAAGCATCGCCTAAAAAAAACCAGCCATTTTTTCCAACAATGACCTGTTTGGGGTCTGTGCTCATGCCGAATCGATAGAGGATAAACGAGGCCCATTTAAGAGTGAAATCAATATTATATAAAAACGACTTTTTTCTCCAATGAGTCGAATTGATATTTTTCTCTGAAAATATATTAAAAGCAGGAATAACAAGAAGCCCAATGAATAAAAATATAATGAAAAAATATACTTTTCGCTTCATGTGTAAAATTAAAAATTAAAGTACAAAAATACTGAACTTGTTGCAGAAAGAATAAAATGCATCGATACCAGGAATAGGGAGGCTGCAATCAGCGGTGTTGATCTGCCGATTGCGCCACTCGCAATTTCTATTGAATTTTTTCTGAAAATAATAAAAAAAGTAAAAATTATCGCTAAATAATATGGTATTTGTCCAATAATATTTAATGGAGTTATCTTGAAAATTATATCTGATAACCAGCCGCCCCAAGCAAGATCAGATGTTGGAATGGAGGAGATCAATGGTTGACCCCAAACCGATCTAAAGTCAGCCATTCCACGCAAAACTCGCCAGGCATCATCCATGGTTTTTGCACGAAAAAAAACCCAGCTGAAATTCACAAATAGAAAAGTCAAAAGCCATGCCGTCCAGACTGGTAAAGGACGCTCTAGTTTTTTCCAGAACCGATGAATCACGAGAGCCATACCGTGCAATGCGCCCCAAATGACAAACATCCAGGATGCACCATGCCAGAGGCCGCCCAATAAAAATGTCGCCAAGAGATTTATGCAGGTTCGCCACTCAGGGCCTCTATTTCCACCCAGAGGAATGTAAATATAATCCCGCAGGAAGCTGCTCAGTGTGATATGCCAACGACGCCAGAAATCCTGTATATCAGTGGCTTGGTAGGGTGAATTGAAGTTGATTGGTAAGGCTATGTTGAAAAGAAGCGAACAACCAATTGCCATATCACAATATCCACTAAAGTCGAAATATAACTGAAAAGTATAAGACAAGCTCGTTACCCATGCAGAAAAGAATGTCAAATCTATTCCGCCATCAAAGCCAGCATTTGCCCACACCGAAAATGTATCCGCAATCACCACCTTTTTAAACAGCCCAACAGAAAATATAAATATTCCACGCATGATATTTTTATATCGAATTGCCCAAGTCCACCGAGAAAAGAACTGCGGCATAATGTCATGATGATGAACAATAGGCCCTGCAATCAGATGCGGGAAAAATGTCACAAACAGAGCGTAGTTGAGAAGATCATATCTTGCTGTCTCACCACGATAACTATCGACCAAGTAAACAATCTGAGTGAATGTAAAAAAACTTATCGCCAAAGGAAGGGCAATTCCATATGTATTAAATTGTGACCCAAAAAATAGGTTAAAATTCAATATTAAAAAGTCTGTATACTTATAATATCCAAGAAAAGCAACATTTGAGGCGATGCCAAAAAATAACACGAACCTTCTTTTTGTTCTTAGGCCCAAAAAATCAATATAATCTTTCTCGCTGGAACGTGCCAATCTGGTTCCAATAAGGTAATTAAAAAAAATTGACCCGAGCATTAAGGGTAAATAGCGAAAATCCCAGTAAGCGTAGAAAAAAAGGCTGACAAGGACCAGCCATGATTTTCCTGCAACGATCATCCGCCGATGATTGAAAAAAAAATACACGATGAATGCAATGGGAAGAAATAAAACAATAAACTCCCACGAGCTAAAAAGCATAACTTGCCACCTTTAAATAAAAGAAATTTTTCATGGCATACAGGGGGCTGAAATGTGTTGTTTCTTGGCCTATGGAACCGCTGCAAAACTCCTCGTGGATGATTGCGCCTTTGCCGGATGGGGGATCCTAGGCGGATTTTGCAGAGGTTTCCTATGTCTTGGCTCTGTTCACCTCGCCATCATCAAGCAATGGCCGCATTAAATTTCTGAACAGCCCTTGGATTTTGAGGGGATCTGAGGTTTGCGTTTTTCAGATACAAGGTGACTTGAGACCGATTGGGCACCGATTGCTCAAAAGCATGAAGCCTCGCGAACTCGGGTGAGTTGGCGAGGCTTGAAATATTGATGGTTGCGGGGGCTGGATTTGAACCAACGACCTTTGGGTTATGAGCCCAACGAGCTACCAGACTGCTCCACCCCGCGCCAAAAGAAGTCACTATATCACACTTTTTGTGCTTTGGGGATCATCTTGGTGTGTGTTGGTGTGTGGGGCAGCAAATAGGGCCTGAAAGCCTGTTTCATTTGAAATATGTCGTTTGCTGGCGCAGTCTAAGCTGGTGTCATACAAGCCACATTTTGGAATTGAATGCACCATGCACAACTTCACGCGGAGGCGTCCAGTTTTGGGCGATGTTGCAGCCAAATACAAGTTCGAAGAAGATGATCAGCTCATTGAGTGGGAAGAACTTCCCTCTCTGGCAGACCAACTCAAGCATCGCCTCATCAATCCGGAAGTCAATTCTCAAGGCCGCCCGATGGTTCCTTCTGTGTTGGGCGACTGGAAACCCACCATGCCCTTTGATTTTGACGACAGCCTTCCCTCGATGTTCGAGGAGGTTTTTCAGGGCCTGTCGATCCGTGAAATTCATGAACCTGATTTGTTTCAGCATTTCTTTGGTAAACCGAAGGTCCGTGGTTGATTTTGGCCTATGTCTTGCCTTGTCGGGGGTGTCGGGCCACTCGATGTGAGTGGTGAGCTTGAATGGATGGGCTGATTTCTGCCACACTTCAAAGTGTGAATCGCCTCCGAGTGCTTTTGAGCCACCCGCAATTTTGGGCCGGGTTCAAAGAAATGTCGTTCATTATTCCGGGTATCAGTGCCTGGGGTTTGGTCACGGGCGTGGCCATGGTCAAGAGTGGCCTGTCAGTGCCCCTGTCGCTCCTGATGACCTTCACCGTGTTTGCTGGAAGTGCACAATTGGCCTCTTTGCCCCTGATGGCAGCTCAGGCGCCTCTGTGGGTGATCTGGGCCACCGCTTTTTGTGTCAATCTCAGGTTCATTATTTTCAGCGTCCAGATGCGCCCTTACTTTGTACGCTTGCCTATACATTGGCGTTTGACACTGGGGTATTTAACGGCCGACTTGACTTACGTTTTGTTTCAGCGGCGGTTTCAAAAGCACTGTGAGGGTGAGGGGCAAATCGCCTACTTCCTGGGCTGTACGGTGGTGAATTGGCTGGCGTGGCAAATTCCCTCGGTGCTGGGCATTTGGTGGGCTCATTCAATTCCTACTCAGTGGGGTTTGGGTTTTGCCGGCACCCTGGCTCTTTTGGGGCTTACCTGCTCGCTCCTGAATGACCGGCCCACCTGGATTGCGGGGCTGGTTTCAGCAGCATCTGCCGTGGCCACATTGGCTTTACCTCTCCGGCTGAATATTGTGGCGGCCATTGTGGCAGGGGTGTGTGCGGGGCTCTTGATAGAGGCGATATTCTCTCAATCGAGCCCTGTTGGGCGTGTGCCTCATGAGTGAGGCTGAAATCATCGTGGTTTTTGCAGGCTTGACCGCCATCACGGTCATCACCCGGTCTTTTTTCTTTCTATTTCGGTGCGAATTGGCGCTCCCCGAGTGGGTTCGGCGGGGCTTGCGTTATGCTCCTCTGGCAGCCCTCGCTGCCGTGGTGGCCCCCGATATTCTCCTGACGGAGGGCGCTATCGTGACCACCTGGCAAGACCCCAAATTGTGGGCGGCTGCAGCATCCATGGGGTATTTTTTTCTCCGTCGGGGTTTGCTCGGAACCATCCTGGTGGGCATGATTGTGTTTTGGGTGGCTCGGTGGTGCTGGAGTTAAAGGCTAGATGGTCTGGGGCCTCAAAGCCGCCCGGGCTTCGTGTCAAATAGAGGGTTGGGTGGCGGCGTTGTGGCGGCATTCTTGAAAACAGTTTGTCTGTGCGGCCCGCCTTGATCATCTTTTCCAGAATTCCCCCTTATGAAAGTGCTTCGTTTCCAAGACCTCATTGAGCAAAACAAGGTGGCAGGCCAGCGCGTGTTCATCCGCGCCGACCTTAACGTGCCGCAAGATGATGCCGGCCGCATTACCGAAGACACCCGCATTCGGGCGTCTATTCCCTGTATTGAGATGGCGCTCAAGGCAGGAGCCGCTGTCATGGTGACTTCACATTTGGGTCGCCCCACCGAAGGCGAGTTCAAACCCGAAGATTCCCTGATGCCCGTGGCCCAACGCTTGTCCGAGTTGCTCGGGCGCCCCGTGCCGCTCGAGGCAAAGTGGCTGAATGGGGTTGGCGTTGAGCCCGGGCAGGTGGTGCTGCTGGAAAATTGTCGCCTCAATAAAGGCGAGAAGAAAAACGATGAAGCCTTGGCCCGCAAGATGGCCGCTTTGTGTGACATCTTTGTACACGATGCCTTTGGAACGGCTCACCGTGCTGAAGCCTCCACTTACGGTATTGCCCAGTTTGCCAAGGTGGCTTGTGCCGGCCCCTTGCTCGCCGCTGAAATTGATGCCATCAACAAAGCCTTGGCAAACCCGGCTCGCCCCTTGGTGGCGATTGTGGCGGGGTCGAAGGTCAGCTCCAAGTTGACCATTCTCAAAGCCCTGGCGGAGCATGTCGATCAACTGATTGTGGGGGGAGGCATTGCCAATACCTTCATGTTGGCGAAGGGGCTGCCCATCGGAAAATCGCTCGCCGAGCCAGAGCTTGTTGAAGAGGCCCGAGCCATCATTGACATGATGGCCGCACGTGGGGCCGCGGTGCCCATCCCGACTGATGTGGTGGTGGCCAATGAGTTTTCTGCCATGGCCCGCGCAAACAAAGTGTTAGCCCAAGATGTTCAGCCCGATGATCTTATTCTTGACATCGGGCCCCGCACGGCCGCAGAGCTGGCCTCAATCATCGCGCGTGCCGGAACCGTGGTCTGGAATGGGCCGATGGGCGTGTTTGAATACGATCAATTTGCGGGAGGCACCCGCGCTCTTGCAGCGGCCATCGCCCATTCGCCAGCCTTCAGCATCGCTGGCGGGGGCGATACCTTGGCCGCCATCGCCAAGTATGGTATTGAGAAAGACGTCGGCTATATCTCGACCGGCGGTGGGGCCTTCCTTGAGGTTCTTGAGGGCAAGACCCTGCCCGCATTCGAGATATTGCAAAAGCGGTTTGAGGGCTGATGACCCTCCGATCAATCAACCACAGGAGTTCTCTTCATGCCCCGTGCCTCCATGCTCCGTGCCTCCATGCCCCGTGCCACCAAAATTGTTGCCACCTTGGGTCCTGCGTCCAGCTCTCCAGAAATCTTGGGGGCCATGATGCGGGCCGGGGTGGATGTGGTTCGCCTGAATTTTTCTCATGGCCAGGCCCAGGATCACATCGACCGCGCCCAACTTGTACGCAAGGTGGCCCAGGACATGGGCAAGGAAGTGGCCATCATGGCTGACTTGCAGGGCCCAAAAATTCGGGTGGGCAAATTCGAAGGGGGCAAGACTATCCTCGTGCCTGGTCAAAAGTTCATCCTTGACGCTCAGGTCAGTCTCGGCAATAACGAGCGTGCGGGCCTGGATTACAAAGAGCTTCCGCGTGATGTCAAGCCCGGAGACACCCTGTTGTTGAATGACGGTCTGCTGCGCTTGAGGGTTGATGCCGTCAAGGGGGATGCGGTTGACACCACCGTGGTGATTGGCGGTGAGTTGTCCAACAACAAGGGCATCAACAAAGCGGGTGGTGGCCTGACCGCTCCAGCCCTGACGGCCAAAGACATGGAAGACATCAAAACCGCGATGAGCTTTCAGTGTGAATACCTGGCGGTGAGTTTTCCCAAAAACGCCACCGACATGGAAATGGCGCGTCAATTGGCGAATGTGGCGGGCGAGCCCTGGAAGCACAAGCCTGCCCTGATCGCCAAAATTGAACGCAGTGAGGCCATTCCTCAACTCGAAAACATTCTCAAGGCCAGCGACGGCATCATGGTTGCCCGTGGAGACTTGGCGGTAGAAGTGGGTAACGCTGCCGTGCCGGCCCTGCAAAAGCGTATGATCAAACTCGCCCGCGAGATGGATCGGGTGGTGATCACGGCCACGCAAATGATGGAGTCCATGATCGTCAACCCCGTCCCGACCCGGGCCGAGGTCAGCGATGTGGCCAATGCCGTCCTGGACGGCACCGATGCCGTCATGCTCAGTGCCGAAACCGCAGCCGGAAAATACCCGGTTGAAACGGTGGAAATGATGGCCAGCGTTTGTATCGAGGCCGAGTTGGCCGAACAGGTATCGCTCGACACCGATTTTCGCAACAAGACCTTTGGCCGGATCGACCAAACCATTGCCATGGGCGCACTTTTTACCGCGCACCACTTGGGTTGCAAGGCCATCGTCGCCTTGACCGAATCCGGCTCGACGGCCCTCTGGATGAGTCGTTACAAGGTGCATGTGCCCATTTTTGCACTCACTTCACAGATCCGTACACAGCGCAAAATGGGGCTCTACCGCAATGTGCACCCGATTTTGATGCCTTTGGTGGAAGATCGTGAGCAGGCTTTGCGCGAGGCCGAAAAAGTGCTCACTGAGCGTGGTGTTTTACGGCCCGGCGACACCTATGCCATCACCTGCGGCGAGCCCATGGGGTATCCGGGGGGCACCAATATGCTCAAGGTGTGTGAGGTGTGTTGAATGCAGATCAGGCCCTGGTTGCGGTGGTGGGTTGGTCTCGCGGCCCTTGGCATCTTCGGAGTTGCCCGGGCCTTATCCGTGGCCAGCGATCCCCTCCGGGGGGCGGAACAGACCTCGCTGATGGGCGCCCCGTTGCCGATGAAGCCTTCGGGTCGGCAGATTCAGGCTCAGGGGTGGGGGTCAAAATTGGGGGCGGTTGACCCGGTGCCCTGGTTGGACTCAGTCCAAGATCGAAAGGCCTTCGACAGAATGGCCCGTTCGGTAGGTATTTCTCACCTGTTGTTTCTGATTGACCGTAGCCGTGGCGATAAGGTGCACTTCATCAACACTCGACGCTACGCATTTCATGAGGATTTCATCAAGGCCCAATTAGGTTTGCCAGGGGTATCCAGGCAAGCGCTGGATGACAACTATCGTTCTCCGCAGCGCCGGTTTCTGATGGGAACCTTGGGCTGGCAGCCGCTGGTTCGACAGTGGAGTTTCGAATTCTGGGAAGGAGATCGCCTCACCCCTGATCTGCTTGCCTTGGCGCAGAAAACTCTGTCGGCCAAATTCTTTGAGCCCGTCGTTTTCAAGGCGAATTCGAACGATCACGAAGCCCTAGGGAGGCTGTCAGGGCAGGCCTTCTTGACCCTGAATCAGTTGCTGGCGGGTCAAAACGTCGTTTCGATGAATGCGGGCAAGGCTCAGGGACGTCTGCGCATCGTTCGTGATGTCGCTGATCTGAACGATCTGGAGCCCCATAACATCGTGCTGCTCCATGGGGTACCCCTGGCGATTCCTCCCGTGGCAGGTCTCGTGACCTCCGAACCATCCACCATACTTTCTCATGTAAACCTTTTGGTCAAGGGGTGGGGCATCCCGAGTGTCTATGTGCGTGATGCGGTCACATCGATTGAGCCCCTTGCCGGGAATTGGGTGGAGCTGTCGGTGAATCGACAGGGCTATACGCTTCAGGTTGTTCCCCAGCCTCCGATGGGATCCGTCCAGGGAGTCGGAAACGATAGGGTCTGGCCGCAGCCGAAGGTGGTTGCTCTGCCCTTGTTTCCTCTCTCCCGACTGCGCGCGGTTGATCGTCAGCACTGCGGCAGCAAGGCAGCCAACCTGGGCGAGTTGAACCATGCCATTTTAATCGGTCGATTGAAGGGCGTGGCGCCCATTCCGGATGGCTTTTGCATTCCCTTCTCGGCGTTTGTTGAGTTTATGGCGAGTCCCGCCGCTCGCGAGGCCGTGGCCAAGGCTGAGAAAACGCCTGGCTTTTCGAGCGACCGTCGCGTGCGGGTGGCCGCGCTTCAAGAGCTCAGAGACACCTTGGTGAGTCTGCCTGTGCCCGCGGCTACCGCAACATCTTGGCTTGCGCAATGGGCCTCCCAGTTGGGGCGTGGAGGCGTGTTTGTTCGAAGTTCCTCGAATTCTGAAGATCTACCCCAATTCAGTGGCGCAGGGCTTTACTCGACCGTGCCCAATGTTCTACGGGAACAGGACCTGGAGCAAGCCGTCAAGACAGTATGGGCCTCGGTTTTCAATGCCGAGGCCTACGAGGCCCGTCGTTGGGCTCACATGCCCCACGACCGTGTGATCATGGGCGTGTTCGTTCAAAGGGCGGTTTCTGCCCAGTCGTCGGGGGTCATGGTGACTGCCAACCCCCTGGATCCGCTGGAGCGAGGCGTTTGCTTCATCTCGGCCAAGCGGGGCCTGGGGATCCGCGTGGTCGAGGGGCATCGAGTCGCCGAACAGGTTCTCTTTCGAGAGCGCGCCAATGCCATTCAGGTTCTGACCCGGTCAGATGACGACCTCGCTCTTTTGCTTGATGAGAAGGGGGGTGTTCGAGAAGAGCCTGTCGAGAAAGACCGGGCGGTCCTGACCGATGATTTGGTGCGGCGCTTGGCTCGGGTAGGCAGCCAAATCAAAAGCGTTTTCGGGGGCAAGGATCAGGATATCGAGTGGGCAGCCGACGCCAAGGGCGTGCTTTACCTGCTTCAAGCGAGGCCCTTCGTTGATTTATCGGTCGAGCGCATGGCCATCCGGAAATAAACGAATGCAAGCCTTGGAGTCACGTTTCAATACTGTTCGTTTAATCAAAAACAGCGAATTTTTACCTTGGCGAAATCGGTTTGGGTTTCAGCATGGCTGGGGATGGATTCGGGCGCGCACGAGGCCATGGTGTTCGGCTATGGCTGGTGCAGGGCAAATGTCGGTGCTTGACCCTGCGTGGGTTTGCTTGGCCGCGGCGGCTGACGCGCAGCAGGGTCGCGGCTTCACGCAGCAAGTCAGCGAGCCATCGATGCTGATAAGACACTCTGATGTCATCGGCTTTAATTGGAAAAATCTTGCTGAGGTACTCTGACGGCTGGCCAGCCTTGGTTTGCGTAAGTCTTATCATTCTGTTATTGTGCAAACTCTCCCTTTTGACGAACTAGCATACGCAAATTTTTTAGCTTGCGAGGTTTTATTTCGCGCCACATAATTTCAGCCCCATCTTTTAGCTCTTCATAAATTGGCAGTACTTCAGTGATACCTTCAAAAACCCATTGCACATCCAATTTCTCCGCTCCACCTAGGGATGAAGATGCCTCTTCAGCAATGGCAACTGTTTTATCATAGGCATCATCGATAGAGTCTGCTCTAATCAAAACAGTGTTCTCCCAAGAAAGAAACCTTGTATCAGGGGCTTCCTTTTGAGCCAATGCCAACTCTACAAAACGAAGCAAGTAGGAGCATAGATACCAACCGACAGGTGAGGTATTTTTATCGTACATGTCTCTCTGGTTCCATTTCACGGCTTTGTTTCACAATTCAAAACTTGGATGATATAAACCCCACAGACTGTCGTCACGAGATTCGATCCCTCGCCCTTTGGTTCCGAATCTCGTGACGACAGGCTATAGCAGGGCGGCGGCCTTGAGCCGCTCGCCGGCGTACATCTTTTTGAGCCGCGCGTTCTCGGTTTGCAATTCCTTTATCAGGACTTACGCAAAACAGCCACTTTATTCCGCATTGCGAAAAATCTCGCCGCTCCTCGAAAGCAAGAATTACGTAAGTTGTTGATTTACATAGAATTTAATAATATTTAAAAGTTTCTTTTGCGTAAGTCCTAATAAGTAGCTCGCGCCCCAAATTCGACTGGCTGCTGGCATTTTGACGCGGCTCAGGCCGGCTGAAGTTCTCTCACGCTGTTCACCATGGCCGCTACGGCGGGGCACATGTTGATGGGGATGATTTCTGTGTGTGCATGTTGAGGCTTCAGCACTCTGAAGAGTTCGTCCACAAAGCTGTGTCCCACGTATGGAATGCCTTCAAAATCCACCTCGGCCCGTTGAAACTGGCTGAGCCGATCCGCCACACGACGCGCCTGTGCGCGTGACTCCAATCCATTTTGGCCATTGGTGACCAGCTGAAGCGGCACCACAGTGCGTTCAAAACCATAGCCTGAGCCATTCAAGCTGAATGATTGCAACACCGAATCGAGTGTGCGCGAGGTATCCAGGCCAATTGAAAAATACACCGAAGTGCCATGATGCTTCAAAGGCCGCCCGGGCAGCCAGCCCGCGCGGTTCCATTCCCGGTGCTGAAAGGCCACGTCGTTAGCATGCAGGTCAAATACATCGGCCAGTTTGGAAGTGAAGAATAAACCTCGACCCGTATGACGTTGCGGCTGACCGGTCAGCTTGCCCTTGCTCAGTTCCAGCATGGCGGCATGAGGGTCGCCGATCGAAAAGACCTGGCTGATCTTGTCAAACAGGCCCCGCCCATCATCGGAAACCAGTAACTGTACTTGATTGGGCGTTTGCCGCAGCGAAACCGTGACACAGCTTCCCTCGCTGTGATCAATCGCGTTATTCACAAGCTCGCAAAAGGCATGCTGAGTCATGCGCTGAATTTGCGCTGGCAGGGTAAAGAAGGGAGCAAAATCTTGCGACCAAGGCCGGTCTTCCGTCAGGCCGGCCAATTCATAACGGCGCACCACTTGTCGCAGTAAACCCGGCTTGAAATGCGGTCGCCGTGGCGTTCCTTCATTGAGCAGCCAATTCACCGCCATCAATTTTTTGATCAATTTATGGGCGGTTTGCCGGCCAACGCCAGTTCGGCTCATGATCTCTTGAACCAGTGTGTTCGGATGCTGTACCGCGGCAGCCGTGATCCAGAGCGTCATGGAATTGATGTCGATGCGAGCCATGTTCAGCCTTTCAAAAATGATTGGATCAGCGAAGCGCCAAGGCAGAGGTTCCTTTCCTGAGTATCTCGCGACAGAACATTGATAAAGGGCTGAAAAAGCAGGGGCTGGCGGGATTATTTCCACGCTTACTGAGGTGAGGCACAGGCTCTGTATGTCAGATCAGTGAGCCAACCCGGAAAATGCTCCCTGCAATCAGTGCCGCTTATTGAGAAAGCACATCAGCGCCCGCCGGAACCGCAAAGAAAAAATGATCAGCGGGCCAAGAAACTGTCAGCATCCAGCCCGAAAAAGTCATGACAGAGCGCTGCCCCAAGCTGTCAAGAATTTCAAGCACTACCAGATCGTGGCCCTTGAAGCCCATATTCAAGTACTGAAATTGACTCTCTTTGATTTTCGGGGTGGCACGCACCCAACTGAGGCCCTCTTTGGTGGGTTGAGCAGACAGGTCAAAGTCTTGATCCAAAGAAGTTCCGGCCAAAAGGGCCGCGGGCGTGGCGCCCAAGGCATCTTTCAGGGCTCGGGAAGTCACCTGGTTCAGGTCGGGGTCGTACATCCAGACCTTGCGGCCATCCGCCACGATCACCTGCTCAAAGGGTTTTTTGTACACGAAACGGAACCGGTTGGGCCGCGAAAATTCAAAATAGCCGCTGGAAGTTTTTTTCTTGGCGCCATCTGGAGATGTCACGGTTTGACTGAATTGAGCTTGACCGGCCTTGGCTTGATTGACAAAGGTTTTCAGGCTGGCAAGGCCATCTGCCCAAGCCAAGCCACAGCATAGCGCCCAAATGACCACCCCAGCCCCAGACTGCCTTATTTTCATTCTGCACGCGCAGGGACCATGATGTCCCGGTTTCCATTGCTTGACATACCCGATACAACGCCTGATTTTTCCATTTGCTCCAACAAACGGGCCGCACGGTTGTAGCCGATGCGCAAATGCCGCTGCACCAGGGAAATAGAAGCCCGACGATGCTGCAACACAATGGCCACCGCTTGATCATACATCGCATCGCTCTCGCCACTGTCAGCACCCAATCCAGAGCCTGCCTGCTCATCGCCCTCGCCATCAAGGGTGCCACCTTCCAAAATGCCCTCGATGTAATTGGGCTCACCCTGGCTCTTGAGGTAGTCAACCACCCGATGAACTTCCTCATCACTGACAAACGCCCCATGCACACGCACGGGCAAGCCCGTGCCTGAGGCCATGTAAAGCATATCGCCCATGCCCAACAGGGCTTCCGCCCCCATTTGATCCAAAATGGTACGACTATCGATTTTGCTACTGACCTGAAAGCTCAAACGGGTTGGAATATTGGCCTTGATCAGCCCGGTGATCACATCCACACTCGGCCTTTGGGTGGCCAAAATCAGGTGAATTCCAGCGGCACGGGCTTTCTGCGCAAGACGGGCAATCAACTCCTCAATTTTCTTCCCGACCACCATCATCAAATCAGCCAATTCGTCAATCACAATGACGACGCAGGGAAGCCGGTCCAGTGGCTCAGGCGCTTCTGGCGTCAAGCTGAACGGGTTCGGAAGGGTTTCGCCCCGCTCGGCCGCTTCACTGATTTTCTTGTTGTACCCTGACAGGTTGCGCACTCCAAGCTTGCTCATGAGCTTATAACGCCGCTCCATTTCCCCGACCCCCCAATTCAGCGCATTGGCCGCCTGCTTCATATCCGTCACCACAGGACACAACAAGTGCGGAATGGCTTCATAAACACTCATTTCGAGCATTTTGGGGTCAATGAGAATCAGTCGCACATCGCGGGCTTCAGCTTTGTACAAGAGCGACAAAATCATGGCATTGATGCCGACAGACTTGCCCGAGCCAGTGGTGCCTGCCACCAGGCAATGAGGCATTTTGGCCAAATCAGCCACCACCGGATTGCCGACAATATCCTTGCCCAGCCCCATCGTGAGCATCGAAGATGCTTCATGGTAAACCGCTGACCCTAAAATTTCAGACAGATGGATGGTCTGACGTTTAGGATTGGGCAATTCGAGCGCCATGGTGGTTTTGCCTGGAATGGTTTCAACCACCCGAATACTCACCAAACTGAGGCTGCGGGCCAAATCTTTGGCCAGGTTAACCACCTGAGATCCTTTGACGCCGGTGGCAGGCTCGATTTCATAGCGAGTGATCACCGGGCCGGGTGATGCTGTCACCACGCGCACTTCAACCCCGAAGTCTTTGAGTTTTTTCTCAATCAACCGGGAGATCATTTCAATGGTCTCGGGGGTTACCGACTCAACCCGGGTGCGAGGAGGCGCATCCAGCAAGTCAACCTGAGGCAACTTCGTATCTGGAAGCTCACTGAACAGGGATTTTGACTTTTCCCGGATCACACGCTCACTTTTGAGAATATCAACAACCGGAGCCTCAATCACCATCGGCTGAGGGGCAGGGGGCTGAATTTGCAAGGATTGAGACACTGGCACCTGAATGGGCAGGGGCTCAATGATGACTTTCTCGCGTTCCCGCTTAAGCTCTGCCTTGTGCTCTGTTCGCAAGTCTTGGGCTCGTTCATGCTGAGCCATGCTGCGATGCCAGAAAGACTCCAGGCGCTGGCCAATCTGCTCGGCCAAACGCATCCAGGAGAAGCGAAATGCCATTGAAAAGCCCATGATCAGCAAGGCAATCCAAAACACCCCCGACCCGGAAAACCCCAACCAGCGTTGGCTCAACTGGCCCAAGGTGTACCCCAGAGCCCCCCCTGCGTGGCCCCCCGGAACACGAGCCTCCCATTGATACAAACGGGTCCATTCCAGGGCGCAACTCGCACACAATAAAAGCCCCACCCCCAACCAAAAAATCCATGGGGGCTGTGGGCCCGCTTCCTTGGTAGGCGTCTCAGAACCTCGCAAAACCGTCCCCAGAGCTCCGAGCCAAATATACACGCCAATCACCATCAGCCACCACACTGAAAATCCAAACAAGAAAAAACTCAAATCAGAGGCCCAGGCACCCAATGCACCCACCAGATTTTTGACCTGGGACCGATCTCCTGAAGTCGAAAATGCGGGGTCTGTGACGTGATAACTGGTCAGTGCCAAAAACACCAAAATCAGCACTGCGCCAGTCAGGAAAACCGTCACTTGAGGCTTCACCCCCAAGGCCCACGAAGATAGTTCCGGAGGAGAAGGCGCCGGTGTATTCACCTCAGGAGAAGGCTTGGACTTTTTCCCCCGAGCCGTGGTGGCAGGGGGGGCACTATGTAAAGAATCAAGCGGAAACGTCATTCGCATCATCCAGGAAACATCGATCAGACAGAGCCCTCAAACTTCATGAATATGGGTATGCAATTCAAACCGGCAAAGAGTTTGACGTGAGGGCTGCTGAAATCAGGCCCATCGCCATGCAAGTTACCCTTTCATTTACCGCAAAAAACAGGCACCAAGGTCAGGCCAGGCGATCCCTGATGATGACGGAACCATTTTCCTGGGTTTCAACCATGCCACGTTCTTCCAAATCCTTCATGACCCGACTGACCATTTCCCGTGAGGCTCCCACCACCTTGGCAAGATCTTGGCGTGAAACTTTATTCCGGATGATTTTCATCTCACCCTCATCCTCGGCCATATCAAGTAAGGTTCGCGCAACACGGCCATAGACATCCAGGAGCGCCAGCGACTCAATCTGTCGGTCAGCGCTGCGCAAGCGTGCGACCAAACCCCGCATGATGGCGTAAGACAAGCTGGAATTTTCGGGCAAACAACGTGCAAACTCAGCCCGACCCAAGATTAACATATCGGTTTGTACTTCGGCACGTACCGTGGCTGAATGAGGCTCTTGGTCAATCAGGCTCATTTCACCGACATAATCCCCTGATTGCAACACCGCCAGAATCACTTCGCGCCCCCGTGAGTCAGCCGTCAAAACACGCGCACGCCCGGTCAAAAGAATGAACAAGGCATTTGATTTACGTCCATGTTCCACAATGATCTCACCCCTGCGGAAGCGCCGCTTGACGACACTGTCGGCAACCCCCTGTGCCTGCTCATGGGTCAGCATAGAAAAAAGCGGTACACGCCGAATCAAATCCAGGTTAGATAACATGGCCATCAGCAATCCCTTTCATATCTCTTGAAGTGAGCATAAACAACACCACTCAAAATCTCATTGCCAGAAAACCCGAACCCGGTCTGATCAGGGTCAGGGGGCACCAAAATCAGCAGACTTACCAAAAACTCCGGCCTACCTGTGCTTACATTTTGTGTACCTATTGGCACAATGAGGCATTTTGATGGGGGTTAAAAAGCCGCCATCTTTTTGCCATCCTCAATCTTTCCTGCAAACCTTCCCCATGACCACCTCCTCACAACATGCCCGGGTTCTCATTTTGGGCTCGGGTCCTGCGGGCTACACTGCAGCAGTGTATGCCGCCCGTGCCAATTTACGCCCCCTGCTTCTGAGCGGCATGGATCCTGGCGGCCAACTCATGACCACCACCGAAGTCGACAACTGGCCCGCAGATGCCCAAGGCGTGCTCGGGCCCGATCTCATGCAGCGTTTTCGCCAGCATGCCGAACGCTTCAACACTCAAATTGTGTTTGACCATGTTCGCCAGGTTGACTTTTCCAAGCCTTCGTTCACCCTCCAAGGCGATAGCGGCCTCTATACCTGCGATGCACTCATCATTGCCACAGGCGCCTCTGCCAAATACCTCGGGCTGCCCTCAGAGCAGGCTTTTATGGGGCGAGGTGTCAGCGGTTGTGCAACTTGCGATGGTTTTTTCTACCGGGATGAAACCGTCTGTGTGGTTGGCGGGGGCAATACCGCTGTTGAAGAAACGCTCTACCTCTCCAATATGGCTCAAAAAGTTCACCTCATTCACCGGCGCGACAAATTCAAAGCCGAAGCCATCCTGATTGACAAACTCAATGACAAAGTCTCGGCTGGCAAGGTCGAGCTGCATCTCTGGAGCACCCTGGATGAGGTTTTGGGCGACCACAGCGGCGTCACTGGCGTCAGGATCAAAAACACCCAGTCCGGCCAAACCTCAGAGCTCACGCTCAAGGGTTGCTTTATTGCCATCGGACATCAGCCGAACACCCAAATTTTCGAGGGTCACATCGAAATGAAAGGCGGCTACATCGTGACCCGCGGCGGCCCCAACGGTTTTGCCACCATGACCAGCGTACCCGGGGTTTTCGCTGCTGGCGATGTCCAGGATCATATTTACCGCCAGGCCATCACAAGTGCTGGCACCGGCTGTATGGCCGCCCTGGATGCTCAACGATTCCTTGAGCAATAAACCCCGTCAAGGCCAAGCTGGCGCAGGGCAAGAAAAACGATCTATAATCAGGGTCTTTTTGAAATTCCGAGGCCGAGTTCCTTTCCTGCTTCCAATGCGCAGCGGCTTGGCCACTCGATCCCCTCTTTATCCATATCGGAGAAGCGTCATGGCACGCGTCTGTCAAGTCACGGGTAAGCGCCCAATGGTCGGAAACCGTGTTTCCCACGCCAACAATAAAACCAAGCGTCGTTTTTTGCCGAATCTGCACTATCGCCGTTTCTGGCTCGAAACTGAAAACCGTTGGGTGCGTCTGCGCATTTCCAATGCAGCCCTGCGCCTGATTGACAAAGTCGGCCTCGACCAGGTCGTGGCCGATCTTCGCGCCCGTGGCGAAATCTGAATTTTCTCTAAGGAGCATCGATCATGGCAAAAGCCGGACGCGAAAAAATTAAATTGGAATCCACGGCAGGCACGGGCCACTTCTACACCACGGAAAGGAATAAAAAAACCACGCCTGAAAAGCTCGAATTCATGAAGTTCGACCCCAAAGCGCGCAAGCACGTTCTTTACAAAGAAACCAAGTTGAAATAATCCCAAGCCCTCCAGTTCAGCGTAGGTCAGCAGCCCCACCTTCAGCGCAGGCTACACAAGCCAAACCTGCTCGTGCTGTGAGAGTATCTTCGCCAGCAGTTCGAAAGCGAGGAAACCCTTGCAAAACCCCTGGTAGATGAGCGTGCTTTTCCCGAATGGGGGATGCATGGCGGATTTTCCAGCCTGTCGCGGGGGCTACAGGCAAAAAAGCCAAGGCTGCAGACTTCATTCAAAAAAGGATGCGATCGCCACGAAGGGTTTGCAGAGGTTCCCCAAGGCAGGTTTGTGAATAAGCCAATAGGCTGGCAGCAATTGCGTCGCGCTACACGATCGCGACGTGAATGATGCGAAGAAACACCTCACCCCTCGACTTCGCTATCTTGCAGGAAGAATCCCCGCTCTTTAGTGTGAACAGCCAAGGCGGGGAGGAGGTCAAGACCGCATCAATCAGGCAGTTTATACGGCATGTACCGCACGAAGCTGGAGAGAAAAATCACGCAAGGCCACGATGCCGCTATCTTCAGCCTTACGGCACCATTCTTGTAAATCACTCAAGAGCTGCTCAGCAGACACATTGGTTCGAGTCCAGAGTTGACGGAGCTCTTCACGCATCAGCACGAGTTTGCTCAAACAGGGGCTGATTTGCATCACCTGAAGAAGCTGAGGACGAACCTCCGCCGGGATTTTGTCATTATCACGGTGCAACCAGCGGCGCGCTAGCTTGAGCTGTGCCAGTTGTAAGCTACCGCAAGAACCTTCGGCCTTCAGGCGCTTGATTTCAATGGAGCAAGCGGCACGTAAATCAGAGGCATATTTGGCCATGACTTCGTAGCGATGGGTGATGATCGCCTGCAGGGTTTGGCCATCAAGCACCGCCTTGGCTGTGCCCATCTTCATCAAGGGGGGCGTTTTGCGAACTTTGGCCAAGCCCAAAGCCTGTAAAATGCAAATATAAAGCCAGCCAATATCAAACTCAAAAGGCTTGACAGAAAGTTTGGCCGATGTGGGGTAAGTGTGATGGTTATTGTGAAGTTCTTCACCACCAATCAAAATGCCCCAAGGTGATATATTGGTTGAGGCATCGGTGGCCTCAAAGTTGCGATAACCCCACCAATGCCCCAAACCATTGATGATGCCTGCAGCCGTGATAGGAATCCAGAGCATTTGAACAGCCCAGACGGTCAAGCCGATGGCGCCAAACATGAAAATGTTCAGGATCAGCATGAGCGCAACACCCTGCCAACTGAAGCGCGAATAAAGGTTGCGCTCTATCCAGTCGTTTGGTGTTTGATGGCCGTATTTTTCGAGGGTTTCTTGCACTTTGGCTTCCGCGCGATAAAGCTCACTGCCACGCAAAAGAACCGTTTTAATGCCGCGCGTTACCGGGCTGTGGGGGTCATCTTGGGTTTCGCATTTGGCATGATGTTTGCGGTGAATGGCCACCCATTGCTTGGTCACCATTCCTGTGGTTAACCAAAGCCAGAACCGAAAAAAATGGGAGATGAGGGGGTGAAGATCCAAAGACCGATGGGCTTGAGATCGATGCAAAAAAATAGTCACTGATGCAATGGTGACATGGGTAGCCAAAAGAGTGAACGCCAAAATTTGCCACCCGGAAAAATTCAACAGGCCATCAGCCAACCAGGCGATCAGACCTTCCCACGCCAACAACAAACCGTTCATAAGAGGATACCCTCAAAGCAAAAAGAAATTTCCAAGGAATCTCTGCCAAACCCGTCATGAATGAGCACGGCTTTGGCAGGGCTGGATACAAGGCAAATTTTGTAGCCCGCTGCAGAAGCTGAAGGCTTAAAAAGCCAAGGCTGCAAATGCGATCTGAAAAAAGCAAGTGATCATCGTGAGACGTTTTGCCGGGCGAGAAGACCCTTGCAAGAACGTACCAAAATGAACTTTTTTTTGATCGTGCCAGCCGAGGTCTCTCAAGCGGGATTGTAGAGCGGCTGGAGGAATGCAAAACAGTAAAAATGCTTTTGCTTGATGATTTGCTGGCTGCTCACTGAACCTTTGGGCCTCAAAAATGGGGGTTCGAAAAGCAGATTGCGAGGGTTTCGTTGCAAAAATCGGGAAAAAAATTCCGTCAAAATGGCGAACCACGGACTGTGCTGTAGGGGTTGGCTTTTTCATCGTTTGCGCAGCAAGTGAATGAACGCATCACCGTTGGTGCTTTGGGTGATGAGTTCATTGCCGGTTTGCCGTGCGAAGGATTGAAAATCCCGGTTGGAACCTGGGTCGGTCGAGAGTACGCGCAGAATTTGGCCACTTTCCATTTCAGACAGGGCCTTTTTGGCCTTCAAAATGGGTAAAGGGCAGTTCAGCCCGCGGGTATCGAGTTCTTTGTCAATTTGCATCAAATGATTCCTTGAACAGTGATTCAGACAGGAAAAATGCCTGTTGAAAGATAACGGTCTCCGCGATCGCAGACCACAAAAACGATGGTGGCATTTTGGACGGTTTGGGCCACTTGTAAAGCGGTCCAGCAGGCTCCGGCTGCCGAAATACCGCAAAAAATGCCTTCTTCCCGGGCCATTCTGCGGGCCATGTTTTCGGCTTGCCCTTGGTTGACCAGCATGATTTCATCCACACCCGATGGATCATAAATTTTGGGCAGGTAAGCTGGAGGCCATTTTCGTATGCCTGGAATGCGCGAGCCTTCTTCGGGTTGAGCCCCGATAATTTTGATTGCAGGCTGACGAGACTTCAGGTAGCGCGAGGTTCCCGTGATGGTTCCGGTGGTTCCCATGGCACTGATAAAGTGGGTAATTTGGCCATGGGTGTCGGCCCAAATTTCTGGCCCCGTTGTTTCAAAATGCACTAAAGGGTTGTGTGGGTTGGCAAATTGGTCCAAGACATGCCCACGCCCTTCACGCTGCATTTGCTCAGCCAGGTCACGCGCATACTCCATGCCCCCGGATTTTGGCGTGAGGATGAGCTCGGCACCGAAGGCTTTCATGGTCTGGGCTCGTTCAATGGAAAGATCTTCAGGCATGATCAGCAGCATGCGGTAACCGCGAATGGCCGCCGCCATGGCCAAAGCGATCCCTGTGTTGCCTGAAGTGGCTTCAATCAAGGTATCACCGGGGCGAATATGGCCATGCTCTTCGGCCTTTCGAATCATGTAAATGGCGGGGCGATCTTTGACTGAACCGGCCGGGTTGTTGCCTTCCAGTTTGGCCAAAATGACATTGTGACGCTGGCGATTGTCGGGGCCTGGAAGTCGAACGAGGCGCACCAAAGGCGTTTTGCCGATGGTATCTTCAAGGGTCGGGTAGGATGGGGTCTGTTCGGTCAGCATGCGGATATTGTCGCAGGGCTTGGTCTCGGTGGATGGAGTTTGCCACCTTGGTTACTTACCGGGGCACTTGGAAAATGCCTCCAAAACATGGCATAATGTTGCTTCGAGCAACCGGATCGGTTGCCTTCAGTTCACTTCTTGCCGGAGTGGCGAAATTGGTAGACGCAGGGGACTCAAAATCCCCCGGTAGAGATACTGTGCCGGTTCGAGTCCGGCCTCCGGCACCAGCCTGTTATTTATTTGTTTTTGATGCCAAACAGGGTATCAGGCCAAAAATAGCAGCACCGCTCTTCAGCGGTCAATCCTGAATTTTCTCAGGGTGCTTTCTTGCCTTTTGGATCTGCTTTCTCTAGCCTGTTTTCATGGTTTCTTGGCCTTTTGGCCACCTGACACAGGGTTTGCCATTGGGCCAGCACGGCTTCAGGTGAAATATCGGTGAGCCGACTGGCGCCGCCCTGATCCCCGCCCAGTGTCATGACAGGAGAAGTCGGCGGTCGCGGGCGCCAGCGTTCAGCGCCAAAAATAGAGTAAAGAACCACCAAAGGGCAATCTACTGCGCCGGCGGCATGGGCAGGGCCGGTGTCGACACTGATCATGCTGTGTGCCCGTTCGGCCAGGGGCAGCAAGCGGTCAATGGGCAGTTCTTTGGTGAGGTTATGAACCCGTTTTTCGCCAGTATGGTCGATGATTTTTTGAGCCAAGCCATGTTCGCGGGGCGACCCGCACATCAGTATGCGGCTTTGTGGTAAAAAATGGCGAACCCCGCGAATCACCTGTGCCCAGTGCTCTGGCGGCCAGTGTTTGGCGTGATTTGAGGTGCCAAGTTGCCCGCGTTTGTGGGTTTTTTTGTGGCCTGCCTGCACCAAAACAAGGGGGTCAAGGTGCCAATGGTGAGCTTTTAACCATTGTTCGCAGGCCTGTCGTGATGACTCGCTGATGAACAGGGCAGGGCGCGGCGGGATGCTGCCGGCAGGCAGCTGTGGTGCAGCCTGCAGGCCTGGCGGGGTTCTTTGGGCCACATCGAGCCACCAATCAGCCCAATGGATGCTTTCTCCGGGCCAGTCATTCCAGGGCCGGTCAATATGGCTTGCAGGGATTTCAGCGCGAGCCAGCAGATCAAGGCCCTCAGGGTCCCGTTCGCAAAAGTACACCGGCCCCGTGCCACGGGTTTTAAGCCAGGCCACGGCGCGCCACTGGCTGGGGGTGAGCCAATAGGGGGCTTTGCGACTGCTCACCATTTGGATGTGTCTGACGTGGGGGTTGTGAGCCAGTAATTGGGGGGTCCAGGGGCCTGAGGACAGCAGGTCAACCGGCTGCCTCCAACGCACGGCCAGCGCATGCAAAAGGGGCGTCAGGAGGACGGTATCGCCAAACGCGCCGAACCGAACCACAAGAGGTGGGGCCTGCGTCATATGAAAATGGAGGAGAAATTGGGTGTCAGGACAGGGAAGATGCAAACTGGAAGCTGCGGGTGTCAAACAGGAATGAATTTGCGCGCCCAGGCAATGATAAAGGCAGGAGAGTGAATTAAATCAGCTATTGGCCCTCATGATGTCCTCATTTTCGCGCAGGCGGGAATCCATGAAGCGTTCACCAGTACTGATTGAATTTTTTCTTTTTTGAAGTTTTCGCAAACTGAGGGGTGGCTCATGTTTACAAAAATTTTGATGGCCAATCGTGGCGAAATTGCCTGTCGGGTCGCTGCTACGGCCCGCCGCATGGGTATTCAGACGGTGATGGTTTATTCTGAGGCGGATGCCCGGGCGAGGCATGTTCAGGCCGGAGATTTGGCGGTGTGCATCGGAGGCCCGGCGGCGTCTGAAAGCTACCTCTGTGCCGATCGAATTTTGCGGGTGGCGCGTGAAACCGGAGCCCAGGCTATTCATCCAGGTTATGGATTTCTCAGCGAAAACGAAGCCTTTGCCCAAGCCTGTGCGGATGCCGGAATCGTATTCATCGGCCCTTCTCCGGCAGCCATTCGGGCCATGGGCTTGAAGGCTGAGTCTAAGCGCTTGATGCAAGCCGCGGGGGTGCCTTTGGTGCCTGGGTATCACGAAGCTGAGCAGGATCCTCTCTTGCTTCAGCGGGCCGCAGATGCCATCGGCTACCCGGTGCTGATCAAAGCCAGTGCTGGAGGCGGGGGCAAGGGAATGCGGGTGGTTACTCAAGCCTCTGATTTTGCTGCGGCGCTGGCCTCTTGTCAGCGTGAAGCCGCGGCAAGTTTCGGCAATGACGCGGTGTTGCTTGAGCGCTGCCTGAGGCGGCCGCGTCACATTGAAATGCAGGTTTTTGGCGATCATCAAGGTCAGGTGATCAGCCTTTTTGAGCGTGATTGCTCGGTTCAGCGACGTCACCAAAAGGTGCTTGAGGAGGCCCCGGCCCCAGGCCTCAGTGAGGCCTTGCGCCAAAAGATGGGCGAGGCAGCAGTGGCGGCAGCGAAGGCGGTAGGCTATGTGGGGGCCGGCACAGTCGAATTTATTGCTGAACCCGGCGACTCGCCCGATGCCGTGGAGGGGCTGGTTTTTTATTTTATGGAAATGAACACGCGCCTGCAGGTTGAGCACCCTGTGACAGAGGCCATCACGGGCCTGGATTTGGTCGAGTGGCAGTTGCGTGTGGCTGCTGGCGAACCCTTGCCTCTGGGCCAAGCTCAGGTCTCCCGGCGTGGCCATGCCATCGAGGCGCGTCTCTGTGCTGAAAATCCAGAGGCCCAGTTTTTACCCTCCACGGGGCCTCTGGAAGTGTGTCGTTGGCCTGAGGCGGTTCGTTTCCAACCAGGCTTTGTCAGGTTGGACACCGGGTTTCAGCAGGGCGATATGGTTTCGCCTTACTACGATGCCATGCTGGCCAAGTTGATTGCCTGGGGTGAAACCCGAGAGCAAGCCCTGAACCGGCTGTCGGTGGCCTTGTCTCAAACTCAGTTGCTGGGTTTGCACACCAACGTGGCATTTTTACGCAGATTGCTGGCCAGCCCATCGTTTGTGCAGGCGGACCTCGATACCGCCCTGATCGAGCGCGAGCGCCCTGTATTGTTCGGGCAAGCCCCTCTGGCTTGGCCTTGGTTGCTGGCTGCCGTCGCGGCACAGAGCCTGTTCGGGGCATCCGAAAACCCTCTTCCAGCGCCTTGGTCTGACCCATGGAGTGGCGCCAAGTGGCGCCTTCAGGGAGAGCTCTGCTGGTATTGGACGCTGAACATTCAATCGGAGGTGGTGCGTGCCCGCTTGGTTCAATCTCATCAGGGGTCTTTTGAATTGCGCTGGAGTAAAAATAGCGAGTCTGGTTCTGCCCCTTGGCAGGCGGTGGCCCAAGGGCAGGGCGTTTTTGATGTAGCACTGGGAGATGTCTGGACCCGGCTACAGATTGATACTCTCAAGGCCGGGGCACAACGCGCTTCTCGGGCTTGGGCTGTTTTGGCGCCGCATGCCGAGGGCTGGGTCGAGGAGTACTTTCCCGGCGAGGATCTTGACAACATCGTGCGTGAAGGTTTGCAGGCCCCTATGCCTGGAAAGGTTTTGTTGGTGATGGTTCAGCCAGGAGATACGGTGCGCCGTGGCCAAGCGGTGGCTGTCATGGAGGCCATGAAAATGGAGCACACTTTGTATGCTCCTTATGACGGGAAAGTGCAGGAGCTTATTTACCGGGCCGGTGATCAAATGCCAGAAGGCGCAGCCTTGTTGCGCTTGCAGAAAATAACTTGATACCTTTTCGACGCCCAAGTCGGTGCTGTCGGCGGGCTATAGTCCGCAAAACAAGCATTGGCTTTCATGGAAAACAATGAACCAAGACCTGAAAAAAACGCTCTGGGCCGCCGCTGACAAGCTGCGCTCCAGCATGGACGCCGCCGAGTACAAGCACATCGTGCTCGGCCTCATCTTCCTCAAGTACATCAGCGACGCTTTTGACGAGCGCCGCGCCGAGCTGGAGGCCGCGTTCGCCGACGAGTCGAACGAGTTGTACCTGTCGGACGCCGATGACCGTGTCCTGGCCACCGAGGAGCGCGACTACTACACGATGGTCAACTGCTTCTGGGTGCCCGGCCCGGCGCGCTGGGAGACCATCCGCGCCAACGCCAAACAAGCCGATATTGGCACCCGCATCGACGGGGCGCTGGACGCCATCGAGGCCGACAACCCGCGCCTGAAGGGCATCCTCGACAAGCGCTTCGGCCGGGCCCAGCTGGAGCCCGGCAAGCTGGGCGAGCTCATCGACCTCATCTCCACCATCGGCTTCACCTCCAGCGAGGGCCACCACGCCAAGGACCTGCTGGGCGAGGTGTACGAATATTTTCTTGGGCAGTTCGCAAACGCCGAAGGCAAGAAGGGCGGCCAGTTCTACACGCCGGCCAGCGTGGTGAAGGTGCTGGTGGAGGTGCTGGCCCCGCACAAGGGCAAGGTGTACGACCCCTGCTGCGGCTCGGGCGGCATGTTCGTGCAGAGCGAAAAATTCATCGAAAGCCACGGCGGCAAGTTCGTAAGCACGCGGGCAACCCATCTTCCCCAGCCTCCAACTGAATGAGAAGGTCACGCTCTTTTGAAGAGGAGCGAGTGATGAAGGCCTGGCGTATCAAGCTGAGTGAAGAGGCCATTCGGCAGCGGTTGGAGATGTTGGAGCGGTG
>JBKDQE010000062.1:0-11561 GCA_046342195.1 Burkholderiales bacterium
GCATACCCCCGGCGCAATTTGCCGAGCAGCATCGCCAGCGCGCTGGCGATGCTGCTCGGTCTGCCACAAGCAAAGAAATCGATTAACCTTCAACTTGGACTTCCTTCCTTTTGATTGGTACGCCGGAAGGGGGCAGGTCAATGGCTCAGACGCATCTGCACTTGCGGGGGCAGATCTCAAATGTCTTTGAGGAGATGTGGGGCGCAACTGTCAGCAGCGAGCAGAACCGGTGGGAGGAATGCACGAAGGTCCTGTCCCGCCGCGACATCCAGCAGGTCATGGGGACGCCTTGGCGATGAAATCCAGGGCTTGGCTGTTGGGCGACAGCTGCGATCATGTGCTGCTGGTGGGCTTGATCACTTTCGCCCCCATCATCGAAGCTCTTCGGTGGTGTTCACAGGCCCTAAAGGGGAAACTGCATGGGCTGGCTCAGGCCCATCTGGCCTAAAATGTCTGAAATCAACTCCAGCCGCACCAAGGGGTTGTCCAAAGACATCAACCGTTGTTTTTCAACAGTTTCTACGGGTAACAATTCACACCAGCGGTTAGAAACCCACCCACAGTCGTTCCAGTGATAGGGTGGCAACAAAGGCATGTTTGCAATATTGTCCAGCTGCTGTTCCATGCTTTGAACCAATTGTTGCAGGGTTTCTGTGGCAGGGATGAGGTCTACAGGAACAGGAATCACCGGGTCATGATCAATGAGCATGATGTCGGCAACCCAGAGGCCAAATTTTCTTTGTTCACTGGCAAGAATTTTAAACCTCTGCCCCCCCACGCAACGAATAGACATCACCCCAGGCTGAGGGTATTGCAGTTGGTCTATATGGGCCAGCGTTCCGGTGGGGTAGAACGTTTCCGGGGCAAAACCTTCAATTCCATCTTCATCTTCTGACCTGAGCGAAGAGTCGTCAAACGCTGGTTTGGTGGGCACATCCCATGGGGAGGGCATGGTGGTTACCACCCCGAAGGGCTTGCCGCTTCCTTGGCAGCGTTTGATCATATCCAGGTAGCGGATTTCAAAAATACGCAGCGGCAAAAGGCCCCCAGGAAACAAAACCGTGGGGAGGGAAAACAAGGGAACCTGCTGAATGATGTTGGATTCTTGTTGCACAGGCTTATCTTAAGATCGATCAAGACAGCGTGAAACCCCCGTGGTTACGGGTCAGAACATGATGTGATGAACAACACGGCAGTTCCTCATGGAAAATTCAAGTCTGAAGGGGGTCAAGGCTGCGCTTCATGGATCAACACATCTAAACTTTGAGTGCGGTGACTGACCGGGCTTGTCTGACCGATCAGGTCGCCACTTTCGAGGGTGGCTTGGCCAGACTTCGAAATACGCGCCCCCACAATCACGGTTTTAAACTGAGATAGCCGGGTTTGTGGCGACATGGCATGGCTGTCGTCGAGCGTGAATCGGAGCGGCAAGTCTTTCACGCTGGCTCGCAAGATAGCCAGTGGCATCCGGGGGCCTTCGCTGGCTCGCGCAAAAATGAACACCGTGTCGTCTGGGTTGACCTGTTTCAGCAAGGCAGAAGAGAGCCGGACCGTGCCCGTGAGTTGTGCGGGGGCATCGTCAGGCATGGGGCTGCTGGAATGAGTGTGAAGCTCGGCCCGTGCGATGGCAAGGCTGCTTTCCAGCGCCTTGGCCACTTCAGATTCTGGGGTGGATTGTTTCAGGGCCTTGGTCCAGAATTCAATGGCTTGACTGAAATTTTGTTTTTCAAAGGCAACGCCTCCGGCCAGCACCAAGGATTTAACATGATGCGGGTCAATTTGGAGAGCGCGTTCAATAAATGGCTCAGGCTCACCAAGGACACTTTGCCCTTGACCCATGGCCAGGGCATCGGCCAGGTCGGCCAGCAAGTGAGGGTCTGGGGGCGAAATGGAGAGGGCGTGCTTGTAGGCTTTCTGGGCCAGCGTGAATTCTTTGAGCATCACATAAGCTCTGGCGAGGTGAGTCCAGCCTTCCAGGTTGTGGGGCTCTTGAGCCATTCTTTGGGCCAATTTCTCAACGAGGCCACGCAGTTTGTCAAGATCGAGGTCTTCCGTGGCGAGGCTGTCTTTTTCCGGGAGGGGGCCAAGAGCCTTGTAATGGCCCAGTTGAGCATAGATTGTCAGGCTCAGCACAGGGATCAAGAGGCCCACAACCCAGGCGGTGCGGGTCGGCCGGCCGGAAGATGCCGTCGCCATCGGGCCGGAGGGAGTTTCTGTACTGTTTTCTTCCAGCACCCTTTGTTCGAGTTCTTTGACGGCAAGATCATGTTGTTCGGAGCTGATGCTTCCTGCCGCCAGATCCTGATTGATCTGCTCGAACTGCTCACGAAGAATATCGATATTGCCAGAACCTGCCGTTGGGCTTTGCTTGCGTTGGCGTAACAGAGGGTGTAACAGCAGCGCAGCAGCAAAGCACAGCAAGGCAGAGGCTGTAATCCAAAAAATCATCATGATGAAGAAGATTCAGGCGGAATGTGAGGCTGACTGAAAGGCTTGGCCGGGCCGAGCAAAGCGCGGGCGCGGTCTCGTTCGGCTTCTGACAGTGAAGCCTGAGGGGTGGTGCGCCTTTTTCGAATCATCGCAAATAAGCCACCCAGCGCACCAAACAGAAACAAAAAAGGGCCGAGCCACAGCAGCCATGTTTTACCTTGCAAGGCGGGGCGGTAACGAACAAAATCGCCGTATCGGGCAACCATGAAGTCGAGAATTTTTTCTGGGCTTTGGCCTTGTTGTAGTTGAACACGAATTTGCTGGCGCAAATCTTGGGCGAGCTCCGCATGTGAAGCGGCAATGGTTTCATTTTGACAGACGAGGCAGCGTAACTCTTGGGCAAGGGCCAACACACGCGCCTCAAGGGCTGGGTCCTCAGCCATGGGTCGAGCCATGACGACGGGGCTGGAAGCCGAAGCGCCAGGCTGCCTGTCGGGCTGCGGAGCTGTCGGCGGCAAATCAGCCGCAGAGGCCCATTTTTCACCGTCTTTTTTGTCCATAGTGCAACGATGGGTTGGCCAACTTGGCAACAATGAGCCTTGCGGGGGCGGATGGTCACTTTCGATGCCCCAAGTTTGACAGGTGGCTGCTTGAGCCCAGACCGGGCTCATCCCGGCCTGAAGCAGGGCAACCCACCCCAGAAGAACCAGCCGCTTGCAGAAAGTGCGTGGCCCAAGGCCTTTTGAAGAACAACGCATCTGGCATCTTTAGTGTGAACAGGCCCTAGAGCGCATTGAGCTTTTCCACCAGGGGCAACAAGGTTTCATGGAGATCTTGAGAGGTTACGGGGCCCGTATGTTTGTGGCGAATCACGCCTTGTTTGTCGATCACAAAAGTCTCTGGAACGCCATAAACACCATAATCAATACCCACGATCCCGTGAGGGTCTGATAAGGAGTAAACATAAGGGTTGCCATGTTGGGTGAGCCAGTTCAAGGCGGCGGCGCTTTGGTCTTTATAGTTCAAGCCATAAATGGGCACCTTCCGTGTGCGAGCCAAGTCGAGCAGAACCGGATGCTCCTGTTGGCAACTGACGCACCAAGAAGCCCACACGTTGAAGAGCCAGACTTGGCCTTGGAGGTTCTGGGGCTGCACCAGGGTGCCTGGGGCATCCAGGCGCGGCAGCCTGAAAGAAGGGGCGGGTTGGCCAATCAAAGGGGAGGGGATGTGGCGTGGGTCGAGTTTCAAGCCAATGGCCAAAAAACCCAGCAACACAAAGAAAATGACCAAGGGCCACAAGTAGCGTTTCATGGCAAAGCTTTGACCGAGGGGGTCATGGGGGGCTGAACCAGGGTTTCAGACCCTGGTTTTTCTTGGGGTAAAAGACCAAGTGGGGTACGTGGTTTGAAGCGATATTTTCGGTCCAGGACGGCCAGAATGCCGCC
Source organism: Burkholderiales bacterium (assembly GCA_046342195.1). Lineage (GTDB taxonomy): Bacteria > Pseudomonadota > Gammaproteobacteria > Burkholderiales > Burkholderiaceae_C > CANHBY01. Next base: position 3,876 of record JBKDQE010000062.1, read on the forward strand.
CAGAGCCATCAAAACGCAACCCAGCCAAATCCAGTTGATCAAGGGTTTATGGTGAAGTCGGATACTCCATGCCTGAGGCCCGACAGGCTCGCCAAGTGCGGCATAAAGGTCACGAAAAAGGCCCCGATCAATCCCTACCTCGGTCATGGGCGAGCGTCGAACATGATAGATCCTTCGTTCGGGAGTCAGGAGGGCCACCCAACGATCGCCTTGCGTGACTGTCAGGCGTGCCTTGGTTGCCGTGTAATTAGGGCCTGTGACGGGGTCAACCCCTTCCAGCTTAAAGTGATAGCCTCCGATACTGGCGGTTTGGCCCGGTTCCATGCGAACATCGGTTTCGCTGGCGTAGCCGCCCACCACCGTGACGCCCAAAATGAACACCCCCACCCCGGTGTGTGCGAGAAGCATGCCGTAGTAGCTGCCGGCTTGGGCCCGCAGGCCATGCAGCCAACGACCCGAGGGGTGACTGCGCAGCCGCTCAATCAGTTGATAAACCGCTGAAGCAATGAGCCATACGCCTTGCAAAATTCCCAGGGCCACCCAAGGCGACCATTTTCCCAAAACCAAAGGCGTCAAGAGGGCAGTTGCGAAGCTCACCCCGGCAGCCCAACGCAAACGACGCCATAGGTCGATCGGGTCAGCCCGTTGCCAACGTGCCATCGGGCCAATTCCCATTAAAAAAAGAGCTGGGGCCATCAGGGGAATGAATACTGCTTCAAAGTAGGGGGGGCCCACAGACAGCTTCCCCATGCCCAGGGCATCAATGATGAGTGGATACAAGGTTCCTAGAAGAACGGACGCTGTGGCAACCATCAGCAGCACATTGTTGGTGAGAAGCATGGACTCCCGGGAAATCAGTTCAAAGCTGCCGCCGGGCCTGACCTTGGGTGCCCGCCAGGCGAACAAAAAGAGAGAGCCCCCGACCACCACGGCCAAGAGCACTAAAATAAACAGGCCCCGGGTGGGGTCAGTGGCAAACGCATGAACGGAACTGAGAACCCCGGAGCGCACCAGGAATGTGCCCATCAAAGATAAAGAAAAAGTGACAATGGCCAGCAGGGCTGTCCAGTTTTTGAACCCGCCACGCTTTTCTGTGACCGCAAGAGAGTGCATGAGTGCGGTGCCCGCCAGCCAAGGCATGAAAGATGCGTTTTCAACGGGGTCCCAAAACCACCAGCCTCCCCAGCCCAATTCGTAGTAGGCCCAGAAGCTTCCCAAGGCAATGCCCAAAGTCAAAAAGCACCAGGCCAGGCTCGTCCAGGGACGCGACCAACGTGCCCAGGCGCTGTCCAGTTTGCCTGCAAGCAATGCGGCAATCGCGAATGCAAAGGCCACAACAAACCCGACATAACCCATGTACAACATGGGAGGATGCAGAATCATGCCGGGGTCTTGCAGCAGGGGGTTCAGGTCATTTCCATCGGCAGCGGCAGGAATGAGCCGCAAAAAAGGGTTTGAAGCCCAGAGAGTGAAAACAAGAAACCCGCAACTCACCAGGCCCATGACGCCCAGAATACGCGCAACCATCGCATCATCAAGGGCTCGGGACTTCAAAGCCACGGCGAGTGTCCAGCCCGAAAGAATGAGTGTCCAGAGCAATATTGAACCCTCATGGTTGCCCCAAACAGCGGTGATGCGGTAAACCAAGGGCAGTCGGGAATTGGAGTGCTCTGCCGCCAGCAAGACCGAAAAATCATGAAGCACGAAAACAGCGGTCAAGCAGCCGTACGCCAAGGCCATGAAAATGAATTGGCCCCAAGCGGCAGGGCGGGCCAATTTCATCCAGGTGAGGTTCCCCGCCTGGGCCCCCCACAAGGGCAGAATGCTTTGCGACAAGGCCATGACGAAGGCGATGATCAGGCTGAGGTGTCCGATTTCCGCGATCATGGTTGCGCTCCTGGCTTGGGGCCGGCCTGGCTCATCGACACAGAGGGCTTTGGAGCATAGGGGGTTTCGGTAGCTTCGCTGCTTGGTGGTACGGGCGGATGGCGGCGTGCGTCTTTCAGGGCTTGGGCTGCCTCAGGAGGCATGTAGTTTTCATCGTGTTTGGCCAGCACTTGATCGGCTTTGAACACCCCATCGGGGCCCAACTTGCCTTGCGCCACCACGCCTTTACCTTCGCGAAAGAGGTCTGGCAACAGGCCGGTATAAACCACAGGAATATGCTGGACGGTGTCGGTGACCCTGAATTGAACCGTCAAATTTTCAGATTCACGCCGAACACTTCCGGGTTCAACCAGGCCACCGATTCGAAAGCTTCGTTCAAGGGGGGCTTTTTTTGCTGCCACATCAGAAGGGCTGAAGTAAAACACCATGTTGCTGCGAAAAACATTCAATACCAAAGCGCAGGCCACCCCCAAGGCAAGGAGGCCCACCATGATGCTAAGGGTACGTCGGGTTCGAGGTTTCATGATAAAAACTGCAACAAGTCTGTTTGGGGGCCGGCATGACTCTACCGCAGCGCAAGCGTTTTGCCCCAAAGCCGGGAGCGGTGTTGAGGTGCAGAAGTTCAGTGTGCATGCTTGTGCTTCGCATAAGACAGCAGCCAGCGTTTATTTTGAGCCCAAAGCCTTTCGAGGCAAAAGCCTCTCATTGTGAAGCTTTTGCGTGGTCTTCTTGCGACAAGGGGAATAAAGATCTGCATTTTATTTTTGCAACACAAAAATACAAAGTTTGAGGCTTCATGCTCCCGTTGACGTTTCATAGTCATGATTTACCCATAATGATGTTTTTCTCTAATGGCTTTCAGCGCCTGCGCAGACCATTGAAGCTGTTCTTCCATAGGCTTGGGCAGCTTTGCATCAAGGCATCGGGGTGCTCCTTGGCAGTGGCATTTTCATTGGCCATCATGGGCGTTTCAGCCCGCGCTGATTCCCTTCAGGGGTTCGAGTTGCTCAGGTCTGATGATGGCTTTTATGTTGGTTTCACGGCCAGCTTTGAGCTCAGTGCCAGTGTGGAGGCAGCCTTGCAAAAGGGCCTGGCCTTGAGCTTTGTGGCAGAGGCCCAGGTGTTTCGTGAGCGATGGTATTGGCGTGATCAGCGGGTGTCACGTGTGAGCCGATCGTGGCGCTTGTATTATCAGCCCCTGACACGCCAGTACCGGGTGCATTTTGGGGGGGCGAATTTGTCCTTTGACAATCTTGCAGAGGCCTTGGCAAGCGTTCAGGAGGTCAGCCAATGGAAAGTGGCCGAGGCCGCAGATATCTCATCTTCGGGCCAGTATTACCTGCAACTGACTTATCAATTAGACACTTCTGCCTGGCCTCGTCCGCTTCAGATTGGCGTGGGAGGGCAGCCCGATTGGGTCTTAATGATTCAAAAGACGCATAACTTGCCTGTTTTTCAGTCCACCATCACCGACTAAATTAAAAGACATGACCAAAGCATCCCGCTGGGCTTTGTTGATCTTTTTCGTGGCTGCGACCGGAACGGGCCTGGTGTTGGCCTTTTTGTTGGCAGTGGCCACCAACAACCGATCTTTCTATGAAAGGAATTTCGCTTGGTTGTTTTGGGTCAATGGGGCTGTGGCGGTGATGTTGCTGTGCGTGATCGGGGTGGCCTCAATTCGCCTTTATGTTCGCATTTCCAGAGGCAAATTTGGGGCCCGATTGCTCACAAAACTGGCGGCTTTCTTTGCCTTGGTCGGGGTGTTGCCCGGGGTTTTGATTTACACCGTAAGTTTTCAATTTGTGTCGCGCAGCATCGAGAGCTGGTTTGATGTGCGCGTTGAAGGGGCGCTCGATGCCGGCTTGTCATTGGCTCAAAGCACCCTGGACACCCAGGTCAATCAAGTGGCCGACAAAGCTCGCAGTGCCGCTGATCAAATCGGAGAAAACCGGGGGGTGCTTCAGGCTGTGCTGCTAGAGCGGCTCAGAGCACAACTGGGCGTCCTGGATTTGGCGATCATTGGCCCAAATGGCCAGCCCTTGCTGGTGGCGGGCAGTTTTTCAGCTTCCCTCGCACCCGAATGGGCCTCTCCGAGCCGCATTCGTCAGGCACGCAATGGCCAGGTCATCAGCGAACTGGAGGGCCTTGAAGATGAAGCGGCACTGGCAGGCGGGTATGCGGTACCTGCCATTCACGCCTTGGCGTATATTCCCAACACAGAAATTGATCTCTCCCGTCAAGATCGTTTCATCTATATGGCTCAACCGCTTCCCCCTGAATTGGCACGCAACGCATTGGCCGTGCAAGCTGCCTATCGCGAATATCAACAGCGCGCCCTGGCCCGCACGGGTCTGCGAAAAATGTACATTGGCACCCTCACATTGGCCTTGATTCTTGCGGTTTTTGGGGCCTTGTTGTTAGCCGTTACCGTGTCGAGGCAATTGGCCCAGCCTCTGCTCTTGCTGGCAGAGGGCATGCGGCAAGTGGCCATGGGTGATTTAAGCGCTAAGCCCGTTATTGTGTCTCGAGATGAATTGGGTGGCCTGACTCGCTCATTCGCCGAAATGACCCAGCAATTGGCTGATGCACGAGCCCTGGCACAGCAAAGTGTGGCCCAAGTGGAAGGGGCTCGCACAAATTTGCAGACCATCCTTGACAGCATCACCGCAGGGGTCATTGTTTTTGACCGAGAGGGCCATATTGAAATCATCAACCCCGGCGCTCAACGAATTTTACGTTGGCCTCTTTCAGGTAAGCCGTACCATCGTTTAGAAGATGCCCCTGGTCTTGAGGGCTTCGCTCAGTCGATTTGGCAGCGTTTTGAGCTGCATGCCACCAGCCCCGAGGCTGGAGAACGCGATCAATGGCAAGACTCCTTCGTGTTGCCCCCGCCCGGCGCGGAGGTCGAGCGTGAACCTTTGACCTTGCTGGTACGCGGGGCTGTTTTGCCGGCGGGGGCTCGCTTGATGGTCTTTGATGATATTTCTTCGGTGGTCTCGGCTCAGCGAAGTGAGGCTTGGGCAGAAGTGGCACGCCGCTTGGCTCATGAAATCAAAAACCCCTTGACCCCCATTCAGCTCTCTGCCGAGCGTTTGCAGCATAAACTTGAGCCCAAGCTGGAAGGAGTCGATCAAGCCATGCTGGTCCGATGTGTGGGAACCATCGTCACTCAAGTTCAGGCCATGAAGACCTTGGTCAATGAATTTCGTGATTACGCACGCTTGCCCTCAGCCCGCATGATCAGCCTTGATCTTAATGCGCTTGTTTCGGAGGTTCTGGGCCTTTACGGTCACGCCCAGGAGGCCGGACGCTTGCATGCCGAGCTTGGGCACGCTGTCCCCCCCGTGGAGGGCGATCCGACCCAGATTCGGCAAGTGATTCATAATCTCGTTCAAAATGCCCTGGATGCCGTGGCCCATCAAGATGATGGATGGGTTAGTGTGCGCACCGAAGCCAGCCGAAATGACCACGGTGAGCTGCGGGCAGTACGATTGGATATTACAGACAACGGGCCCGGGTTTCCTGACAAGGTGCTCAAGCGCGCTTTCGAGCCTTATGTCACCACCAAGGCGAAGGGCACTGGCTTGGGCTTGGCGGTTGTGAAAAAAATTGCGGATGAACACGGTGCACGGGTCAGAATTGCAAACCTGGATCCGCCACACTCAGAAAATACCGGCCCAAAATCAGCTATTAACCCCCTCACACGAGCCCAAGGGGCTCAAGTTTCGCTATCATTTTCGAAAATTTTGCAATCCCATGTTGCTGGGGTTGTCGTTGATTCTTCTGAACCGCGGTCTTAATAAGTTTCCATGGCTAACATTCTTGTCGTTGATGACGAATTAGGGATTCGAGCGCTTTTGTCCGAGATTTTGACCGATGAGGGGCATACGGTTGAATTGGCAGAAAATGCTGCTCAGGCGCGCCTCTGGCGCGAGAAACAGCGGCCTGATCTCGTTTTGCTCGATATCTGGATGCCCGACGTTGATGGGGTAACACTGCTCAAGGAGTGGGCTTCATCTGGCCTGCTCACCATGCCTGTAATCATGATGAGTGGCCACGGCACCATCGATACTGCCGTCGAAGCCACCAAATTCGGCGCTGTTGCTTTTCTTGAGAAGCCCATTACGCTGCAAAAATTGTTGCGTGCAGTTGAACAAGCTCTCATGAAGCCACAGCCTCGTTCAATATTAGGGCAATCTGTGGCCCGGGTTGAGGGGGTGGGCGGCTATTCTGCCTTGAGTCAAGCAGACTCTCATACGGTAGTCATGTCTTCCTTGATGCCTGGGCCTACCGGCCCTCAATCGGCCCAAAGTTTCGATCTTGACCGTCCTTTGCGTGAAGCCAGAGATGTCTTTGAAAAAAGCTACTTTGAATTTCACTTGGCTCAAGAAAACGGCAGCATGACACGGGTGGCTGAAAAGACGGGCCTGGAAAGAACGCATCTTTACCGCAAGCTCAAGCAGCTTGGGGTTGACCTTTCCCGCAACAAGCGCAGCACGGTTTGAGTGCCGCCTTGTGCATCACCCGGGCACGTGGACCAGGCTCTTTTGATTGTGATAAAATATCAGCTTAGGCCAAGTAGCTCAGTTGGTAGAGCAGCGGACTGAAAATCCGTGTGTCGGTGGTTCGATTCCGCCCTTGGCCACCACCATTCAACGCCCAACCGTTCTCGGTTGGGCGTTTTCACTTCCAGACCCCACACGGTACGCGGGGTTCGCGCGGATTCTGCGTGTGCCAGGGGGTGGTCAGAACCGGTGCCCGTGGTGGCTGGTTCAACCCTTTTCTGCCCTCTGTTCTCTGGAAATCTCCGCCAACTTTTTCGCCGTAGCACACGCACATCGCCTTGCGTGACAACGACTTCTGCTTATGTTGGATTTTCGAGTTCGCCGACCGGCTTGGATGGGCAAACCGTCAGGCCGAAATGAAGTCCGGGGCTGCGCACGGCATCCAGTACACACCTTGGCGCCGGTTGGACTTCACGAGTGTTCAGTAGGCATGCAGAACACGCACCGGCGATTTTGTCGCTGGCGCGATAAGGGTGTATGGGAATTTTTGCTTGAGCGATTGATTGATGAGCCCAATTACGAATGGCTGATGATCGACGCCAGTCACTGCAAGGTTCACCCGCACGCAGCGGGTGCGCGGGGAGGAAACCAGGAGATGAGTCGCACCAAAGGGGGCTCAACACGAAGCTACATTTGGCCGTGGATGCGTTTGGTATGCCGATCCGAATTATTGCTGCGGAAGGTGCCCGGGCGGATTAGGCTGAGGCTGCAAGCCTGATTGAAGGTATTGATGCCGAGACCCTGATTGCCGATAAAGGCGATGACAGTGACGCCATCATCCGGCAAGCCCGGAGCCAAGGCATGCAAGCGCAAATTCCGCCACGCAAGAATCGCAAGGAACCGCGCGACCATGACAAGCCCCTCGACCGCCAGCGCGACCCAGTCGAAAATGCTTTTTTGCACCTCAAGGGATGGCGCGGCATTGCCACGCGTTACGCTAAAAATCTGGCTTCATTCCTCGCTGCCGCACAGATTCGATGCCTCGCCCTTTGGCCCAGAGTCTCGTGACGACAGTATCCAGCCTGACTGCGTCATGAATTTTGAGCTTGATTTTGAGGGTAAGAAGGCACTTGAGGTAGATGGAGAATTTAAAGTGACCTGCCCCCCACCAGCCGTACCAGCATAAAGTTCGTGAAGTCCGTCAACCAGGAGAATGACGGACATGAAGAAGAGCAGATTTACCGAAGAGCAGATCATTGGGTTTCTGAGGCAGGCCGAGGCCGGCATCCCGATC
>JBKDQE010000063.1:0-22602 GCA_046342195.1 Burkholderiales bacterium
CCTGAATGTTTATCACCAGCAAACCCGCCCGCTGGTCGAGTACTATGCCCGCTGGGCCGCTCAAGGCGGCAGCGGGGCCCCCATATACCGCAAAATCAACGGCTCGGGCAGCGTCTCAGACATCACTACCCGGGCCTTGGCAGCCCTGAGCCGAGGGGCTTAAGCATGGACATCGCGGCTCTCAGCTGTCCACCCTCATGAATCAAACCATGCCCGGAATGAAAGTTCGTTTCACAAAAATGCAAGGCGCTGGAAACGACTTCGTGGTTCTCGATGCCACGCAAGCCTTGATTCCCTTGACGCCATCACAATTACGACACTTGGGCGATCGTCGCTTTGGTGTGGGTGCTGATCAAATTTTGCTGGTTGAGCGCAGTCAACAACCAGGAGTTGATTTTCGCTATCGCATTTTCAACAACACTGGAGACGAAGTTGAACATTGCGGCAATGGTGCCCGATGCTTCGCGCGTTATGTGCATGACAAGGGCTTATCTCAAAAAACCATCCTTCATGTTGAAACCGTCAACAATCATTTGCTCCTGACCCTGCAAAAAGATGGCCGGGTGACGGTGAATATGGGATCACCGGTTTTTGATTTACTGCAAATTCCTTTTGACTCACAAGGCCTGTCACCGCGCAGGCAGGCTGATTGCGATCTTTGGCCGATGGATCTGGGCTCAGAGCGTGCGGAGGTGGCGGTATTGTCGATGGGAAACCCCCATGCGGTCTTGCAGGTCTTCAGTGTAGACACTGCGCCGGTATTAACCTGGGGCCCCCACATTGAATCTCATTGGCGGTTTCCCCGCAAGGTCAATGTCGGCTTCATGCAAATCATTGACCGCACACGGGTGCGTCTGCGAGTTTTCGAGCGGGGTGCCGGGGAAACCCTGGCCTGCGGCACCGGTGCCTGTGCCGCCGTGGTTGCGGGCATCATGCAGGGCTTGCTGGATGAGCAAGTCGACGTACAGGCCCTGGGCGGCCTGCTGACCATTTCCTGGGCAGGACACGCCTCACCAGTTTTGATGACCGGGCCCGCCGAAACGGTTTTTGAAGGAGAAATCGAACTGTGATCACGACGAATCCCCACGTCAGCAGTATCCAGGGCCTCACCGAGACCGACATCGCCAACTATCTGGCCCACCACCCCGTATTTTTTGAACGTCACACAGACCTGCTGCTCAGCCTTCGCTTGACAAGCCCACACGGCCAACGGGCCGTGTCTTTGCAAGAGCGGCAGCTTGAAATACTGCGAGATAAAATCAAGGGCCTGGAGCAACAAATCATCGACATGATCCGGCATGGCCAAGAAAACATGGGCCTCGCCCAGAAGCTTCACCGCTGGACGCGCGGCCTCATGCTGACCAGTGATCTGCTCGAACTCCCCTACATGCTGACCCAGGAATTGATTCATGAATTTTTAATTCCCGAAGCGGCACTGCGCATATGGGAGGTCGACGAACCCTTCATGGACGAACCTTTCTCTCAAGAAGTCAGCGCGGATGTGCGGAGTTTCGCTTCCAGCCTGATTGTTCCTTATTGCGGCCTGAATTCCGGGTTTGAGGCGGCTTTGTGGTTCGAAGAGCCTGGGCGCGTGGCTTCTGTGGCTTTTATTCCTCTCCGTCATGACGGCAGCCCTGTGGCGTTTGGCATGTTGGCCCTGGGGTCGCCCGACCCCACCCGGTTCACCTCTGAAATGAGCACTGAGTTTCTGGTGCGTGTGGGTGAACTATCAAGCGCTGCGCTGTCGCGCTTGCTCCCCGAGGACTGAACGCCTTGGTCACCCAACATTCACGTGTTGCAAGCCCTGCGTCAAAGAGCCTTGAGCTTGACCCCGATATCATTCGCTATTTGCGTTTCCTGGGTGCTGAGCGCCGTTTGGCGGTTCGCACTCTTGAAATGTATGAGGAAGCGTTTCGGCGCCTGATGGCGTTTCTTTCCTCTGCGGCAAATAACATCGAGGTAAGAACGGTTCAGCCCCATCATGTACGGCAATGGGTGGGTCACATGCACTTGACAGGCTTGAGTTCGCGCAGCATTGCCATGGTGCTGTCTGCGTGGCGCGGCCTGTACCGCTGGCTCGGAATTGATGGTCTGGTATCACTCAACCCTGTGGCTGGAATTCGTGCCCCCAAAGGCGCTAAGCCCCTTCCCAAAGCTTTATCAGTGGAACAAGCTGTTGCCTTGGCGGCCTTCGAGCCATCGGCAGCCCCCTGCTCAGCTCAGGCTGTTTTAACCATTCGCGATCATTGCATGGTTGAAATGCTCTATGGCTGCGGTTTGCGTATTGGCGAACTCGTTGGCCTGGATGTTCAAGCAGGTCGCTCTGCCCTGGCTTGGGTGGACCTCACCGATGCTTCAGTTCATGTGCTGGGCAAGGGCGACAAGCGGCGCTCTGTACCGGTGGGTTCGGCGGCTTTATGCGCTTTGAACCGCTGGTTGACGGTGCGCCAACAATTGTTGTCTGCAATTCATGAGCGTGCTTTGTTTATCAGCCATCGGGGAACCCGATTGACACCTCACCAGGTTCGCGGTCGCCTCAAGCGCCTGGCCTTGCAAGCAGGTGTCCCCACCCATGTGCACCCTCACATGTTGAGACACTCCTTCGCCAGCCATTTACTGCAATCCAGCGGTGATTTGCGGGCGGTTCAGGAACTTTTAGGGCATGCCCATATTTCAACCACCCAGATCTACACCAAACTTGATTTTGGGCACCTCAGCAAGGTCTACGATGCGGCGCATCCTCGGGCCAAAAAACGCCCCACATAAACCGCCTTTCTGATCTGCCGTAGGCTCTGCAGTTTAGGCTCAGGTTTTTGGAGATTCATCGTGTTTCGTTCCTGGATTTTTCGTTTGCGTTGGCTCCTGATGGGGGCTCTTTTGGGCCTGGCGGCTTGGCTTATTTGGCTAACAGCCCCGGTGCGTGGGCCCGCTTCTGACCTCGCGCAGGCCCCTCAACCCGCCAAGGCTCAACTTGGTGGGTCGTTGGCAGCTGTCACAACCACTCAGGCCCTCAGATCTGATTTTCCCTTGATTTTTGAAACGAATGCCCATGTGGCCGCCTTGAAGACCGTTGATTTACGGGCCCAAACCACCAATACAGTCCAAACCGTTCATGTCAAGGAGGGTGATTTTGTTCGGAGGGGCCAGCTTCTATTCACGCTGGACGATCGGGCTGATCGGGCCTATGTGGACAAAGCCCGGGCACAATTGGTAAAAGACCAAGCCAGTTCAGCCGACGCACAACGACAAGTCCAGCGAAGCCGGGAACTGCTCGCCCAAGGGTTTTTGTCACGCAGCGCGGTTGATACCGCTTTGGCACAAGCCGAGGCTTTGAATGCCGCTGTTTTGGCTGATAAGGCCGCCTTGCGCGCCGCTGAGGTCAACTTGACCTACAACACGCTGCGGTCGCCGATGGATGGACGTATTGGCGCCATCACTGCACAAGCTGGCTCCCTGGTCTTGGCCAATGCCAGTGCCGCCCCGATGCTCACCATCACCCAGATGAACCCGGTGACAGTCAACTTCACTTTGCCCGAAGCTCTGTTGCCGTCTGTGCAAAAACGCAAAGCCAAAGGCCCGGTCACCGTGGAGGTTTTTGCTGCCGGAGCCAAGGCCAGCGTCTCAGGGGTTTTGAGCTTCATGGACAGTACGGTTGACATGACCGTGGGGGGTGTACAAAGCAAAGCTCAGTTGAAGAACCCTGACTGGTTGCTGTGGCCTGGGCAGTCAGCCATGGTGCGGGTCATGGTTGATGTGCTGAAAGATGCAGTGCAAATACCGCTGGCCAGCGTTATCAATAGCCCAAGCGGGCCTGTGGTTTATGTGCTTGATGCAAACAGTTTGGCCCAATCGCGTCAGGTTCAGATCCTCGCCCAATCCGGAACCATGGCGGCAGTGAGTGGGCTGCAAGGGGGAGAATGGGTGGTGCTCGAGGGCAAGCAGAATGTGCGCCCCGGAAGTGCAGTGCGCGACAGTTCAGCCAAGCCGAAACCCTGAAGGTTGCCACAATGAACCTTTCTGAGATGTCGATTCGCCGGCCCGTTATGGTGGTGCTGCTTTCGCTGGCCATATTTTTGAGCGGCTTGCTGGCTTATTTTTATATGCCGGTGGCCGCTTTGCCGAGCTTCAATACCCCAGTCATCAATGTCACGGCGGCCCTGCCGGGAGCCTCCCCGGACACCATGGCTTCGTCTGTGGCCCTGCCACTGGAAAAGCAATTTTCAACCATTGACGGCATCAAACTGATCAGTTCAGTCAGCACGCTCGGCAACACATCCATCACGCTTGAATTTTCACCGGCTCGACAGGTGGATGCGGCGGCAGTTGATGTACAAGCCGCCCTGCTGCGGGCCCAAAGGTCCTTGCCTTCGGCCATGACTCAGCTTCCGTCTTATCGCAAGGTCAACCCGGCCGATGCCCCGATTCTGTTCATGGCCATGAATTCGCCGTCCATGTCGATGTCCGACCTGAATGAGTACGCAGAAAATCTGGTGGGGCCGGCCTTATCAACCATCACCGGAGTTGCTCAAGTCAATGTGTTTGGGCAAAAGCGTTTTGCCGTACGGGTGCGTGCCCACCTCGATGCCCTGAATGCCAGAAATATCAGCCTCGACGAATTAAGCACCGCCCTGCGTGCCGCCAACGATAACTCACCGATCGGCACCATCGATGGCCCCGCTCAAACTCTGACCTTGCAGGCCAATGAATCGATACGTAATGCCCAGGAATGGCAGGACGTGGTGGTGGCAACCCAGGCCGGGCAACCCGTGCGCCTCAAAGAGGTGGCCACCGTGATCGACAGCTTCGAGACTCTACGAACTTCAGCAAGCTACAACGGTCAGGCCTCCGTGATTTTGGCAGTACAGCGCCAGCCCAATGCCAATACTGTTGAAGTGGTGGACAGCATTCAGGCCATGCTGCCCCAAATTCGGGCTCAGTTGCCGGCATCCATCCACATCATTCCGGTGAACGACCGATCCCTGTCGATTCGTGAGTCACTGCATGATGTCAAGCTGACTTTGGGCCTCACGGTGGCCTTGGTGGTGGCGGTGATTTTTTTATTCCTTCAACGCGCCGCGGCAACCCTCATCCCGGCCATCACGATCCCGATTTCGCTGATAGGGTCTTTGGGCTTGCTGTATGCGCTGGGCTATACCCTGAACAATGTGTCGCTGCTGGGAATGACCCTGGCCGTCGGCTTGGTGGTCGATGATGCCATTGTGGTTCTGGAAAACATTGTGCGCCACATCGAAGCCGGCATGAACCCGCTCAGGGCCTCGCTCAAAGGGGCTCGTGAGATGGGGTTTACGATCGTGTCCATTTCATTGTCCCTGGTTGCTATTTTTATTCCTATTTTTCTGATGCCTGGCACCATTGGGCTGTTGTTTCAGGAATTTGCGGTGGTGGTGAGCTTGTCAATTTTGGTTTCCGCCGTACTGTCCTTGACCCTGGTTCCCATGCTGGCCAGCCAACTGCTTGGCAGGCACACCCCGAACCCCCGTGAATCATGGGCTACGGCATGGTTCGAATGGTGCTTTCGTTTCATGGCCCGTGTTTATGAAAAAACCCTTGACTGGGCACTGGCTCATCGCCCCTTGATGGCCTGCGTCGCCTTGGGCAGTTTCGGCGTGACCGCAGCACTCTTTCAAGACATTCCAAAAGGCTTTTTCCCTGAAGAAGATGTCGGGCAAATTCAGGTCACTACGGAGGCCAGCGAAGATGTGTCTTATGCCAAAATGCTGGAACTGCAAGATCGCATGGCCGACGCGCTTCGCCAGGATCCCGCCGTGAAAGACCTCACTTCCTTCACCGGTGGCAGTGGTGGGGCATCTCATAACGGTCGCATCTTCATCGTGCTCAAGCCCAAGGCCGAGCGTGACTCTATGCCCAAAGTCCTTGATCGTTTGCGCAAGCGGGCACGCGAGGTGCCCGGGATGCTTGTTTTTTTGCGGCCTGTCCAAAACCTGCAACTGGGAGGACGGCAAAGCAAGGCCCGTTATCAGTACACCTTGCAAGGCATCCATGCTGAGGCACTCAGCGAATGGGCGGCCAAAATTCAAGAAGCCTTGCGAGCCGACCCCTTGTTTCGCGACGTCACCAGTGACAGTCAAAATAAAGGCTTGCAGGCTCAGATCCAAATCGATGCCTCCCGGGCTGCTGTACTCGGCATCACCATGCAAGAGGTTCGAAACGCGCTTTATTCTGCCTTTGGTGATCGTCAGGTTTCCACCATCTATACGCCCTCGAACAGCTACCAGGTGATTTTGGAAGCCGATGAAACCTACCGCCAAGTGACCGATGCCCTCCCCCGGCTTTCGCTACGCAGCAAAACGGGCAACCTGGTGCCCCTGTCCAGTTTTGCCAAAGTAGAACAATCCGTTGGCCCGACAACGGTGAATCATCAAGGGCAATTGCCCGCCATTACCTTGTCATTCAACTTGGCACCTGATGTTCCTTTGGGGGTTGCAACCACCAAAATCGATCAAACCGTTCAAGCCATGCAACTGCCCCCCAGCATCCTGACCCGCTATGGCGGCGATGCTGCGGTGTTCCAAGAGGCCCAAGGCGGACAACTGATCTTGTTGATGGCAGCCTTGCTGGTCATTTATGTGCTGCTGGGGGTTTTATACGAAAGCTTCATTCACCCTCTTACGATCTTGGTGGGTTTACCTTCCGCCGCCATCGGCGCGCTGATCACACTCAAAATATTTGGCCTGGATCTCACCTTGATTGCCACCATCGGCATTTTGATGTTGATCGGTATCGTGAAAAAAAACGCCATCATGATGATCGATTTTGCCTTGCATGCTCAACGTCAGGAGGGCATGACACCGGCGCAAGCCATTCGGGAAGCCTGCCTCCAACGCTTCCGGCCCATCATGATGACCACCATGGCCGCAGCCATGGGTACTCTGCCCATCGCCGCGGCCTGGGGGGCTGGAGCCGAATTGCGTCAACCCTTGGGCTTGGTGGTTGTCGGGGGGCTGATTTTTTCACAAGTCATCACCCTCTACATCACACCCGTGATTTACCTTTATCTCAACCCTTGGGCAGGTTCCGGCCCTCGCACCCTGCCTGATGATCTCGTGAATGAGTTTCGATGAAGGATAATCTTCTCAATTTCGACATTGACGATACATCAGTGTGAAATCGCAGACGTTCCAGGCCCTTGGTTGGCAAAATTCTTGCTGAGGTACTCTGACAGCTGGCCGGCCTTGGTTTGCGTCAGTCCTGTTTTAGAAAGCATTTTCATGAGCCACCCGATTATTTCTTCACCTTGCCACCGTGTTCTTTCTGGCATGCGTCCCACAGGAGCCCTGCATTTGGGGCACTACCATGGCGCCCTCAAGAATTGGGTGCGCTTGCAAGCTGAGCATGACTGCTTTTATTTTGTGGCCGACTGGCATGCCCTGACTACTCACTATGAAAACCGTGAGGTGATTGAACGCAATGTCTATGACATGGTTGTTGATTGGCTCGCCGCCGGGGTTGACCCTGAAAAATCCACTATTTTTATTCAAAGCCGCCTCCCGGAACATGCCGAATTGTTCACCCTGTTGGCCATGGGAACACCTTTATCGTGGCTGGAGCGCATGCCCACTTACAAAGATCAGATGGAAAAGCTCAAAGACAAAGACTTGGCCACCTATGGTTTTTTGGGCTACCCGTTGCTGCAAGCGGCCGATATTTTGATTTACAAAGCAGGCTTGGTGCCCGTCGGCGAAGATCAAGCCCCGCATGTGGAGATCACTCGCGAGGTGGCGCGGCGGTTCAATCACTTGTATGGCCGTGAACCAAATTTTGAATTTCTTGCGCAAGGTGTTCTCAAGAAATTCACCAAAACTGATGCCAAAGCCTTTGAAATGGCGCGCAAATCGTTTCAAGAAACGGGAGACAGCACAAGCCTGGAGCAGGCCGAGGGCTTGATTGCCGGAAGTGCGTCTTTGAGTTCAGCCGACCGTGATCGGCTGGGCGGCTACCTGCGCGGAACAGGGCGTATTATTCTCCAAGAGCCGCAGGCCCTGCTGACTGAGGTCAGCAAATTGCCGGGCCTCGATGGTGACAAAATGAGCAAAAGTTATGGCAACACCATCGCCATGCGCGAAGAGCCTGCCGAGGTTGAAAAGAAGATCAAGCGCATGCCCACAGACCCTCAGCGCGTGCGCCGCACTGACCCCGGAAACCCTCAACGTTGTCCGGTGTGGCAATTTCATCAGGTGTACAGTACAGCCGAAACTCAAACTTGGGCTCAAGAGGGCTGCACCACCGCTGGCATCGGATGCCTTGAGTGCAAGCAGCCCGTGATTGATTCCATTCAGCAGCAACAAGCCGTTTGGCGCGAACGGGCTGAGTCTTATTTGAGCAACCCGAAAAAAATTCACTGGTTGATGGAAGTTGGCACAGAAAAAGCCAGAACCGTGGCCCGGGAAACCATGCGTGAAGTGCGCGAGGCCATGGGCTTGACGTACTAAGAAACCTCTGCACCGGACAGGCCCACCTTTCATTGATCAAAGCCCCTCCAAAGAAGCCCAATACCATGGCCCAGATTCATATCACTGACCTTGAATCCGCGATCAATTGGTGGCGGGCTCGAAGCCCATCTGAAGATGGCATTACCGCCTGCCAGGAAGTGCGGGCCTTGGCCACGGTTTACGCCCTGATGGTGTATCAGCATGAACACCTTTGGGACGAAAGCCAGTTTAGCCCCGCAGCGATGTCGGCTTGGCTGGATTGGTATGACAGCACCCCGGACACCCCCTGCATTGCTATTTGCTCAACCAGCCAGGGAGATGCTCTTTGCAAGGGCTGTGGACGCACCGAGAGCGAAGTGCAACATTGGCCCACGATGAGCCCCACTGAAAAGCGCCTCACTTGGCATCGCATCACGGCTCAGGGCTCGTCGTGGCGCTTTAATAAATACGCTGAGCGTGCCAGAGAACAAAACAACTGGCCTTAAGTGAAACGTAAGCGTACGCCAAACCCATCTTGACCCCTACGCGAAGCTCTGCTCAGGCTTGGAGGGGGGCGTCCAGCGGTGCGGCAGCAACTCAGCCAATCGGCTGTTGGGCCAGGTGGGGAGTTGGGTGAGGATGTCTTTGAGATAGGCCCAGGCGTTGTGGCCGTTGAGCTTGGCGGACTCGATCAGGCTTATGAGCGTGGCGGCGCGTTCGCCGGCTTGTTATAGGGGCCGCCGCCGCGCCGTCACCTTCGAAAACCTCCACGCACCTCCACGCGGTTTCCGGCAAATGCGAGCGCGCTAGGTCAAACCAATTGCGGTCGTGGGTGAGCAGCACGATCTGCCAGTCGGCAAACTTCGTTTGCAGCACATCCAGCACCGGAAGCCGATTGGAATGATCCAGTCCGATCAGCACGTCGTCCAACACCAACAGCTTCAACGCGCTGTTGGAGGCCGTTGGCGTGCAGGCCAGTCGCCCGGCGAGATAGATCGCCAGCCCCAGCGCGGACAGCCGTGCCTCGTTGAGGAACAGTTGCGGCGTCTGCAACGGATGGTTGCGAAAGTTCAGTTCCGGCGAAAGCGTCTGGCCTTCGACTGCGCGGTTCTGTTTCAGACGGACATTGTTGTAGGTGAGGCCGGGGGTGTTGAAGCCCTTCAGTTCCACATCCTGCCAGCCAAGCAATTGCATCAGTTCATTGACCAGCGGAATCAGCGTAGGAAATGCGCCGCGAAAAGCGGTGTTGAACTCCACGCAGGCCTGGTTAATGCGGGTGATGGCCGCGCTGGTATGTGCGCTTGGTTTGCTGCTCAGAACATTGGCCCACAACTCACCGATAGTGGTTGATGTGCCCCCGGCGACCGTCACCGGGTAGTCACGCAGCAGGTGCTCAACGGCGATCTCGAACAGATTGATCGGGCCGTTGCCCTGCTTGTAGTTGGTGTCCAGCAGTGCCTGATAGTCCAGGCAGGCGCGGCGCAAGGCCGCTTCGGTCACACGCAGGTCCGATGACGTACCGCGCAAGGACGCGGGGTGCCTGCCCACCGTCCATTCGACGGCTGGGCCGCCATCCGAGAACTCGATGGCCACCTTGCAGTCTGTATCCGGCAGCCCGGAAAACACATTCTTGTGTTCCCGCAAAGGGCGCGCCGGCTTGAATGAGAAGAAGCCACTGAGCGCATGGAACAGAGATGACTTACCCGCTCCGTTTTCCCCGTACACCAGCAGGTTCTTGCCCTCCAGTTCAAAGACTGTCGGTGCAGGGCCGGGAAAAGCACGAAAGTCCGTGAGCGTCAGTCGCTTGATGCGTGCAGGCGCTTGCGGAGCTGCTAGCGCGGTAGCCGGTGGCGCAAGTGGCTGCGTGCTCATTCCTTGCCCTCGATGATGCGCACCACCTCCAGTGCCTGCAGATCGAAGAGCATGGCGTAGATGGGGTGACTGGTGGCAAAAATGTGATCAGCCAGTTCGATGGCGGCGGTAGCAAGCTCCTGGTCCTTCAGGCCGGCCAGCTTGTCGATACCGGCTTTTTCGCAGGCAGCGAACAGGCGAATGTTGACGCGGTGGAGGTCGTCGGGGAAGAACAGCTCGAAGACGAGACCGTTAATGAGTTGCTCGTACCGAGCATCCCTTGCTGCTAGAACAGCATCTACCACCGCGCTGAGCACACTCTTCAAGCCGGATGCAGCCGAAGGAATCGGCAACTGGGAAACATACATCGGCTTGAATTCGTAGAATCCGCCTTGCTTGCCTGAAAAGGTTTGCTGCGTAATCCACCAAGAAATCGACGAATTCAGAACGGCCAGCACATAGCGCCATTCTTCCGTAACGATGATGTTGGTCTTGTCGTTGCCATAGTACCCGGCCAGGTCGGGCGCGTATTCGACTCCATCCTCAATTGCTGGTACAAAAATTTTCGGGTGTTCAAACTTCTGCCAATAGGCGATGTTGTCCTGAATCTCGAACCATTGATAGCTGCCTGCTTTGCGTCCAGTCCAGGCACCCTGTGTTTTGTCGTTCCAATTTTCTGGTTTTGGCTCCAGTTCCTTGCGCCATTTGGATAGGTGATTCTCAATGGCCGGGTAAGCGGCAAGATTGAATGGGCGGCGCGTGAAAATCAGCCACAAATCCGGTGGTTCCACTTTCCACCGCTTCACATCCCGCCCGCGCAAAAACGGCTTGATCACCTCCGCAGATTTCTGGTCTTCCGCGATCAGTCTGTCTCTGGTCGCGCCATCAATAACGAATGCCTCGTTCAGGCCAGTCTTGATGCCGTAATAAAACCGGCCATTCACATAATCGCCCAGCGGCTTGCCCGCCGCGCGGATACGCGCCAGCAGTCTGCGCTTGACCGGCGGCTCCAATTGCCAGCCCTGTTTCTTAGAACCTATCCGTAAATAGGTAAACTACGGTCCGAGCCGCATTGGGCGCGGCGCAGGAGCGAGATCTTGGCGAAACGTGTCGATTCGTGGGTGGTAACCGATGAGTTCTGGGAGCGGGTGAAGCCGCTGATTCCCAAGCGCTTGGCAGTAGACAGGATCTACGTGCGCAAGCCGGGTGCTGGCCGCCCACCGAAGCCGGCTCGACTGGTATTCGAGGCCATCGTCTACGTGCTGCGCACAGGCTGCCAGTGGAAGGCGCTGCCCAAAGAGCAAGCGGTCGGCCTCAACCCGACGGATCGGGGGAAAAAAGGCAGCAAGCGCCACCTGTTGGTGGACGGCCGTGGCGTCCCGTTGTCGCTCGTCGTGACCGGGGCCAACGTCCATGACTGCAAGCGGCTTGATGAAGTGCTCACTGCCATCGTTGTCAAGCGCAAGGACCCTCCACATCGTCGAAACAAACATCTGTGCGCCGACGCGGGCTACCGCGGCGCGGAGCACCTGCGCACCATCGAGGACCACGGCTATATCCCTCATGTCGTCGACCGCTGCACGGAAGCTGACCTCAAGCGACGCAACCCGAAGAAGAAGGCCAGACGCTGGGTGGTCGAGGTGTGTCATAGCTGGTTCAACCGCTTCCGCAAACTGCTCGTTCGCTATGAGAAACTCGAACGCAGCTTCTTTGCGCTCAACCATCTTGCTGCGGCCATCATCGCGTTCCGCAGGGTTCCATTGAGCGTCAACATAATTTACGAATAAGTTCTAAGGACGGTGGGCCAGGAACTGGCGCTCTTGGGCAGCCCATTCCAGCGGGAACGGCTGCATCAGATCCTTCATTGTCAGGTGGGCCGGCTGCCGGCCGTCCAGGATGGCCTCGACGATGGTGGGCGATAGATAGGCCAGCCGCATCAGGCGGCTGATGTACGACGGGTTGATCTTCTCGGTCGCCGCCATGTCCTCGATCGTGGCGTAGGTGCCGGCGTAAAGCAGTTGCTGCCACCGGAAGCCGCGAGCAAGGACCTTGACCATGGTGTTGTCGATGGTCGCCTCGCGACTGGCGACAGCCCGGGACCTGACACCTAGATTTTGAGGGGCAAGGTCAGTCACCAACGTGGCCCCAGTGGATGGCCTCCGGGTCATGGCCGAAGTGGTCGTCGGCCAGTTGCCGCCGGGCTAACTTGATGTGGATGGCGGTGGGCTTTGTGTTCATCGCGGGGCTCCGTGGTTGGGGGGGGGGCGCCTCCATGCACGCGCGGAATGATCAGGATGTCAAGCGAAGACGATTAAAAATCTGGCCTTCCAACCCCTCCTCATAGTTGTGTCAGAATGATACAATAAAGAGTAATTTTTCATTGATCTAAAACCACTCGCCATGAAGCGTTGCGTAGTCGGAATTCGCGCTGCTGATGCGCCTGATGCCACGGCTTCAGGCAAGCAGGTGCCCACGGTCTGGTTCCCGTCGATGGCCACACTGGCGGCGGTCTTGTCCGAGGACAACCGCGCGCTGCTGCGGCTGATCCGGAAGGCCAAGCCCAAGACGATGACCGAGCTGGCTGCGCTGTCGGGGCGGCAGGTGCCCAACCTATCGCGCACGCTGCGGATGATGGAGGGCTATGGGTTGGTGGCATTGACAAAAAACGCCCGGCAAACCCGCCCCACCGCCCTTGCCACAGAGTTTTTGGTGGTGCTGGATTGATGTGCAGAGATAACTAGAACCAAGGAACAGACTGAACGATGCCTTCCGCCAAACTCACACTCGCCCGCCTCGAAAGCCTCCTGCTCACGGCATGCGACGACCTGCGCGGCAACATGGATGCCAGCGAGTACAAGGAATACATCTTTGGCATGCTGTTCCTCAAGCGCTCCAGCGACCTGTTCGATCAACGCCGCGAGGAAATCAAGAAGGAAGGTCAGGCGGCCGGTCTGTCAGAGGCCGACATCGCCCTCAACCTCGAAGACCCCGACCAGTACTCAGGCAAGTATTTTTACGTTCCGCCGCGCGCCCGCTGGAACGATCCGTGGGTGGATGATGCGGGCAACCAGCAGCCTGCACTCAAGCACGTCAAGGAAAACGTCGGCTCTACGCTCAACAAGGCGCTGGAAGCCCTGGAAGAAGAAAACGCCGACGCCTTGCAGGATGTACTCAAGGGCACCATCAACTTCAACCGTAAAATCGGCCAGAACACCCTGGATGACGACACGCTGGTCGATTTCATCCAGAACTTCGAAAAAATCCCGCTGCGGGACGATGACTTCGAATTCCCCGACCTGCTTGGTGCTGCCTACGAATGGCTGATCAAGCACTTTGCTGATTCGGCGGGCAAGAAGGCCGGAGAGTTTTATACCCCGGCCGAAGTGGTGCGAATCTGTGTCGAAATTTGCGATCCAAAAGAAGACATGACCGTTTACGACCCGACGGTTGGGTCCGGTGGCATGTTGATTCAGGCGCGCGATTACTTGCGTGAGTGCGGCGGCAATCCAGAAAACTTGCCGCTTGCCGGGCAAGAAAAGATGGGCGCCACCTGGTCCATCTGCAAGATGAACATGCTGCTGCACGGCATCTCGCACGCCGATATCCGTAACGCCGATACCTTGGCCGACCCGCAGCACAAGGACGACAACAACGAGTTGTGTCGTTTTGACCGCGTGCTCGCCAATCCGCCGTTCAGCCAGAACTACGCCAAAACCAAATCCAAGGATGACGGCAGCGGCGCCAAGAAGAAGGAGTCCATTGCCTACCCCGGTCGCTTCCACGTGTGGATGCCGGAAAAAGGCAAAAAGGCTGACCTCATGTTCGTGCAGCACATGCTGGCCGTGCTCAAGAGCAATGGACGCATGGCCACCGTCATGCCGCATGGCGTGTTATTCCGGGGCGGTGAAGAGCGCGAGGCGCGCCAGTATTTCATCGACCGGGGTTATCTCGAAGCCGTGATCGGCCTGCCCAGCAACCTGTTCTACGGCACCGGCATCCCGGCTTGCATCCTGGTGCTGAACAAGGAGGGAGCACAGCAGCGCCAAGATGGAAAAGGCAGCGTGCTGTTCATCAATGCCGACCGCGAATACCGTGAAGGCAAGGCGCAGAACCATCTGCGCCCGGAAGACATCGATAAGATCGTGCACGCTTATCGCGCCGGTCAGAACATCGACGGCTACGCCAAGCGTGTGCCGGTGGCCGACATCAAGGCGGAGGATTACAACTGCAACATCCGCCGCTATGTGGACAACGCGCCGCCGCCCGAGCCGCACGATGTGCGCGCTCATCTGCACGGCGGCGTACCAGTCAGCGAAGTCAATGCCCTGGG
This sequence comes from Burkholderiales bacterium, assembly GCA_046342195.1. GTDB lineage: Bacteria > Pseudomonadota > Gammaproteobacteria > Burkholderiales > Burkholderiaceae_C > CANHBY01. The sequence continues at coordinate 14,632 of JBKDQE010000063.1, forward strand.
CCATTTTTGGCAGAACTACTCGGGCCTGCGTGAAAGCATTTTTGCTTCTCGTGATTCTGCAACGCACGGCATCTGGTATGCCGACTTCGCCGCCACCCTGGCTGACAAGCGCGACATTGCCCCGCACATCAATAGCCACGCCAGCGTCACCCAGCGCCACGCCCAATTCATGACCGATCTGGCCGCTTGGTGGCAGCAGCACCTGCCCGTCATTGAGGCGCTGGCACCGGATGCGGACAACCAGCAAGAAACACATCAAAAAACGGGCCGCAACGTTTACGCCGTGCGTGCCACGCTGCTGGATAGCATCGAGCACACGTTCTCAGGCCAGCATCTGCTCAACCGCTATCAGGTCCGGGGGGCCTTCGCCAACTACTACAAGGGGTTGGTGTCTGATTTCAAATCCATCGCGGCCAGCGGCTGGGGGCCAGAGCTGATTCCGGACGAAGACATCTTGCAAAGCCAGTTCCCCGAAGTGCTGGCAGAACTGGAACAACAACACGCCCGGCTGGCCGAGCTGCAAGCTCTGTTCGCCGCCGCCAGTGAAGAAGATTTTGAAGACAGCGACGACACCGGCGTGCTGCCTGCCGATGAGGTCAAGGCGCTCAAAGCCAGCCTGAAAGAAGCCAAGGGCATGATGAAGCTGGCCAAGCGCGACACTGCCTTTGGCGACTGGAACAATTACCGCGCCGAGGCGGAGCGCATCGAAAAACAGCTCGCACGTCACAAGGCTCTGGAAGACGAAGCCAAAACCCTGAAAGCCGCCATCAAGTCCACCGAGGCCAAAAAGGACGAACTGGTGGAGCAGGCACGCCTGAAGATCAGCAAAGACGAAGCCCGGCAGGTCATCGTTGAGCGGCTGGGCAAGTTGCTGTTCGAGAGCTACCAGCAATACCTGCGGGCTGATCAGCGTGCTTGCATCGCGGCGGTTGAAAACCTGTGGGGTAAATACGCGGTGACGGCCAAGCAGATCGAGGCTGAGCGGGATGAGGCGGCCAAGTCGCTGCAGGATTTCCTGGTGGAGTTGGGGTATGAGTAGGGATTGGGCACTCCTGCGACTAGGCGACTTCTTCTCGGAGTTGCCAAAGTCAACTCTGCCTGCTTCATGCGCCGAGGCCAATGGGGCTTATGCATTTTATTGTTCCAGTTCAGAACCCAAAGCGGCCGACACGTGGCTACAGGAGCAACCTGCCATCCTCATGGGTACCGGGGGCGTAGCTTCGGTACATCTCGGGAAGGGTAAATATGCGTACTCAACCGATACGTGGGCTATTCGCATCAAGGAGTCCACAAAACTGAATCAACCGTATGCTTATCGCGTACTTGAGCTGTCGCTACCGAAAATTGACTACGCGGGCTTCGAAGGCTCAGGCCTTCGCCATCTTCGGAAGTCGTACATCAAAGATTTTCGATTTCTTGCGCCATCAGATTCGACACCCCAGAAGCGAATCGTTTCTATCCTTGACGGCATCGACACCGCTATTGAAAAAACCGAAGCCCTGATCGCCAAATACCAGCAGATCAAGGCCGGCCTGATGCACGACCTGTTCACCCGTGGCGTGCTGCCCAACGGCCAACTGCGCCCGCCGCGCGAGCAAGCGCCGGAGCTGTATCAGGAAACGGCGATTGGGTGGATTCCGAAGGGTTGGGAAGTTGTCCGGATGATTACTTTGGCCGAAGATCGAAACGGATCAACAACCATCGGACCCTTTGGCAGTGATTTGGTCGCTACTGACTACAGGCAAGAGGGGGTACCAGTGGTGTTTGTTCGGGATATCAAAGAATCAGGTTTTCAGTGGAACAGCGAAACATACGTTTCAGAGAGAAAATCTCAAGAACTGAACGCCCACAGCGTTAAGGCCGGAGAGGTTCTTGCGACAAAAATGGGCCTGCCGCCCTGCATTAGCTGCGTATATCCAGACTGGATGCCTAATGGGGTAATTACTGCTGACATGATTCGGTTGTCACCTGAAAAAAGAAAGGTTGATCCAGATTGGTTGGCGACAGCGATTAACCAGGATCGAGTGATTCGCCAAGTGGCTGCCATAACTGCGGGGGTTACACGGCCAAAGGTCACCCTTGCAGACTTTCGTGCAATCAAAATTGCCAAGCCGGAACTTGATGAACAGCAACGCATAAGTTTCAGATTGAACAGAATACAAGATCAAATAAATATTGAACTTGCTCGGATTTCAAAACTGCAAAACCAAAAACTCGGCCTGATGCACGACCTGCTCACCGGCAAAGTTCCTGTCAAGGTCAAAGAACCCGAGGCGGTCGATGGCTAAGCACCATTCCAACCTCAACCCAAAGGCGAGCGATCGCGCCGTGAAGGTTGTTCAGCGGGCACCCAGTGCAGAAGCCCTGACCATCCTGGCATCTTTGCAAGCGGCAGTTCGCACCTGTTTGCGACGCAAACAGCGTCTCGGGCAGTGCGCCGTGATTTGGAAAGATGGCGCGCCACGGCTGTTGAACCCCACTGCAATGGAGCCAACCGCATGACCCCTGTACGGCCACCTGCATTGACCCCACCCCCCAGCGGTTACGCCGATTGGCTGGCTGAGCTGAAAACCCGCATCCATCACGCCCAGCAGCGGGCAACTTTGGCGGTCAATCGCGAGCTGGTGGGGCTGTATTGGCAAATTGGCCGCGACATTCTGGCCCGTCAGGCTGAACAGGGCTGGGGGGCCAAGGTGATCGACCGGCTGGCGCACGATTTGCGCACGACCTTTCCCGAGATGAAGGGGTTTTCGCCGCGCAACCTCAAGTACATGCGCGCGTTTGCCGGGGCCTGGCCGGATGCCGAATTTGTGCAGCAGGCTGCTGCACAATTACCCTGGTTTCATCTGTGCACGCTGCTGGACAAGCTCAAGACGCGCGAAGAGCGCGATTGGTATCTTGCCAAGACCATCGAGCACAACTGGTCGCGCAACGTGCTGGAAATGCAGATTAAAAGCCGTCTGCACACCCGCTCTGCCCAAGCCGTCAGCAACTTCGAGACAAGGCTGCCCAAAGCGCTGTCGGATCTTGCTCACGAATCGCTGAAAGACCCGTACCGATTCGATTTTCTTGGCCTGACCGATGAGGCGCAAGAGCGGGAGATCGAAAACGCGCTGATCAAGCATGTCACTGAATTTCTGCTGGAGCTGGGTGCGGGCTTTGCCTTTGTTGGGCGGCAGGTGTTGCTGGATGTGGGCGGTGAGGAGTTTTTCATCGACCTGTTGTTTTACCACCTGAAGCTGCGCTGCTATGTGGTCATCGAACTCAAGGCTGGCAAATTCAAGCCTGAGCATTTGGGGCAATTGGGCTTTTACATGACGGCGGTGGACCGTCAGGTCAAGCATGCGCAGGACAACCCCACCATTGGGCTCTTGTTATGTAAGAGCAAAAACAAGGTGGTGGCCGAATATGCACTGGGCGACAAATCTCAGCCCATGGGCATTGCCGAATACAAGCTGCTCGAATCGTTACCGGCTGATCTGCAAACCAGCCTGCCCAGCATCGAGCAGATAGAGCAGGAATTGGCTGGCGGTGCGCCAGAGGATGGCGGCGAATGAGCGAATACACGGAGGTCGAACGCCCCTTTCTGCAACAACTGGCCGAGTTGGGCTGGACGGTCATCGACCAGGGCACGGGCGTGCCACAAGATGCCGCTCCCAGCCTGCGTGGCAACTTTCGCCAGTGGCTGCTGCCGGAAGTGTTCGACAGTTCAGTGCGCGCCATGAACCGCACGGACGATGGGCCTCACGCTGGAAAAACGTGGCTGACCGACCGCCAATTGGAAGAGTTGCGCAGCCAATTGCTGCGCCACCCGAACCGCACATTGCTTGAGGCCAATGAGGCCGTGCAGTCGATGCTGTTCAAGGCGCAGGCCGACGTGAACGAGCTGACGGGCGAGGCCGATCCGGTGGTGCGTCTGATCGACTTTCACCACCCCGCAAACAACCATTTTCACGCCATCAACCAGTTCCGCATCGACACGCCGGGCTGCGTGAAGGCTTTCATCATTCCCGACATCGTGCTGTTCGTGAATGGCATCCCGTTGGTGGTGGTGGAATGCAAAAAGGGTTCGGAAACCTGCGCCAACCCGATGCAGGAAGCCTTTGTGCAATTGCAGCGCTACATGCGTCGCCGCAAAGAAACAGAAAATTCCGGCCTGAAAGAAGGCGAGCCCCGACTGTTCTACAGCAGCCTGATGTTGGTGCGCAGCTGTGGCCTGGAAGCCGACTACGGCACCATCACCTCGGGCGAAGAGCATTTCTATGCCTGGAAAACGCTCCACCCTGCCGACGATTCCGCGCTGGCCGGACTGAATGCCCAGCAGCAGTTGATTGCCGGGATGTTGAACAAAGCCAACCTGCTGCAGATCCTGCGCACCAGCTCTGTGTTCATGGATACCGACGGTGGCCCAAGGGTGAAGGTGGTGTGCCGCTATCAGCAATTCCGTGCTGCCAGCAAAATCGTCGAACGCCTGCGCACCGGCGAAACTGCCACCGAGCGCAGTGGCGTGGTGTGGCACACGCAAGGCTCGGGCAAATCATTGACCATGGTGTTTCTGGCGCGAATGCTGCGCGCCAGCCGCGACCTGGCCAATTACAAGATCGTGCTGGTCAACGATCGGCAAGACCTGGAAGAACAACTGGGCAAAACCGCCACGCTGATTGGCGGACGGGTGAATGTGATCGAAACCCGGGCGGGCCTGCGCCAGCATCTGTCGACCGACAGCTCGGACATCAGCATGGTGATGATCCACAAGTTCCAGGAGCACAAACAGACGCTCACCAACACCGTGGCGGAAGCGCTGGGCACTTACTTGGCCATGCCTGCGGGCAAGACCTTCGGGCTGGTCAACACGTCGGAGCGCATTATTCTGATGATCGACGAAGCCCACCGCACGCAAAGCTCCGACCTGGGCAATAACCTGTTCGAGGCATTCCCCAACGCCACGCGGATTGCCTTCACGGGCACGCCGCTGATCACGCAGCGCCATGGAGAAAAGAAAACCCACAAACGCTTTGGCGAGTACATCGACACCTACCGTCTGATGGACGCGGTGAGCGATGGGGCCACGCTGCAAATTCTCTACGAAGGCAAAACCGCCGACAGCGCGCTGAATGAAAAGCACGCCTTCGACGAAGCCTTTGAAGACCTGTTCCGCGATCGCACCGAAGAAGAGTTGCTGGCGATCAAGAAGAAGTACGGCGCAACGGGCGACATCCTGGAGGCAGAGAACCGTATCAACGCCATTGCGCGTGACATGGTGGCGCACTACGTCGACAACATCCTGCCCAACGGCTTCAAGGCACAGGTGGTGTGCCACTCGAAGCTGGCGTGCATCCGTTATCAGAACGGTATCAAGGCCGCATTGGCAGAGCGCTTGGCCCGCGAGGAGGCCAAGGCCTCGCCGGATAGCGATTTCATCCAGCGTCTGCGTTTTCTCAAGACCGCTGTGGTGGTGTCGTCGGAGGGCACCAATGAGGCGGCCTACATCACCCAAGCACGCAAGGAAGCCCAGCGCATGAACGCGGTAGAAAACTTCTGCCGCAGCTTCGATATTGAAGACCCCGACAAGGAATACACCGGCATTGCTTTTCTGATCGTGTGCGACATGCTGCTCACGGGCTTTGACGCGCCCATCGAGCAGGTGATGTACATCGATAAAAAACTCCGTGAGCACACCCTGTTGCAGGCCATTGCCCGCACCAACCGCGTGAAGAAGGGCAAGCAACGCGGTTACATCGTTGACTACATCGGCCTGGCCAATCACCTGACGGCTGCCCTGACCCTTTACGCGGCCAGCGACGAGTTGCAAGAGCTGCACGACGGGATGAAAAACATCGCCTCAGAACAGCCGGTGCTAGAAGAGCGTTACCAGCGGCTGCTGCAGCATTTCACAGCGCTGGGTATCAAACAGATTCAGGCCTTCGTGAACGGCGAGTTGCCCCATCTGGACGCCGAGGCCGCCGTGGTGCATGAGGCAGTGAAGGCGCTCAAGGATGACAAGAAGCGCGCGGACTTTGAGGTCTACCTGAAGAGGTTCCTGATGAGCTTGGACATCATCCTGCCCAACGCGTCAGCACAGCCTTACCGCGTGCCTGCGAAGCGCTTCGGCTACATCCTGCAGGTGACCAAGGAGCGCTACAAGGACAGCAGCCTTGATCTAGGCAGCGCTGGCGAAAAGGTGAAAGCGCTGATCAATGAACACTTGGTCAGCTTGGGCATCAACCCCAAAGTGCCGCCGGTTGAACTTCTGGCGGAAGACTTCCTCGACAAGCTGGCCGCGCACGCGGGCCAGAACAACGAGGCCAAGGCCAGCGAGATGGAGCACGCCATCCGCAAGCACTGCACGGTTCACCACGATGAAGATCCGGCTTTCTACAAGAGCCTGTCGGAAAAGGTCGATGCGCTGATCGAGAAACACCAGGACGAGTGGGACCTGCTGGCTGACAAACTGGCCGAGCTGCGCCAGGAGGCCCTTGCAGGCCGTCAGCAAGGTGAGGATGGTATGAGCAAGGAGGCGACAACCTTCTATGAGTACATCGTCCAGCTTGGCTTCGCGAGGGGTTCTATCAATGATGCAGACAAGCCTGTATTCAAGGCATTGATGGAGACCACCGTGGAAATATTGCAAAAAACGATTGCCAGTATCGATTTCTGGCAGAACCCCGACAAACAGAAGCGCGTGCGCGGACTGATCAAGACCGAGATCGCCAAGACGGGTATCGAAGAGCTGAAACTCAATCGTGAGCGCGTGGCCGTCGAGGTCATGAAGCTGGCCAAGAATCGCCACGACGAACTGGTCAATATGACACGGTCAGGAGGCGCGTGATGCAACTCCGTCAAGTGCGTGATATTGAATACCAGCTGCTGCCGGGATCAGACCGCCAGACCACGGACATCGTGATCGAGCGCAACGGCATCATCACCGTTCGCCCGCCAAAGCGGATGACGCCCGAGCAGGTAGACGAAACCGTTTTGGCCAAGCGGATGTGGATCTATCGCAATTTGGCGGAATGGCGTGATCTCAACGCCACCCGCGTCACACGCGAGTGGGTCAGCGGCGAGACGTTTCTCTATTTGGGCAGTTGCTACCGGCTGCAACTGGTGGCCGAACAAGACGAACCGCTGAAGTTGAAAGATGGCCGGTTCTGCGTGCTGCGTGAAGTTGTCGAGCGTGGTGACCAGGATGCCGCGCATCAAGTGTTTGAGGCCTTCTACAAAACCAAAGGCCTGCCCCGGATTCAGAAGCGCGTGACGTACTTTGCAGCCAAGGTTGGCGTGACGGCAGGCGACATCCAGATCAAGGATCTTGGCTACCGGTGGGCGTCATGCACCAAGCGCGGTGATCTGCATTTCCACTGGAAATGCCTCATGGCCCCGTTGACCATCATCGACTACATCATCGTCCACGAGCTCTGCCATTTGCATCACCGAGACCATTCGGAAGCGTTCTGGAACGAGGTCGACAAGGTGCTACCTGATTACCGCGAGCGAAAAGAATGGCTCAGGATTCGTGGTGCGGAGCTGGATCTCTGACGCGCGATCCGGGCAGTAGTTCGAAAATCTCGAATAACTGCCCGCCAGCCCGCAGCAACTCGCGCCAGTGCTCATAAGCTCGGGAGGCCAGTCGGCACTTGGTCAACCGTCCACTGACCTTGCCCCTATTTCCCGTCATCGTTAGCCCGAGATTGCTTACGCAGCTATGCCGGACAATGTGGGTCTGTGAAAAAAGCTGAACTTGATTTGTACACGGACTATTGGCTGAGTCGCTGTGGATTGGCGACCGCGACGGGATTGTCAGCGATGGTGGATGGTGCCGTCAGTCACGATAAGGTGACGCGATAAGGTGACGCGATTTTTGTCTGGGCCGCAGTACACGTCGAAAGACTGGTGGGCTGTGGTGAAACCGACGGTGCGCTCGATTGAAGGCAGCGAGGGTGTGCTGATTTTTGATGACACGATCCAGGAGAA
>JBKDQE010000064.1:0-1482 GCA_046342195.1 Burkholderiales bacterium
TGGCCAGCCTTGACCTGCCTGACTGCCTCCAGTTTGTACTCCAGGGTGTACTTGCCCCTGACCAGCTTGTTAACCATTTCTTTGCTCCTTTCCAGTATTTTGGTCTTGAGCTAAGAACTCCACTTTTCGGGGGCAACCTCACCTGAAGATTGCCGCGGCGACCGTGCCCAAGTTCACTCCCGGTGCTGGCTTCAAGGCGGCGGTTAACAAGAAGAAGTGAGCATCAGGGGCGCTGGGGGGGAGTTGCCTTTTATACGTCCATGACGTACATTTTGCCTATGTTCACCTTTGCTGAGACCCCTACCTTTGTCGCTGAGGCGGACAAGCTGTGGACTGAAGCCGAAAGGCTGGAGTTCTTCGTCTGGCTCGCCAGCAATCCTGAGGCAGGGGATGTCATTCCGGGTAGTGGTGGATGCAGGAAAGTTCGTTGGTCTCGAGCAGGAACGGGTAAGCGGGGCGGTGTTCGGGTGATCTATTTCACGCAATTGGCATCAGGTGAAATCTGGTTGCTTCTTGTGTACGCCAAAGCCGTTCGAGACAACATTCCTGGTCATTTACTCAAAGCTGTACGAGAGGAAATTGAAAATGGCTAATCGCATCACTCCCTCCAAGCGCGCTTCTTCCGGCGAGGCATTGGGTCTCAAGCTATTGCAGTCGGTTCGCGAAATGAAAGCCGCGAAGGCTGAACGCGTGACGGCTGTCGAGCCAAACGAGGTCGCACAAGCGCGTCAGAGCACGGGTTTGTCGCAGGCGCAATTTGCCGAAGCGCTTCACATCTCCAAGCGAACATTGCAAGAGTGGGAACAAGGTCGCCGCTCTCCCTCGGGTGCGGCGCAGGCGCTTATTCGCATCGCGATGCGGCACCCCGAGGTCGTGCGCGAAGTGCTCTCCTGAGCCAAGGGCCCACCCATTGCTCAACCTGATCCGCAACGGCGCGCCGGCTTCGGTCCTCATTTGACTTTGAACCGCTCGCGACCCGCCCGAGCCTTGGGTGAGGTTGCCCCTGACCAGCTTGTTAACCATTTCTTTGCTCCTTTCCAGTATTTTGGTCTTGAGCTAAGAACTCCACTTTTCGGGGGCAATCTCACCCAGCGCCTGGCCTTCTTATTCGGGTTGCGTCGCTTGATGTCAGCTTCCGTGTGGCGGTCGACGACATGAGGGATATAGCCGTGGTCCTCGATGGTGCGCAGGTGCTCTGCGCCGCGGTAGCCCGCGTCGGCGCACAGATGTTTGTTTCGACGATGTGGAGAGTCCTTGCGCTTGACAACGATGGCAGTGAGCACTTCATCAAGCCGCTTGCAGTCATGGACGTTGGCCCCGGTCACGACGATCATCTGCGCCCCGCCGCGACAACGGGACGCCACGGCCGTCCACCAACAGGTGGCGCTTGCTGCCTTTTTTTCCCCCGATCCGTCGGGTTGGGGCCGACCGCTTCCTGTGCCAGTGGCGCCTTCATCATGGCACCGTCAACGCTCTGCCAAC
>JBKDQE010000065.1:0-9208 GCA_046342195.1 Burkholderiales bacterium
GCCCCCGGCGAGGCTTTGCAACGCCGCGCCCCTTGCCCTGTGCCCCAATGACCGGGTTCGCACTGGCCTCTTGAGTGTGAACAGGCCTTGGTGTTGCATCAACTCACATCAGTCGGATAAAGGCGCTTGAAATTGATGGAACGGAGTACTACGAACCCAGAAGACGGTGAAAAATGGGTCACTGAGGCTGATTGGCCGCCGACAATTCGGGATTCAGGCAGGCGGCCAAAGACAGCAATTTCAAGCGCTTGAGGCGAAAGACACAAAGCATCCAGCCCACGAAACAGAGGCCACTCACTGAGCTACCTGTCACTATGATGACTTTTTCGATCAATGGGTCACTGGCGGCATGGCGATTGGGCACGCGCCCCTGTACCAATTCGATGGCCCGAAAAAGGTAGACTGTTTCTGCAAACTTCACCCCCCGACGGGCCATTTCGCGTCGAACCCGCTCTGGCACCCCCGCAGCATCAAGCTGTAAAGAATAAGGCGGCACCAGGGCCGCAGGAGATTTGGAATCGAGCAGGTGGGGTGATAAGCCCAAAGAGATCACACGCACAGTTTCAGCCTGATGTGTACCTGCCACCAGAGGCACATAAAACAATTTGGCTCCATCGGCTTGGGTGACTTCAAGAGCGTGCCTCAGGCGCGGTACGGCATTCAATTGCAGGTAAGCGGGAACCGGCCCATTTTCTGCGAGGTGCTCAAGCGACACCACAGGCGGTTCGATGCGGGTCACCGCGTCATGATGCTTGGCCACCCCATACCACAAGGGCCAAGCCACGCACCACGTCAAGGCCAGTACGATCCAGGTGCTGTGAAGCAAGGCTTGGCGGCTGAGGTTGGCGGTGCGAATCAGGCGCTCAAGACGGCGGGCGCCCATCCGTGGGCTTTGATGGGCCGATACAAAGTTGGACATGGCGCTTTGGGGCAGGGCTCAGTGTGAGCGGATCATGGTTCCGTAAGCCTGGTCGGTGAGAACTTCAAGCAACATGGCGTGTGGAACCCGGCCATCAATGATGTGTACCGCATTGACGCCATTTTTGGCGGCATCCAGGGCCGAGCCAATTTTAGGGAGCATGCCACCGCTGAGGGTGCCATCTGCAAATAATTGATCGATTTCACGGGCACTCAGGTTGGTCAGAAGCCGGCCGGTTTTGTCCAGCACGCCGGGGGTGTTGGTCAGCATGACCAATTTTTCAGCGCGTAAAACTTCAGCCAGCTTGCCCGCCACCACATCGGCATTGATGTTGTAGTTTTCGTTGTTTGCGCCAAAGCCCAGCGGCGAGATCACAGGAATAAATTGATCGTCTTGGAGCGCTTTTACAACGCTGGGGTCAATGGATTCGATTTCACCGACTTGGCCGACGTCATGGCTTTTGCTGGGGTCATCACGATCAACCATTTGATACTTGCGGGCCCGGATCAGGCCGCCATCACGGCCTGTCAGGCCCACCGCTTTGCCGCCAGCCACATTGATCAGGCCCACGATGTCTTGCTGCACCTGCCCGGCCAGTACCCATTCAACCACCTCCATGGTTTCAGCGTCGGTGACGCGCATGCCTTGAACAAAGGTGCCTTTCTTGCCAATTTTGGCCAGGGCCTCGTCAATTTGAGGGCCGCCACCGTGCACGACCACGGGGTTCATGCCCACGAGCTTGAGGAGAACCACGTCTTCGGCAAAATCTTGTTGCAAAGCCGGGTCAGTCATGGCATTGCCGCCGTATTTGATGACGATGGTTTTGCCATGAAATTGACGAATGTAGGGCAGAGCCTGCGCCAGGATCTCGGCCTTGTCCCGGGGCGCAATGTGGTGCAAACCAGAAGAGGAATCAGTCATGAAGGGCTTTCTTGAAATCAATACGCACCATAGGTGGCTGAGCGCACCTCAGAGGCATCAAAGAGCGCGCCTATTTTACGGGCAGGATGGCCGCGCCAGGCATTCAGGTTTGTTCAGGAAAAGAGGGGGATGTTTTTCAGGATGAGCCCTCATATTGCAAGGGGCAAGTGCACAATAATGCCCCGACCTGATGTGCGCCTTGAGTGTGTATGTCGCACAACGAGCTTGGTGCCGACCTCTTTGATCGTAGTCTTGAAAAGGGGCCATTCAATTGATTGAAAGGGTTTCACTGATGGACATTTTTATCCAGCAGCTTATTAACGGTTTGGTAATCGGCAGTATTTATGCTTTGGTGGCGCTCGGCTACACGATGGTTTACGGCATTATCAATTTGATCAATTTTGCGCATGGCGACGTATTGATGGTGGGTGCAATGACCAGTTGGACCGTTGTCATGGCTCTTCAAGGCTTGGCTTGGCCGGGGTTTGTGGTGCTTTTGCTGGCTTTGCTGGCGGCGATACTGGTGTGCTCGTTGTTGAATTTTTGTATCGAAAAAGTGGCTTACAAGCCCTTACGCAGTGCACACCGTTTGGCACCCCTGATCACTGCCATGGGCGTGAGCCTGTTGCTTCAAACACTGGCCATCATGATCTGGAAGCCAGGTTACAAGCCTTTCCCTATTCTTTTGCCCAGCCAAAGTTTTGAAATAGGTGAAGCAGTGATTGATCTGACCCAAATCATGATTTTGCTGGTGACTGCGATAACGTTGTGGGGCTTGATGTGGCTTGTCCATCGAACCAAACTGGGCCGGGCCATGCGAGCCACCGCTGAAAATCCGCAGGCGGCGGCCCTGATGGGGGTGAAGCCGGATATGGTGATTTCTGCCACTTTTGTGATCGGAGCCGCCTTGGCTGCGCTCTCCGGCCTCATGTATGCCGCCAACTACGGCTCAGTTCAGCACGCCATGGGTTTTTTGCCTGGCTTGAAGGCGTTCACGGCGGCCGTTTTGGGCGGCATCGGGAACCTTCCGGGGGCCATGTTGGGGGGGCTTGTTTTGGGGGTGATTGAGTCCTTGGGGGCCGGGTATATCGGCCTTTTGACGGGTGATGTGTTGGGCAGCCAGTACCAAGACATTTTTGCCTTCATTGTGCTGATTCTCGTCTTGACACTGAAACCCAAAGGCCTGTTGGGTGAGCGTGTGGCTGATCGCGCCTGAAAGATCTGACCATGAAAAAAAGAAATTTTGGCTGGTTTTTGCTCTGTGCAGTGGCCTTGCTGGTATTGCCCCTGATGATGCACCTTGGCGGGGTCGGCAATGCCTGGGTGCGTATCATTGATTCAGCACTTTTGTATGTTTTGTTGGCTTTGGGGCTGAACATTGTGGTGGGTTATGCAGGCCTGCTCGACCTCGGATATGTGGCGTTTTATGCGGTGGGGGCTTATATGTTTGCCCTGTTGGCCAGCCCTCATTTGGCACAAAGCTTTCCAGCGTTCCAAGGGGGGTTCCCGGAGGGCTTGCATGTGCCCTGGTGGGTGGTGATTCCGATGGGGGCCTTGTTGGCGGCTTTGTTCGGGGTTTTGCTCGGTGCGCCCACGCTGCGTTTACGGGGCGACTATCTGGCCATCGTGACCCTTGGCTTTGGAGAGATTATTCGGGTTTTCATGAACAACCTCGACCGGCCCTTGAATATCACCAACGGGCCGGCGGGCATCAAAGGCATTGACGGTATTCGGATGTTCGGCCATGACTTTGGCCAGCCTTTGCATATTTTAGGCTTGGAGCTACCTTCTGTCGTGACCTACTACTACCTGTTTTTGGCCTTGGTGGTGTTGAGTGTGGTGGTGTGCTTCAGGTTGGAGCGCAGCCGCATCGGGCGCGCCTGGATGGCGATTCGTGAAGATGAAGTGGCGGCCTCAGCCATGGGTATCAACACCCGTAACATGAAATTGCTGGCCTTTGGCATGGGGGCTACTTTTGGCGGCGTGTCGGGGGTGATGTTCGCCGCTTTCCAGGGGTTTGTATCGCCCGAGTCTTTTTCATTGCAAGAATCAGTTTTGATTGTGGCCATGGTGGTGCTCGGGGGCATTGGCCATATTCCGGGGGTGGTGGTGGGGGCCTTGTTGTTGGCAGCCTTGCCGGAAGTGCTGCGGTATGTGGTGGGCCCGCTGCAAGCCATGACCGATGGCCGACTCGATGCTTCCATATTGCGCCAGTTGTTGATCGCGCTCGCCATGATCGGCATCATGTTGCTGCGCCCGCGGGGGCTGTGGCCTGCCCCGGAGCATGGCCGCTCGGCGGTGTCTTTGGATGTTGCCCAGAGGGGTTTGAAATGAGTATCCAGTCGATGATCCTGAGGGTCGAGGGTGCCTCCAAGCGGTTTGGCGGTGTTCAGGCGGTTTCAGAGGTCAGCATGTCGGTTCAGGCAGGCCAAGTGTGTGGTCTGATCGGGCCGAATGGGGCCGGTAAAACCACTTTTTTCAACCTGATTACAGGGCTCTATGCCCCCGATGCAGGGCGCTTCATGCTGGATGGAAAACCCTATTGGCCCACGGCAGTGCACCGTGTGGCCAAGGCCGGCATTGCCAGAACTTTCCAGAACATTCGTTTATTCAGTGACATGACGGTGCTTGAAAATGTGATGGTGGGGCGGCATGTTCGTTCACACTCGGGCTTGTGGGGCGCTATTTTTCGCACCGCTTCGTTCTGTCAGGAAGAGCGGGCCTTACATGAGCGGGCAATGGAGCTCATCGATTACGTCGGAATCGCTCCATTTGCCAATCATCGGGCTCGCACCTTGAGCTATGGTGACCAGCGGCGGCTTGAAATTGCCCGGGCGCTCGCCACCGACCCTCGACTGTTGGCTCTGGATGAACCTGCCGCAGGCATGAACCCCACAGAAAAGCGCGTGCTCCGCGAACTGATTGAAAAAATTCGCCAAGATGGTCGAACGGTTCTCTTGATTGAGCACGATGTGAAGCTGGTGATGGGCCTGTGTGACTCTGTCACGGTTCTGGATCAAGGCCAGAAAATCGCCGAAGGATCGCCCGCCGAGATTCAGCGGAACCCTCGGGTGATCGAAGCGTATCTCGGCAGTCGTCACCCAGCGATGGCCTCCTGATCGATCATTTTTCAAGGTGGGTATTTTTGATGAATAAAACCCTGCTCAAAATCAGTGGGCTTCAGGTTGCTTATGGGGGTATTCGGGCCGTCAAAGGAGTTTCCCTGGAGGTGCAAGAGCGTGAGTTGGTGTGCTTGATTGGCTCGAACGGTGCAGGCAAGTCCACCACGCTCAAAACTATCACGGGGCTGCTGAAGCCTGCTTCGGGCACTATTGAGTATTTGGGCCAGACCACGGAGGGGCAAGGGGCCTGGAACCTGGTTCGGATGGGTCTTGTGATGGTGCCTGAAGGGCGGGCCATTTTCAGTCGCATGAGCATCATCGAGAACCTCATGATGGGGGCCTTTGTGCGCCATGACCCGCAAGTTTCACATGACCTGGAGCAGGTTTTTCACACCTTTCCAAGGCTGCAAGAGCGAAGCAAGCAACTGGCCGGAACCCTCTCAGGGGGTGAGCAGCAAATGCTGGCCATCGGCCGGGCATTGATGGCGCGGCCCCGTCTGTTGCTGCTGGATGAGCCTTCGATGGGTTTGAGCCCGATCATGGTAGATAAAATTTTTCAAGTGATCGCCGACATTCATCGGCAAGGCACCACGGTGATGCTGGTGGAGCAAAATGCCAGCCGGGCCCTGGAGCTGGCCTCTCGCGCCTACGTGATGGACTCTGGGCAAATTATCATGAGCGGGCCGGCCTGTGATTTGCTCAATGACCCCAAGGTGAAGGCAGCTTATTTGGGAGAATGATGGTCGCTGGGGGCTCATGAGGCTCCCCTTTTTTGGCAGGCGGCTTGAGCCCAGGCCAGGGCGGCCCGCAGGCTGGCCGGGTTGGCTTTGCCGGTTCCTGCCAGGTCAAATGCGGTACCATGATCGGGGCTGGTACGGATGAAGGGCAAGCCAAGAGTAACGTTGACGCCATGGTCAAGCCCGAGGTATTTGATGGGGATCAGCCCGTGGTCATGGGTCATGGCAATCACCACATCAAATTCACCCGGATGATCTTCGGCATGGCGTGCCCTCATGAAAACCGTGTCTGGTGCAAAAGGCCCCCGGGCATCAATGCCTTGAGCCCGCGCCGCATTCACAGCGGGTAAAATCATACGAATTTCTTCATCTCCGAATGCGCCAGCTTCACCGGCATGGGGGTTGAGCCCCGCCACGGCAATACGCGGGTGCGGCAAGCCCCAGCTTTGGGCTGCGCGATGGGCCATGCCAATAGTTTCAAGCACCGTATCAAAGGTGATGGCATCGATGGCACGCCGCAAAGCCAGATGAACAGTGACCAGCACCACCCGCAAGGAATCATTCGCCAGCATCATCCGCACGGCAGGCACTTGCCCGCGGGCCGCGGCACAGGCTTGCAATAATTCGGTGTGCCCAGGGTAGACCTCTCCGGCTTCGGCGAGAGCCTGTTTATGGATCGGTGCGGTGACCATGCCCGCAATATCTCCTTGCAGGGCCAGCATGGCGGCATGACGCACGCAGGCCGCCGCAGCCGCACCCGCATGAGGGTGGACTGTCCCAATGGGGCAATCGGTCAAAGTTGCAAACCCATGGGGGGGCTGAAGAACGGGCAGACACCCTGAGGGCACTGCGGCCAGATCGGCGGGGTGCTCAATGAGCGCCACGGGCATGCTGTGCCCGATCCAGCCCAATGCCCGGCGCATGATATTGACATCCCCAATGACCAGCAAGCCTTGGCTTGAAATGCCGGCATCGGGCCTGAAAAGAGAGGCCACAATTTCAGGGCCAATGCCACAGGGGTCTCCCATGGTCAGGGCGATGGGGTATTGAGGGGGGCTCATGCGGGGTTGGGGATGTCAATAAATTCGTGTTCAAGGCCAAACATTCGGGCCACATGGGCCGCCAAGGCAGGGGCACCATAGCGCTCCGTGGCATGGTGGCCGGCGGCCACAAAGGCCACACCGGTTTCGCGTGCCAGATGAGCTTGGGGTTCGGAAATTTCACCAGTGATGAAAAGATCGGCACCAGCGGCAATGGCCCCCTCAAAATAGGCTTGAGCGCCCCCGCTGCACCAGGCCACTCGGCGCAAGGGGCGGCCATCGCCGGCCACGGCAATCACCTGACGGCCCAACACCCTTTGAAGATGATCAATCATGGCATCAAAGGGCATGGCGCTCTCTCCGACACGGCCCATGAAGCCCAATTTTTGTTCACCAAAACGCCCATCAGCCAAAAAACCAAGCCTGAGGCCGAGTTGAGCATTGTTTCCCCACTCAGGATGGGCATCGAGGGGGAGGTGATACGCCCACAGGTTCACTTGATGCGCCAATAATCGCTCGATACGCTGTTTCAGCCAACCCGTGATGCGGCCATCTTGGCCGCGCCAAAACAGGCCATGATGAACCAAAATGGCATCAGCCCCGCGTTCAATCGCAGCCTCAATCAGTTGAAGGCTGGCCGTGACGCCCGAGACCAGCTTGTGAATTTGAGATTGGCCCTCCACTTGAAGACCATTCGGCCCATAATCTCGAAAATTCTCAAGCTCTAATTGCTGGGCCAAATAGGCAGTTACCTCTGTTTGCTGAGCCATGGATACTCTCTTATGCATAAGTCTTGGTTGATATTTTCTCAAACCGTGACAGTCTGTGTCGCGGTCTTGTTTACCGTATCGGTGCTCAAGCCGGAATGGGTTCGAAGGGGCCCCCATCAGATCGATGTTGTGTCGGTGCTCACCCATAATAACCCCCCTGATTCAGCCCCCAAAGTGCCCGGCACCCACACCAGCCTGAGTGCGGCAGCCAAACGCGCTTCTGCGGCCGTGGCCAGTATCACCGCCAGTAAAATGCCTGTCCGCAACCCTGCCACAGAAGACCCGTGGTTTCAGTTTTTCTTTGGCAATGGGGCGCAAAACCAAGAGCCGCAGGTCGGGCTGGGCTCGGCGGTGGTGGTTTCTCCGCAAGGTTACCTGCTCACCAACAACCATGTCATTGATGGTGCCGATGATATCGAGGTGCAGCTCAATGATGGCCGCAAGGCGCGCGCCAAGCTCATCGGCACCGATCCCGAGTCGGATCTTGCCGTTTTGAAAATCGACCTCGACAAGCTGCCAGTGATGACTTTTGGCCAGACCGAGCATATCGAGGTCGGCGATGTGGTCCTCGCAATTGGCAACCCCTTTGGCGTCGGGCAAACCGTCACCTCTGGCATTGTCAGTGCCTTGGGCCGCAACCATCTGGGCATTAACACGTTTGAAAACTTCATTCAAACCGATGCCGCCATCAACCCCGGCAATTCGGGGGGGGCGCTGGTTGATACGCAGGGCAATTTGGTGGGCATCAATACCGCCATTTATTCACGCAGTGGTGGCAACATGGGCATTGGTTTTGCCATTCCTGCCAGCACTGCCAAACAAGTCATGGAGGCCCTGATCACTCAGGGTGAGGTGAAGCGAGGCTGGATCGGAGCTGAACTGCGTGACCTGACGCCCGAAATCGCTGACACCTTCAGTTTGCCGATTCGTGAGGGGGTGTTGGTCACGGGGGTACTTCAAAATGGCCCCGCCTCCGAGGGGGGGGTACGTCCTGGCGATGTGATCACCAAAATCAAAAACCAAAACATCCGCAATACCAGCCAACTGCTGAATATTGTCGCGGCTCAGGCGCCCCACACCGAAGTTCTTGTTGAGGTTCAAAGAGGAAACAAGGCCATTGATTTAACTGTCAAAATGGGCCAGAGGCCCAAACCACAGGCGAGGCGGCCCTAAGAGGAGGGTCTTAAAGTTTTCTTGGCAAAAGCCCCAAGGATGCCAGATGGACGAATTGCAACACAGTGTCCTCAAGAACTCTCCGTCATGCTGCGTGCAGTCGCAGCATCCAGAGAGCCCTCACATCATTGAATTTTGCAGAGCCGACTCAGTACAGATTGGCACTGGCCGTGAAAAATTGTGAGAGGAGATCAGGGCGAGAATCTTGTCTTGGCAGACTGCCGTCAGTACACTGGTTTTCGTTGATTTCCAGTTCGGCGCTAACAAGCTGCTGAAATACCCACCGCCCGCATCTCCGCTTCTTGGGCGAAGGCTCGGTTTTCGGCAGCGCGAGCCAGCTTTGGCGCCCAATTGCTCGACTTAAAGTCCAACGGCAGCCGATTCAAGGCCATTTCGGGGTGCTTTGCTCTCATGGTGCGCACTACAGACGGATTTGCCCCAAGGTACGCATGCGCACAAGGTTGTAGGCGGTTATCGTCAGCACAAACATCTGATCGATTTTCTCCAGCCCCCGCACCATCACCTG
>JBKDQE010000066.1:0-84312 GCA_046342195.1 Burkholderiales bacterium
GGCCGAGCACAAAGGTCGCAATACCCAAGGGTTTACCGCCAAATACCATTGCACCAAACTTGTTTATTTTGAAATGACCGATCATATGATCTCTGCCATTGCGCGCGAGAAGCAGCTCAAAAACTGGAAACGCCTTTGGAAAAACAAACTCATTGCAACAACAAACCCCACTTGGCGCGATCTTGGCCCTGATATTGGCGTCACGGATGAGCTGGTGAAAGAGATTGCGGGTCAAGCCCGCAATGACGCGGGGGGTGGAGCATGAGTGAGGTGAGCTTTTTGGACAAGCTGCTGGGTGGGGTGGCGGTGGAATGGCTACCGCTCGGGAATCTCACGAACTATGAACAGCCAACCAAATACCTGGTGGCGGCGAAAAACTACAGCGACGAATTCGAGACCCCCGTTCTGACGGCTGGAAAAACCTTTGTACTTGGGTATACGGACGAAGTCAATGGTATTTACAAGGCCTCTGAAAGTCCGGTAATCATCTTTGATGACTTCACGACGGCTAATAAATGGGTTAACTTTGACTTTAAGGTCAAATCGTCGGCCATGAAGATGGTCACATCAAGCGATGAAGGTAAGGCATTGCTTAAATATATTTTTTATTGGCTGAACACACTACCAAGCGAGTTTGTTGATGGCGACCACAAACGCCAGTGGATCGGCAGCTACATAAGCAAAAAAATCCCCATCCCCTGCCCAGAAAACCCCAAAAAATCGCTTGAAATCCAAGCCAAAATCGTCCGCATTCTGGACACCTTCACCGAGCTGACTGCCGAGCTGACTGCCGAGCTGACTGCCCGCAAAAAACAATACCACTACTACCGGGATCAGTTGTTGAGTTTTGAGGGATCTGATGCAGACTGGAAGACGCTGGGAGATATTGGTGACGTAAGAATGTGCAAGCGGATCCTCAAGAAGGAGACGCTGCCCAAAGGAGACGTTCCATTCTATAAAATTGGCACCTTCGGAAAGAAGGCGGACGCCTATATTTCAGAGGATGTCTTTGAGGCCTACAAAAATAAGTATTCCTTCCCTAGAAAAGGTGATGTTCTTATCTCAGCGGCAGGGACAATTGGGCGCGCAGTCGTCTATGACGGAGAGCCTGCTTATTTTCAGGACAGCAATATTGTCTGGCTGGAAAATGACGAAAGAATCGTGAGCAACAAGTATCTTTGGCACTTTTATAAAATCGCCAACTGGGCTGTCTCGGAGGGTGGAACGATAGACAGACTTTATAACGACAACATCAGGAAAACGAAGATTCTCGTACCCTACGCTAGTGACCCTAAGAAATCGCTCACAGAGCAAAATCGCGTAGTCGCCATCCTCGATAAATTCGACGCCCTCACCCACTCCCTCACCGAAGGCCTGCCCCGCGAAATTGAGCTCCGCCAAAAGCAATACGAGTATTACCGCGATCTCCTGCTGAGCTTTCCAAAGCTGGAACAGGTGGCGGCATAACATGAGCGAAATCACCCACCATACCGAATACCGCCAAGCACTGGCCACCATCAAGCAGCGAATTCAAACCTCGCAAACCCGCGCGGTGCGGGCGGGCAATACCGAGGTGCTGGGCCTGTATTGGGACATTGGCCGACAAAGAGCACAAGCCCAATGACTGACTACAAAACCATTGCCGAATCCAACAACTTCATCGTTCTGGACCACTACAGCAAAGAATGGAAGGTTGCGGAAAGCTACCAAAGCGAAGGCGAGCTGGAGCGCGAGTTCATTCAGGATCTTGTCAATCAGGGCTATGAATACCTGCCCGGCCTGACCACGCCGGAGGCCTTGCTGGCCAATGTGCGCGTGCAGCTGCAAGCACTCAATCAGGTGCAGTTTGCGCACGGCGAGTGGCTGCGCTTTGTTGAAACCTGGCTGGACAAACCCAGCGATGGCATCATTGAGAAAACCCGCAAAATTCACGACGATTACATCCACGATTTTGTCTTTGACGACGGCCGCATCCAGAACATCTACCTGCTGGACAAGAAAAACATCACCCGCAACAAAGTGCAGGTGATCAAGCAGTTTGAGCAGACTGGCACTCACGCCAACCGCTATGACGTGACGATTCTGGTCAATGGCCTGCCGCTGGTGCAAGTGGAATTGAAGAAGCGCGGCGTGGCCATTCGGGAGGCCTTCAATCAGGTGCACCGCTACAGCAAAGAGAGCTTCAACAGCGAACATTCCTTGTTCAAGTATTTGCAGCTGTTCGTGATCTCCAATGGCACCGACAGCCGTTACTTCGCCAACACCACCCAGCGCAACAAGAACAGCTTCGACTTCACCATGAACTGGGCAAAGTCAGACAACAGCCTGATCAAAGACCTGAAAGACTTTACGGCCACGTTCTTCCAAAAGAACACCCTGCTCAATGTGCTGCTGCACTACACGGTGTTTGATGTCAGCAACACGCTGCTGGTGATGCGCCCTTACCAGATTGCCGCCACGGAGCGCATTCTGTGGAAGATCAGAAGCAGCCATCAGGCCAAGAACTGGAGCCAGCGTGAGGGCGGTGGCTTCATCTGGCACACCACGGGTTCGGGCAAAACGCTGACCAGTTTCAAAGCGGCGCGTCTCGCCACGGAGCTGGACTTCATCGACAAGGTGTTCTTTGTGGTAGACCGCAAGGATCTGGATTACCAGACCATGAAGGAATACCAACGCTTTTCACCGGACAGCGTGAATGGCTCCGACAGCACCGCCGGCCTGAAACGCAATCTCGACAAGGACGACAACAAGATCGTTGTCACCACCATCCAGAAGCTCAACAACCTGATGAAGAGCGAAGGCGACTTACCCATTTACGGCAAGCCGGTGGTCTTCATTTTTGATGAGTGCCATCGCAGCCAGTTTGGTGAAGCGCAGAAGAACCTGAAGAAGAAGTTCAAGAAGTTCTATCAGTTTGGCTTTACCGGCACGCCGATCTTTCCTGAAAACGCGCTGGGTGCCGAAACCACGGCCAGCGTGTTTGGCCGTGAGTTGCATTCGTACGTGATCACCGATGCGATTCGCGACGAGAAGGTGCTCAAGTTCAAGGTGGATTACAACGATGTGCGCCCTCAGTTCAAGGCCATCGAAACCGAGAAGGACGAGAAAAAGCTGAGCGCGGCGGAGAACAGGCAAGCCTTGCTGCACCCCGACCGCATCCGTGAAATCACCCAATACATTCTGAACAACTTCCGGCAGAAAACCCACCGCTTGCAAGTGGGGGCCAAGGGCTTTAACGCCATCTTTGCTGTCAGCAGCGTGGATGCGGCCAAACTGTATTACGAGTGCTTCAAAGAGCTGCAAAAGGCCAGCGACAAGCCCTTGAGGGTCGCCACCATCTTTTCGTTTGCCGCCAACGAAGAACAAGAGGCGATCGGCGACATTCAGGACGAAAGCTTTGAGGTGTCGGCCATGAACCGCAGCGCCAAAGAGTTTTTGAGCGCGGCCCTTGCCGACTACAACGCGCTGTTCAAAACCAATTACAGGCTGGACAGCGACGGCTTCCAGAACTACTACCGTGATCTGGCCAAACAGGTCAAGGCCAAGGAAATCGACCTGTTGATTGTGGTGGGCATGTTCCTGACCGGCTTTGATGCGCCTACGCTGAACACCTTGTTTGTGGACAAGAACCTGCGCTACCACGGCCTGATGCAGGCCTACTCGCGCACCAACCGCATTTTTGATGCCACCAAAACCTTCGGCAACATCGTCACCTTCCGCGACCTGGAGCAGGCCACCATCGATGCCATCACCCTGTTCGGCGACAAAAACACCAGGAACGTGGTGCTGGAGAAGAGCTACAAGGACTACATGGAAGGCTTCACCGATGCGGCCACGGGTGAAGCACGGCGTGGCTTTGTAGACGTGGTGAAGGCGCTGGAAACCCGCTTTCCTGACCCGGCGGCCATTGAAACGGAGGCTGAGAAAAAGGCGTTTGCCACCCTGTTTGGCGAGTATTTGCGCGTCGAGAATGTGCTGCAAAACTACGATGAATTTGCCAGCCTGAAGGCCCTGCAAGACCTCAATAGGGACGATGAGGCCGCCGTCGAGGTGTTCAAAACCAGGCACCATTTGAGCGCTGAGGCCCTGACCGCACTGCAAGCCATCAGCCTCCCTACCGAGCGCAAAATTCAGGATTACCGTTCAGCCTACAACGACCTGCATGACTGGCTGCGCCAGAAAAAGGCATCTGCCGAGCAGGAAAAAACCAGCATTGACTGGGATGAGGTGGTTTTTGAGGTTGACCTGCTCAAGTCCCAGGAAATCAACCTTGATTATATTTTGGAGTTGATTTTTGAAAACAATAAAAAAGTCAAGGACAAAGCGGGGCTGATCGAGGAGATGCGCCGGGTGATTCGCGCCAGCCTGGGCCACCGCGCCAAAGAAAGCCTGCTGGTTGATTTTATCCACCAAACTGATCTGAACCAGATCAGCGACAAAGCCAGCGTGATGGACGCCTTTTACAAATTTGCCCAAGTAGCGCAGCAGCGTGAAGCGCAAGAGTTGATCAGGGCCGAAAACCTGAATGCTGAAGCGGCGAGGCGCTACCTCAGCACCTCGCTCAAACGGGAATTTGCCAGTGACCATGGCACGGAACTCCATGCCATTCTGCCCAAGATGAGCCCCCTGAATGCACAATATCTGAGCAAAAAGCAGGGTGTGTTTCAGAGCATTGCTGCGTTTGTGGAAAAGTTCAAGGGCGTGGGCGGGCAGGTCTGAGGGGCCATCAATGTTGTACAGGTCATTTGGCAATGAGCCCGCCGATACGATTGAGCGTAACCTGTGAGCCGACCGTGCCACAAACCTCGGGGTTCAGGGCGCGCAAAGTAATGACACAGGCGATATTCGGGTTCATTGCCTTTGCCTCGAGCATCCATGATCCAAAGCCACCGTCTTGCAAATGGTCTTCAACTGTCAAAACATCATCATACTGACACAACTGCCCGGCTTGAACTACCTTGTCAGCCATAGACCATAGAGGCATCGAGTAAACCGCACGATCAGCGTGATCCCTCGTTTTAGTCCAGTCAATCGCGATCTGCAGACCCGCGCCTGTACTCAGTAGCACACGCTTGTTGTTACCCTCGCGAATCTTTAACCAACGGCCCGGCATCACTCCGGGCGGTTCAGCATGAAAACTTGGCTCGCCTGCCTTCCCCAGCCGTAAATACGAAGGACCGGGATGCTCGACCAGATAGCGCATGCAAGCTCTGACCTCCATAGGATCACCGGGCGCAGCGATCAGCATATTCGGCAGTGTGCGCATTAGCGCGTAGTCCTGAACTGCATGATGCGAGTATCCCAGCGCACCGTAAGCAAGACCGCCGCCAACCGAGACCACTGTGACGGGCAGCTTGTGATAGGCCACGTCGTTCCTGATTTGCTCCGCACACCGGAAAGTCGGGAAGTTGGCAATTGAGTAGGTAAAGACGTGATAACCCTCGGAAGCCATACCGGCGGCCAGGCCGGTCATGTTCTGCTCGGCAACACCGGCGTTGATGAAACGATCCGGAAATTCGTCGGCAAAAGGCTCGATGACCGAGTAGCCGAGGTCGCCAACGAGGAGCGCGATCTGGGGGTGCTGGCGGGCCAAGGTCACCAGTTCTTGAATGAAGGCGTTACGCATGGTTCAGGTCTCCCAGTGCCTGAGCAAGCTGCTCCGCCGACGGTGACTTGTAGTGCCAGTCGACGCTGTTCTCCATGAAGCTGACGCCTTTGCCTTTTGTGGTGTGGGCGATCAGGAATGAGGGTTGGCCGGCTTCCCACGGAACTTGCGATAACAAGCTCTGTAGTGCCGCATGGTCGTGACCGTCAACCTCGCGTACGGCCCAGCCGAATGCGCTGGCCTTGGCAGCCAGCGGTTCAACGCGTAGTGTCTTGTCCACAGTCGTCAGACTCTGCAACTTGTTGTAGTCGATGACTGCAACGAGGTTGTCCAACTGGTGGTGGGCAGCGAACATCATCGCCTCCCAGTTGGAGCCTTCACCCAGCTCGCCGTCACTGAGCAGCACGACGGTGCGCCAGTCCTGCTTCAACCGCTTGGCCGCAAGTGCCTTGCCGGTTCCAAAGGGGAGTCCATGGCCGAGTGAGCCAGTCGAGAATTCGACGCCCGGGACCTTGTGGCTGATGTGGTTCATCAGCACCGAATAGTCTTGACCGTAGTTCAATAGGTTCTCGCGCGGGTAGAAGCCGGTTTCGGCCAGCGCTGCATATACGGCGACACAGGCGTGGCCCTTGCTCAAAATAAAGCGGTCGCGCCCGGGGGCTGTCGGGTCGCGCGGGTCCAACTTAAGCGTCTGGGCGTATAACACGGCGACGATGTCGCAAATCGAAAGTGCTGAGCCTATATGGGAGGCTTTGGCCCGGTGCACCATCTGCAGAGCCTGCACGCGAATGCGGCGAGCCAGATCTCCGCTGTCGATATTGATGATGTTCATGTCAGTCTCGTAAGGTGTGGGCGGCCCAGCGGGCCGTGCGCAAGATGGCATCATCTAAGCCGACTGTTGGGACGAGCCCTAGTTCAGCTGCAATGCGGTCGACCGAAGACACGTAGGCCTGCGGCGCAGTACCCGGACGCGGCGTTTGAGCGATCCGGACCTCTCTAATGCCATCCAGGACGCTATTGACGCGATGCGCCAACTCGCCGATCGAGAGCCCTTCAGCACCGCCGACGTTGTAGGCCCGACCAAGTACGCGGCGCGTCCCGACAGTGCATGAGTCGAGCATGTCAGCAGGCGTGCTGGCAGATACGACGTCAGTAGCCGCATGAATTGCGAAGTAGCAATCGCCAGCGGCTTCGGGCGCGAGGGCACTCACATCGCCGCTCAGCCAAGTAACGTCATCGAAGCTACCCAGTTCGGGAAACTGTTCAAGGAATGCCTCTGGCCGCCGGCTTAGCACGATGACGTGTGCTGACAGCCCCAGCCTACGGTTTGCATGCAGGAAAGTCGCGAGCAGCCATTTGCCGATGAAGCCCATGCCGCCAGTCAGCAGTAGGCGCTGGTTGCGTAGCCGTTCCCAGCGCGGACCGACTGCGTTGAGAACCCGGTCGAGATCATCGACCGGTAGACATAACAAGGAAAGGTCATCGCTCATCGCTCAGAAGTTCACACCGAAGAACTCTTCCAGCTTTTCCGCGATGTAGTCCAGTTGCGGCTCGCCCAGCCCCGGGAAGGTGCCGAGCCAGAAGGTCTGGTTCATTACAATATCGGTGTTGGTCAGGTCGCCGCTGACACGGAAGTCGCGACCTGCCATATAGGGTTGCTTGGTCAGGTTGCCAGCGAACAGCAGACGGGTACCGATCTTGTTCTGTTCCAGGAAGTTGATCAGGTCGGTGCGCTTGACGCCGCTGCTTTCTTTGAGCACCAGCGGAAAACCGAACCAGGACGGCTCCGAATTCGGCGTGACTTCCGGCAGGTGCAGGAACTCGACGCAACTTTGCAGGCGACTCCTCAGGTACGCGAAGTTGGCACGTCGCTTGGCGATGAACTCTTCCACCCGGTCCATCTGTGCCAGCGCGCAGGCTGCCTGCATGTCGGTGATCTTCAAGTTGTAGCCCAAGTGACTGTAGGTGTACTTGTGGTCGTAGCCATCAGGCAAGTCGCCGCCCAGTTCCTTCTTGGTCCAGCAGAAGCGCTTGTCGCAGGTGTTGTCCTTGCCGGGCGGGCAGTAGCAATCCCGCCCCCAATCGCGGAATGATTCGGCAATCAGCTTGAGCTCGGCGTTGTTGGTGAATACGGCGCCGCCTTCGCCCATCGTGATGTGATGGGCCGGGTAGAAACTCAAGGTGGCGATGTCACCGAAGGTGCCCACCAGTTGGCCGTTGTAGGTGGCACCCAGGGCGTCACAGCAGTCTTCAACCAGCCACAAGTTGTGTTTCTTGCACAGCGCGGTGACCACGTCCAAGTTGAACGGGTTGCCCAGGCTGTGGGCCAGCATGATGGCCTTGGTCTTGGGAGTGATGGCGGCCTCGATCTTTGACGCATCGATGTTGTGCGTGGCCAAGTCCACATCGACGAACACCGGCACGGCGCCGAACTGCAGGATCGGGTTGACAGTTGTCGGGAAGCCGGCGGCCACGCCAATCACTTCGTCACCCTGCTTGATGGCACGGTCGGCCAACTTGGGGCTGGTCAGCGTGGAGAAGGCCACCAGGTTGGCCGATGAACCCGAATTCACCGTGATCAGATACTTGACGCCGAGGAATTCCGCGAGGCGCTTCTCGAACATCGCATTGAAGCGGCCAGTGGTCAGCCAGCCGTCTAGTGAGGCGTCGACCATCAGCTGCAGCTCTTTCGTTCCAATGACCTTGCCGGACACGGGTACGGCGCTCTGCCCTGGAACGAATGACTGGGGTGCATACGCAATGTCGGCGTATTGCTGGACCAGTTCGCTAATTTGGCTGCGCAGATTATCCAACTGTGGTTGAAAATTGATGGTTGTCGTGTTCATGGTTCGGATCTGTATTGCTTGATCTGGTTCAGACAAACAGTGCGCATATCCTGGTCTTCTAGCCAGGCTTGATGCCACTCGATGATGCGCTTGAGAGCGGTTTCCAGGGTCCAGCGTGGCGTCCATTGCAAACGCTGCCGTGCTTTGGAAATATCCAGCTTCAAGAAACTGGCTTCATGAGGATGATCGCCGGACTGTAATATCCAAGATGCACCACGGCCCCAGTGCTCGCAAAGGTGTTCGACAATCCACTGTACAGGGCGTGCGTCTTCATCACGCGGGCCAAAATTCCACCCTTCTGCATCAAGTTGGCCGTGAATGTACAGGCGCTCTGCTAACAGCAGATAGCCCGAAAGTGGCTCCAGCACATGCTGCCATGGGCGGACGGCGTGAGGGCTTCGAATCAATACAGATTCACGCCTTTCCAGGGCGCGCAAAATATCGGGAACGAGTCGATCAAGCGCCCAATCGCCGCCTCCAATCACGTTGCCCGCACGTGCTGTTGCCATTGCGATGCCAGCTTCTTTGAGGAAAGACTTGCGATAGGCAGAACTGACCAGTTCGGCGCAGCCCTTGCTGTTGGAATATGGGTCGTGACCACCCAGGGGCTCATCTTCACGATAGCCCCAAACCCATTCACGGTTTTCGTAGCACTTGTCCGTGCTTATGTTGACAATGGCCTTCACCGAGCCGGCCTGTCGGGCAGCCTCCAATACATGGACCGTGCCCATGACATTCGTCGCATATGTCTCGACTGGCTGAATGTAAGAAAGACGCACCAGCGGCTGCGCTGCCATATGGACAACGATTTCCGGCTGGAATTCGTCCATGTGCGCCTTCACAGCTGCAAAGTCACGGATATCAACAATATGATGTTGCATCCCTTCGGCGACACGGGCGACGGCAAACAAGGCTGGCTCAGTCGGCGGCTCTAAAGCAATTCCGCGCAGGCTAGCCCCAATGGATTGCAGCCACAGGCTCAGCCAGCCACCTTTAAAGCCAGTGTGTCCGGTCATCAGGACGCGCTTGTCCCGCCAAAAATCGGGGTTAATTTTTTGAGGCACGAGGTTCAATCCCACTTTTTCCAAGGAGCTACGCCACTCGCCCACAGTTTTTCAAGAGTATTTTTATCGTGCAGGGTATCCATGGGTTGCCAAAATCCATAGTGCGGATGCGCCATTAGTTCTCCCTCTTCGGCTAGCTGCATTAGGGGCTCCTGCTCCCAAATAGTGTCATCACCTTTGAGGTACGAAAGTACTTTTGGGGATAGAATAAAAAATCCACCATTTATCAATGCGCCATCGCCCCTAGGTTTTTCTCTAAAGCTCTTTACTTGACCATTTTGGATGTCAAGCGCGCCAAACCGGCCGGGTGGATAGGTGGCGGTGAGTGTGGCAGCCTTGCCGTGGCTACGGTGAAATGCGATGGCGACAGCTATGTCGTTGTCGCCAACACCGTCGCCGTAAGTCAGACAAAACGCTTCCTCGTTTTTGACGTAATCAGACACGCGGCGTAACCGGCCACCGGTCATAGTGCTATCGCCCGTATCGACCAAAGTCACTTTCCAAGGCTCGGCGCGTTTCTGGTGCACTTCCATTTGATTGGCCTGCATGTCAAATGTGATGTCAGACATGTGAAGAAAATAATTCGCAAAGTACTCTTTAATTAAGTAACCCTTGTAGCCGCAGCAGATGATGAAATCATTCACGCCATGGTGGGAATACATTTTCATAATGTGCCAAAGAATTGGTCTGCCCCCGATTTCAACCATGGGCTTTGGACGGATTGATGTTTCTTCGCTGAGCCGGGTACCAAGACCACCGGCTAGAATGACTGCCTTCATAGCGTTACCAATCTTTTCAAGGGGCATAAGTGCCAGTGCCAGAGCACACAAATGCGTCAGAGTAAAAATGATGACTGGGCAAACCAGCCAAAGTAAGTACCTCTTTGGCACTGTGAATCATTGCATCGGACCCACAGGCGTAAACTGAAAAATTACTCAAATTTGATTTGTAGCGCAATAGAACATCTTGAATATACCCTCGCTCACCCTGCCATACTTTTGCACGCGACAACACAGGAATATATCTGTGCTTACCTGGTAATGCCGATACATCAAAATACAGGTCATGCGCATGACGAGCCCCCCAAAGTACAGTGACTGATTGCGGCGCTTGTTCATCCAATAGGCCTGGTAATGCCTCAAGCATGGCTTTAACTGGCGCAATACCAGTGCCGGTTGCCAGAAAAATCAGCTCGCGCTGAGCGAGGTTGCGCATAAAGAAAGTACCCTGAGGACCATGCAGCCGCAACAAATCGTTTACCGCAGCTTGATTGAACCAATAGTGGCTCATCACGCCGTTTTCGACTGCTCTTATGTGCAATTCCAAGGTATTGTCTGTCTTAGGCGCATTAGCCAATGAGTAACTACGACGTACACCGCCAGGACCAATAACATCAATGTATTGCCCAGGAATAAAATTAAACATGACAGCAGGTGGCAGACGAAGAACCACCTTGATGACATCAGGTGCCAGTTTTTCCAGAATGCTGATACGACAGGCTTGTGTCTTTGCGGGTGGAATCACCACACCTCCCAAGTCTTCAGCTTCCAGAACCACATCTGAAGTGGTCGTGCGCGCACAACTAAGAATCCAGCCCTGGCCTTTTTCGCTTTCGGTCAATCCTAGTTCGGCAACCAATGCTTTGGTCTCACCGCTGATGACTTTGCATTTGCAGGTGCTGCAGCGACCTGTTTTGCAACTGTAAGGAATTGTAATTTTTTCCTGAATTGCAGCCTCAAGAATCGTCACCCCTTGCGCACATTCAAAACTTCTTCCTGCCGCTAATTTTACCTCTGGCATATTTGTTCAAACTCCAAAATCATCATAAGTCATGCCTTTTGAGCCCCTTCTCCGCCAGACTTTTCTACCTCAGACCTTAGCGCCTCGATTTCGGCCTTCAAGCCATGGCAATGCGCTAGGGCCTGTTAACACTAAAGGGGCCTGTGCGAACGCGGCTGGATTCCTGGAGGCCGAGAAATCATTCCGGCGAGTGCGCGGACATGGGCAAATCAAGACCCTCATCAAGACCTTGCGGCCTTCAAAGTTCGAACTGAAGGCTGCATAATCAAACCAGCCACCGACTCAAACCTTCAACTCAATTTTAGACACCGCCCAAACAGTTTCAATCGAACAGGCGATTGACAAAACCTACAGATGGCTCTCCAGGGCCCAGCAACCAGTTCAGTAAACAAGGCAATTCGAGCAAATTAAAAATGCAGAAAGATACCAACCCAATCATCAGCGAAGATCTGGATACTATCTTGTCAGCAAAACTCCCCTGGGATTTTTTCCGCGACAAAACGGTCCTGGTGACGGGAGGTGGTGGGTTTTTGGCCGCATATTTGATCAAGTCTCTTCTGAGTATCAGTCGAATCCACGGGCTCAATATTCGTGTGATATGCCTTGCCCGCAGCAAAGCAAGCGTCGAATCGCGGCTAGCCGCGCAGCTTGGATCGCCAGATTTTCTATTCTGGCAGCATGATATCTCGCAGCCTCTGCCAGCCAACCTTCCATTGGCCGACTTCATTATTCATGCAGCCAGTCAAGCAAGCCCGAAGTATTATGGCGTAGATCCGGTTGGAACCTTGCTCGCGAATTCGGTTGGCACTATGCATGCACTCGAACATGCCGTAAAAAGCCAATCCGAACGCTTTCTTTTTTTTAGTAGTGGTGAGGTATACGGCATACCTGCAAAGCCAGAGAAATCGCTGAACGAACAAGATTACGGCTACCTTGACCCGATGAACGTTCGATCGTGCTATGCGGAAAGCAAGCGTCTTGGTGAAACGATGTGCGTTGCCTGGGCCCGGCAGCATCTTTTACACACCAATGTGGTCAGGCCATTTCATACCTATGGCCCAGGTATGGCACTGAACGACGGGCGCGTTTTTGCTGACTTTGTAGCAGACGCCGTGGCCGGCCGAGACATTATCGTTCGAAGCAATGGTTTGGCTCAGCGTGCGTTTTGTTATATCGCTGACGCAACCATCGCCTTTCTGGCCGTTTTACTACAGGGCGAAAATGCCGAGGCCTATAATATCGGTAATCCAGATACAGAAATATCAATCGCAGATCTGGCCAAAAAAATTTCCACCCTGTTTCCTGAAAAGAAGTTGAATTTGATATTCCAAGAATCTGAGAAATCAACAAAATACCTGAAAAGTCCTGTCACAAGGTCCTGTCCCTGTATAGAGAAAATTAAAAAACTAAACTGGCAGCCAACAACGGGGCTCGATGATGGATTCCGAAGGACGATTTTATCATTCCTTGTTTGAGCACGATGGAAAAAAATATGAATCAGCTTGCCAATATAGTTTCTATGTATCGAAAAGGTGCCATTAAAAAGCCGGACTTCATTAAATCTGTCTATAGTGAGCACCATCAAGGTCTGTTTGATTACGCAGATTACCTGTCTGGTACAAACATAAAAAAAATTGAAATCGAGGATGGGCGTGTCATCATGACCTCGCGCGACCGAGGCATTCGAATGGAGTGCGCCCCGGGCGATCATCGTATTGCACCAATCGAAATCCTTAACTTCTCCGACTACGAGAAGGAGGAGTCACTGATGATGGATCGCCTCCTGCGTGACGGAGATACTTTCTTCGATGTCGGGGCAAATATCGGATGGTACTCCATCAACATGGCAGTTTCGCGAAGAAATTCAAAAGTTTTCTCATTTGAGCCCATACCAAAAACTTACAATCAGCTCCAAAGAAATATATCACTCAATCCAAACTCAAACCTAATAGCCAAAAATTTCGGATTCTCAAACAAAAATGGAAATTTTACCTTTCACTATTATTCAGAAGGGTCTGGAAATGCATCGCTTGCAGATTTAACAGGTCGACCAGATATAAAAATAATTCAATGTGAAGTGCAAACGATGGATCACTTCTCTCAAGTCAACAATGTCAATGTTGACTTTATCAAGTGCGACGTCGAGGGCGCCGAGCTTCTGGTATTCCAAGGGGGTATAAATACAATCTCTAGGGACAAGCCAATTATAATGGCAGAGATATTGAGAAAGTGGTCTGAAAAATTCAATTATGACCCCAACGATATATTTTTACTCTTCAAAAAATTGGGATACGAAGCATACACAGCAGATGGTTTGATACTTACTTTGTTTGACAGGATGAATACAAACACCAAAGAGACCAATTTCTTTTTTCTTCACTCCGATAAGCATGCCGATCTCATTTCAGCCCTCACTCGTCGGTGAGCATCAGCCGTCATCCAAGGGGCAAGGGTTCGCCTCGGTGTTTTACACATATTTTCTCAAGGACGCCATGGCCAGCTTGTCTGGCGCGCTTGGCAGCTTGCGCCGCAACCCGTATAGATCAGTAGGTCATCGCCCTGATTCAATACCATACGAGGCAATGCCGGGTCCGAATTGGCACTGCGACCAGCGAGGAGAACCCGAGGGCGGCAAGGGTGACAAAACAGGCCCCTCGCCCACCCGCCTTAACTTAACTCCGCAGGCAGCTATTGCAGTCGCACCCTACCATGAACCAGGACCGTTCGAGCCCAGCCAAAAGCCAAGAAATCCCATGTAAAAAATCCCTATTCAACACGGATCACCACATCCTTGCGGTCCTGCTCCATCGAGGTTGGACCATTTTGGCCGGAACAATCACTCTTTGTTTCATTCCAAGATGGTTGACCCTGCAGGAGCAGGGCTACTTCTATACATTCTTTAGCCTGCTGGCACTTCAGGTGTTTTTTGAGCTTGGCTTCAATGGGGTAGTGATCCAATGGGTTGGGCATGAGGCCCCCTTTGTGCGGGTCAACGCCAGTGGACAGTTGGAAGGTGATTCAAGAACGGTCGACAGGCTCCGCTCACTCCTTAAGCTATTACATCGCTGGTACCTGGTTGCCAGCATGCTTTTCGCTTTGGTGGTGAGTGTGACAGGGGTATATTTTTTTTCGACACGCCCTGAATTGCCCAGCCAGCTATGGCTGCCGATTTGGCTGGTGTTGGTCTTCTCGGCGGCCATCAGCCTGTATCTGAGCCCATTATTCTCTTTTATCGAGGGCCTGGGCCGAGTGAGGGAAGTGGCGCGTGTGAGGATCGTCCAATCTGTGGTCGGATATGGGTTGATGTGGACCGCTATGGCACTGAATGCTGGCCTCTATGCGGTACCTGCACTGACCCTCTGCGCTGCAATCACGAGTTCTTGGTGGGTCAAAAAGCATCAACCGCTGCTCTTTACTGCATCAGAGGCCAGAGAAACCAGTAGCCTGCCGTTGATGTCGTGGCGAGAGGAAATTTTCCCTCTGCAATGGCGAATCGCACTGAGTTGGATCAGCGGATATTTTATTTTTCAAGCATTCACACCCCTGGTATTTGCTCACCAAGGAGCAGAAGAGGCTGGCAGACTCGGACTCGGGCTGACAATTTTTTCGAGCTTGGCAACCTTGGGCATGAGCTGGGTCACCGCGTGCGTTCCAAGATTTGCGGGCTACATCGCGACTGGCAACCGTCGCGCATTAAATTCCCTCTTTATCTCAGCCACAACAGGAGCCGTGCTTGTCACCACGTTAGCCTGCGGCTTGGTACTGCTAGGTGCCTGGGCAACGCAATGGCTCAATCACCCCATCGCCGAGCGCATCCCAAGCCTCCCCGTGTTGCTTTGCCTCGCCTTGGTGACAGTGTCAAATTGCCTTATATCGTCTGAGGCTTGCTACATGCGGGCGCACAAAGTCGAGCCGCTGTTAAGCGCGTCGCTGGTTGTTGGGTTGATCACTACCATCATCGCTTATCTCGGTTCTACAATCAGCACCACGATCATGATATCACTCCATACAGCGGTGACTATTGGAATATCTCTACCATGGACGACCTTGCTGTTTTTAAGGTACTTTAATATCAAAGAATTGCCGTCGACATATTAACAAGCCACCACAAAAAGCACAAAAATATATTTTTTAAAAAACAAATGATAGAGATATTAATAATCACTTTTAATCGATCAAGTAGCCTTCACAAAACACTCTTATCGATCCAAAAAAGCCAGCTTTCAAGCCTAAAGACAACAGTTATAGATAACTGCTCAACCGACCTTACAGAGCAAACAGTAGCGCATTTTATAGAAAGCGGAAAAGGCAATCTGCGCTACATTAAAAATGCCAGAAATATTGGGGCAGGCGGCAATCTGATGCGGGCTTATGAGTTAGCAACGGAAGATTATCTATGGATAATTTGCGACGATGACGACTACGCCTTCCAAAACTTTAAAGACGTCCCCAGAATCCTCCAAGAACTAAGGCCCGACTTACTTATCGTTGGAAGCCCGATAGCAGAATCCCCAGAAAAAATATTTCACGGACTAACTGGAAAATTATTAGACGCCAAGAGCCTTATAAACACAAAATTAACTCTATTGCTCACTTTCCTTCCATCGGCAATAATTAGTCGATCGAAACTA
Source organism: Burkholderiales bacterium (assembly GCA_046342195.1). Classification (GTDB taxonomy): domain Bacteria; phylum Pseudomonadota; class Gammaproteobacteria; order Burkholderiales; family Burkholderiaceae_C; genus CANHBY01. Next base: position 15,947 of record JBKDQE010000066.1, read on the forward strand.
CAAAAATGCGACTTTGGCCTAGGATACAAATTGATATCAACGAATTTCCCTCAGTTCTTCTGGATCAGTGAAGCCATCAATAACAATTGGTCATTATACGTACTTCCAGAAGCCATGGTGATGCGCCCAAATATGCATCATGGGCTAGATTCAGATTTTGTTCACATGAACGGCTATATTCGCGGCACAGGAACGATAAATGATGCCAGACTCGCAAAAAAAGCCCAGGAACAATATTATGGAAAAAATATTTTAGAATACGCAATATTTATTTCAAAGAAAATAGTAAAGGACAAAATTTCAGGCCGATTCGAAATAAGCCAATATATCGAACAAAGCCTGAACGCAAACACTCAAAGAAGATTAATAAATCTTACTTTGCTTTCGGTTCTTTTGATACCAAATATAATTTTGCGCAAGATCGTATTAATTTTCGCACGAAAGATGAAAAAAAATATCAACAATTAAATTATAAGGCAGCAGAATAACCCCCTACACATCTCACTGATCAATTCCAAGAGTTTCCCCCGCGAACATACCGAATGAGACACCTCTGAAAACCGCTCGACAATAATGCAAAAAAGCCGAATTTGATATTTGATGACAGCGTGCTGGACAAAAGCCACTCGCACAAGATTGATCTGGTTTGTCTGCAATATAGGGGGAATGCACACGGACTCAGCCAGTACCGTTCGGCAACGGCGCAGAGAAAACCATATTGCCTGCGTCATTTTGGCTTGGAACCATTTGACAGATTTTGCAAGGGCGACAATGAGTAATATTTATAGTATCAAGAGAGGCATGCTTTCGACTTATATGAAGCAAGAGTTAAAACAACCAACTGGGCGCTAGCTGAGTTCGGTTTACGTAAGTCCTAATTTAAAAGTTTCTTTTGCGTAAGTCCTACTTAAATTCCTGATACAAAGAATTTGACCACGATCGGAAAACCAATCACCATGAAAGTACAAGGGAAAATGAACATGACCAGCGGAACCAACATTTTGACCGGAGCCTCCATGGCTATTTTCTCGGCCCGTTGAAACCGCTCAGTTCGGCGTTGATCCGATTGAGCTCGTAAAACAGGCCCCAAGCTTGACCCCGTCAATTCAGCTTGCACCATCACATTGACAAGGCTCGTTATGGCCGGCATATTCAAACGAGCAGACATCTCTCTCAAAGCATCCAAACGTGAACGACCTGCCCTGACATCTCTCATCAGGGCCTTCATTTCTTGGGTGAGCGGCCCGGGGCGCATTTTTTCAACTGCTTTTTGAATAGCCCCCGACATATTGAGGCCGGCTTCGATCCCCAGGGTCAGCACATCCAGAAAAAATGGCAAAGCTTTAAGCAGCTTTCGCTGACGTTGCCTGGTTTGTTCCTTCAGCCACAGCGATGGATAAAAAAAACCCGCAGCCAATCCGCATAAGGTACAAGCCAGCGTAGGAAGTTCGAGGCTCCCCCCGAGAAACCAAAATAAAGCGGCTCCGATCGCTGCGTAAACAAACTGACCCGCTAAAAATTGCTCCGGTGTAAGAGCGTAAGCCACCCCAGCCCTGAGCAGGCGAGCCCCCAGCTTTTGGGCACGATGTGGGTTGAGCAACCGGTGGCTAACACCACAGATGGCCAGCATGACAACCCAGAAAAATTTGAATAAAACAGGGGGGTCATCTCGGTAAGTGGCCTCATCATTCTGCCGAACTTGAGAAAACATTTGCCATAAAGCATAAAAACAAAGGGCTACTGAAATACCGCCCAAGCCAAAAGCCAACGCTGTATTCATATGTCAATGGTCACAATTTTGCGGATAAAAAAAGCCCCCAAGCCCAATAAAGTGGTCACGACCGCAATGACCATCCACCCATACCATGCTTTAAACATCATCGACATGGATTCAGGGTCTATCGTATAAAGCACCATGCCCAGCGCCAAAGGCAAGAACCCCACCACCCAGCCTTGCATTTTCCCTTGGGCAGTCAAGGCGCGGATCTTGCCCTCCATCGCCGCTTTAGTTCTCAGGGTCAAGGAAAGCCGCTCCAAAATTTCTGATAAATGTCCCCCCACTTCCTTGGCAATCGTCACCGCGGAAACAAACAGATCAACCTCCTCAATGGCCATCCGCCGCCCCATGGCATCAAGGGCGTCTTCAAGAGTCATGCCCAAGCGTTGGGAACGTAGCACCAAGGCAAACTCCTGAGAAATCGGAGCTGGTGATTCATTAACCACCATGGACATCGCAATCTGAACACTGGCGCCGGCTTTCAAGGAAGCCGACATCATTGTGAGGGCATCAGGCATTTGGGCAATGAATCGTGCGATGCGCCTTTTTTTGAGCCCATAAATACAGGCCCTTGGCAGTATCGCTGTCCCTATGGCCACAATGAGAAAAAGCGGCCATGCGCCAGTGATTATCCAGGTAAATGAAGGCAGAAGACACAACAACACCAGGTTCAGTTTGAGAATAATCGCCGGGTCAATGAAAACGAACAGGTCTTCCATTGACACTCGTGTATTTTCAGTGAACTGCATGCAAAATTCGATATAGACTGATCGAATGGCCAGCAAGCCCAAAAAAACAGCCACGACCACAAGGCCTTGAGCAAGATGCTGCATCATGCCCGTACCTTTCTGAGGTCCTCGGTTTGCGTTGACGCAGGCTGAAAAATCCCCATATTGAGTGGCACCCCACGAGCTGCCAGTTTTTCGTAAAACTCTGGCACGCACCCCCTCCCTGTAAATTGGCCAATGGTTTTTCCTTGGGCATCAAAACCTTCTTGCACATAGGCAAAAATTTCTTGCAATTGAATCCTTCCGCTTTCAATGCCGGTCACTTCGACGATGCTGGTGATTTTTCGTGAACCACAGGAAAGTCTGGATTGCTGAACAATAACGTTCACCGCAGAAGACACTTGTTCACGAATGGCTTGAATGGGCAAATCCATGCCAGCCATCAGCACCATAACCTCGAGACGCGAAAGCATGTCGCGAGGGGTGTTGGCGTGCGCCGTAGTCAGTGAGCCGTCATGGCCCGTGTTCATGGCTTGCAACATATCCAAAGCTTCACCGCCTCGGCATTCACCAACCACAATCCGGTCTGGTCGCATCCGCAGAGCATTTTTGACCAGCTCTCGAATGGTGATCTGGCCCTTGCCCTCCAGGTTGGCTGGGCGTGATTCCATTGATACCAGATTAGAGTGATGCAGCTGTAATTCAGCAGCATCTTCGATTGTCACGATTCGATCATGCTCAGGAATGAAATTGCTCAAGATATTCAGCAGGGTGGTTTTTCCAGACCCCGTGCCCCCTGAAATAATGATATTTTTGTGCTGCTCAACACAAACCCTCAAAAACTCAATCATCCTTGGGCTGGCTGAACCAAACTTCAGAAGGTCATCGGCGCCCAGCTTTCTTTTGGAGAATTTTCGGATGGTCAAAGAGGGCCCTTTTAAAGCCAGCGGAGGAATCACCGCATTCACCCGCGAGCCGTCTTTCAGGCGAGCATCTACCATGGGGGAGCTCTCATCGATGCGCCGCCCTATGGGTGCGACGATGCGCTCAATAATGCCCAAGACGGTCTGGTCACTGGTAAATGCCATGGGCAATCGCTGCAATCGGCCAGATCTCTCGACAAAAATTTCATCCGAAGCATTCACCATGATTTCCGTGATGGAAGGGTCTGACAACAAAGGCTCAAGCAAGCCCAACCCAATGGCTTCATCACGGACATTCATCATCAAACCTTCGCGATCAACATGCGAAGGGAGATCAGGTAATCGATCAATCAGGTCAAGAATAATTTTTTCGGTCAACTTCCGCAGTTCGTGATCCTCCATGTGATGAACATCAACTCGACGGATGCCAAAGGCATCAACCAATTGATTCTGGAGAATTTTGCGCAAGTGAAACACCTCATGATTCATAGGATGCTCACCCTGAGACAGGCTCGGCACCAACGAGGCGGTTGAGGCCGGGGCAGAACTCATCGGGCCCAAGACTTTTTCTTCACTCCCTGAAAGACCAAAATTTGGCTTTTGAAGGATAGCAATCTGTTCCAAGGGCTTTGAATCAGGCACAGGAAAAGGGGTTAGGCTGAGAGCATCATTCCAGCGTACCTTGAGTTCATGATTGCCTAAGCGAAGGACATCCTGATCAGACAAGGGGCCAGCCAGATTTTTGCGCTCGCCATTCAATGTCATGCCCGCTTTCAAATCCAGCGTTCGCACAAAAACCTGATGGTTCCTGATGAACAGCTCTGCGTGATGATCTTTGATATTGATGTCATTGATGTTGATCTTGCAGCCAACCCCTTTACCAATCATCAAGGAGGTGTCGCGGGACCGCGCCCGTTGTTTACGACCATCAGGAAAGACGATTTCAATGCTAAACATCATCATTTCTCCAAGCGCTTTTGCAGTTGGGGCCTGTTTTCATCGAGCAGAAGTCGGGATCGCTGAAGGCTCGTTGTATTCAGAGCTGAGTCAGCGGTGACCAATCGCGGCGTGACCACCACCAGTAATTCGGTTTCCTCGTTGCGATCCTGCTGGGCACGAAAAATACCCCCAAGGACAGGCAATTTGCTTAGCCCCGGAACACCATCTGTAGATTTGACCCGCTGTTGTCGCAATAAACCAGAAATCACCAGCGGTGTGTTGTGTTTCAGCGCCACCTGGGTGGTGGTTCGGTGGGTGGTGAAGGCCACGAAACCCTGGTTGGAATTGCGTGGATCAGGCTCGCTGACCTCCACCTCAATGCCTGATTCGATATTCCCTTGGGCATCAGAGACCGGATTAAATTCAATGACAACACCATACTGCTTATAAACCACACTGGTTTGACCGATTCCTGTGGCCACAGGAATCGGTATTTCACCGCCCGCGACAAATTTTGACTTCCCGCCACTTTTGCAACTCAAGCGAGGTTCAGCGAGCGTCCAGCTGTCGCCATTTTGTTCAAGAAATTGCAATACCGAGGTGATCTGGCTGGCCAGACCCAGAAAACTGGCTGAACGCTGCCCACTGTTGACGACAGGAAAACCCTGCTTGGTCAACCCTTCCCAATGCCCTTGAGTATGTGCCGCCACAGAGGTGGCAAAAGTGGGGCCATCAGCGGAGCTCGCCCAGTTGATTCCGAGTTGATCCAATGCCCGCTTACGCACCTCGACCACACGCAAATCAAGATGAATCATGGGGTCTAGACGCACTGGGCGCACATTCGGGAGATCATCCTGGATCAAATTCAACACTCCCGGGTACATGGCCAGCACACGCTGCACCCTTGAAGCCGCAGAGCCATCGCGGTAAGCTCCTTCAAGCCACAATTTTTGACCAACGACCCGGATCGTGATTTCAGGAAGATCCTCGAACAGCGATTGAATATCACGCCGCACTCGTTCGAGATCCTGGGGGTGAATGACGACCTTAAATGAAGATTCGCTGCCATCTCTCATCCAAAGATAAACCGTGGTTTCTCCCGCCCCCTCACCCAGTAATACAATCTGGCGGTTATCTATCACATTGGCTTTAAGCAAGCTACCGTTGCCCACGGCAACCCGAATTACATTGCTGCTGGCACGATCAATCACCTTGACCTGCCCCACAAAGAGAGTTATTGACTTTGCAGCTTGCTGCCCAGAAACAGAACGCTCCAAGGCCTGATTCCTTTTGACGGGTGTTTCTGAAATACTTTGCGCCTGAGCCTGCCGATTTGCCAGCGCCAAGATGAGCCCCAAACACCATAGGCCTGACCACAACCATTTTGGCAACACAACGATTTCAAATACATCAAAAAAGCACTTCACAAAACAACACTCCAATTTGATCGATTCAATTCAATGACAGTCTTTCAAGCAATTGATGACTCATGGATATCTCTCGAAAATAAGCAGTCAAGCAACCATGATCATTTCAAGCGCTGCCCCATGAGATTTGTGCAAACTTTTTGATGGTCGCACTTGATCTCTGGGTTCAGGGCACAGCTGTGAATCGTGGTGCAAGCAGATCCTACTTATTCATGCAGCGATAACGCATTGAGAGTCAAGGAACCTCTGCAAAACCCCTCGCGGCAATCGCATCCTTTCCCGGATGAGGTCTGCGGAGTTGGTTTTTTACCTGCAGCACCCGCCTAAAGGCTGCAAAATCTGCCTGGCATCCCCCATTGAGGAAAGGCGTGCTCATCCATGATGGGTTTTGCAAAGGTTCCTTAACGCCAACTGTTCAAGCCCTGGGCATACCCCCCCTCTCTCCACCCCCCGCCGATCCACCAATGAGAAACTCAATACCCTGGCTTGGCCTTGAGTATGTCGGGGCTTCCGTTTTGGCTTGCTTTTTTATATAGCCAGGAATCAAGGCATCCGGTGTCAGCATGGAGGTCTGGTTTTGATTGTTGTCATCGGGGCTGCGTAAAACCGCGGTCAAATCACCGGTGGCTTTGGCCAAGAGAATCCGATTGGCGTCCTCGGGGGTGACTTCTAAAGTCACGTTGGCATACCTCCTCTCTCCTCCTCGGGCATCTTGTTTTGTTATTTCCTGGCCTGTCGCAAGAACAGTCACGTTCGACAGCAAGGGAAACAAAATCCGCTCATCAGGTTCAGAAACTGAGCCCGATTGTTTGACGGAGTAAATCAAGTCAATATGATCACCGGGGCGAAGCATGCCCGCTGTCGAGCTGACTTCATCCACTTCGAGGGTCAATGCACGCATGCCTTTTTGCAGATGATTTGAAAACACTCGGCTGCCCAGGCCATCCAAATGTGCAGGCAGCAAGGCCTCACCTCTGCGAATCGGAACCTGTAGTCGTGCATTTTCAATCTGAGCAAAATTCGCTGGAGATACCGCCGCCGTATGCGCATATTGACGAGGAATCTGGCGCACTGCCAACACCCCAGAAGCAAGAATATCTCCCTTGTCCAAATCGCGATTGGCCACCACCACATCGACCATCTCTTGGCCCCTGCGAGCGATTTCATCCAGTTGATCCATACGCTGCTGCACAGCCCGGTTCATCAGCCAGGCCGCCAACAAGCCGAGCAATACAGCGGCCAAAAGAAGACCTCCGTTTTGAGTCACTTTGAACTTCATTCCAATTTCCTTTACTCTGGAAATAAACCTTGTGCATATCGGTTGCTAAATGCTCTGAAAAAACAGGCCGGCAAGCCCCTATGGCAAGGTCAAGGGCGTTTTGTATTGATCTCGATCTGTTTTTATGAGGTGCGCTTTTGGCAAAGCTCAGCAACCCTGGGGATCAGGGTAAAGACAAAAAAAAGGTCAAGCTTTCAAAAAAGGCTCTGATGCTGTCAACCAGATAAACGGCAGCTGTTCGACCATGGGCTCCCGGGACATTCAAGGGCACCGTGATGAGCGCGGTCACTGCAGCCAACAAAATGACATACTCGACCAGAGACTGCCCCTTAAACAACGAACCAAACTTCATGATTGAAAGAATTCCGTCAGGTTGAGCAATACAATCACAGGATCACGAGGCCCTTTTTGCTTGAGCGACACCTCAAGGGTCTTTTCCCCCCGCTCATAGGTGGCCAAGTAAGCCGCACCATCCTCAACTTCAGCTTGAAGGCGCCAGCCTGATTGGCGCCATGCCTCTCTGAGGGTTTCACGGGTGTGGCTCCAATTTCGCTCACTGATGGCGCTCATGTAATAGGCCCGTTTGGGCCCATCCACCGATTCCATGACCTGAAGCAGTTTGATTGGCAAATGCCGGGGCCACCCAGAGGGCATGTAATTGGGCTTCAATTCGATTAAATTAACGCAACTCAACAGGCCCTGGCTACCGCCTCGTCCATCAGGCTTGACTTGAACCACCATTTGAAAAGGCCCATGAAGCACTGAGATCATTTGCCACTCGGCATGTGTGTTCTCGCGTGGTGGGCCAGCTTCAAAATTGCGCCATAAAGACCGATAAAAAGACAGCACTTCTTCAGGCCGATGAGGGGCCTCAAACTGCTGAACACGGGTTGGCACCCCGTTGATCCAGACATCTTTGGCCACCCATTCCAATCGGGCTTTATCCACTGGGGGCATTTCGGGCCAGGGTGTCAGAGATGCTGCACGAGCCCAGCCATACACACTAAACAGAAGAATGCTGAGGCCGCGCTGGCATTGGCTGAAGTTCATCGGCAGCCTCCATATTGCACCTGCTCACCGCCCGAAGTACGGTCGATTGGAACGGTTTCAACGCTGAGACAAGGAAAAGTGGGGTGGTGATTTTCAAAAACACCAATCACCGAGGACACTGCCTGCAAAGCATTAGTGAATCCACCGAACAGCCTACCGATGGGATGTCCTGTCTTGGCCGGAGTCATGGCTTCTCGAACCCCCTCAGAGCCCGCGGCATTCCATGCGTCACCGAGGGTTGCTGTGCTTGCACCGATCTTTATCACCACACCAGAATTCAGATGATCGAATAAAGAAACTTCGAGGTTGGCACGCTGGATGGGCCTGTTTTTCTGGCCATAGAGCCAGTCAGCAGCCAAGATCATGGGTGTTGCCAAGGAGTCGATGGGTTCAGATTGAAAAGCCAATCGAATCTGTTGAGGATCTTTCAAGAGAGGATTTCCTGAGAGATCATGCCAAAATGAAACTGATCTTTTATCAAATGACAAAGACTTTACGCTGTCAGATGCAGACAATCGCCCATCCTGAGTGAAAGCCTCGTTGCGCAAGAAAAACCGTGCCCGCAATTTGTCTTCAATTTCAGAGGCAGGCAGTCGGGCTTCATCAGGTTGCATAGCTCGCTGAAAAGCCGCATATCGACTGGCCTGAACGGCAGACTGATAAATATCGGCATATTTTCCAAGGTAATAAACACCCAGAAATAGCGGCAACATCACCAGCATGATCAGCACAAATTCCGTCAATGCCTGGCCACGTTGACAAGCTTGATAAGTGCAGGGTTGATGCATGAGACCCAATAATGACTCGGAAGCATAGAAGTTCATGGAACGGCCTATTTTTACTTTCAGAAAATTGCCATCAAGGTGAATATTGACTCAGCCTCAATTTCATGCTCAGGGTTCGGAAAAATTCAAAGCTCCTAACAAAATGGCACGGTCAATTTCTTTAACAGGTGCCAACCTGGCCTGCCAGAATGGGTTGTACAAAGAAGGGTATTCCTTGTAGGGATCTTGACGCAAAAGGCTGGATCCCCCGCCCCAAGCTTGGGCAGTCCAGTCACCGATGCCTTGCTGAGGACGCTCGAAATAAACTTGAGCTGCACCTATTGCTGTCACTCGATCAGACAACAATTTTTCATCCATTTGGGCAGATCCAAGAATAGACGAGCCCTCACCCGCAGCAATACTTATAGACCCCGTGGTCGCCGTGGCACCTTTAGGCCTAAAGGCAGCGATCACAAATTCAAGGGTGGGGTTGCGCCTGGCGCTCTCTGTCAAATCAGTGACCTCAGAAACACCCGACCAAGGCAACACCCTCATGCTTTCAAAGGCCAACTTTCTTGCCACCGATGAACCCCAATACAAATGCCCTCCGCGACCGGCATCGGCACGCCCCCAACCCACTGGAATCACTTTAGTACGAAACAAGTGTTTGGTTTTGAGTTCGAGCGTGTCTTGGGCCTCCCAGCGATCAAAGCCGATCAAGCGCGTACCACCACGCTTTTCAAGATTCACGCCCAATAAAGAGAAATTGGTCAACGAGTTACCGTGACGTCCGCTTTCGCGGGAAAAATCATCGCGGGACTCTCGCACCACATAGGATGCATCAGTGCGCTTTGCACCCGAATATTTTCGAGAAAACCGGGACCACTGAAGCATGTTTCTTGCATCAAAAACACCTTGCTCCAGACCCCATTGTGGCGATTGATCTGATCGACCACCGAAATCGGTTTTATTCGCCAAAACCACCTGCCTGGAAACCTTCTGAGCCATGATGGCTCCGGTTGCGATGAGGGCGCTATTGGCAAACTCAATAGCTTGTTTTCTGGTATCCAGGCTTAAAATCGCACTAGGTAAAAATCTTCCCCCGTAAGCATCTTCCACACGATCAATCATTCGCGCAGCTGAAGTCAACACCTGGGATAAAATTTGCCCAACCCCGGGTAGAAGTTTGGTCACGATCCCCAGATTGCGAGTGCTTGTTTGCACATATCTCAACCAAGAATCCAAGCTCACCATCTGCGCCACCAAGGCATCAGAAACCAGCATGGAGCGGTTGCCATAAGCCATCAGGTTCAAGAGCCTGGCCTGTTGCACAGACCCTGCCAAAGCAGCCGCATCTACAGCATTGACGACTTTTTGTTTGCTGACAGTGAGCTGCCCCACGTTGTAAACACCATAAAGAACTGCGGCGCTGGCTGCAACAGTCGCCAAAAACCAGACCAGGACCTGCCCTTGGCTGCGATATAGGTATTTGGGGGACAATCGAGAACAAAGACAGAACATGAATGATCCTGAAAAACTGGAAAGAAATACTCATTCAGACTGAATAAGGCCAAGAAGCTTTCAGGCAAAGGCTACCGATTCAAAGGCAAGCCGCGCCCATGCATCCAAGAGGCTTTCTGCAAAGATTTATCGGGTAGCAGCAATGTTGTCTGTGAAATTGTTCAGCCCCTTGGCGTTGTTGGCTTCTGTAGTGGATGATTTACCCGCTTTGGTGGCTTGATCTGTGGCTTTGCTGGCTGATGTTTGGTTGCCAGCAAGGCTGGCAGCCATGGCAGCCACTTGGTTACGTACTGTGCTGCCAAAAAAAGAGGTCGTGGCAATGGCGGCAATGGCAATCAGGGCCACGATGATGATGTACTCGGTCATGCCTTGGCCGCGACAGCCAAATCGACGCATTTGCGCAATGTTCATAGTGATACTCCTTGTGCAATAACTTTGAGATGAAAAATGGCGAGCCTCTGTGGTCACTGAAGAGGTGAAGTTGGACTTGCTGCCTCAAAGTTTAGTGATTTGCAAAAATGTCCTACTTCGAAAAATAACGCGAATTGCAGCAATATTGCAATAAAGATATTTTTGTCGCGTCATCAAAATTCTGCCCACCAAAGATCTGGATGGAAGGAAGAGTGATGCAAATAAGCAAATCCTATGGGGTGTCTACCATTGAATTCGTCGTGGTGTTTCCTATCGCTTTGCTGATGTTGTTGATCGTGATTCAGTTAGGCTTTGTCTATATGGCCAAGCTGGCGCTGAATCACGCCACCTTTATAGCTGCGCGCCACGGCGCCACAAAGGGCGGTCGAGAATCAGAAATTCGAGCCGCTATGGTCAAAGAGCTGGTGCCTTTTTACCAAGATGGCACCCAAACGCACGCCGGATTGCGCATTGCTCAGGCCTACATCATGGCGAAGCTGGATACCTCCGTGTGGCCCCAGGCGCTACTGGTGAAACGACTCAGTCCGAATGCAGACACGTTGTCGGATTTCGGCGTCAAGATTGATGGCAAACAGCAAATACCGAATGACAACCTTCAATGGCGCTCTAACGCTGTAGGCCCGAAGTCCGGGGTTAACATTCAGGACGCCAATTTGCTTAAAATCAAGGTAGTTTATGGTTACAAGTTAAAGGTCCCACTCATGGGTGCCCTTGTTCGAGCCATGATGTGCGGTGGCTTGGCCCCAATGCAAGGGTGGGGCAGCGATGTCTTGCCCTGGACCGCTCTGCCCCAAAATTTCGAGCTTTGTTCGGCCTATTACAGCCAAGACCGAATTCCAATCGAATCTTATGCAATTGTTCAAATGCAATCACCATTTGATGACACGCCCTAGTTTTACTGTGTCATCAAAAATACGGCATTATCAGTCATCAACATTTTTGGGTGATGACGCATGGATGTGATTGAGCGGTTTGATGCCTATCTTAGACACTTGGCAGACGGTTTGGGGCACTCAGATCGATACGCTGGGCTCAACGGTTATTGCATGGGGTTGATGCTCCCGTTGGCACGCAATTCAGTGGCCGGCTGGGCAAGACGAACCCTTGAAATATGACTTGGCCACTTTGCCGGCTGAAACATCGCTGGAAAGCTTGATGACAAAGTGAGGGTAAAAGTTTTTTTTCAAGATTCAACATGCCGCATCAATAACACCCTCAAAATCTCGGCCCCATAAGCCTCCAACTTCTTGGCCCCCACTCCGCTAATCTGACCGAGATCATCCAGATTGTCAGGTTGGCAGCGGGCCATCTCGGCCAGTGTTGCATCGTGAAACACGATATAGGCGGGCAAATTGTGTTCATGGGCCACTTCGGCCCGCCACGCTTTAAGTGCCAAAAAACGAACCATGGCTTGCGGCTCAAGTGCAACCGGGGCCAGCTTGGTTTTTTGTGTCGGTGATCGAGCCCTCCTGCGTTGGGTTTGGTTTTGGGGCGTTTGACGCAATAGCAGTTGCACCTCCCCGCGCAGCACCTGTCGCGCACTGGAAGAGAGCTCTAAGGTGTGATATTCGCCCTCAGTACGCACATGACCGAGAGCTATCAATTGGCGCAACACGCTGCGCCACTGCATTTCGTTGAGGTCAGAACCGATCCCGAAAGTGCTTAAATTTTCGTGTTGATATTCACGCACTTTGTCGGTGAGCTTTCCCCGCAGCACATCAATCAAATGGCCTGCACCAAAACGCTGCCCACCTCGTTGGTGAAAACGGTAAATTCCGCTCAGCGCCTTACGAGCAGCCTCTGTTGCATCCCAAGTTTGGGGCGGGTTCAGGCAATTATCGCAATTACCGCAAGCCTGGCCAGGCTCGCCAAAGTAACTCAGGAGCCGAACACGCCGACAATCATGAGACTCAGCCAGGGCCAATAAGGCATCAAGCTTGCGGATCTGTGATCGCTTGAATTGATGATTTGCAGGGCTTTCTTCGATCATTCGACGCTGGTTCACAACATCGGCAAGGCCATACACCATCCAGGCATTGGCAGGCTGGCCGTCTCGACCTGCACGACCTGTTTCCTGGTAGTAGGCCTCAATATTTTTGGGCAAATCCAGGTGGGCTACAAAACGCACATCCGGCTTGTCAATTCCCATGCCAAAGGCAATGGTGGCCACCATCACCAGGCCCTCCTCGCGCAAAAAACGGTCTTGGTGAATTTTTCGAACATGGCCGTCCAGGCCGGCATGGTAGGGCAAGGCTTGGATGCCCTCGTGCGTCAACCACTCTGCCGTTTCTTCCACTTTTTTCCGGGACTGACAATAAACCACCCCGGCATCACCCTCGTGTTCTTCTTGAAGAAAGCGCAATAACTGCTGACGGACATCTTTTTTCTCGATGATGCTATAGCGGATATTGGGCCGGTCAAAGCTGCTGATAAAAACTTCAGCCTCCTGGAGCTGAAGCCGCTCAATGATGTCGGCCCGGGTCAAGTCGTCTGCCGTGGCTGTCAGTGCCACACGAGGAACGCCGGAGTAGCGCTCATGAAGCACATTCAGGGCCAAATACTCTTCCCGGAAATCATGGCCCCATTGGCTCACGCAGTGGGCTTCATCAATGGCAAACAACGCCAGCAGACCCCGCTCAGCCAGGGAATCCATCTGAGCCAGAAAGCGCGGCGTGGTGATGCGCTCGGGGGCAGCATAGAGCAGCACGAGTCGGCCACTCATCAGTTCACGCTCAATACGCTGGGTTTCTTCGAGGCTCAAAGTCGAATTTAAAAACGCAGCATGAACACCCGCTTCTTCCAGGGCGCCAACCTGGTCATGCATCAATGCAATCAGGGGGCTGACCACCACGGTCACGCCCAAGCCTCGTTGGTGCCTGACCATGGCAGGAACTTGGTAGCACAGGCTTTTACCCCCCCCTGTGGGCATCAGGACCAGAGCGTCTCCCCCTTCAACCACATGCGAGACAATGCGCTCTTGTTGGCCACGAAAAGCACTGTAACCAAAGACATGACGAAGAATGTCTTGCGCGGAATGAAATTTTTTCAAAGCCATACAGCGATGATGTAAATCCTGAATGGTAAGCGCTGCAAGGCAACGGCACCTGCTCCACCGACAATACGAACTGGCATTTTTGTTTCTACAATGGAAAACCTGCCTATCTCGACGATGATCTGCTGTGGGGTGTTTTCGTGCCCTGTTAAGCTTCGCTTTTTTCCCTCATTTTGAGCATCAGGGTCCACAGCCCACACTCTTTCTGCAGGAGCCACCTATGGCCTCAATCAATAAAGTAATCCTCATCGGCAACCTCGGACGTGACCCCGAAGTGCGCTACACCCCGAATGGCAATGCCATTTGCAATATCACCATTGCCACATCGCGCAACTGGAAAGACAAAAATACTGGTGAAAAAGCGGAAGAAACCGAGTGGCACCGTGTGGTCTTCTATGACCGCTTGGCCGAAATTGCTGGCGAATACCTTAAAAAAGGACGTCCTGTATATGTCGAAGGGCGCCTCAAAACCCGCAAATGGCAGAACAAAGAAGGCCAGGACGTCTACACCACTGAAGTCATTGCTGACAACATGCAATTGTTAGGTAGCCGCGAAAATGGTGGCACCGCCCCCGAAGACGGTAACTACAGCCGAGAAGATCGGGGTGAGCCTGCGGTGCGTCATGCGCCGGCATCGCGCCCCCCAGCAAGCAAGCCTGTGGCCAAATCATCCACCGGCTTTGATGATATGGATGACGACATTCCGTTTTAAAATACGGAATGTGAACCTGCGCTTTAGGGCCTGTTAACAGGCCCTAATCAGCCGGCTTGTTCAAAAAATGACCGCTGAGAAAACGGCTTGGTGACATTGATGAGCTTTTGGAAATTCAATGGCGACCCTTGATGCCCTGCAGGGCGGCCTGGCAGGGGTCAGGGACACGATGCTCAATGACCCCACCACCCAAACACACCTCTCCGTCATACAGCACGGCATACTGGCCTGGCGTGACCGCCCACTGAGGCTGATCAAAGTAAAGAGTAAACTCTTGACCTGATTCAAGCCCACCCCAAGCCAAATTGCAAGGGGCCTCGGATTGACGATAGCGGGTCTTGGCCCACAAACGCATTGCTGTGGGCCCATGACCCGCCACCCAATGGGCATCAATGGCCTTTAAGGCTTCAGACTGCAACCAAGGGTGCTCGTGCCCCTGAACCACATAAAGCACATTCGCAAGCATGTCCTTGTGCGCGACAAACCAGGGCGCGTGCTTGCCACCTCCTTTGTGGCCAGGGTCATCCTTCACACCGCCAACCCCGAGGCCTTTTCGCTGCCCAAGTGTATAGAAGCTGAGCCCCACATGCTCACCAATGAGCCGCCCACGATCGTCCAGCATAGGGCCTGGCTTATTGACAAGATAGCGATTGAGAAACGCACGAAATGGCCGTTCACCAATAAAACAAATGCCTGTGCTGTCTTTCTTTTTGGCATTCGGTAGCTTGATGTCTTCTGCCAGGCGCCGAACCTCCGTCTTGGTCAGATCACCCACGGGAAAACAGGTTTTAGACAGCTGAAATTGTGTTAACCGATGCAGGAAATAGCTCTGATCTTTCAGGGGGTCAAGGCCCTTGAGTAACTGAAATTGGCCATGGTGCTCCCGAACACGAGCGTAGTGCCCTGTCGCAATCTGCCCTGCCCCGAGTCGTATGGCATGGTCCAAAAAAGCTTTGAATTTGATTTCGGCATTGCAAAGAACATCAGGGTTGGGTGTTCGACCCGCCTGGTACTCGCGTAAAAATTCTGCGAATACCCGATCTTGATAGTCGGCAGCGAAATTCACATGCTCAATTTCAATGCCAAGAACATCAGCCACGGCGGCCGCATCGACAAAATCGATATTGGAGGAACAGTATTCAGAATCGTCGTCATCTTCCCAATTTTTCATGAAAATACCGACCACCTCGTGCCCCGCCTTTTTAAGCAGGTAGGCACTGACCGCAGAATCAACGCCACCGCTCAGCCCCACCACAACACGCTGTAATTTGCTTGTCATGCCAGCCTCGGCTCAGGATGACCAAGCGCAGGATCAACATAAATAGCCGACAAAGGCAGCCTTTGCCCCGCGATGAAATCTCGGACACCTTGCAGTACCGATGGGCTGCGATGACGATCCTTACTGGCCTCAAGCTCTTGAAAAGTCATCCAGACATTGCGCACGATGCCTGGATCCAGCAACAAAGCAGAAGACTCATCTCCGACCGTGCCGCCAAATGCAAAACGAAGGTAGGTGATATCTTCCTGACGGGCAGGGTGAATGACACGAGACATATAAACACCCACCATAAATTCAGGTACAAAAGAGCGTCGGGTTTCCTCGAGCACTTCACGCATGACAGCCTCTTGTAAAGATTCGCCACACTCCAGATGGCCCGCAGGGTTATTGAGCCTCAAGCCATCCAGCGTTGACTCTTCAACCAATAAAAATTGAGTTCGAACGTCTGTGATTGAACAAGCAGGGAGGGTGCGCGCGATGATCGCAGCGACAGTGACATGGGGTTTCCAGCGTGAACTCATAGTTGAAAGTCTAGCTCTGCCCGGCCACTTTAATGGCTGCCCTTCGATACAAAAATAAAAAATTGTAGGCCTACTTTTTATTGAGGGCTGATTGATCGCAATAGGCGTTCGGGCGGAAGGAAGTCATGAGGGTTTGAGACTAAAGGTAACCCGCTCAAAACGGCCCGCATCGTCGAGGGCTGTGAGGGCGTGCGGCCCCGGCTGGGATAAAACCAGTCGCAATCGGGGGGCGTCATGCGTGGTGCGCCCTACAACAGCACCATCCAGCAACCAAGTGACGGCTTCACGACTGCCCACCGCGCGCACCTCCAGACTCAAGCTGAGATGGCCGGGTGCCGGACGCAACACACTATCGCGATCAATGCCACTAATGCGCAACGCCCCTTCAGCCGCCAGCGCTATACAGGGCCCTGCGAAAGGCAGGCGTTCAAGGTCGCTGCGCCATTGCGCATCAATCCAAGGTTCAAGCAATGTCGGCCATCGGGCATAGCTTTCGAGCCGTGCGCCTTCTTTGGGCTGACAGCCGGGACGCCATCGGTGAGAAGTTGCCCCGGAACTGACCCATGCCGTGTCGAGCAAACCACCACTGCGCACACGGTCAGACAAGGTCGGCGGGGCAGTTGCATCCAGAACCCAGGCGGAGCGACGGATTCGGCAATGCTTGGGTTCGGTCTGCTCAGCTGCCCCCCCCAAGGGCCAACAGATGTCCATCGCCTGGACGGACGAAGGAATGGTACGAGGCTTCATCGTGCTGTGCCCCAGCCCTGCCAAAAGATCTTTTACCAAAGGCGCGGCAGTATTGGCGCCGAAATACCCTGGGTTGGGCGTACCATCCGGTCGGCCCACCCAGACACCGACAGTGTAACGGTCGGTGACGCCGATGGCCCAGGCATCTCGAAAACCAAAGCTGGTGCCGGTTTTCCAGGCCACTCGGCGGCTGGATTCTCGAAACGGCGCGTCAGGTTGGCCCCCGTTTTCCAAAATTTCACGCACAATAAACGCCGCCCCTGGGCTCATCAGGCGAGTTTCGATCAAGGGCTGATCAGGGCTTAAGCGCGGCCGACCCGCCACCCCCTCCCGAGCCAAAGCGGTATAAGCACCCACCAATTCCTCCAAGGTGGTGCCAGCCCCTCCCAAAATTAAACTCAGGTTGGGTGAAGCGCCTCGCTGCATGCGCAGCTTCAAGCCAGCGTTACGCAAAAGTGCCGTGAATCGCTCAGGCCCCAAGCGCTCGAGCAGATCTACGGCAGGAACATTCAGAGAACGCTGTAAAGCCTCGCTCACACTCACCGGCCCCGAAAATGCCGCCTGAAAATTTCCAGGGGCATAGCCGCCAAAGTTTTGGGGTGCGTCAATCAGCAGACTCTCAGAGTGCACCCAAGCTTCGTCGAGCGCCATGGCATATAAAAACGGTTTGAGCGTCGAGCCTGGCGAGCGAACGGCTCGCACCATATCGACATGAGCCGACCGCGACGCATCTTGAAAATCTGCTGAACCGGCATAACCACGCACAGCCAAATTGGCATTTTCCACCACCAAAGCAGCCATAGAAACTGGCTCAGGCAGACTGGGCAATCGATCTAACAAAATCTGCTCCAGGCGAATTTGCACCGCAGGCTCAAGGCTGGAACGAATCGAGCTCACCCCCTTGGGGCCGGATCGCATCTGCTCGGCGCGCAAGCGTTCAGCCGCCAAGGGGGCCAGCCAGCGCGCGCGCATCGGGGGCGCAAATACGCGCTCCATCAGCGCCTGCTCTACCGTATCTGGAGACCACACCCCCAGCGTCTGCATTCGTTTCAGCACCTTGTCGCGAGCGGCCTGTGCCCGATCGCTGGCCCGGTCTGGGCGTAAGCGTGAGGGCATTTGCGGTAAAGCCACCAGCAAAGCAGCCTCTGCATGACTGAGGTCTCTGGCTGATTTTCCCAAGTAGCTGCGGCTGGCCATTTCAACGCCCTCCACTGGGCCGCCCATGGGGGCATGATGAATGTAAAGTGTGAGAATGTCATCCTTGCTCAAATGCCATTCCAGTTGAAGCGCACGCGCGATTTGTTTTAGCTTGCCGTTTAGGCTTCGAGAATTTGATGCCGGCTGCAAAATACGCGCCACCTGCATTGTGAGGGTCGAGCCCCCCGAGACGATATGCCCCTGGGTCGCCCACTGCCAGCCTGCGCGCAGCAGGGCCAAGGGGTTGACACCGACATGCCAGTGAAACCAACGGTCCTCGTAGGACTGAAGTGCCTCCAGATAAAGCGGAGATACCGCATCGAGTGTAGTGGGCTGGCGAAGCGCCCCGTCAGGGCTCGGCCAACTGCGCAAAGAGGTGCCATCTTCGGCCAAAACCACAAAAATGCCCGCGCTTGTACTGCCCGAAAAAGCCTGAGGGGGAAGCGGAAAGGCACAGTCGAGAGCCCAAGCCAATGCGATCAGCACCCCCAAGCCCGCAACCGACCAGCGCGCGGCACGACGAGCCCAGAGAGACTGGAGCCCCCCCCAAAGGAGACTCCCCGCGACGCTTCGCTTCATGAAACAACAGCTCCAGCCTGCAGCACCCGGTGGCGAGCCCCTACTCAGGATTGATCACCGTGACATCAGCTTCCGTTTTGCCCACGCCCTGAATTTCCGGACGGTACATGTCTTCAGCAAATGAGGCTGGCACCACGAACTTGCCCGGTGTGACCACACGAAGCACATAGAAAACATCAAGCTTGCCTTGATTGATTTGAGCCGCCACCACAAATCGATCGTCCCTGAACTCCACATGCTTGATGCGCTGATCCACCATGGCCTGGCCCACGTTGACGCCATCTACATTGAACTCGCTGGCCTGAACCCCTTGGCTGAGGTTGAGGTTCTCGATTTCCATGCCGGCCGGGATACGGTCTACGATGAGCCCGTCCTTGATGGGCTGCTTGGAGTTCACACGTAAACGCACCACGAGCATGTCTCCGATTTTAAACTGCCGACCGGTGACGGCCTCGCCTTTAGGTGTCCACCAAGTGCGGTCGATTTTGATGAGATCGTCACGCGGGGGTAAAGGCTTGATTGGATAGCCTTCTACGGCAACTTCAACGAAAAGGGCCTCACTGCCTTGATTCACCAAACTCAGACCGCGTTTGAAGTCGGCCACATCGATGGTGCGCTGCTGCGAAGCCTGGCCCGTGAGCGTTTCAGCCTTACCACCGATTTTTGCTTCAGCTTGCCAGGACGACTCCGCGCTGCCGCCGGCCGACCGTGCGGCAAGGAACAAAGCCAAGCGTTCTTGGGTCGAGAAATAGCGTTTCTTGTCAAAGTCGTGGCTCAATTCGAGCAGTAAATTCTCGCGCTGAGCATGGCTGATTTTGAAGCGGTGTAAAAGCCCATATGCCATGGCATAGTCGCGAACCCTTGATCCGTAGTCACCCAACCACTCGTCGTACCACTCGCCATAGCCCTGACCACTGCCACCCAGCCCATAGGCAAGCCGCATCGCCTCATCCAAAGCCACCTTGGCCCGGGCCTCATCCCCCATCAGTTTGAGCGCAAGGCTGAGGTGCACCAGAACCAAGGGCGAGCGCGCATTGGCACGATACTGATCATGCAAAGTCCGCAGGGTCGCCAACGGGGCTTTTTGCTCGCGGGCCAAAATGAAGCCTGCATGAGCGGCATCCGCCAGTCGCTGGTGCGCCAATTGCAGCGTGTTCAGGTCACGGTCATCAGCAATTCGGCCCTGTGCATCCCGGTGGACATCTTTCGGGAGCTTGATCTGCTGGCCGGGTGCCTTTTGGAACTGTTCCAGCAATGAGGCCATGGCGCGTTGGTGCATGCTCTCGGGCACGGCGAACCCAGCCTCACGAGCGTCTTGCAGGAAGCCAGTGACATAAGCGCTCAGCCAGGCTTCGTAAGGGCTGCGGGCTGCCCACAGGCCAAAGCCCCCCGAACTTTGCTGCATGCCCGCCAAGCGGCCAAAAGCCACATCCAACCGTGAGGCACGCTCTTCTCTGGAAAGAGGCGTCATCTTGAAGGCTTGCGCTGCGGCTTCATCAATGAAAACCAGCGGGTAGGCGCTACTGGTTGTTTGCTCAAGGCAGCCGTAGGGATACATCAATAAACCACGAACCGCCGAGCTCACATCAATCGGAGGCTTATTCGAGATTGTCAACCCCACCACGGCTGAGCCAGGCCACAAGGCATCGGCCAGGGTCGGATCGATCTTGGTGCCGCCCTGGGGCTCAAGGCGAAGCCGCCTGACTTCACGTACCCGTGGGGTTGCAGGCTGAACCTGAAGCGCCGCCTCGCGCACCAGCTTGATTTTTCCTGCGGAGACCGTGAACTTGATGGCCGCGAGACCTTCCGCATCAGTCGCCTGAGCCTGAAAACGCAAGACGGTTCGCTCTTTATCTGCCAACTTGACGGGCGCACTGGAGCCCGTCATGCGCAAAGGCGCAGCCGCCTCGATATTCACGGCCACTTGCTGTTCACTGCCTGAAAGATTGGTCACATCCAGCGCCATCGTGGCCGTGTCGCCAGGAGCAATAAAGCGGGGCATGGACAGCTCAGCCACCAAAGGGGCCGCCACGGTCATCTCGGCCTGCGCATGGGCATAACTGTCTGGCGTGCTCGCCACCGCCATCAGCCGCAGGGTGCCATTGAAGTCTGGCAAGCTCAAGGGCACTGTGGCTTCTCCATGGGCATCAAGCAGCACAGGGCCAGAAAACAGATCCACCAGTCGAACCTTGCGCGGCATGCTTTGGGTGTCGCGCATGCTGGAATCGCCACCGAAGCGCTGCTTGGCCTGATTCCCCTCCATTTTTTCGATCAACTTGCCATACAGATCGAGTAAATCGGCAGCAAATCGGTGTTTGCCAAAAAAGTAATCAATGGGGTCTGGGGTGGCGTAATTGGTGATGTTCAAAATGCCCACATCGACGGCTGAAACAGTGACAATAGCCTTGTCATCAGCTCCTGCCACGGGCTTGCCAGCCGCATCAGACAGCTTGATCTTGACCGGCACCGTCTGCTCTGGAACCGTTTTGTCGGGCGCCGCCAATACCAGCTTGAGCTTTCGATCTTCTCGCAGCAAGGGAAGATGCATCAAGCCCACGGCCCGGGCTGGCGTTACCCTGTCACCCGCGCTGCCAGGCCGAAAAGCCACCACACTGATGTAAAGATCATGGCGCTGCCACGCAGGATCAACCGCAATTTGCAAGCGCGTACCGGAGGTTTTCACGGCGACTCGGCGCTGGTACAACACACGATCGCCCTCTACCGTCACCAGGGCCTCGCCATCGTGAGGAGGCATGATGGTGAGCTTGGCTTGATCGCCCGGCTTGAACGGCGCCCCCTCCAGCTTCAGTTGCACTCGATCAGGGCGGTTGCCAAGGGCCTCTTCACCCTGGGCCCCCCAGCCCGCATAGAAACGATACCTGGAAGTCAGACCCGTCTCGGGGTCTTTCAATTCCAGACGATAGCGACCGTAGCGCACAGGAAGGCTGATCTTGGTGCGGGCCTTGATGGCCACGCTCCGCGCTTCCAGGATCTCGTCCTCCTGGTCATAGCCACTGTGCCAACCCCGACCCTCATCGTAGCGCCAATACCAACGGCGGTCCTCACGGATCAGTCGCATCTGGATGTCTTGAGCAGGAATCAGCTTGCCCGCCGTATCCACACGGACCAGTTCGAATTCCGCCAAACCGCCTTCCTGCACCACATCTTGCGCAAACAGCGGTCGCAAGCCCACCAAAACAGGCGCCGGCCACCATATGCGCTCGACAGAGCGCACCACAGGCCGGCCCCCAGACTCCAGCAAGCTGAAGCTGGCCCTGATTTTCATGGGAGAAGCCACACTGCCGGTTGAGTAGGGCACATCCACCGAGGCCTTTCCCTGCTCGTCCAGCGCCAGTTCCTCCATGGCCTGACGCTCGCGTGCCGAGTCATCACCCACATCGCCAAAGTAAAAACCCGGCCAGGCTTTCGCCAAAGGACTGCGCAAGCGTTCAGTCACCACGTTTCCGAGCAATCGGTTGCCAGAGGCTGGAGATCCATAAAGGTAATCGCCTTGAACCTTGACAGTCAGGGGCTGCTTGTTGAGCAATATCCTGTCAGGAGCATCAAGCGCCAGCTTCATACGCTCTGGCAAAAACTCTTCCACTGAAAAACTCCACTGAGCATCGGGCTTTTTAGCCCCCGGATCGGTTTTTGCCTGCAGCAACCAGCGACCTGTGGGCGCATTCACGGGAAGGTTCCAGGCCTGCTGGTAATAGCCCGAACCGGTCGCGTGCGGCCGCACCAGTTGGGTCTGTACAGTCTCGCCATCAGGCTTTTTGAGCACCAGTGTCAAGGGGGCATCCGCGGCCCCTGGGGCCTGAGGCAACCTTTTGCCGTCGGCATCTCGCGCCAAAACAGACACAGTGAACCGCTCGCCGGGACGATAGAGATCCCTCCCCGCATACACGAACAATTTCCGATG
Organism: Burkholderiales bacterium; assembly: GCA_046342195.1. Taxonomy (GTDB): domain Bacteria; phylum Pseudomonadota; class Gammaproteobacteria; order Burkholderiales; family Burkholderiaceae_C; genus CANHBY01. The sequence continues at coordinate 38,796 of JBKDQE010000066.1, forward strand.
GCGTGACGGATGGCCTCCAATGTCAAATTCAGATAAATCCAGGGCTGGCCCGCTCAGGGATAGCACCGAGAGCTCCTTGCCACGCCTGGCCAGAACCGCAACCGCTTTGGCGACATCTCCGGCAAATACCGCATGCCCCTGGGGGTCAGATTGAACTTGAGCCAGCGATTTTCCCGAAGCATCAATTAAACTCAACTCCAGCCCGCCAAGGGCCGTCCCTTTTTTGAGTGAAGTGGCAAACACATCAGTCTGTGTTGCGTGACGATGCACATGCAAGCCAATGTCGGTGACGTAAAAATAAGTCACCTGAAAATCCCATCCAAAACGCCCCGGCTGGTTCATCACCGCCACGTAAATACCAGGCTCTTGCAGTTCTTTGATTTTCTCAACCGGCAAGAAACTCACATTGCGGCGATTTTTCCGCGAATCGGTCGCAAAGCGGCTCATGTAGACACTGGTAGAAAGATTCCTCAATTCATCCAGTTCATAGCCAGCCACTCTGCCCTTCAAGAGTAGGGCATCAGTGCCATCTTCACCGTTATCGGGAGACTCCGGATGGCTGGCACTCGATAACCGCTCACTCACACGCCTCAAAAACTGGGGCAGATCTTTGTCGTTCACGCGCAAAAACTGCACATCCACCTCCGGCATATTCACCGTCACCACCGGTAAACCACCGTTTTGCCCTGCAGGCAACACCACACCCTTGCTGGCGAAGTAAAACGACTCTGGCATGGCCTCGGTTTTCACCGTGCATTGCTGCACTGTGGCCAAGGTGGCAGAACCAGCGGCAGAAATGTCTCCAGCCAATTCCAATCGATATTCGCGATCAGGGCTGACATAGGGCAAATAAAGCACTCTGGGGTTGTCTCCCAGAACCCACCCGCCATCTACCGATTTGGTACTCTCCTGCCCCGGAGATATCGAGACCTTGATCAGCTTGCCCCAAGCCTGGGAGCGTGCCAAAGGCTGGGTAAACATAACCGCTATGGCGGGAGCCCCGTCAAACAAGCGCGGCGTGCACCCTGCCATGGCAAAGGCCTCTGGGCTGCCGACCTCCGCCACAGATGGACGATGTTTGGGCACTCCCTTGAGCGCGAACCCAAGCACCACAGCCAGCGCCAAAAGTGCAAAAGCCGCCACCAATTTAGTGCTTGTTTTCATATTGAATGGAGTCCTTGTTTTTACGGCGACGATCACCACACGCCTGTGTGTAACCTCAGCTTGATCATTTTAAAGATGCCATCAAGCACAGGGCCAAAATAGCGATAAACCAGGCCCCTTGCTCAGCTTTTTGTTTTGTCGTGTTGCATGAATTCACCGTAAAGCGTGCAGCTGAACTGCAAACTCGAGTTTGAATCGCTTATGCTAAGCGGCTATTTGCTATTTTTCCTCAGGAGATACTCATGTTGATCGGCGTTCCGCTAGAAACGGCTCCCGGAGAAAGCCGCGTTGCGGTCACCCCTGAAACAGCCAAAAAACTGGTGAGTCAAGGCCATACCCTCCGCGTTCAATCTGGCGCAGGGGTTGCCGCCAGCGCCCCTGATTCTGCCTACACCGCTGTGGGCGCTGAAATCATCGATGCGGCAGGTGCCCATGGGTGTGAATTGGTTCTAAAGGTTCGTGCGCCCACGCCGCAGGAGTTACCTTTTTATAAACCCTCCTCGATTTTGGTCGGCATGCTCAACCCTTTTGATCGCGAGGGCCTTCAGCGCCTCGCTGAGGCTGGCCTCACAAGCTTTGCCCTGGAAGCCGCCCCCCGCACCACACGCGCCCAAAGTATGGACGTGCTCTCCAGCCAGGCCAACATTGCAGGCTACAAGGCCGTCATATTAGCTGCTCATCACTATCAACGTTTTTTCCCCATGCTCATGACTGCCGCTGGAACGGTCAAAGCTGCCAGAGTGGTGATCCTTGGTGTGGGTGTGGCCGGACTCCAGGCCATCGCCACCGCCAAACGTCTGGGCGCCGTGATCGAAGCCAGTGATGTACGGCCCAGCGTGAAAGAACAGGTCGAATCGCTTGGGGCCAAATTCATTGATGTACCTTTTGAAACCCCCGAAGAAAAACAAGCGGCTGAAGGTGTTGGTGGCTACGCCCGCCCCATGCCCGAAAGTTGGCTCGCTCGCCAGCGCCTGGAAGTTGCAAAACGTGTGGCCCAAGCCGATGTTGTTATCACCACAGCGCTCATCCCAGGCCGATCTCCGCCCGTGCTGGTCACCCCAGAAATGGTGCAATCCATGAAGGCAGGCTCCGTCATTGTCGACATTGCTGCGCCTGCCGGAGGCAACTGCCCCCTGACCGAAATTGGCCAGACCGTTGTCAAGCAGGGGGTTACGATCGTCGGGGAAACCAATTTGCCTGCACTGGTTGCCGCAGATGCCTCCGCCCTGTATGCCCGCAACATTCTGGAGTTTCTCAAACTTGTGATCACCAAAGAAGCCAGCTTCCACATACCCACTGATGATGACATCGTGGCGGCTTGCCTGATGACGCAACAAGGTGAGCTTAAACGGCCATGAGCAGCAGCACACGCCCCTCTCCGATCAGCAGCCCCCCTCCTCCTTCAAGCCGGATGATGCTGCGTGCCAAGTTACACCGCGCCACGGTAACCGAGGCCGACCTGCATTACGAAGGTTCTTGCGGCATTGATGCCAGCCTGCTGGAGCAAGCCAACATCCAAGAATTTGAGCGCATCGAAATTTACAACATCAACAATGGCGAGCGTTTCTCCACTTATGCCATCAAAGCCACGCCCCGGTCCGGCGTGATCTCCTTGAATGGCGCCGCTGCTCGGCGAGCACAGGTTGGCGATCTCCTCATCATCTGCACTTATGGCCCGATGACTGACGAACAAATCAGTACCTATCAACCCACTGTCGTGTTACTTGACGAAAAAAATCAAATCAAAGAAGTGCGTCAATTCCGTTAACTCTTCAGCATCCATCCCTTTGTTAAAAATCTACCATGGAAATTTCTCATACCGTCACCAACCTTATCATCTTTGTTTTGGCCATCTATGTGGGCTATCACGTCGTCTGGACCGTCACTCCCGCTTTGCACACGCCCCTGATGGCCGTCACCAATGCCATTTCGGCCATTGTGATCGTGGGGGCAATGCTGGCAGCGGCTTTAACAGAAACCACTTTGGGAAAAAGCATGGGGGTATTGGCCGTGGCTTTGGCTGCGGTCAATGTTTTTGGTGGCTTTCTCGTAACGCGACGCATGCTCGACATGTTCAAGAAAAAAGACAAAAAAACGTCCAGCACCCACTGATTTTCATCCACACACACTTGGGCCCTTTCACCTGAGGCCCCCCTTCCCTTCTTGCCGGAATTTCGCTCATGAGCCCCAATGTCGTCACTCTGCTGTACCTCGCTGCCAGCGTGTGCTTCATCCAAGCACTCAAAGGCCTGAGCCACCCCACCACTTCCATCCGCGGCAACATCTTTGGCATGGTCGGTATGGCCCTGGCCGTTATCACCACTGCAGCCTTGATTTATCAACTCGCCGGGGAATCCACTCAGGGCCTGGCTTACGTTTTGCTGGGTTTGCTGATCGGCGGAGCCTCTGGATCCATCATGGCCCAGCGCGTTGAAATGACCAAAATGCCCGAACTGGTGGCCTTCATGCACAGCATGATCGGCCTGGCCGCAGTCTTCATTGCCATTGCTGCCGTGGTTGAGCCCAAGGCCTTTGATATTGCAGAAACAAGCGCCCAGATCCCGGTCGGCAACCGGCTTGAGCTTTTTTTAGGGGCAGCCATTGGTGCCATCACCTTCAGCGGCTCCGTCATTGCCTTCGGAAAACTCTCTGGAAAATACAAATTTCGTCTTTTCCAAGGGGCTCCCGTTCAATTTGCCGGACAACATGCCCTCAACCTGGTTCTTGGGCTGACAACCCTGGCCCTCGGCCTCTATTTCATGATTGCCGGAGATTGGACCACTTTCATGGTTCTGCTGGGTCTCTCCTTTATTTTGGGCGTGCTCATCATCATTCCCATCGGCGGCGCTGACATGCCTGTCGTTGTTTCAATGCTCAACAGCTACTCAGGATGGGCCGCAGCCGGCATTGGTTTTTCCCTGAACAATTCCATGCTCATCATTGCGGGCAGCCTGGTCGGTTCCTCGGGTGCCATTCTGAGCTATATCATGTGTAAAGCCATGAATCGCTCATTTTTCAATGTGATCTTGGGTGGCTTTGGGGGGAATTCGAGCACTGCCGCAGCAGGGTCTACCGTGCAACGCTCTGTCAAAAGTGGCAGCGCTGACGATGCAGCCTTCGTCCTGGGTAATGCCGAAACCGTGGTCATTGTTCCAGGGTACGGGTTGGCGGTTGCACGCGCTCAACATGCCGTCAAAGAATTGGCCGCCAAGCTCACGGCCAAGGGAATCAACGTGAAGTATGCCATCCACCCTGTCGCAGGGCGTATGCCAGGCCACATGAACGTGCTGCTTGCCGAAGCCGAAGTACCCTATGAACAAGTCTTTGAAATGGAAGACATTAACGGTGAATTTGGCCAAGTTGATGTTGCCATCATCCTGGGGGCCAATGACGTCGTGAACCCCGCTGCTCACATCAAAGGAAGCCCCATCTACGGCATGCCCATCTTGGAAGCCTACAAGGCCAAAACCATTATTGTCAATAAACGAAGCATGGCCGCTGGCTATGCGGGCTTAGACAATGAATTGTTTTACATGGATAAAACCATGATGGTGTTTGGTGATGCAAAAAAAGTCGTGGAAGACATGGTCAAAGCTATCGACTGATATCAGGGCTTACCCGAATTTTGCAGGTCCGACTGAGCCTTTGACAGTCACCTTAATTCAAGGTGCTTGTCCAGCTCAGCGGCCAACGCCCATCACGCCAATGCCTTAACCACAGCAAACCAATCAGGGTCTTTGCATCAGTTAAAAGCCCTTGAGCAGCATAAGACTCCAGCTCATCGATGGAGGCCGTGGCAACCTCGAGAAACTCACCTTGATCAAGCTGAGAGGGTCCTGCCCTGAGGCCCTGGGCAAACCAAACCTCAATGCCCTCATCAGAGTAGGCAATCGCATTATGAAGAATGCCCGCACGGGCCCACTGGCCGGCCCGATACCCTGTTTCTTCGAGGAGTTCTCGCTGCGCACAGGCTAAAGCCGACTCATGAGGGTCGAGTTTGCCCGCAGGAAATTCAATCATGACCCGTTGGAGCGGATAGCGAAACTGACGCTCAATCACCAAGCGGCCATCGTCCAAAATAGGAACAATCATGACGCCACCCGGGTGAACAATGTACTCACGAATACCAATTCGCCCATCTGGAAGACAAACTTCGTCTCTTTGAATTTGCAAAAATGTACCTGAGTAGACAGATTCACTGCGAATCAAAAATTCCATCAAATGAGAATCGTCATTGTGAGGCATATTTTTTTCGGCTCACAAGCCGATGATGGGTCAAGAACTGAGGGCCTTGGCCAAAGCTTCAGAACACAGCGCCATCAGCCCACCCGGGACAATGCCCAAAACAATCGCAGCCAATCCATTGATGGACAAAACTGCTTGAACATCAGCACCTGCGACAATCGGCTGCTCATGGACAGGATCATCAAAATACATCACCTTCACCACGCGCAAATAATAAAAAGCCCCGATCAGCGATAAAACCACGGCGACAACAGCCAAAGCAATGTAAAAAGAGTGGCCGGTAGAAACCAAGGCCTGAAGAACCGCCAGCTTGCCATAAAAACCTATCGTTGGAGGAATGCCCGCCAAAGAAAACATAAACACCCCCATGATGGCTGCAAACCAAGGGTTTCGACGGGCCAAGCCTTTAAAGTCCTGGAGCTTGTCACATTCAAAGCCATCCCGTGACATCACCATGATGATGCCGAATGTGCCAAGAGTGGTTAGCACATAACTGACCAGATAAAACAGCGCAGAGCCATAGCCATTGGCAGCAGAGCTTGTATTCAAATCGACCACCGTGGGGGTAAATCCCAGCAGCATGAAGCCGATCTGGGCAATGGTCGAGTAAGCCAACATGCGCTTCAAATTGGTTTGTGCAATGGCAGCCAAATTACCCACAAACAAAGATATAACCGCCACAAACATCAGCATTTGCTGCCAGTCAATCGCCAAGCCAGACATGCCTTCCACAAGCAATCGAAATGTCAGGGCAAATGCCGCCAACTTGGGTGCCCCAGCAATCAATAAAGTGATGCCCGTAGGCGCCCCTTCATAAACATCAGGCACCCACATATGGAAAGGAACCACGCCCAGCTTGAAACATAAACCCGCAACCACAAACACCAGACCCAACACCAACACTGCGTTATTGATCAAGCCTGTCGAAATGGTATTAAAAACGACGGGGATCAGCAATGAGCCCGTGGCGCCATAAACCATCGACATCCCGTAAAGAAGAAAACCGCTGGCCAAAGCTCCCAGCACGAAATATTTCATCGCGGCCTCGGTGGATTCAGCCCGGTCTCGACGCAAAGCGGTTAAAGCATACAGAGACAGGCTCATGAGCTCCAGGCCCAAATAGCTCACCAAAAAATGGTTCGATGAGAGCATGATGAAAATACCCAGCAACATGAACATGGAAAGAGTGAAAAGTTCACCCTTGATCAAACCATGAATCACAGCATAGCCTCGGGCATAAACCAAGCTGACCATCAGGGCAACGGTGGCAAAAAAACCCAAGAGTCGGCCCAGTGGATCAACAACAACCATCCCACCCATCGCATAACCAGCATCCGTGCGGTCAAAAAGAGCCCATTGAACAAGTGCCACACCCGCCAGAGAAAACTGAGTCAGCCAATAAGTCATGGATCGCTGAGGATGCTTGCTCCACAGATCAGCCACAATCACCAGGAGAGACAGACAAAGAAGCGCCACTTCTGGTAGCAAGGCCACAAGGTTGTTCAAAAATTGCGCATTCATTGGGTTCTGGGGCACGCAGGAAAAAATAAAAAAACGGCAGCTAGCCAGCAAAAATCCCGACTGACCACCAGATGAATTCAAACTATCGTTTCAGCGATAAAACGGGGGCACTTTAGATACCCCGACATGATTCAAGAGTTGATTCACTGAAACGTGCATGGTATCGGTAAAGGGCTTGGGGTAAAGCCCCATGAACAAAACGGCTGCAGCCAGCACAGCCAGCATCAGGGTTTCACGCCCATTAATATCCTTCAGTTCACGAACATGATTATGGACAACCGGGCCAAAATAAACCCGCTTGACCATCCAGAGGGTATAGGCAGCCCCCAAAATCAAGGTGCTTGCGGCCAGCGCACTGACCATAAAGCCCGACTGCATAGCCCCCAGAATCACGTTCCATTCGCCCACAAAACCTGCTGTTCCGGGCAAACCGCAATTGGCCATGGCGAAAAAAACAGCAAACGCCGAGAACACTGGCATGGAATTCACCACTCCCCCATAACTGGAAATTTCACGTGAGTGAACCCGGTCATAGAGCACCCCGATACAAAGAAACATAGCGCCTGAAACAAATCCATGGGAAATCATTTGAATCAATGCGCCAGAAACTCCGAGCTCATTGAAAATAAAAAATCCTAAAGTGACAAAACCCATATGAGCAATACTGGAATAAGCCACCAACTTCTTCATATCCTGCTGCACCATCGCCACCAACCCGATATAAAGTACGGCAATCAAAGAAAGTGCAATGATCAACCAAGCCCACTGAGTTGCTGCATTGGGCGTAATGGGCAAGGAGAAGCGCAAAAAACCATAAGCCCCCAGCTTGAGCATAATCGCTGCCAAAACCACGGAGCCCCCTGTAGGAGCCTCGACGTGAGCATCTGGCAACCAAGTATGTACTGGCCACATGGGAACTTTCACCGCAAAAGCAGCGAAAAAGGCAAAAAAGAGGAGTGTTTGAGCTCCCATAGGGAGCGGCAATTGATGCCAATCGAGAATGTAAAAACTACCCCCTGACGCCGCATACAGGTAAACCAATGCCACCAACATCAAAAGTGAACCCGCCAAGGTATACAGAAAAAACTTAAATGCGGCATAAACCCGGCGAGGCCCACCCCATATCCCAATAATGATATACATTGGAATCAATGTTGCTTCAAAGAAAATATAGAACAGCAAACCATCCAGGGCAGAAAAAACACCCACCATAATGCCCGAAAGAATTAAAAAAGCCCCTAGATACTGATGAACTCTGTCATTAATCACCTCCCAAGCAGCGATCACAACAATAATGGTCATGAATGCAGTGAGTAAAACAAACCACACTGAAATACCATCGACGCCCAAGTGATAACGTACATTGATGGAATAAATCCAATCCAGGCTCTCCTGAAACTGCATGGCTGCCGTGGTGTTATCAAACCCATGAATCAAAGGAAGAGTGACTACAAAGCTACTGATGGCAGCGAAAAGGGCCAACCAACGAACAATTTTTGCCTGCTCAGGGCGACCCAAAACCAATAGAAATAAACCAGAAAAAATCGGCAACCAAATTGCCAAACTTAACAAAGGCATTTTTTTATTCTCCGCCGCTTGATCAGAAAGACTTGCCCGCCAAGGCACTTAAATGCGGCCACAGCTGCCAAGTCATCAAAGCAATGACACCCAAAATCATGACCAAGGCATACCAATACAAATGACCTGTTTGCAGCATCCGAACCAAGCCTGACAACAAGCCAACCGCTTTGGCCGAGCCGTTAATGAAAAGCCCGTCGATGATGCGAACATCGCCAGTTTTCCAAAGACCTCGCCCCATCAATCTTGCACCAGCGGCCAACACCTTTTCATTAAAATCGTCGATGTAGTACTTGTTTTCGAGGACTTTCTGAAAAAAGCCGAAGCGTGCCTGAATAGCCGCAGGAATATGGGGTGATTTGATATAAAACCAGAAAGCCACAAGCACCCCTGCCAGAGCCAACCAAAAAGGCAGCGTCTGAATCGCATGAACCGCCATGGAGCCTGCGCCATGGAACTCTTCAGATAAAAGTTTCATGGATGGGTGAATGTCTGAGTTGATCGTGATGGCACCTTTGAAAAAGTCACCATAAAGCATATATTCAATGGTGATATAGCCAATCAATACGGAGGGAACCGCCAATAAAATCAAAGGGATGGTCACAACCCAAGGGCTTTCATGGGGCTCATGCGCTTGAGTCTGGCGATCATCATGGTGATCGTGTTCTGCAGGGTGCGGTTTATGACGGAAATGTTCTTTCCCATGAAAGACCAAAAAATACATGCGGAAAGAATAAAAAGCCGTCACAAACACGCCTACCAGCACAGCAAAGTTGGCAAAGCCAGCACCCCACAGGTGGCTGTGATGCACGGCCTCGATGATGCTGTCTTTCGAGTAAAAACCTGAAAACAGCGGCGTTCCGATCAAGGCCAGAGAACCAATTAACGAAGTCATCCAGGTAATGGGCATGTATTTTCGCAGGCCACCCATATTGCGAATGTCTTGGTCATGGTGCATGCCAATGATCACCGAACCGGCACCAAGGAACAACAAGGCTTTGAAGAAAGCGTGAGTCATCAGGTGAAACACAGCCACCGAATAGGCAGACACACCAAGGGCCACAGTCATGTAGCCTAACTGCGACAGCGTAGAATATGCCACCACCCGCTTGATGTCATTCTGAATAATGCCCATGAAGCCCATAAAAAGAGCAGTGATGGCACCAATGGTCATGACGAAACTCAAGGCTGTATCCGAGAGCTCAAATAAAGGCGACATGCGTGCCACCATGAAAATACCTGCAGTCACCATTGTGGCGGCATGGATTAAGGCTGAAATAGGAGTTGGGCCTTCCATAGAGTCAGGCAACCAGACATGCAGGGGGAATTGAGCACTTTTGCCCATGGCTCCAATAAACAAACAAATGCAAATCACTGTGATAAGCATCCAATTGGTTCCTGGGAATATGTATTTTGACAGCAGATGGGCATGAGAAAATACTTCAACATAATTCAAACTGCCAGCAAATTGCACCACCAGGGCAATGCCTAAAATGAATCCGAAGTCACCAACCCGATTCACCAAAAATGCCTTCATATTGGCAAAAACAGCCGAAGGTTTGGTATGCCAAAAACCAATCAATAAATAGGAAACCAAACCTACCGCTTCCCAACCAAAGAAGAGTTGCAAAAAATTATTGCTCATGACCAACATGAGCATGGCAAACGTAAATAAGGATAAATAACTGAAAAACCTTTGGTAGCCGGCATCCTCAGACATATAACCAATGGTATAAACATGCACCATGAGCGAAACGAAAGTGACCACAACCATCATCATGGCCGAGAGTCCGTCAATCATGAAACCCACTTCCATCTTGAGGGTTCCAAGGTTCATCCACTCATAAATAGTGGCATTGAAGCGAGCGCCCCCGAGTACCACATCTTTCAATACAGAAACTGACAAAAGAAAGGAAACCAAAACCCCTAAAATAGTCGCCAGATGAGCCCCTTGACGGCCGATCATGCGGCCAAAGAATCCGGCAGTAATAGCTCCGACTAAAGGTGCCAAAGGAACCCAAAGCAGCAGGTTTTGCGAAAGTTGTGTAGACATATTTTGGGATGGTAACGAGACCTCAACCTTTGAGGTCATCCATTTCTTCAACGCTGATACTGGATCGATTACGGAACAAAACGACTAAAATTGCCAAGCCAATGGCAGACTCGGCAGCAGCAACCGTTAAAATAAAAAATACAAAAACCTGACCTGCCATACGATCTGCCACCATGGGTAGATAATGAGAAAAAGCAATAAAATTGATATTAACTGCCAACAGCATTAATTCGATGGCCATCAAAAGTATAATCAGGTTTTTTCGGTTGAGAAAAATACCAACCACCGAGAATGAAAACAGAATGGCACCCAGAGTCAGGAAATGCCCTAAGCTGAGATTAAAATTCATACTTGATCTCCTGATGAAACCACCGAAACGTTTTCAGAAGGTGGCTCATCAAGGGTGGGTTTCATTTTAACCAAACGCAATCGGTCAGATCTTTTCACACGAATTTGCTCAGAAGGGTCAATATATTTGGAATCCTTTCGGTGACGCAAAGTCAGGGCAATGGCAGCAATGATCGCCACCAGCAATAAAACAGCAGCAATTTGTAATGGGTAGAGATACTCTGTATAGATTTCAATACCAAGCATTTTAGTATTGCCCAACTGCGCCAGAACAGAATCGAGAGGGGCAGAAGTGACAGCAAAACCAGGGATGAGCACGAGAGCCATTTCAAGAACAATCACAACTCCCACAAAAGCAGCCACTGGAAAGTGATTCCAAAAACCACGTCGAAACTCATCGGTCTTGATATCGAGCATCATCACAACAAATAAAAACAGCACCATGACGGCACCCACATACACCAGTACCAGGGTAATGGCGAGAAATTCGGCTTGAAGCAAGACCCAGATGCATGATGCGGAAATAAACGAAAGAACAAGAAACAGCGCCGCATGGACGGGGCTGCGTGCCGTGATGACACGAAAGGCAGCCAGCAACAAAATAGTCGAAAATATAAAAAAACAAATAGAAGTTGTATTCATGGGTTCAGGCCTTCGCATCAGCGATAGCGGGCATCTGCCTCACGATGGGCAGCGATTTCTTTTTCGTAGCGATCACCAACCGCCAAAAGCATATCTTTGGTAAAATAAAGGTCGCCCCGCTTCTCACCGTGATACTCAAAAACATGGGTTTCAACAATTGAATCGACAGGACAGCTTTCTTCACAAAACCCACAAAAAATACATTTAGTGAGATCAATATCGTAACGAGTGGTACGACGGGAACCATCTTCCCGTACTGCCGATTCAATGGTAATAGCCATAGCAGGGCAAACTGCTTCGCAAAGTTTGCAGGCAATACAACGCTCTTCCCCGTTTTCATAGCGCCTCAGGGCATGCAAGCCTCGAAAACGCGGAGATGCAGGAGTTTTTTCTTCAGGAAACTGGACCGTGATCTTGCGCGCAAAAAAATGCCTGCCCGTCAAGACCATGCCCTTAAAGAGCTCGGTGAGCATAAAACCTGAAAAAATCTCCTTAATGGTAGCAACCGCCATGTCAAAACCTTCCTTTTCGAGCTACTTCCAGATATTCCAAGGAGACTGGATCCACAAACCAATGATGATTAGCCAGACCAAGGTGACAGGGATAAAAATTTTCCAGCCCAGCCGCATGATCTGGTCATAACGAAAACGAGGAAAGGTGGCTCGAACCCAGAGAAAAAGAGTACACACCACGAAGGTTTTGGCAAACAGCCAGAACCAATTCCAGAACCACATCGACTCAACAATCCAAACAGGGGTTTCAAGGCCGAATGCAGCAAATGAGACAGGCGCCAGCCAGCCACCCATGAACATCAAAGCGGCCAAAACAGATACCAAAATAATATTGGCATATTCAGCCAAGAAAAACATGGCAAAGGACATGCCAGAGTACTCGACCATATGCCCAGCCACAATTTCGGACTCGCCTTCAACCACATCAAAAGGGTGACGATTGGTTTCTGCAATACCGGCAATGACATAAACCACAAAAACAGGGAGAAGCGGCAACCAGTTCCAAGAAAGAATTCCAACGCCACTTGATGCAAACTCTCCACGACCTTGGGATAAAACAATCTCAGACAGGTTTAATGATCCAGACACCATCAAAACAATCACCAAACAAAATCCCATGGCGATTTCGTAACTCACCATTTGAGCCGAGGCTCGAAGAGCACCCAGGAATGCGTATTTAGAGTTGGAAGCCCAACCTGCAATAATGACGCCATAAACCTCCATTGAGGTAATTGCCATCAGAAAAAGCAAACCCGCATTAATATTGGACAGCGCTGCCTCTGGCCCAAAGGGTATAACTGCCCAAGCCGCCAGAGCTGGCATGATGGTCATGACCGGAGCCATTAAAAAGAGCGGCTTGTTGGCAGCTGAGGGCAGAATGATTTCTTTGAAAATCAATTTGACAGCATCAGCGATCGGTTGCAAAAGCCCCAGGGGCCCCACTCTGTTGGGGCCTGGTCGAATTTGAGTCCAGCCAATGGCTTTGCGCTCCCACAGGGTCAAATAGGCCACACAAATCATTAAGGGCAAGATCAAAGCAATTATTTTGGCAACAGCCCAGACAACAGGCCAAGCATCACCCAGCTGATTGGCCCCCATGGATTGAATGGTTTGAAAAAATTCCATGCTGAATGCCTCAGATTTTTTCTAAACGGACAGGGCCGAACATTGAAACCAATCCCGCTGTGGCGGGCCTTCCCGCGGGGATCCGAACCGCTTCAGGGGCGAGTGAGGGATCGCAAAAAGCCGGAAGCGTGACACTTTCCCCCTCTTGAATCACTTTCACCAAAGCCCCTTCGGTGAGCCCCATTGAAGAAAACACTTGCGTTGAAACACTGACAAATTCGGGACAGGCATCGGCGGTGAGATGCAGGGAAGGCGCACGGCGAACAATTGAATCGGTGCCGTAAATAAAAACATCTGTGATACGTTCAAGCGGGCCCCAATCAAGAGGCTCAGACTTCAGAGGAGGCTGCAACGCCAAACGATTAGACAGTCGCGCAGCACAATTGGAAACCTGACCCAAAGCCGCATCAAGAACTTGCTCGGAGTTCTCGAAACTGAACTGACTCAAGCCCAAGAGATTGCCCAACACACGCAACACTTTCCATGCCGGGCGAGCGTCACCCAAAGGTTTGACAACACCATAAAAACTTTGAATCCGGCCCTCGGCATTAACCAAAGTGCCCGAGGTTTCCGTGAACGGAGCAATAGGAATCAAAACGTCAGCAACATCAGCACAAGCACTTTTGAATGAGGTCAGTGCAACAACCATGTCTGAAGCAGCCAGAGCCTTCATGGCTTTGGCTGGATGAGGAAAATCAAGAGCAGGCTCCAAATTCAGCAAAAGCATGGCTTTGAGAGACCCCTGAAGCATCTCCTCGGTATTCATTCCGGCACCGCGGGGCAAGGCATCAACCCACTGAGCACCAACGGAATTACTCGATTCGGTCAGATAACCCACACTGGCTTGGGTATGCTCAGAAATCCAGGTGGCCAAAGCCAATAAAAGAGAAGCTTGAGGGTGCTGAGCAGCCGAATTACCCAGCAACACCGCTTTTTGATCATGACCACTCAACAAAGAATGAGCAATGGCACGAGCCTCTGAGGAAGATTCTGATTGAATAGGAGGGACAAGACCCTTGATTTGAGCAACAGCCGTTGCAATTTGAGCCAACCCCGAAACCCAACGGCTTGGCGAGAGAATCAGACTCTGGCCCATCGGCATGAGCCAATCGTCGGCGAGCGATCCTAAACGGTGGATTTGAGCCCCGCGACGAGCAGCTTGGCGCAGACGCTGTGCAAACAAGGGATGATCCTTGCGCAAGAAAGAGCCCACCACCAAGGCCGATTGAAGGCTGGACAAGGAGGCTATCGAGCGCCCCAACCAGCGTGCTGTAGACGCATCACCAACGTTGGAAAAATCAGTGTGACGCAAGCGATGGTCAATATTATGACTGCCCAGACCTCTGACCAGTTCAGCCAGAAGATGCAGCTCTTCGACTGTGCTGTGCGGGGCGGCCAGGGCGCCGATACTCTGTGGCCCATGATTCTGCTTGATTTGCTTCAAACCATTGGCCACGTACTCAAGCACAGTCGTCCAGTCAACAGTCTGCCACTTTCCGCCTTGCTTGATCATCGGTGAAAGAAGCCGATCATCACTAGAAAGTGCTTCATAAGAAAAACGATCACGATCAGCAATCCAGCATTCGTTCACCTCTTCGTTTTCGAAGGGAACCACCCGCATGACTTTTTGTCCCTTCACCTGAACAATCAGGTTGGCGCCGGTGCTGTCGTGCGGACTGATGCTCTTGCGCCGAGATAACTCCCAAGTGCGTGCACTGTAACGAAAAGGTTTGCTGGTTAAGGCGCCCACCGGACAGATGTCGATCATATTGCCAGAAAGTTCGGAATCTACTGTGCTGCCCGAAACGGTGGTGATTTCTGAATGCTCCCCCCGATGTACCATGCCGAGCTCCATGATGCCGGCAACCTCTTGCCCGAAACGAACACAACGGGTGCAATGGATACAGCGGCTCATTTCCTCCATGGAAATCAAGGGGCCCACATTTTTGTGGAATACCACCCGTTTTTCTTCTTGATAACGCGAGGCGCTGCCACCGTAACCAACCGCCAAATCCTGAAGTTGACACTCACCACCTTGATCACAAATGGGGCAATCGAGTGGATGATTGATCAACAAAAACTCCATCACGCTTTGCTGTGCCTTGATCGCCTTGTCGCTCTTGGTGCGAACGATCATGCCCTGCGTCACGGGGGTGGCACAAGCGGGCATAGGCTTGGGGGCCTTTTCAACGTCAACCAGACACATCCTGCAATTGGCCGCAATCGAGAGCTTTTTGTGATAGCAAAAGTGAGGAATATAAACACCAGCCTGCTCTGCAGCGTGCATGACCATGCTGCCTTCAGCGACCTCAACCTTCTTGCCATCCAGTTCAATTTCAATCATGAAAACTGTCGCAATGCGACCCCGTTAACAGCCTAGACAGCAAAACGCTGCAAAGGAAAAGCCCAGCCGGCCAAGATAGCCGCGAGGCTGCTCTAGAGAATAGGGATGAGCAGGGGTACGCCTCCAAGACAGGCTTGTACTGAATAGAATGGCCCGCAACTCATCTGACAATTGATGCCAATGAAGCAGCTTTTTCACAATGCCTCTTCCAGGAGCGGCCGCTGGTGCTCAATGAGATCAACAAATTCTTGCCGAAAGTGCTTGATCATGGCCCGTACAGGCATGGCCGCAGCATCACCCAAGGCGCAAATTGTGCGGCCTTGGATGTTGTCTGCGACTGAATTCAGTAAATCAAGGTCTTCCATGCGGCCGCGTGCGGTGGCAATCCGCTCAACCAGACGAAAAAGCCAACCAGTACCCTCACGGCAAGGGGTACACTGACCACAGCTTTCGTGCATGTAAAAATATGACAGGCGCAAAAGGCTCTTAACCATGCAGCGCGTGTTGTCCATCACAATCACTGCGCCTGAGCCCAACATGGAGCCCGCCTTGGCGATGCTGTCATAGTCCATGGTGCAATCCATGATGACTGAAGCCGGCAGAACCGGTGAAGACGACCCCCCGGGAATGACTGCTTTGAGCTGACGGCCAGGAAGAAGCCCTCCGGCGAGGTCGAGCAACACAGAAAATGGCGTTCCCATGGGAATTTCATAGTTACCAGGACGCTGGACATCACCCGAAACAGAGAAAATTTTCGTGCCCCCGTTATTCGGTTTGCCTGTTTCCAGATAAGCCGCCCCTCCATGACGGATGATCCAGGGAACCGCAGCGAAAGTTTCGGTGTTGTTGATGGTGGTGGGCTTACCGTACAACCCAAAACTGGCTGGAAATGGCGGTTTAAAACGGGGCTGGCCTTTCTTGCCTTCAAGAGACTCGAGCAAACCGGTTTCCTCGCCACAGATGTAAGCACCAAATCCATGGGCTGCATGGAGATCAAAACTGAAACGAGACCCCTGAATTTGAGAGCCCAAGAACCTTGCAGCACGTGCTTCTTCGAGGGCAAGCTCAAACCGCTCATAGGCTTGGAAAATTTCGCCATGAATGTAGTTATATCCGACCGAAATTCCCATTGCATAAGCCGCAATGGCCATGCCTTCGATAATGCTGTGGGGGTTATAGAGAATGATGTCGCGATCTTTGCAGGTACCGGGCTCGCCTTCGTCGGAGTTACAAACGAGATATTTTTGGCCCGGAAACTGCCGGGGCATGAAGCTCCATTTGAGGCCCGTCGGAAAACCCGCCCCTCCACGACCACGCAAACCGGAAGCCTTGACTTCGGCGATCACCTGCTCCGGAGTCATCCCCTCTCCCCCATCAAGGCCAAGAATTTTTTTCAGGGCCCGGTAGCCTCCCCGCAGCATGTAATCATCGAGATGCCAATTTTGGCCATTGAGATCCGCGTAAATCTGGGGCTTGATATGGCGACCGTGAAAACAGGTTTCTTGTCCGGTGGCTTGAAACTTTGAAAGATCGGGCATGAGAGTAAACCTTATTGAGGAACCATTCGCTTTCAACGGGACCCCACAGGCTCACTTTGGAGCTGTGCTACGAGTTCGTCGAGCCTTTGGTGATCCATGAAACTGCACATTTGACGGTCATTCACCAAAAGTACAGGAGCATCAGCGCAGGCTCCCAAACACTCGCTTTTTTGAACGGTGATACAACCATCAGAGGTGGTTCCGCCTTCTTCAACACCCAATCGATTGCAAAGGTATTCAATCGCATTTTGACCGCCTCTCAGCTGACAAGGCAGATTGGTGCAAACATTCAATTTGAACCGCCCGACAGGGGCTTGGTTGTACATGTTGTAAAAGGTGGTAACCTCATGTACCGCAATGGGGGCCATATCAAGGTAATCGGCCACTGATTTTTCAAGCTCAGGAGAGATGTACCCCAGCTCTTGTTGAACAATCGACAAGCATGCCATCACGGCAGACTGTTTGTGCTCTGGAGGGTACTTTGCGACTTCCTGCGCAAAACGGGCCAAGGTGATTTCGGAAAAACGAAAAACACTCACCGGTCAATCTCCCCAAAGACGATATCCATGGTGCCAATCAAGGCGACAGCATCAGCAATCATGTGCCCACGCGACATTTCATCAAGAGCGGCAAGGTGAGCGAACCCTGGTGCGCGAATTTTTAGGCGATAGGGCTTGTTGGCCCCATCACTGACAAGATAAATACCAAACTCGCCTTTAGGATGCTCAACCGCAGCATAGGCCTCTCCCTCAGGCACATGGAAGCCTTCCGTGAAAAGCTTGAAGTGATGAATCAGCTCCTCCATGCCGGATTTCATCTGGACGCGCGAAGGAGGGGCAATTTTGTGATTGTCGGTAATCACGGAACCAGAATTGGCGCGCAACCAGGCAATACATTGCTGAATAATGCGATTCGACTGACGCATTTCTTCAATACGCACCAAATACCGGTCGTAAGTGTCGCCGTGAACACCCACGGGCACATCAAAGTCCATCTTGGCATAAACATCATAGGGCTGGTTTTTGCGCAGATCCCAGGCAATGCCAGAGCCACGCAGCATGGCGCCAGAAAAGCCTAAATTTAAAGCCCGCTCAGGAGTAACCACACCAATTCCAACGGTACGCTGCTTCCAGATGCGGTTGTCGGTGAGGAGAGTTTCGTATTCGTCAATATAACGAGGAAAACGCTGGGTGAAATTTTCAATAAAGTCCAGTAAAGAACCTTGGCGATTCTCATTCATTTGGGCCAAGGCTTTGGCATTGCGAATTTTGGAGGGTTTGTACTGGGGCATGCTGTCAGGCAGGTCGCGGTACACGCCTCCAGGCCGGAAATAAGCGGCATGCATGCGTGCCCCTGAAACAGCTTCATACATGTCGAAAAGATCTTCACGCTCCCGAAAACAATAGATAAATACATTCATCGCACCGCAATCCAGGGCATGACAACCGAGCCACAACAAATGATTGAGCAAGCGAGTAATTTCGCTAAACATCACCCGGATATATTGAGCCCGCTCAGGCACATCCACGCCCAGCAGCTTCTCGATAGCCAGACAGTAAGCGTGTTCATTGCACATCATGGAGACGTAATCAAGTCGGTCCATGTAGGGCAATGACTGAATGAAAGTTTTGTTTTCGGCAAGCTTCTCGGTGGCCCGATGAAGCAGCCCGATGTGCGGATCAGCGCGCTGAATGACCTCGCCATCAAGTTCGAGCACAAGGCGCAAAACGCCATGGGCTGCTGGATGTTGGGGCCCAAAATTGAGGGTGTAATTCTTGATGTCAGCCATGGAGGTTCAAGCAGATGATAATGAGCACGATCAATGCAGGCCGCCGTATTTTTCTTCGCGAATAATGCGGGGGGTGATTTCGCGTGGCTCGATAGTCACAGGCTGATAAATGACGCGCTTCTGCTCTGGGTCATAGCGCATTTCCACGTGCCCAGAAAGGGGAAAATCTTTGCGAAAGGGATGTCCGATGAACCCATAATCGGTCAGGATGCGACGCAAGTCATGGTGGCCTTCAAAAATAATGCCGTATAAATCAAAGGCTTCGCGCTCAAACCAGTTGGCAGCACCCCAAACTTCACTGAGGGAAACCAGCACAGGCAGGTCATCGTCGGGGCAAAACACCTTGAGCCGAAGGCGCCAGTTATGGCACACCGAAAGAAGATGAGAAACAACACAGAAACGCGGGCCCTCCCAAGGTTGATCTTTGTAGGTAGAGTAATCGAGGCCACAGAGATCCATCAGTTGTTCAAAGCGCAACTCAGGATGATCACGAAGAATATAGGCACTCTCGAGATAATCAGTCGCGGACACAGCAATAGTAATTTCACCGCGATCAACAAAAAAATGCTGAATTTTGGAACCCAAGCCACTGTTGAGCGCAGCCTGTAGCGTCTGAAGTCTGCTCATGATGGGGTTATCTCGCCTGTTTAGCGGGCAATGGTGTTTTCTCTGCGAATTTTGGATTGCAATTGCAGAATGCCGTAAAGAAGAGCCTCAGCTGTCGGTGGGCAGCCAGGCACATAAACATCAACAGGGACGATACGGTCACAGCCGCGAACGACGGAGTAACTGTAGTGGTAGTAGCCCCCACCATTGGCACAAGAACCCATGCTGATGACCCACCGGGGCTCGGCCATTTGATCGTAGACCTTACGTAAAGCCGGAGCCATTTTATTGCACAGAGTACCTGCAACAATCATGAGATCACTTTGCCGCGGACTGGGGCGAAACAACATGCCGAAACGGTCGATATCGTAGCGCGCTGCTCCGGCATGCATCATTTCAACCGCACAACAGGCCAGCCCGAAAGTCATGGGCCATAAAGACCCTGTTTTAGACCAATTGATCAGAGCATCCACACCGGTGGTGATAAACCCCTCTTTCAAAACACCTTCAATGCCCATGTGTGACCTCACTCCCAATCAAGGGCGCCTTTTTTCCACTCGTAAATAAAGCCCACCACCAAAATACCAAGAAAGATCATCATGGCCACAAAGCCGGTGGTACCGATTTCCTTCAGGGCGACAGCCCATGGAAAAAGAAAAGCAATTTCGAGATCGAAAAGAATGAACAGGATGGCAACCAGATAATAGCGAACGTCGAACTTCATCCGGGCATCTTCGAAGGCCTCGAAACCGCACTCATAGGGGGAATTTTTGGCGGCATCAGGACGCCTTGGGCCCATGATCAAACCAATTACCTGAGGTGCCACGCCAACCGCCACACCAATAAGCATGAAAAGGATGATGGGCAGATACTCAGTGAGACTCATGGCGAATTTAGGACTTCCGATGTTGTTGCGGACAAGCAGCCCCAAGGGCTGTTTTGAACCTTGCACTGATGGTGCCGACGGCGAGACTCGAACTCGCACAGCTTTCGCCACTACCCCCTCAAGATAGCGTGTCTACCAATTCCACCACGTCGGCTCGGGAAAGTAACCCAGAGATTTTGCTCGAAAACGCTGAGCTTTCAGCGATCAGAACAGCTTTTCATTATAGCTTTAATTTCAGAAAAATGGAGCTCGCTGATCACTAAAACTACATGGCAGGGAAATCAACGACTCACAGGGGTTGAAGCTGCCGAGCCTGCGGCAGAAGCGGCTTGAGCATCGGGGGCTCTCACAGAATGATTGGGAGAAGATGCGGGAACCTCCGGGGAAGATGCCGCTGCAGAAGCAGGGTTGCCAGATGGGATGAGATCTGCGACGGTTCTGGGGGTTGTTGAGACCGGCTCAGTGACAGCAGGACGATCAAGAACACTGCCCCTCCCGGTCGTTGATGGGCCGTGACTAGCCAGCAGCGCCAGCATCAGGGTGCATGCAAAAAAAATAAAGGCACATACCGCCGTAGAACGCGACAGAAAGTTGGCGCTGCCTGTGGCCCCAAACAAGCTGCCCGAGGCCCCAGCACCAAAAGACACTCCCATATCTGCACCTTTTCCGTGCTGAACAAGAACCAAGCCAACGATGGCCAAGCCTGACAAAATCTGAAATATCATGAGGAAGTTGGTCAGCATTTAAAAGTCACTTTCAAAATCAACAAGTTCAAACGAGCACTGGTTATAGCACCGCACGGGCAATGGCTAAAAAATCGAGGGCCTTCAAAGCCGCACCACCAACAAGCCCACCGTCAATGTCAGGCTGGGCCAGCAAAGCCGCTGCATTATCAGGTTTCATGCTACCGCCATACAGCAACCTCACAGAATGAGCCACAGAACTGGCTGCGGCAAGCTGGGCGCGCAACAGGGCATGAACCTCTTGAGCCTGCTCAGGGGTGGCCGTGCGGCCTGTGCCGATAGCCCAGATGGGTTCGTAAGCCACCACGATATTCGAAATTGAGGGGCCCAAGGCGTGAATGACCTCGGAGAGCTGACGTTCGACGATGGCAGCCGTTTGGCCTGACTCGCGTTGAATCAGTGTTTCGCCGACGCACACAATCGGCGTCAGCTTATGAGCGATCGCTTTTTTAGCCTTCTCGGCGACGATGGAGTCAGTTTCACCGTGCAGCACACGACGCTCGGAATGACCGATGATGACGTAGCTGCAACCAAATTCTTTCAGCATGACGGCAGCCACTTCGCCCGTGTAAGCACCTGGTTCATATGCGGAACAATCTTGGGCACCCCATTGAATCTGGCTGCCTGCCAAAGCCCGCTGGACATCTGCCAAAAAAAGTGCAGGAGGGCACACAACCAACTCGCCAGGCACGGGGCCGGCTTCACACAAGGCAAGCAACAGATCAGCGTTGGCTTGACGGTGGCCGTTCATTTTCCAATTACCCACCACAAGGGGTTTTCGCATTCAAAAAGCTCCTATCAGGATGTTTGCGAGCGGGTTGGCTTACCAAGTCAAAACGAGCTTACCAATATGCTCGTGAGACTCCATTAATCGATGGGCGCTGACCACTTCAGCCGCAGGGTATTGACGAAACACCACAGGCTTGAAGATGCCAGATTCAATCCAGGGCCAGACCACTCGACGCAAGGATCGGGCAATGGATGACTTGAACGTGAGTGGCCTGGGTCGCAAGGTGGAGCCGGTGATAGTTAAGCGCCGAAGCATGAGTTGAGCTGCATCAAACTGCGTTCGTGCACCGCCTTGCACCGCAATGAGAATCAAGCGACCTTCTTTGGCAAGACACGCCAAATCACGTTGAATGTAATCACCTGCGACCATATCAAGGATGACATCAGCCCCCCTGCCCTGCGTCCAGGCCAGAGTGGCTTCAACAAAGTCTTGAGTTGGGTAATGAATGAGGCATTCTGCCCCCAGCATTTTGCAGGCTTCCAATTTATCTTGGCTGCCCGCCGTTACACCCACTCGAGCACCCCAGGCTTTGGCCATCTGGATCGCTGTCACGCCGATTCCGCTGCTACCCCCATGAACCAAAACGAACTCATCCGGTTGCAAAGCTCCGCGGTCAAATAAATTGGACCACACAGTGAAACAGGCCTCAGGAAGGCTGGCCGCCTCAATATCGCTGAGACCATCCGGGACCTTG
Organism: Burkholderiales bacterium; assembly: GCA_046342195.1. Lineage (GTDB taxonomy): Bacteria > Pseudomonadota > Gammaproteobacteria > Burkholderiales > Burkholderiaceae_C > CANHBY01. Next base: position 61,374 of record JBKDQE010000066.1, read on the forward strand.
AGGCATTGCTCAACAGGGGCAAGACAATACTCTGCATACCCCCCCCCAGCGAGGAGCGCACAAACCCGGTCATTGAGAGCCAAACCCGCCTGCTCCATGGCCCAGGGATCCCCCCCCTCAATAACACCCGCAACTTCCAGACCCAAAATATCTGAGACTCCAGGTGGAGGTGCATAGTACCCTTTGCGTTGGAGAATATCAGGGCGATTGATACCGCTGGCGCGTACCCGAATGAGGATCTCCCCGGGCCCCGGCCGGGGCCGTTCTCGTTGTGCAATGCGCAAGACCTCGGGGGCACCGTAGGCACTGATCTCTACCACGTTCATCACTTAGAAACTGTTCTCAAAGTAACATTTCAAGAAAACTGTCAGGAAGACCTTTGGAAGCACAACGATCAGGGATGCCTTGGGCCCTCACCCCTGACTTCTCGCGAAGAGAGGGGGTAGAAAAGAGAGGTCTTTGAGCCAGAACCAAGCCTCGGTACCGACTTAAACAGACTCACCTTGGGGAGCAGGCTCACGCTCGATCAAGGCCTTCATGGATAGCTTGACACGACCTTTTTCGTCAGTTTCGAGCACTTTGACCCTGACAATTTGCCCCTCCTTGAGAAAATCAGTGATTCTTTCGACGCGCTGATGAGCAATTTGACTGATGTGCACCAGGCCATCTTTGCCAGGAAGAAGGTTGACCAAGGCTCCAAAATCGAGGATTTTAGTGACAGCGCCTTCATAAACCTTGCCGATTTCGATTTCCGCGGTAATTTCTTCAATGCGGCGCTTGGCTTCGGCAGCCTTGTCAGCCTCGGTCGATGCGATCGTGATGGTGCCATCTTCCTCGATGTTGATCTGGGTGCCGGTTTCCTCGGTGAGCGCGCGAATGACGGCCCCACCCTTGCCAATAACGTCGCGGATTTTTTCGGGATTGATTTTCATGGTATATAGACGGGGAGCATAGGCGGACACCTCAGCCTTGGCTTGCCCCATCGAACCCATCATTTTGCCGAGAATGTGCATACGGGCTTCTTTGGCCTGTGCCAAGGCAACCTGCATGATTTCTTTGGTGATGCCCTGAATTTTAATGTCCATTTGGAGGGCGGTGATGCCCGCGCTGGTTCCCGCGACTTTGAAATCCATATCGCCGAGGTGATCTTCGTCGCCAAGAATGTCTGTCAAGACGGCGAAACGGTTGCCATCCTTGATGAGGCCCATGGCGATACCTGCCACATGGGCTTTCAGGGGAACGCCGGCGTCCATCAGGGCCAAGCAGCCACCACACACCGAGGCCATGGACGAAGAACCGTTGGATTCGGTGATTTCCGAAACGACGCGCATGCAGTAAGGAAATTCACTGCGCCCGGGAAGCACAGCAACCAAGGCGCGCTTGGCCAAGCGACCGTGACCCACCTCACGGCGCTTTGGCGTGCCCACGCGCCCAGTTTCGCCAGTGGCGAAGGGAGGCATGTTGTAGTGGAGCATAAAATGCTCTGAGAATTCACCCGTCAAGGCATCGATTTTTTGAACGTCACGCTCGGTGCCGAGGGTTGCCGCAACCAGAGCCTGGGTTTCCCCACGGGTGAACAGGCAGGAGCCATGGACTCTGGGCAAAACACTATTGCGAATTTCAATGGGGCGAACCGTGCGGGTGTCGCGTCCGTCGATGCGGGGCTCGCCAGATAAAATTTGGCTGCGTACGATTTTGGCTTCGAGATCGAATAATAAATTGTCGACCTTGACTTCATCAAAAACGAGGCCCTCAGCCTGCAAAGCTGCTTTAGTTGCTGCGTAAGCGGCCCGAGTAGCTTCCGTACGAGTTTGCTTGGAGCGAATTTGGTAGGCCGCACGCAGTGGGCTTTCGGCGAGTGCTGCCACCTTGGCAATGAAGATCTCATCTTTTGCGGCGGGCTGCCAATCCCAGGCGGGCTTGCCGGCTTCGCGTACAAGATCGTTGATGGCTGCAATGGCGATATGACCTTGCTCATGGCCAAACACGACACCGCCCAGCATGATTTCTTCACTGAGTTCTTGAGCCTCAGATTCGACCATTAAAACAGCAGACTGAGTGCCCGCCACGACCAAATCCATTTGGGTTTCTGAGAGCTGGGCTTTGTTGGGATTCAGAACGTACTGGCCATTGATGTAGCCAACACGAGCCGCACCAATAGGGCCATTGAAAGGGACACCAGAAATGGCCAGCGCTGCGCTGGAGGCGATCATTGAGGGAATATCGGGCGCCACTTCGGGGTTCAGGGAAAGCACGTGAACAACCAACTGAACTTCATGGTAAAAGCCTTCTGGAAACAGGGGCCGAATGGGGCGGTCAATGAGGCGTGAAGTCAGTGTTTCCAGCTCACTTGGGCGGCCTTCACGTTTAAAAAAACTGCCTGGAATTTTGCCTGCAGCGTAGCTTTTTTCAATGTAATCAACGGTCAAGGGGAAAAAATCTTGGCCGTCTTTGGCCACCTTGGCAGCCACCACGGTAGCCAGCACCACGGTGTCATCCATGTTGACAATGACAGCTCCGGTGGCTTGACGGGCTATTTCCCCAGTTTCCATGGTGACAGTGTGTTGGCCCCATGCGAAAGTTTTGGTGATTTTGTTAAACATGCTCATATGGTTTTTGCTCCAGGTTGGATGTCTTGAAACACCGTCAAAAGGGATGAGGGGAGAGGTTGGGAACCCTTGGTGCTCAGGCCTGATGCCATTCCAGCGAGGCTCTGTGGGGTATGAGCCTCGCTGGAATGACACATCTGCGCCAGAGAGCCAGCCTCAATAAAAAAATAACGTCTGAAGAACAAAAAGCCTGTGCTGGGGTATCCAGACAGGCTTTGTGGTGTGGAATGCCAATTTATTTGCGCAGACCCAGCTTTTGGATGAGTGCGCTGTAGCGGGCGCCGTCAGATCGCTTGAGATAACTCAGAAGGCTCTTGCGGGTATTGACCAACTTGAGCAGCCCACGGCGACCGTGGTGATCTTTGGTGTGAGCCTTGAAGTGGGGAGCCAAATCATTGATGCGGGCGGTCAAGAGGGCCACCTGAACTTCAGGTGATCCGGTATCGTTTGGGGTGCGGGCGTTGGCTTTAATGATGTCAGATTTTTGGTGGCTGGTGATGGACATACGTGTTTCCTGATGAGTTTTTAGACTTGCGAACACCGATGAAACAAACCGGCGCCGTGCTGTTTTGCGCCTGATGGATACAGACACAAAAGATCAGTTATTTTAATTCAACTTTCATCGTCGGTCAGAGGATTTCATATAGAGGCCACACCGAGTGACCAGCGGGGCAAGACAGTGAAGGCATGATTCGGCACCTGGTGCAAAATGTTGCGCTGCCAACGCATCCCTGCGGCCAGGGCAATCATGGCACCGTTATCAGTGCACAAGTCAAGCTCGGGATAATACACACGCACATGAACTTGCTCACAGGCACGGTTGAGGCTCGAGCGAAGATGGCGGTTGGCCCCTACTCCGCCTGCCACAACAAGACGGGGTATTCCAGTGCAGTACAAAGCTGCTTTGGCCTTGTGTACCAAAACGTCGACAATGGACTGCTCGGTTGCTGCAGCCAAGTCGGCGATGTCTTGATGGCTTGGAACCGGCCCCAGCTTCAGGAGTTGAGTTCGAACGGCAGTTTTAAGCCCTGCAAAAGAAAAATCAAGGTCTGAGCTGTGCATCAGAGGGCGCGGTAAGCTGAAACGACTGGCATCGCCCCCTTCTGCGATTCGCGACAACACTGGGCCGCCAGGGTAGCCCAGCCCCATGAGCTTGGCGGATTTATCAAAAGCTTCTCCAGCGGCATCGTCGATGGTTTCACCGAGGGTTTCGTAGCACCCGACATCAGTCACTTTCATCAATTGGGTATGCCCCCCGGAAACAAGCAGGGCAATGAAAGGAAACTCGGGAGAGTCTGTTGAGAGAAAAGCGGATAAGAGATGACCTTCAAGATGATGAATGCCTGCCAGTGGCACTTCAAGAGAAGCAGCCAGCGCAGCGGCCACCCCGGCCCCAACCAGCAAGGCTCCTGCCAAGCCGGGCCCTTGGGTGAAGGCAACGTGGTGAATGTCGTTCTTGCTCAGGCCCGCTTGATCAAGCACTGCAATGAGCAAAGGCAGCACCCGGCGAATGTGATCGCGGGAAGCCAATTCAGGAACCACCCCGCCATAGGCTTGGTGCATATCGACTTGGCTGTGCAATGCATGACCCAGCAAGCGAGGAAGCCCGTCTCGGCTGCACTGAACCATGGCTACCCCCGTTTCGTCGCAAGAAGATTCGATCCCCAAAATATGATAACCCCCACTCATTAAACCGGATAAGCGGACATCCTCGTGACTGCTTATGCTGGGGTGGCGGATCAAATCATCAAAATTTTGGCTGCGATTTTGTGATTTTAAATTATTGATTTTTAAAGATTTTTTTCTCATAGGACTGACGCAAAACCTCGGGCCTGTGTGGGAAGTCGTTGCCAGGCCCTCTCGCCGTCATGCTGCGCGCAGTCGCAGCATCCAGAGCGCACAATGAATGGCAGGATGGGATCGTAAATATTCCGAATTCCATGACTGATACGCGGAATGACACGGAGGCGGTTTAAACGACGGGACACTCTTGCGCCATCGGCCTTGATTGGCAAAATCCTTGCTGAGATACTCTGACATCTGGCCGGCCTTGGTGTGCGTAAGTCATGTCAATTACTTTTGGGCTAAACGCTGCCAAGTGTCAATGACGGTGTCAGGGTTCAAGGAAATGGATACGATGCCTTCTGCGGCAAGCCACTCGGCAAAATCAGGGTGATCGCTCGGGCCTTGACCACAAATACCAATATATTTACCCACAGCACGACAAGCCGAGATAGCCCGGGAGATCAGAGCCTTCACGGCAGGGTCGCGCTCGTCAAAATCTTTGGCGAGAATGTCCAGGCCCGAGTCACGATCAAGACCGAGGGTCAATTGGGTCAGGTCGTTTGAGCCAATGGACATGCCATCAAAATATTCAAGGTATTGCTCAGCCAAGATGGCATTGCTGGGAATTTCGCACATCATGATGAGGCGCAGGCCATCTTGACCGCCTGCAGCAGCCCGCTTCAAGCCCCGCTCAGCGAGCATCTCGGTGACCTGCCGGGCCTGACCCAAAGTGCGAACGAAAGGCACCATGATTTCTACGTTCGTCAAGCCCATGTCGTGACGAACTCGCTGAATGGCTTCACATTCCATGGCGAAGGCTTCACCAAAAGATTCACTCACATAGCGCGAAGCACCACGGAACCCCAGCATGGGGTTTTCTTCTTCGGGTTCATAACGAGAACCACCGATGAGCTTGCGGTATTCGTTACTTTTAAAATCACTCAGTCGAACAATAACGGGCTTGGGCCAAAAAGCTGCGGCAATGGTGGCGACACCTTCGGCGAGCTTGTCAACATAAAAAGCGCGAGGCGAGGCATGACCACGAGCCACAGACTCCACCGCTTTCTTGAGGTCAAGGTCAACATTCGGATAATCAAGGATGGCTTTAGGATGCACACCAATGTTGTTATTGATGATGAACTCAAGCCGGGCCAGCCCCACCCCACTGTTGGGCATTTGGGCAAAGTCAAAGGCTAACTGCGGGTTGCCGACATTCATCATGATTTTGACGGGGCAATACGGCAATTCGCTGCGTACAACTTCAGTCACTTCGGTTTCCAAAAGGCCGTCGTAGATGTAGCCGGTATCACCTTCGGAGCAGGCCACGGTGACCAAGATTCCGGTATTGAGTTGTTCGGTGGCATCACCGCAGCCCACAACTGCAGGAATGCCGAGCTCACGGGCAATGATGGCCGCATGGCAGGTACGCCCGCCGCGGTTGGTGACAATGGCTGAAGCCCGCTTCATCACCGGCTCCCAGTTAGGGTCGGTCATGTCGGTGACAAGCACGTCTCCGGGCTGAACTTGATCCATCTCGGCCAGACTGTGAACGATGCGAACCGGCCCGGTACCAATTTTTTGGCCAATCGCCCGGCCTTCGGCCAGGATAGTTCCGCTGCCTTTGAGCCGGTAGCGTTGCTCAGGCTTGCCTTCTTGCTGGCTTTTGACCGTTTCAGGGCGGGCTTGAAGAATATAAAGTTTTCCGTCTAGGCCATCTTTGCCCCACTCGATGTCCATTGGGCGGCCATAATGCTGCTCAATGATGACTGCATAGCGAGCCAGTTCAGTGACATCAGCGTCTGAAAGCGAATAACGGTTGCGCATTTCGGTGGCAGTATCAACCGTCTTGACAAGCTTGCCGGAACCCGCTTTTTCTTGTGGCGAGGCAAACTCCATTTTGAGCAATTTGGAACCCAGGTTGCGACGGATGATGGCCAACTTGCCACTCTTGAGAGCAGGTTTATGCACATAGAACTCGTCAGGGTTGACAGCGCCTTGCACCACAGTTTCGCCCAGCCCGTAGCTGGAGGTGATGAAAACAACCTCTTTGAAGCCGCTTTCGGTGTCAATGGTGAACATGACACCGGCGGCGCCCTGATCAGAGCGCACCATGCGCTGCACCCCTGCAGACAAAGCCACTTCACTGTGGTTAAAGCCCTTATGCACCCGGTAACTGATGGCACGGTCGTTGTAGAGGCTGGCAAAAACTTCTTTCATTTTGGTTAGCACTTCTTCAATGCCGACCACGTTCAGAAAGGTTTCCTGCTGGCCGGCAAAGCTGGCATCGGGCAAATCTTCAGCTGTGGCAGAAGATCGTACCGCAAACGAGGCCTCGGGGTGGCCTTCAGTGAGGCGGGCGAACTCGGCGCGAATAGCAAGTTCGAGATCTGCCGGAAAGGGTGTGGACTCGACCCAGTGACGAATTTCAGCACCGGCTTCCGCCAGCGCCTTGACGTCTTCGGTGTTGAGCCAGGACAGTCGGGCCTCAATTTTCTCAGCCAATCCGTTGTGGCTCAAAAAAGCGCGAAAAGCATCAGCAGTTGTGGCAAACCCGCCGGGAACACGCACCCCGGAGGCGGCCAACTGGCTGATCATTTCGCCGAGTGAGGCGTTCTTGCCGCCAACGATCTCGACGTCAGTCATTCTTAGGTTTTCAAACGGAACGACCAAGGCGGTTGCCAAAGGGATGACTGACATGAAAAAACTCCGTGAAATTGATGAACCGGAACAACAGCCTTCGCAGAGACAGCAACTCTCGGGCAAAGCTCAAGGGAAGATCACACACGCACCGGCTACAAGAGAGCCAAATCAGGATCAGTCAGGATCGAGTGAAAGTGCATGGGGAGCCTGCAAATGGAGTCACAATTTTAGGCGTTCTGAACGCAAATGCCTATGATTCAGGGCATTGCCAGTGTACGCTGTGTGACTCCTGAAACACTTTGGTGACTCAACCGCGAGGCCGCTGAAATTGGGGCCTTTATTTTTTAGTTGACGATTTCTTGATTATGCCCCATCGAACCGTATTTTTTGTCTCGGACGGCACCGGCATCACCGCCGAAACCTTTGGAAATTCGATCCTTGCACAATTTCCGGGGCGCCCCAAACATGTGCGACGGCCATTCATTGACAGCATGGATAAGGCTCATCAGGTCGTGAGGGAAATCAATCACATGGCGGAACTGGAAGGCAAGCGCCCGATTGTGTTTATCACCATTGTCGACAAAGACGTATTAAACCTGTTCAAAACGCAGCCTAAGGCACTGGTATTGGATATGTTCAATACCTTTATTGAACCTCTGGAAGCCGAATTTGGAATCACTTCAAGCCACAGGGTCGGGCGCTTTGCGGACGTTGCGAAAAGCCAAGAATATAGCGACCGGATTGAAGCCATCAATTTTTCACTCAGCCATGATGACGGCCAGTCTTGCAAGAACTTGGCAGAAGCCGACGTTATCCTGGTCGGTGTCAGTCGCAGCGGAAAAACACCGACCTCGCTTTACCTGGCCATGCAGCACGGCGTGAAAGCCGCCAATTACCCGCTTATACCCGAAGACTTTGAACGAGGCGTGATGCCGTCTTCACTGATACCCTTCAAGAGCAAATGTTTTGGTTTGACAATCAACCCTGATCGGCTCAGCCAGATTCGCAACGAGCGCCGCCCCCACAGCCAATACGCCTCTATTGAGAACTGCCGCGATGAGGTCAAACAAGCTGAAAATATGATGCGCCGTGAGGGCATTGCCTGGCTTTCAACCACTCACAAATCGATTGAAGAAATTGCCACGACCATTCTACGGGACCTTCGACCTGACCGCTTGATGTACTGACCGCCATGCTCGATCTTTTGAATGAATGGGGCTTGCAGGGTATCAAGCCTTTGATCCCGGCACTTGTGCTGCCGCCGGTTCCCTTGATTTTGGCGGTGTGGGTGGGCGCCTTGATGCTGCCCACCCGCCGGGCCTGGGGCCGAGCCTTCATTGGCCTGAGCTGTGCTTGTCTTTGGCTTACCCATACCGTGGGCTGGAGTGATCTGTTGGCCCGGTGGGCCACGACCATACCAGAGGCCCTCACCCATGAACGCATCAACGAGTTAGGCCAGCAAACCATCCCTTCAGCGATTGTGGTGTTGGGTAGCGGGGTCGAAGACTACGCACCTGAATATGGCACGGCCAATTTGACCGAGCTCTCGTTGGAACGGTTGCGTTATGCCATCAGCCTTTCGCGCAGCACACACCTTCCTATTGCCTTCAGCGGTGGAGCAGGTTGGGCCAGCCGCCAAAACGTGACTGAAGCCGAAACAGCCAGGCGAATTGCTTCCAGTGAATTCAGGGCAGCCATCCAATGGATTGATTCCACTTCACGCGATACGCACGAAAATGCGGTCAATACCATTCAGATGCTCAAAAAAGACGGCATTCGGCATATCATTTTGGTGACCCACGGCTGGCATATGCGGCGGGCAGCTCACCTGTTTAAAAAACAAGTACAACACCAAAGTGCGCTCATAAGCATAGAAACGGCCCCCATGGGCTTGGGAGAGGTTTCCACATGGCCTGTCTTGCGGTGGCTTCCTTCCTCCGAAGGGGCTACAAGATCCCGACGCTTGACCCTCGAAATCATCGGGCAAATTTTTGGCCGCTATTGAAGGGGCCGGGCGCCCCATTCAGCCCATTTCATTGAACATCAATCAAAGTTCAGCGAACTCTTGAGCATAACCTTTGCATTCATCTTAATCTGAGAAAGTCTCTCTTACTGGCTGAAAATCACCGCGCAACCCCCCCATTACTTCCAAACCACCCCTCAGAGTTTGACCCTTAACGCTGAATCGTCAAGAATCCTCTACAAGCAAGTGCTCTCCCCATGATCCGCTACGGCCAACAAGAGTGCAGCTTGGCTTTGTGCAACAAAGCCAGTCAACTTTGCCAAACTCAATTCAAAATAAGCATGAGTGTCCTGTCATCATGATTAAATTCAGTGCATTGAATGCTCATTTTAAGGATAATCGAGGGGTGAAGTGGGCCAGGCCGCCGCTGGTGCAAGGGCCGAAAGGTTGTACTGGAGGAAGGTCCGGACTGCATAGGGCAACGTAGCAGCTAACGGCTGTCCACCGTGAGGTGAGGATCAGAGCAACAGAGACGAGCCGATTGATTTCGGGTGAAACGGGCAATCTCTACGCGCAGCAATACCAAATAGGCACACAATGATCTGACCCGGAGAGTGTGCGGGTAGGTAGCATTGAGCCGCTCAGTGATGTGCGGCCCAGAGGAATGGCGGCCACGGTTGAGCCCTCGCAAGAGGTCTTAACCGCACAGAATCCGGCCTATCGGCCCACTTCACTGTTTTTGATGTTTGCGATGATAGACCCTTTGTTTCCATGCAAGCGCAACGTTCAGCCGACTTGCTTTAGTAAGTCAGTCGTGTTTGCCTTCGCAGAGGTTCCTTAGGGCCTGTTAACACTGAAGATGCCAGATGCGTTGTTCTTCAAAAGGCCTTGGCAGCGCCGCGCGTCTTGCCCTGCGCCCCAATGACCGCGTTCGCACTGGCATCTTGAGTGTTAACAGGCCCTGGATCGTGCAAACAATTTCCAATCGCCCATGTTGAATGTTGTTTTACACCGGCCAAAGGCCATAAGGAAATTTAAAAATGTCGCTTTCTTGTTTTTCAGTGCCTCATCGCTTACGACGCTTGTCGATGGGTTCACTGAATTGCTGTCTTGCCTTGATTTCAGGAGGGTTGCGATGAATTCTTTGACAGAACTCGAAGAAAAAATCCTGGATCGCCAGGAGGCTGAGCGCAAAGCGCAAATCTGTGTACATATTGCTCACGCCATCAAGGTCAAGAAATTAACTCAGGTTGCTGCGGCTGAGTTGCTTGGCATTGATCAAGCCAAGGTGTCCCGAATCACTCGTGGAAAATTTCACGGTGTCAGCGAAACCAAGTTACTGGCCATGTTGGCGAAATTGGGGCACCGTGTCCGGATTCACATCGAGCCTCTGCTAGAGCAGGAGGCGGAAGTCCAGCTTAGTTTTGAAGAAGCCCGTGCATTGGCGTGAAAAAAACACTCTTTTAGTGAAGCCAAATTCCAGCCCATGGGGCATTGATGATTCGATTTGATTGTAAAGTTCTTGCTGCTGCTGAGCATTGCAGCCGTGTTTTTAATTTCCAATTCAAGGATTGCTCATGAAAAATCATCGTCTTGTTGTGTCTACGGCTTTGGCATCCGTGTTGTCTGTGGGCTTGATCGGGCCAGCATTTGCTCAAGCCAAGCCAGAAAAAGAAAAGTGTTACGGCATTGCCAAAGCTGGTAAAAATGATTGTGCATCGCTCAGTGGTGCCCACTCTTGCGCAGGCCAGGCCAAGGCAGACAATGAGCCCACCGAATGGAAATATGTTCCCAAGGGAACTTGTGCCCAGCTCGGTGGTATGAGTGCTGACGAGGCCAAGAAAAAGAGCGGCTTGAAGTAAATTGCTGTCGCATGCCTGTGGCCAAGCCAAGCCCTCTCTCTGATGCTTCTGTGTGTGGCCTCGGGCTGCGTCAACCCCACTATGCTTCTTTGATCGAACTTCGTCCTCCACTGGCTTCTGTCGAGGTTCATTCCGAAAACTTTTTTGGCGATGGAGGCCCTGCATTACTGACCTTGGGCAAGGTTCGCGAACTTTATCCTGTCAGTCTTCATGGCGTGGGCTTGGCGCTTGGTTCTGCCGCCGGAATTGACCCTTGGCATCTTGAACGATTGGCAAGCTTGGTTGATCGGGTGGATCCCGTTCGGGTGTCGGATCATGCCAGTTTTGCCCGGGCCCCTATGCCCGACAGTCCGCGTATTGTGCATGCCAATGACTTGCTGCCGGTGGCATTTACCCCGGCCTCTCTGGACATCATGGTTCGGCATGTGTCTCAGGTTCAAGACCGTTTGAAGCGAACCCTCTCAGTAGAAAATCTTTCTGCGTACTTGGGCTGGGCTGATGATTCTTTGCCAGAACCTGAGTTTTTTAATGAATTAGTGCGCCGCAGCGGTTGCCGTTTACTCGTCGATTTGAATAATTTGGTTGTCAATGCAATGAATGCCAGCTTGGATCCCGTGGCTGATGCCTGTGATTGGGTCGATGCTGTTCGAGGCGCTGATGTGGAAGAAATTCATCTGGCCGGATTTCATGATTTGGGCGATATTGTGATTGACGACCATGGCAGCCCAGTGCATGAATCAGTCTGGAGGGTTTACCAGCATGCCATCAAACGGTGGGGGCCTGTTGCGACCATTGTTGAATGGGATACCCATGTGCCTGGCTTTGATATTTTGCTGGGTGAAGTGAGTCGAGCCGAGGAAATGGTCAAAAAAAACAGGCCCTAATCAGGAACGCTCATGAGCCCAAAGCGGCCACATGATTGCTGAGGGAAGTGCTGATTTAATACCTTTAAACGAGCCGAGGCTTCCTGCTCATTGTGGTAGAGTGCAATCAACAAGAAAACATCTGAGCGTAAATGCCACAGTGCCGACAATGAGTGGGCATAGCGTATTCTCATGGTCAGGCAGGCGGCTTCACGGTTGTCGACATCACTCAGGGCTTGGGAAAAATTTTCGCGGGCCCATTCAAGGGCTGAATGATGTCCCTTTGGCTTCAGCATAGGCACGCCGTGACGGCCTGATTCGCGGCTTGTCAGCGATGAATCGTTCTGTCCTGCAGGCGATGCTGCCATTGTCAGCAAATAAGAGGGGTGCGTGATGCAACGAAAAATTCGTCCCCAATTCATGTGGATTCTCCCGTGCCGCATATCGCGGTCAACCTGGCGAGTGTCCACCCTGCCTCAAATGAATAAAACATCGATCAACCCGACAAAGACCGTGCATACTTCACGATCACCCCGATCCCGCGGGGATCTTGGTTAATCGCCTACTGCCGTTGATCGACGAAGGAAAATTTCCAATTCCCCTCCCATTTTCATGAACCGTCCACAAACTTGTGCACAAGTGAGTGCTGTTGAGCGGTCTATGATTTGAACTTCCATATCTGCTGCCTGAGGCCCTCAGCAAAAATACGACTGATGCCCAGCCATTTCAGCAGCACAGGATTTTTTTGACCTGCTGTGCAAAGGAAGAGAGGCGCAGGGCCACTGGCCTTTTGTGAGGGCAGCGTGGTTCTCGTGACCCTGATTGTTTTTTTGTTTTGTGTTGCTTGCCCTGATTTGAGGATTTTCCTTATGTCTGCTGTGTTTTCCTCGCCTGAATTCCGATCCTCAGTTTTGACTGATCAGGACGTTTCCCGTTTACGCATTCCGCCACATTCGATTGAAGCTGAACAGAGTGTCTTGGGCGGCCTGCTGCTTGATAACTCGGCCTGGGATCGCGCAGGTGACTTGCTGGTTGATAGTGATTTTTACCGACTGGAGCACCGCTTGATTTATGCCGCCATTGCAGGGCTGATCAGTGGCTCCAAGCCGGCTGATGTCATCACGGTATTTGAACAACTGCAAAGCTTGGGAAAAGCAGAAGAGTGTGGCGGCGTTGTGTACCTGAATGCGCTGGCACAAAGTGTTCTCAGTGCGGCCAATTTACGTCGTTATGCCGAGATCGTGCGGGAGCGTGCGGTATTGCGCAAGCTAATTGCGGCCAGCGATGAAATTGCCACTGCGGCATTCAACCCGCAAGGGCGTCCTGTGGATCAGATTCTGGATGAAGCCGAGGGCAAAATTTTTCGTATTGGCGAAGAGGGGTCCAAGTCCAAACAGGGATTTGTGAGCATGGATCAATTGGTGGTGCAACTGATTGATCGGGTCAATGAGCTTCATGAAAACGGTGCCGAGGAAGTGACTGGCGTACGAAGTGGTTTTTATGATCTTGATCGCATGACCGCGGGGCTACAGCCGGGTGATTTGATCATTCTTGCGGCCCGACCATCCATGGGGAAAACAGCATTTGCCTTGAACATCGGTGAGCATGTGGCTGTTCAGGAAGGCTTGCCTGTGGTTGTTTTTTCGATGGAAATGGGTGCGGCTCAATTGGCCTTGCGGATGGTCGGCTCCTTGGGCCGGATCGATCAGAGCCACTTGCGAACGGGCAAGCTCGACGACCAGGAGTGGGGGCGGCTTTCCGAAGCCGTTGAGCGGCTGGGTAAAGTCAGCATGTACATTGATGAAACCCCCGGTCTCAGCCCTAATGAGCTTCGTGCCCGTGCTCGCCGCCAAGCACGCCAATGTGGCCAGTTGGGCTTGATTGTCGTGGACTACCTTCAGCTCATGAGCGGTAGTGGTTCAGCCAGTGAGGAAAATCGTGCCACAGTGATTGGTGAAATTTCGCGTGGGTTGAAGTCATTGGCCAAAGAATTGCGCTGCCCGGTGATTGCACTTTCACAGCTCAATCGCTCTGTGGAGGCACGCACCGACAAGCGCCCGATGATGAGCGACCTGCGTGAATCAGGTGCCATTGAGCAAGATGCCGACGTGATCATGTTCATCTACCGCGATGAATACTATACAAAAGACGCCTGTAAAGAGCCCGGCGTGGCCGAGATCATTATTGCCAAGCAGCGCAACGGCCCGACGGGCACCATTAAACTCACCTTCCTGAAGCCTCTGACCAAGTTCGACAATCTGGCCCCAGGCAGCTATGGCGGCGCAGAATACTGAGTTGGTCTTGGGAATCTCTGCAAAATTCATCGTGAATCAGCGTGCCTTTCCCGGATGAAGATGTCAGGCTGATTTTGCAGCCTGTAGCGGCTGCTACAGATAAAAAAGCCAACTCGGCGAACCTTGTCCGGGAAAGGATGCGATCGTCGCGTTCAGTTTTACACAGGCTCATTAATTCAGAGTATTTTAGATTTTTACTTTAGGTAGTTCAATTTTTTTTATGGGTTCAACTCTAAATCCCTGCTTCTCAAGATTTTTACGAATTTTGATTTCTTGATTATATTTTTCTTGGTCTGATTGATTTGATGCGACAATTGCATTTAAATTATTATTAACATCTTTGATAAATTGACGTGATCCTGCCCCTTTCTTTTCGAGAAGTTGTTTGGTATCAATGTTAATGAGGTGTTCAAAGCCACTGGAATGTAGCGATGTTTTATCATGGTAAAATTCAACATTTACAGAAGCCTTCTTGGCATTGAGATTTGGGCTTGCGTTGATGGCTATTTTAGCGGGCGGCACACCATACTTCAATAATTCTTTTTTTATCTCTTGGGCGCGCTTCAAGGCCAGTATTTTGTTTAGTTTTTGCTCCCCTTTTCTAGTGGCCCCACCAGTAAGAGATATAATATTTTTTTTATTTCCCTTCCAGAAATCGTAGATTTTTTTTGCTTCATCTTTACCGCGCGGCGTCAAATCTTGTCCGTTATATGCCATGTTGACATTTCCGTTCATGATTTCAAGTTTGATAGAGTCTTTATTTTGTTTTATTGATTCCGTTGCCCGCACTATTCTTGTTAAATCAATACCATTATCGCTCAGATTCTCCCAAACGATTGCTTTGAGGTTTATTGCCAGCTGACTATTGTTGGATTGCCCTGTAATTTTTATAATGCTATCAGGGTTTTTTTTTAGGTATTGAATGACTTTATTTAATTTTTCTTGCCCAAGCTCACTCAATTTTTCTTGATTTTGGATGGCCTCAATCAATAAAGTTGTCACTTGAGCCTGATTTTTTGAGTTTTTTTCTTCGTGACTCATGAAATTTTCTCCAGTGAAAATCATTCAAAATGATCGGCAGGCCATTTGTGGGTGGCACTGTGTGTTGAGATGCCGAACTTTTTACCGCAAGCACATTTTTCAGTTTTATCAAAAATGAGGAGAAATAGCTTCAAGTGCCCCCTCCCTTGAATGGGGGGGTTACCGAATGAGGTCTGCGGCGTTGGCTTTTTTGCCTGTAGCACCCGCAACAGGCTGCAAAATCTGCCCGGCATCCCCATCCGGGAAAGGCGCGCTCATCCACGAGGGGTTTTGCAGAGGTTCCTCAGGTGCCGGGTTGATCGGCAAAAATCTCCCTTTGGGCCGCTTCTCTGACCGCCACAATCGCAGGGTGGGTCAGGCGGCGTTCGGTGGTAATGGCATAAAGTTGCTCTTTGACGCTTTGAACTCGGCCCACCGCCTGCACACTGAATTGGTGCGTGACATCCTCCGCAATGGCTGTCGGGGCCACAAAAAAACCAGCACCTGCCTGCCCAAACGCTTTCATCAAGGCGCTGTCATCAAATTCTCCAATGATTTGGGGGCGAATCCCCTCTGAATCAAACCACTGCAATAACTGGGTTCGCAGGGCGGTGTCTTCGCCTGGCATCAAAAAGGGGGCCTGATGTAACAACGATGGGAATGAACCAGGAAACCGTCCAATGAGGGGTGTCGTGGCAAAAACGGTCAAGTCACTTTCACCAAGAAAATGGCTATACCCCCGTACATTCAAGTGCCCAGGCAGGGCCTGGTCAGCCACCACCATGTCGAGTCGATGCAGAGCCAGCTCTCCGAGCAGCGAAGCCAAGCGCCCCTCCCGGCACACGAGCCTGACGGCTGAAGAAGATCGCAAGCCAGGCTCGACCAAACGATAAGCCACAGACTTTGCGACTGAATCTGCAATACCTACACGAAACGATAACATCTGCTGCGTGGAGGCATTAGACAGACGATCCATCAGTTCATCGCCCAGTAGAAAAATACGTTCAGCATAGGCCAAAACTTCCTGCCCGATCTCTGTCAGCTCGAGCCCCCTGCCGACACGGCGCAATAAAGTGACCCCCAATGAAGTTTCAAATTCGCGCAATTGCCCGCTCACTGCATGAGGCGTGAGGTGCAAATGAACACAGGCCCGCGCGATGGAGCCGGTTTTAGCCACCATCCAAAAGTAGCGCAAATGTTTGTAATTGAGCGTTCGCATGATGATCCAGCCCTCTTGAACGAGACCTTGTGGAAAAGATTGGGAATATGTCGGTGCTCGTTGCTTGAGAATAGCTCTCTTTTTTCGATGTTTTATAGATTATTTTTCGAATTGTTCGATTAATTTTGGCGCGATAGACTGGCCCAAATCAACACCCCATGGAGGTTCAACCATGCAAATTGATATCAAAACCCAAGGTCTGGATTTGACCGGGATTCTGACTGCACATGTACAACGTCGTCTTGATTTTGCTCTGAGCTGGGCACGCCAAGCGATCAAAGGGGTCACTGTCCGGCTGTCGGACGAAAATGGCCCCAAGGGTGGAAAAGACAAGCGTTGCTCTATTTTTATTCATTTGCCATCCATGCCCGATGTGGTGATTTCTGACACCGATGCTCATGTGCGGGTGGCCATTGATCGGGCTGCTGATCGTGTCGGGCAGGTGCTGTCGCGCCGCTTCCGTCGTCAACGTGACTTTCGCTGGGGCATCAGGTTAAGCTCACCCTCTGCATTCACAGTCACAGAAGCCACAGATTAAAAGACTCCATTCTTGTTATCAATGGATGGACTTGGCTTCGCTCTTGACAGAGGTATTTTGATGAAACGTATTTTTTTATTGATTGCAAGCAACTTTGCCATCATGCTCGTATTGAGTTTGGTGGTCTCACTGACTGGGGCCAATCAGTTTCTGGCTGCCAATGGCTTGAACCTAGGCAAGCTTTTGGTGTTTTCGGCTATTTTGGGTTTTGGCGGCAGTTTCATTTCTCTGGGGCTTTCCAAAATCATCGCCAAGTTCTCGACCGGTGCCCGTGTCATTCATCAGCCGAACAATGCTGATGAAGTCTGGCTCATGACCACGGTAGCGAGTTTGGCTCAAAAGGCCAACATCGCCATGCCGGAAGTGGCCATTTATGATGGTGAGCCCAATGCCTTTGCCACAGGCCCAAGCCGGGACAATTCGTTGGTGGCTGTTTCGACCGGTTTGCTGCACACCCTGTCGCGTGATGAGGTGGAGGCCGTGCTGGCCCATGAAGTGGCGCACGTTGCCAATGGCGATATGGTCACCTTGACCTTGATTCAAGGGGTCATGAATACCTTTGTGTATTTTTTGGCGCGGGTCGTAGGCTATGTCGTAGACAGCTTACTAAGACGCAACAATGAAGAACAATCCGGCCCTGGCCTTGGCTACACGGTCACGGTGCTACTGTGTGACATCGTGTTTGGCATTTTGGCCAGTTTGGTGGTGATGTATTTTTCCCGCCAGCGAGAATATCGTGCCGACGCAGGGGCGTCTGAATTGCTGGGCAGCTCCAGAGCTATGATTGGTGCCTTGCAGCGACTGGGTGGCAGGGAGGCAGGCGTGCTGCCCAATCACGTGGCGACTGCAGGTATCCAGGGCCGTCCGGGGTGGTTGGCCTTGTTCGCCAGCCACCCTTCACTCGAAGACCGGATTGCAGCGCTGTCTTCGCGTCTCGTTTAAGGTTTTATTTTTTCAAAGGAGCGTGACCATGGAAACGTTTGCCACCGGCCCCATGTGGGCTGGGTTTGTTCTGTTTGTGATCGCCATGCTGGCGATGGATCTTTTTTTGCTGGGGGGAGGAAAATCCCACCGGGTGAGTGTTCGTGAGGCGCTGGGGTGGTCGGTTTTTTGGGTGATCCTGGCCTTTGGTTTTGCGGGCCTGATGTGGTGGCATCTGAATGCCACCGCAGGCCCTGAAACAGCCAATATCAAGACACTTGAATTCATCACGGGTTACTTGATTGAAAAATCACTCTCAGTGGACAACCTGTTTGTTTTCGTGATGATTTTTACCTTCTTTGCCATCCCCCCCGAGCTTCAGCGACGTGTTTTAATCTATGGTGTGCTTGGCGCCATCATCATGCGGGCGATCATGATTTTGGCGGGTGTGTGGTTGGTGTCGCAATTTTCTTGGCTGCTGTATATATTCGGGCTGTTTCTGGTGTTTACCGGAATCAAGATGCTTTTCTTTGCCGAGAGTGAGCCGGATCTGTCCCAGAATGTCTTGTTGCGTTGGCTGCGCAAGCATATGCGCATCACGGATCATCTCGAAGGCGAAAAATTCTTTGTGCGCAAAAATGGCTTGATCTGGGCCACCCCGATGTTTTTGGTGCTGATTCTGATTGAATTCACTGACGTGATTTTTGCCGTGGATAGCATTCCGGCTATTTTTGCCGTCACCAAAGACCCGTTCATTGTGTTTACATCGAACATCTTTGCCATTATGGGTTTGCGGGCCTTGTATTTTCTGCTGGCTGATATGGCTGACCGCTTTCACCTGCTCAAGTATGGGTTGGCGATTGTGCTCATGTTCATCGGCACCAAGCTCTTTATTCTTCCGTGGGTACACATTCCGATCGGTTGGTCGCTGAGCGTGGTGGGGGTGCTCATCGCCGGTTCCGTGTTGTTAAGTTTGGCCAGGCCACAACAGCCTGAGTTGGCGGAAAAGTAACCCGCTTCCAAGCCTTGAAAAAGCCAGCCCGCCACCCAAAGCCCCTGGTTCAAAACCTTGACGGGCTGGTGGGCCTGGCTTCATCAAAATCGCCAGGTCAGCCCAAGGGTGGCGCTGCGGGTGATGGCCTGCGGGTTTTGATTGCTTGAGCGGCGCAAAACCCCCAAGGCCCAATCGAGTGACTGGTGGGGCGAGTAAATCAAGCCAAGCAAGAT
Source organism: Burkholderiales bacterium (assembly GCA_046342195.1). Taxonomy (GTDB): domain Bacteria; phylum Pseudomonadota; class Gammaproteobacteria; order Burkholderiales; family Burkholderiaceae_C; genus CANHBY01. The sequence goes on from JBKDQE010000066.1 coordinate 80,315, forward strand.
AAATTTTTCTTGAACCGTTGAGGCGGGCTCATGCAACAATTGTCGTTGCAAGCCGGTATCGAGGCCCAGCTTGACCGTTTCAGAGAGGCTGATGACGGGGGCGGCGGAAAGGTAAAAATGTCGGGTGTTTGGCTGGGCCACGGTATCGAGATAGCGAGTGTGATGGGCGCCCAGGTTGATATGCACAGCGCCCCAGCCAGCTTCGTGGCTGGCCACCAGAAGCACATCGATGGATACTTTTCCTGAACCCAGCTGCGCCACCTCGCGTGAGCGGCTGATGGGCAGGCTGATCTGGGGTTTGAGGCCCAAACTCCACCCAGAGCCTTTCTGCTCGAAAAACCGCCACTTGGCCCCAACCACTGAATTCGACAGGCCGGCCGTGTTGGTTCCTGATGCTCCCTCACGCAGACGGGTCGGGATGAGGCTGAAGAACACATCAAGATGCTCGCTCAGGCCATAGGTGGCAGTGAGCGGCAGGCTTTGTTGTACATCTTGATGGGGTGTGTTATGGGTTCGATTTTCATTCCAGGCCGCTTCGAGTTGGTAGCGACCCTGGCCCTGCGTTCCGGTATCGTCAGTGATCAATGGTTGCAAGGCCCAAGCACTTGACGTGAAGGTTGCCCAAAGGATGCCGCCTATGAGCAAGGTTTTGCGCGAAAAGGCATCGCAGGATTGAGGCATGATGGCTGATGCGAGTTTGTTCAGGGTATGTGAATCGGTCAAATGGCGTTTTGAGCTCGAAGCGCCCGGGCCACTTCCGGAACCAAGGCCGGGCCTTGGTAAATAAGGCCGGTATAAATCTGAACCAGGTCGGCGCCCGCTTCAATTTTGGCTCGGGCCTGTGCTGCACCCGTGACCCCTCCGACGCCAATGATGACGAAGTGCGGGCCAAGGGCTGTGCGTAGCTGACGTATCACGCGGTTGCTGGCTTCAAGCAAAGGGGCGCCACTGAGGCCCCCGGTTTGCTGGCCATGGGGCAAGTGGGCCACCGCTTCGCGGGCAATGGTGGTGTTGGTGGCAATAACGCCATCAATGTGATGTTTTTGAAGGGTGTGGGCTATCATCTGAATTTGTGCATCGTCGAGGTCTGGGGCAATTTTTACAAACAGGGGCACTGAGCGCCCTTGCGTTTTCGCCAGTTCGAGGCGACGCTGTTGCAGTGAGCCCAGTAAATGATCCAAGGCCTCGTCGCTTTGCAAAGCCCGCAGGTTTTGGGTATTGGGGCTGGAGATATTGACGGTAATGTAATCGGCATAGGGATAGACCTTTTCAAGGCCTATCAGGTAATCACTCACGGCGTGCTCCATGGGGGTCGAGGCATTTTTGCCAATATTGAGGCCTAAAATGCCGCCGTTCTGCCGGAAGCGGGCGCGTTTCACATGGTTGACAAAGGCTTCCAAGCCTTCATTGTTGAAGCCGAGCCGGTTGATCAGTGCCTGGGCTTCAGGCAGGCGGAACATCCGCGGTTTTGGGTTACCGCTTTGCGGTTTCGGAGTGACGGTTCCCACCTCAATAAATCCAAAACCCATGGCGGCCAGACCATCAATGCAGCGGCCATTTTTGTCGAGCCCCGCAGCCAAGCCAACCCGGTTGGGAAAGCGCAGGCCGGCAAGATTCACCGGGTCGTCGACGCGTGCTTGGGCGACAGCGCAAATCAAGGGGGTATGTTGAATGCGAGCCAGCGAGCTGAGCGTCAGTTCATGGGCCTGCTCAGGGTCAAGACTGAAAAGAAAGGGCCGGGTGAGCGCATAGGGAATGAGAGGCATAGGAAGGTCTTGGATAATTAAATTGGGTTTAAAGTAGATTGCAAAGCTTGCTCTCACATTTTTGGCCATGAATCAAGACGAACTCAAAGCACAAGTTGGAAAAGCCGCTCTCGCGTATGTGGTTCGCAATGCCCTCGTCGGGGTTGGTACAGGCTCGACAGTCAATTATTTCATTGATGCTTTGGCAACCCTCAAAGATCAAATTGCAGGGGCCGTGTCGAGCAGTGAAAAAAGCACCCAACGCCTTCGTGCTCATGGTATCAAGGTGATGGACAGCAATAGCGTCAGGGAGCTGCCGGTTTACATTGATGGAGCCGATGAAATTGATCCTCAGGGTTTCATGATCAAAGGGGGTGGTGCCGCTTTGACGCGCGAAAAAATCGTGGCTGACTTGGCTCAGCGTTTTATATGTATTGCCGACATTTCCAAGCAAGTGGATGTGCTGGGGCGTTTTCCTTTGCCCGTGGAAGTGATTCCAATGGCTGCTGCCCAGGTGGGGCGCCGATTTGAGGCTTTAGGTGGCGAAAGCCGCTTGCGTACAGGCCTGGTGACTGATAACGGATGCCATATTCTCGACATCCACGGGCTGCATATCACCGACCCCATGGCCATGGAAGCCGAGGTGAATCAATGGCCTGGCGTTGTCACCGTGGGCATTTTTGCCCGTCACAGGGCGCAGGTCTGCCTCTTGGCAACACCACAAGGTGTGCAGGCCATGACCTTTTGAGCGTGCCGCAATGGCTTGCATGCAAAATAGTTGCCTTTGATGCCCTTAAAGAGAGTACCCTCAAGACATGTTCTTGCAGGGGAAACGCCCATGGTCAAACCTAATTATTCGTTTGAAAAGCGTCAGCGTGAGTTGACCAAGAAAAAAAAGAAAGAAGAGAAATTGCGCGATAAGACAGAGCGCAAAATCAACTCCTCAGTGCCTTTTCAGGGCCAATCTGAGTCTGATTCGACGGCTCCCGGCTTTGTTTCCGGGGCCTCTGAGCCGGGCATCTGATGTCTTTCTTCTCAAAAAAACAGCGCCAAGCCCTGCCAGCATCAGGGCCATGGTTTCAGGCTCGGGAACGGGGTTGGCAATGACCCATTGGCTGGAAAAAACTCCGAAAGCGCCGGTATATTCCATGATGCTGGTCCAGCTGGGGTCAATAGAGACGCTCACATTCGCCGACCCTGACCGTGACATAAAATCAGACTCCGGGCCTCGGGCCGTAGCCATGTCGATGTTGCTGCCGCTGATATTTAAAAACGGTGGCGTGGCTCGCCCATCTACATGCCCAATCAGCACTTGGGCTCGTGCTGACTCATACCCCGAGGGTGCCGGCGGGCAGGTCGTGGGGTTGATAAAATTGCACATGCTGTAGCGGCCTAATTCGGGCCCACTGGGCAAGGTAGCCTGGCCACTGTCAGCCACAGTCAGGTGGTAGTCCCAGTGAAAAGTTTGGGGTTCACCCGCCCGCACCGTAAATGGAATGAGTTGGGCTTCAAAACTAAAGCCGGTTTCATCCAGCCGCTGGTGTAAGGTACTGGCACCGGTAAGGTTCAGTTCTGTCCAGGCAGCAGCCTGTACCGGCTGATGGAGGGCCAACGCAGCCCATGATGCAAACATAAGAAAGTGCTTGAGGGGTTTCACAGGGGGCTCCTTGATTCACTCTGCGGTCTTCACTGGTGACACTTGTATACTCAATGGCGGATGCTTCAACAGAATTGACGACGGTCATGGAATCGTTTCGGATGCCCACTGGATTCATGGCTTGGGCTGAAATGAGTGACAAAACTCATTTGGATGCGGTGACTGCGGGCAACATGACGGTTCAGGTGCCCGAGAGACCGGTTCATCTTGAATCTATCCTGCTATCAAGAAAGTGCGCGAAGGTGCGCACGGTTCTTTTCCTGCCCCGAATGCCCCAAACGGGCTGCTTCGTGACTGACAGGCGTTACTTTCCCGACTGTCTCTGGAACCATTCCAGGGACAGTGCTGCCGTGACCGGCATGGCTCGCCACGGGTAGGGCAGTTGCGGTTGCCAGCCGTTTCAGATTCAGCGCCGCGTTTCGATCCCGGTCGTGGTGCGTCCCGCATTTCTGACATGTCCATTCCCGGTCTTTCAACTTCAGCGTTTCATTTTTCCAGCCACAGTTCGAGCACAGGCGACTGCTCGGATACCAGCGGTCAGCCATGACCCATCGGGTTCCATAGCGCTTTGCCTTGTATTCAATCTGCGAGCGGAA
>JBKDQE010000067.1:0-65234 GCA_046342195.1 Burkholderiales bacterium
TTCCGCTCGCAGATTGAATACAAGGCAAAGCGCTATGGAACCCGATGGGTCATGGCTGACCGCTGGTATCCGAGCAGTCGCCTGTGCTCGAACTGTGGCTGGAAAAATGAAACGCTGAAGTTGAAAGACCGGGAATGGACAGGTCAGAAATGCGGGGCGCACCACGACCGGGATCGAAACGCGGCGCAGAATCTGAAACGGCTGGCAACCGCAATGGGGCATTCGGGGCAGGAAAAGAACCGTGCGCACCTTCGCGCACTTTCTTGATAGCAGCAGATCAACGATGTTTCCCAAGCACGTGACATTGGTGGAGGTAAGCCCCCGCGATGGTCTTCAAAACGAAGCCCGCTTGTTCTCTGTTCAGGAGAAAGTGACCCTGGTGAGCCATTTGCAAGCTGCGGGCCTGCGCAACATGGAGGTCACCAGTTTCGTGAGCCCCCGTTGGGTGCCGCAGATGGCCGACGGCGCCCAAGTGATGGCCATGATTCAGCGTGAGCCTGGCATCCGGTATTCGGTGCTGGTGCCCAACCTCAAGGGTTGGGATGCCGCATGCCTGACCCGCCCCGATGAAATCGTGCTGTTTGCTGCGGCCAGTGAAGCCTTCAGCCAGCGCAATATCAATTGCAGCATTGAAGAAAGCATGCTGCGCTTTGAGCCGGTGGTGCAAGCCGCCAAAGGGCAGGGGGTCAAGGTGCGGGGGGTGATTTCATGCGCCCTGGGGTGCCCTTATCAGGGGGAGGTCTCTCTCGATGAACTCGAGCGCGTGGTGAAAATGTTCAAGGCCTTGGGTGCTGAGCATTGCGGGGTGGCTGACACCCTTGGCACAGGAACGCCTCTGCGCGTACAGGCCTGCATGGAGAGGGCTCTTCAACACTTTCCTTTGCATGAGGTGAGCGGGCATTTTCATGACACTTATGGTCAAGCTCTTGCCAATGTGTATGCCTCGCTCCAAATGGGCGTGCATGTTTTTGATGCCAGCGTGGCAGGTTTGGGGGGCTGCCCTTACGCACTGGGGGCCACCGGCAATGTGGCCACTGAAGATGTCCTTTTTATGCTTCATGGTTTGGGCATTGAAACAGGCATTCACCTCGAAGCCTTGATGGATGCCGTGGCCTGGGTGTCTGGGTTGCTGCATCGTCCACCCGTCAGTCGGGTGGGGCGCACTTTATTAGCGCGGCGCGAGGCGGCTCAGAGGGGTGCACCCGATCGGTGCGTCTCAACACCCCCAAGAGATTGAAAGAGTTTGTCCAGACCGGCAGCGTCTCTCAATGACTGCCCCCCACCAAGGGGGTTTTTAAAGCACGGGCCTGCCGACCACGACGAACCCATTTGGCGAGAACCCGGGCTAACTGGTCAACATCAATGGGCTTGGAGAGGAAATCGTTCATGCCATGGCGTAAAGCAGCATCACGCTCAGAAACCAACACATCTGCGGTGAGAGCCACGACCGGAAGCACATCGGGGCCATACTGACGTCGAATGGCCAGCGTCGCTTCAAGCCCTCCCATCACGGGCATTTGCATATCCATCAAAATGGCGTCAAAACACCCTTTGTGTTGTTCTACGGCTTCAATCGCTTCGATACCATTCAAGGCCACCGAGACTTGGACACCCCATTGCTGTAAAGTGGCCTCAGCCACAAGGGTATTCACGGGGTTGTCTTCTACCAGCAATACATGCGCAGAGCGCAAAGTTTCGAGTTCTGCGTCCAGGCTGGCTGACTGCTCTGGCACACTGGCCGCAGCAGGCAGAGGCACCTCAACCCAGAAGGTGCTGCCGTGGCCAAAACTGCTTTTGACACCTACCGACCCCCCCATCAATTCTGCCAAGTCCCGGCAAATACTAAGCCCAAGGCCTGTGCCCCCGTATTGACGGGTTGTCGAGCTGTCAGCTTGGGAAAAAGGAGTAAAAAGCCGCGACATTTGATCTTCTGGAACCCCGGGGCCTGTATCAAATACTTCGATTCGAACCCAGCTCTGGGTGGGACTGGTCACACTGACCTTGATTTGACCCATTTGAGTAAATTTCAGGGCATTGCTGAGATAGTTTCCCAAAATTTGGCGTACCCGAACAGGATCTCCATTGACCCAGGCGGGCACATTTTCAGCAATCTGAAAACGGAAGCTCAAGCCTTTTTCACGCGCCAATTCACTGTAAGCGCTACGCAGGGAGGCCAGCAATTGATGAAAATCAAAGGCGCACCGATCGAGCGTCAAACGCCCGGCCTCGATTTTCGAGAGATCAAGGATATCGGAAATAACTCCGGCCAAAGCTTGCGCACTGTCCTGAATACGCTCCAAATACTGACGCTGCCGGTCTAGTGTGTTTTCGTGGGGCTTGGGAGAAAGAGCCAAGCGAACCAGACCTAACAAACCATTGAGTGGTGTTCTGATTTCGTGGCTTGTGTTGGCCAGGAAAGCACTTTTGGCCCGATTGGCAGCCTCGGCTTGCTCTTTCGCAGCTGCCAGGGCCTGCTCACTTCGTCGGCGTTCGGTCACGTCTTCGACAATCCAGACCGTACCACTTCGGGTGGGGTTGCGCGGGTCGACAGCCTGAGCTCGCATACGCCCCCAAAAGATGCTGCCATTACGACGCGCCAGTTCACGCTCGATATCAATGGGTTGACCGGTGGCAAGTAAAGGGGAAACTTCCCGGCGCATCGCCGTGTGGGCCTCGACAGAAGGCCAAACTACCGACACCGGGCGCCCGATCAAGGCCCCCGGAGGCCAACCAAACATTTGGTCGTAGCGGGCATTGGTATGCTGGAAAATTTTGTCTCGAGTAAAGGCAATGCCAACCATGGCATTGCTGAGAATGGCCTGATATTGCAAGCGGCTGCGTTCGCGCTGGGTAATGTCACGAATCACGGCCAAAATATAGCGCACACCATCTTGCTCAAACACAGAAGCCGAAATCAGCACGGCAACAATCCCGCCATGCTTGGTGGAAAATGTGGCAGGAAAATCGTGAATAGTGCCGTTGGAAACCAAACGCGCAATATAGCGCCCACGCTCAACCTGGTCTTGCCAGATCGCCATATCCGGAACCATGTTTCCCGCGAGCTCTTCACGGGCATAGCCCGTGATTCGATAAAACTCATCGTTCATCAAGATCAATCGACTGGTTTCGAGCTCGGTCACGCAGATGGGGTCTGGGCTGACTTCCAGAAGTCGCATCAATAAAGCGTCGGAACGCAGCTGAATTTCGTGAGGCTTGGCAGACATGAGATAGAAAAGTTGTCGGCAAGACGGGTTAAGAAAGGCACGCAAAAAAACCGACTCAGAAGCCATTGCGCCTCTGAAATCAGAACTTGACAGGAGGGGAATCAACTCGATTCGTTCAATTCACTTTGATGACAGCTTAACCCAAGCACAACAGGCCACTGGCGACTGGCAGGACCTAAAATCAGATTTTTGCCTCACTAAATTTGCACTATGTCCAAAGAAATCAAAAAAGTGGTTCTGGCGTACTCGGGCGGCCTTGATACGTCGGTCATTCTGAAGTGGCTGCAAGATGTCTACCGCTGCGAAGTCGTGACCTTCACCGCCGACATCGGCCAGGGTGAGGAAGTCGAGCCTGCTCGGGCCAAAGCCCTCAAAATGGGCATCCGTGCGGAAAATATTTTTATTGATGATTTGCGCGAAGAATTTGTTCGTGATTTTGTTTTCCCGATGTTCCGCGCCAATGCCCTCTACGAGGGCGAATACCTTTTAGGCACCTCGATTGCCCGGCCCCTGATCGCCAAACGCCTGATCGACATTGCCCGACAAACCAAGGCCGATGCCATCAGTCATGGTGCCACCGGCAAAGGCAATGATCAGGTACGCTTTGAATTGGGCGCCTATGCCCTCATGCCCGGCGTCAAGGTGATTGCCCCTTGGCGTGAATGGGATCTCCTCAGCCGTGAAAAACTATTGGCTTACGCAGACCAACATGAGATCCCCGTCGACTTCAAAAAGCGCAAAGGTGGCGGTGCCCCCTACTCCATGGATGCCAATTTGCTCCACATCAGCTACGAAGGCGGCGTGCTGGAAGACCCCAATTTTGAGCCCGAAGAAAAAATGTGGCGCCTTACCGTCAGCCCAGAAAAAGCTCCCGGCAAACCTCAGGTCATTGAACTCACCTATGCGCATGGCGATGTTGTGGCCGTTGATGGTGAACGCCTCAGCCCGGCAGATGTGCTGACCTTGCTCAATAAATGGGGTGGTAAGCATGGTATTGGTCGCCTCGATAAGGTCGAAAACCGCTATGTAGGCATGAAAAGCCGCGGCTGCTATGAAACCCCTGGCGGTACCATTTTGCTGGCCGGTCATCGGGCCATTGAAAGCATCACCCTTGACCGTGAAGTCCTGGCTCTCAAAGAAGACCTGATGCCGCGGTACGCGCGCATGATTTACAACGGCTACTGGTTTGCCCCTGAGCGTCTTTTGCTGCAAGGCTTGATTGATGCCAGCCAAGCAACGGTCAATGGGACTGTGCGGCTCAAGCTGTATAAAGGCACCATCATGTGTGTAGGCCGTGAGTCACTGACCGATTCCTTATTTGACCCCTTGATTTCCACCTTCGACGACGACGGTGGTGCCTACAACCAAGCCGATGCCGCAGGCTTTATCAAGCTGAATGCACTGCGTCTGCGAATTGCAGCCAACGCCCAGGCAGCCCGCAAAAAATCTACCAGCAAGCGCCCCGCCAAAAAGAAAGACTAAAGCCTCTCAACCCCTTATGGCGAAGCCTGTGATGGCCACGAGGGGAGTTTGGCAGAGCATTCTTCAAACGCGATTTTTTAAAACAGCTTCTCAAAAAATAAACCATGATCGGTCGCCTCGCCGGAATACTGGCCCTCAAGTCGCCCCCGCAATTGCTCATCGATGTCCATGGTGTTGGCTACGAAGTTGATGTGCCGATGAGTACGTTCTACCACCTGCCGGCCCAAGGTGAGAGCGTTGTGCTTCTGACGCACTGCATCGTCCGGGAAGATGCCCATGTGCTATTTGGGTTTTTGACCCCAGACGAGCGCGAAACTTTCCGAACGCTGGTCAAAGTATCAGGCGTGGGGCCTCGTACTGCCCTGTCTATTTTGTCGGGGCTCAGTGTGACTGACTTGGCACTGGCAGTTCAACAACAAGACAGCGCTCGCTTGGTGAAGGTTCCAGGCATAGGCAAAAAAATTGCCGAGCGCCTGCTGCTGGAACTTAAAGGCAAGGTGGCTGAGGCGATGAACCCCACTCTCACCCACAAGGGAATTTCCACCGAAAACCAGAGCGATATCCTTCAGGCCCTGCTGGCCCTTGGCTATCAAGAACGGGAAGCCCATTCGGCCCTGAAAGCCCTCCCCCCGAACACCGGCGTCAACGAAGGGATCAAACTGGCCCTTCGCTCTTTGGGGCGTTAGCCAATGCCCCGTAAACCCCCTCAAAAACTCGCCGCCGATCCTTCGGCGTGAAGATCAGCTGGGCGTGCAGCTGAAAGACACAATGCCTTTCGGTTGTGCGCGCTTTGTATGGAACCGTGCGCTGGCGATGAAGCGGGCGGCGTGGCAAGAGCACCAAGAAGCGCTGTCCTGCGACACGATCAAGGGCATGTTGCCCGCGTGGAAGGCTGGCGAATGTCCTTGGCTCAAAGAGGCCGACTCCCAGGTGATTCAGGAGGTGATTCGCCACTTGGACCGGGCCTACCGAAATTTCTTTGAGCGGCGAGCGAGGTTGCCGCGGCTCAAGACGACAAGGTCATCGTTGATATAGGGAAGGGCGCTGGCACTGTGCGGTGTGAATTCATATACACGCGCGATTTTTTGGTGCGATTTTGCGTTTAATCCGGGAATTCGGGTGGCTACCCCCAACAATCAACATGGCGCAGGGCACAAGCACGCCATCAACGCATATCACTGGGCCGCTGCTGAAGTGGCAGGATACGCGGGTGCTTGGATGCGCGATTTGAGCAAGCCTGTTGGCATGGCACGCAAACAGCGAGAAGTTGGAACGCGATATGTGACCTGAAAACAGGTCTTGAAAAGACAGATCCGTTGAACTTAAAGGAATATTGGCAATGAGTTTCAAGTTTCCACTCGCAACCGCCTCTTGGGGCAAGGAAGAGATTGATGCAATGCAGCGCGTCATAGCCTCTGGAATGTTTACCATGGGCGAAAATGTGCAGGCATTTGAACGCAACTTTGCCCGGTATGTGGGGAGCAAATACTGTGTGATGGTGAATTCGGGGTCTTCGTCTAATTTGCTGATGGTTGCAGCGCTTTTTTATACGAAGAATCCCAAATTGAAACTGAATCGGGGCGAGGAAGTGATCGTGCCCGCCGTATCCTGGAGTACAACTTATTATCCGCTGTATCAGTATGGCTTGAGAATCAAGTTTGTCGATATTGACCTGAACACGCTGAATTACGATCTGGAGCAACTGAAGCAGGCGGTTACCGACAGGACGCGGATGATCATGGCCGTGAATTTACTGGGTAACCCGAACAACTTTGAGGCCATCAATCAGATCATTGGCGAACGTGATATTGTTCTCATTGAAGATAACTGCGAGTCAATGGGGGCGCGCTTCCAAGGCAAGTATGCCGGCACTTTCGGCGTGATGGGTAGCTACAGCTCATTCTTCAGCCATCACATTTCCACCATGGAAGGCGGCCTGATCATCACAGATGACGAAGAGATTTATCACATTTTGTTGTCATTGCGAGCCCACGGCTGGACACGCAACTTGCCAAAAAACAACCATGTGTGTGGCACGAAAAGCGATGATCCATTTGAAGAATCTTTTCGATTCGTGCTGCCGGGTTTCAATCTCCGCCCACTCGAACTTGAAGGTGCTTTGGGTATCGAGCAAGTCAAGCGTTTGCCACATATAGTGCAAGAGCGGCAAAAAAACGGAAAATTATTGCAGCAAACCTTAGGGGATCATCCTGACATTCTGATTCAGCAGGAAATTGGTGAAAGCAGTTGGTTTGGTTTCAGCTTGGTGATCAAGCCGGGCAGCGCTCTCTCACGAAAATTTTTGCTTCATCAACTTGGAGCACTGGGATTCGAATGCCGCCCCATTGTGGCTGGCAATTTCACCAAGAACGCAGTGGTGAAATATTTTGATTACGAAATTCACGGAGCCCTGAAAAACGCAGAACATATTGACAAAAATGGTCTTTTTATCGGAAACCACCATTACCCTATCCCGGAAGCATTCGAGGCGCTCTGTCGATTGAAAGCTTCAGGCTGAGAGCCCCCAAAGGTTGCCAAACAAATGAATGTGGGCATAAAAATCTCAGGGGGGCATGGCTCTTGATACCAGCAAGCCAAGGCCATGCTCCAACAGGCCAGCGTTCAATGTCTGCGGTGCATGTGGGCTTGAACAGGCCGCACCTGAAAATCAACCTTGACCTCGCCCGCTTTTTCAAATTTCAAGGTGGCTGGAAAGCGGCTGCCTTCTTTCAAAGGGGCCTTCAGCCCCAAGAACATCACATGCAGCCCCCCCGGTTTGAGATTCACCGATTGGCCCGCCGGAAGGGTAATTTCTTTCACCTCCCGCATTTTTGCCACATCGCCCTCCATCACCATGGTATGTAATTCAACAGAGGCTGAAACATCGGCGGTCACAGACACGAGTTTGTCTTCGGTTTTGCCTTTATTGACCATTTTGAAATAGCCCGCCCCGACACTTTGGCCGGCTGCCGTGGCGCGGGCGTAAGGCTCTTCGATGGTCAAAAGACCTACCTGGGAGCCATCAATGGCCTCTGCCATCATCGAGCTGACACATAAAACCACACCGCACATCCAATGAACGTGTTTCATCCCATTCTGCCTTGTTAAAAAATGGCAAGCCTCCATGCCAAGAGCATCAATGCTAAGCCTTGGGCCAAGGGTGAAGTTTGAAGCAAATCAATAGGGGCTGTGCAAAAAATCGGGCATCATCTTGGCATGAGCATACAAACTGACTCGTTTGAACACCCACGCCGCATGGTCAGCCCTGCGGCTATTTCACCCAATGAAGAAGCCATCGAGCGCGCTTTGCGCCCCAAAGGGCTGGCCGACTACGTGGGGCAGGTCAAGGCCCGCGAGCAGCTTGATATTTTCATCAGTGCCGCCAAAAAGCGCCAGGAAGCACTTGACCACGTTTTGTTATTCGGCCCCCCGGGGCTGGGAAAAACCACCCTTAGCCACATCATTGCCCACGAATTGGGGGTCAATCTCAGGCAAACTTCAGGCCCGGTTCTTGAAAAGCCGAAAGATCTTGCCGCCATTCTCACCAATCTCGAAAAAAATGATGTCTTGTTCATTGATGAAATTCATCGCCTCAGCCCGGTGGTTGAAGAAATTCTTTACCCGGCCCTGGAAGATTATCAAATCGACATCATGATTGGTGAGGGGCCGGCAGCCCGCTCGATCAAACTTGACTTGCAAGCCTTTACCCTGGTGGGCGCCACCACCCGTGCCGGCATGCTCACCAACCCGTTGCGAGATCGTTTTGGCATTGTTGCCCGCCTTGAGTTTTACACCCCGGAAGAACTCTCCCGTATCGTGACCCGCTCTGCCGGACTGCTCAACGTGCCCACCGATGCCGAAGGTGCCTTCGAGATTGCCAGGCGCTCTCGTGGCACCCCCCGAATTGCCAACCGCTTACTGCGGCGAGTGCGTGACTACGTTGAGGTCAAGGGAAGCGGACACATCAATAAAACCTTGGCCGACAAAGCCTTGGCCATGCTGGATGTAGACCCCTTGGGCTTTGACCTGATGGACCGCAAACTCCTGGAAGCCGTGATACACCGATTTGATGGAGGCCCCGTCGGGCTCGATAACGTGGCAGCCGCCATCGGCGAAGAACGTGAAACCATTGAAGACGTGATCGAGCCCTTCCTGATTCAGCAAGGCTACTTGCAACGCACACCCCGCGGGCGTATAGCCACACAAGCCGCATTTCAACACCTCGGTTTACCCACTCCGAAAATTCAACAGGATATTTTCCTCTCGACAGAAAACAAATCTGATCAGTGAGTGGCGCTGTCAGAAAAGACTTCTTCAAGATTTGTTCTTCAAGCCTTGTAATTTGGCAAATGCGGCGGCCATGGCGTTTGGCGCTTCGGCTTCTTTCTTCGGCGGGAGCGCACGGCATTGAGGCCCCGTACCGCGCGCCTCCGAGGAAGGTCTCGCCCCTGATGCAGCCCCTGACGCAGCTCGCTGTGCGACGGTATCGAGCTTCATGGTCAGCGAGATACGCTTGCGGGTCAAGTCCACTTCGAGCACTTTCACCTTGACAATGTCCCCGGCCTTGACCACCTCGCGCGCGTCATTCACAAATTTGTGACTGAGCTGACTGACATGCACCAGACCATCCTGATGCACGCCCAAATCAACGAAAGCGCCAAACTGGGCCACGTTGGTCACGGTGCCTTCGAGGGTCATGCCGGGTTGCAGATCTTTGAGGTCTTCGACCCCTTCAGCCAGTCGTGCCACTTTGAAATCTGGGCGGGGGTCCCGGCCTGGCTTTTCAAGCTCGGCCAGAATATCTTTCACGGTGATGAGGCCGAATTTTTCGTCGGCAAATAATTCCGGCTTGAGCTGGCGAATCACGTCAGAGCGACCAATTATGTCCTGAACCGGTTTCTTGATGGCTGAAGCCATGCGCTCGACCAAAGGGTAAGTTTCGGGGTGAAGCGCAGAAAAATCCAGCGGGTTGTCGCCTCCGCGAATGCGCAAAAAGCCCGCACACTGCTCGAAGGTTTTCGGGCCCAGGCTGCTCACCTCCAGTAATTGCTGGCGGCTGCGAAAGGCCCCATGGGTATCGCGCCAACGTACCACATGGGCGGCCACACTTTTGCTCAAACCCGACACGCGCGACAACAGAGGCACCGAGGCCGTGTTGAGATCCACCCCTACCGAATTCACGCAGTCTTCGACGACACTGTCGAGGCTGCGCGCCATTTCGCTTTGATTGACATCATGCTGATATTGCCCCACCCCGATGCTCTTGGGGTCAATCTTGACCAATTCGGCCAGGGGGTCTTGGAGGCGGCGGGCAATGCTCACTGCGCCCCGCAGGCTCACGTCAAGTTCAGGCAGCTCTTGGCTGGCATACTCGCTGGCCGAATAAACCGAGGCGCCGGCCTCGCTCACCACGATTTTTTGCACACTTGGGGCTTGCGGGTCAAGGGCTTGAAGACGCTTGATCAGATCACCGGCCAGACGGTCAGTTTCACGGCTTGCGGTGCCATTACCAATGGCAATGATATTGACGTTATGGCTGGCACACAAACGGGCCAGGGTATGCAAAGAGCCCTCCCAGTCATTGCGAGGCTCATGGGGGTAGACGGTTGACGTGGCCAGCATCTTGCCTGTGGCATCGACCACTGCCACCTTGCACCCGGTTCGAATGCCAGGGTCCAGGCCCATCACCACACGGGGGCCCGCAGGGGCCGCCAACAGTAAATCACGCAAATTCTCTGCGAAAACCTTGATGGCCACAGCCTCGGCCTCTTCACGCAAGCGGCTGAAAAGATCACGCTCAAGGCTCAGGCTGAGCTTGACCTTCCAGGCCCAACTGATGCACTTGCGGAGAAAGTCATCGGCGGCTCGACCCGCATGATGCCAGCCCAAATGAACCGCGATACGCGACTCGGCGGGGTTCAGGGCCGCCCCTTCAGGGCTTGCCGGAGGCTGTAACTTGGCTTCGAGAATTTCGAGGGTGCGCCCACGAAATACAGCCAGCGCCCGGTGCGAGGGCACAGTGCGGATGGGTTCGGCGTAATCGAAATAATCGCGGAATTTGGCCACATCCGGGTTGTTGGGGTCTTTGCCTTCGATCAAACGGCTGCAAAATTCGGCCTCATCCCAGAGCCAATCGCGAAGGCTCTTGACCAAAACGGCCTCTTCACTCCAGCGTTCAGAGAGAATGTCCCGCACCCCATCAAGCACGGCAGCCGCGTCAGCAAAACCGGCCTCCGCCTTGATAAACCCTTGAGCCTCTTCCTGCGGAATCAAGCATGGGTTGTCAAACAGCCGGTCAGCCAAGGGCTCCAGGCCTGCCTCGCGCGCAAGCATTGCCTTGGTGCGACGCTTGGGCTTGTAGGGCACATAGAGGTCTTCAAGTTCTTGCTTGGTGGGTGCAGCCTCAATGCGGGCGCGTAAGTCAGGGCTCAACTTGCCTTGCTCATCGATACTTTTCAAGATGGCCTCACGTCGGGCCTGCAACTCGCGCAAGTACAACAACCGGGCCTCAAGATCGCGCAGTTGGGTGTCGTCCAGGCCCTCAGTGACTTCTTTGCGGTAGCGTGCAATAAAAGGGACGGTGGCACCACCATCCAGCAAACTCACTGCGGCATTCACCTGCGCGGGCCGCACCTTCAGCTCGGCTGCGATTTGTAAAAGAATCTTGTCCAAATTGGCTCTCGTTGCATTTGATCCGGTGAGTGTGCCACAGGCCCGATCGCGGTGTGTTGAAAACGACAACGTGTTGAATTTTGATACCCTGAACCTGGCCCGGTGCTCAGTGTCTTTGCTTGGATTGAATGCAATTTTCCCCGTTTATTCCTGCATGACCCAAGCGCAATACCCCTAGTATGAGGGCATGGGATCGACGTCAAATGAGGGTGTGAAACACCTGCATTGGTCTCGGTGCTGAGATATTCGTGCCTTGCACCATGGTTCCACTGAGCGCGTCCCAGCTTGTTTCAAGGTTCCCCCCGACGAGGCCCCTATGCCGCAATCTCCCCATTTTCATTTGGCCATCATGCAGCCCCCCGGTTATGTTCACTCCCTGGGTTTTTTGGATCCTGCGCGTTATGTGCGGTATCAACTGAGACGCTTGGGGATGAAGGTGTCTATCAGTAAAAATCGGCTTCGCGAAGATGCCATCAATTTGGTATTTGGGTCTCATTTGGGGTTCGATCCGGCCTTGCGTGCGCGCTATGCTTACCTCATTTGCAATTTCGAGCAGCTCGGCCCCGGCGGCGCCCACCTGAGTCCCGACTATTTGCGTTTGCTCAAGTCCTCTGCCGTGGTTGACTACGACGTGCAAAACGTGCCCCACTACTGTGCAGATGCCCAAGATGTTCCTCTGTTGCCGTTTTATTCAGCACCGTACCTGAAAGCCGAGAATGCTCCGCCTCTTGAAGACCGGCCCATTGACCTGCTTTTTTTTGGCAGCATGAATGAGCGCCGCAAGGCTTTTATTCAAAGGGTGGAAGCGAGCGGAATTAAAGTGGCGGTGTTTGATCGCCCGCTCTACGGCCCCGAACGGGATGAATATATCCGCCAAGCCAAAGCCGTGCTTAATTGCCACTTTTACGAAAGCAGCCGCTTTGAAACCATTCGGGCCAGCCATTGTTTGTCTTTAGGAACCCCCGTGATTTCGGAACGATCACTCCAGGTGCCGATGGGCTTTGATGAAGCTGTGTTCTGGCTTGATGAAGCACAATTTGCCAATTTCTTCCAGACGTTCTTTAAGTCAGAGCTTTTCTATACGCAGGCACGCGAAAAAATGCTGGCTTTTGCAACGATCGACCCGATCGAAAATTATGCAGATCTGGTGGGTTTTGCCGCCGGCTTTGTCCAAGGTTATCTGAAAAACCATGAGCCAGCGCCCTGGCGGCCTGACAAAGTCAATCTTGGTTCAGGAAAAGATTACCGTCTGGGCTGGCTGAATATAGATGTTCTCGACAAAGCCGAGCCTGACCTGGTTTTAGACCTTGGCCAACCTGTCGAGTGGCCTGTTCAAGCCTTCACCCGTTTCGGATCTGCCCTTGAACTCGAGCAGGGCTCCGTGGGCGCCATCTATGCCAATAACGTGCTCGAACATGTTCCCGACCTTGTGATGCTCATGAGCAACGCACTGGCCCTTCTCAAAGAGGGAGGCACTTTTGAAATTGAAGTGCCCTACGAAAAATCACCCACCGCCTGGCAAGACCCCACCCACCTCCGGGCCCTGAATGAAAATTCCTGGGTCTACTACACCGATTGGTTCTGGTACCTGGGGTGGTTTGAGCACCGCTTTGAAATCACCGACTCCAGTTGGCTGGACTTGAAACTTCAACCTTGCACCAAAAATGATGCCGCCTTCATGCGGGTGGTGTTGCGCAAAGTGATCACCTCGGATCAAGAACGCAACCTGGCCCGGGTGATGCGGGCAGATTTTGGTGGATTGGATGCCGATGACCCTGCCGATACAGACATTTTTTTCACGTTCGAAGACGATACCGTTGACCTGCCTGACTGGGTGAAAAAGCCCGGAACAAACTTGGCTCAGGGGCACCCGCAGGGGCCGACCATCACAACGCCTTCCGCCAGCGTATTAAACACCGTCAGCAAGGCCATGTTTCAGGAAGCTTTCAGCTCCTGAAAGCGTGCACTTTATTCATCATCTGAGAATCTGATTGATGTCGATTGATAGCAAGTCAACAGTCAATGAGTTGAATGTCCCGACATTGAGTGAGTCAGATGTTTTGAAGAATGAACCTGCCGCGCCCGGGCCGGGCCACCAGCTTCAAGCGGCTGATTCCGTGAAAGCGGGCTTTCGGCGGTCGTTTTCGGCTGCTCTGGAGAGAGTTGAAACCAAATTGGCTGCGATTTATCACCGCAGCCCAGTCAGGCCCCTGGTTTTGGCTTGGGCCCTGCTGGCGCTTGGTTTATGCCTTTTACTTGGCGGCATCGTTGTGCATTTTCGAGCAGCCAAGCCGTCCTCCGGGGCGCAGGTTTTGGTCAGTACTCAGGCGGCCTCAGCTCCTATTGCCGCAGTACCTCTTGAAAAACCGGCCATCGTTGCGCCTCATTCCGAAGTTATTGGCACTGAAAGCAAGACTGTCTTGCCAACGCCGGGCCATTCTGGCGCCACAGAGATTCCACACGAAGCCCCCCCCAAAAAACAAGAAGAGGTCAAAGACCCCAAAGCTACCCAAGGCCCCGACGCCATCTCCGGGGCAAAATCCGAGTCACAAAATAGCGTCATGCCCGCTTCATCTTCCACTGAAACCCCTATAGAAAGCTCCAAAGCAGAAGATTCGCTTGAAATCGTTTTCGGAGCTGATCGCTCAGGCAATGGGGTGCCCGACAGGCTTGACCGATGGATTCATAAAACTTTCCTGGCCAAGAGCACGCAAGAGGCTGCTCTGGCTTACTTCCGCACGGCCTTGCCCCTGGCCAACAAGGCCTTTCAGGGGGTCTCTTTGTCGTCAAACGAAAAACTGATGGCATTGCGTGCCGCGGAGTGCTATTTGGTCACTGCCCATGAAGGCGGGCTTGCATTGGCCCCGAATCTCAACGACCGTGTGCTCATGCTGGGCGGTGAAGCAGCCGTTCGAATCAAGGTTCTTTTCAAGCAGCTGGAAGGGGTTCATTACACTGTGGCTGGAAACAGTGCCGGTGCCTGTGTGGGAAATCAGTGAGCATTCATTCACCAGGCTGGCTGGGAGCCAGCGCCGCGCGCCTTGCCCTGCGCCCCAATGACCGCGTTCGCACTGGCATCTTTAGTCCTAACAGGCCCTAGATAACCCACAACACTCTTCGAGGCCAAATACTTACTTTAAGCAAAATAAGGGTTGAACTTCTGTGTACAAACCAGGTTCCAAATTGGCGTGAGAGCCCTATACTGACTTGGCACGCAAACTTCTTGCAGGCTCTTTCACACCAGACCGTCAGCGCATGAAACAGGAAACATGATGGGGCAGAAATTAAAAATCACAGGCTGGGTATCCCTTGGCGTTTTGGCCGGGGCTTTGGCGACCATTCAACTTCAAGCCAAGGCCGGGCGCTCAAATTCGCCTTTGCCCATTGAGGAGCTGCAACAATTGGCCGCCGTTTTCAGTATTGTCAAGTCAGACTATGTTGAAGAAGTTGACGACAAAAAACTGATCACTGATGCCATCAGTGGCATGGTTTCCGGACTGGATCCTCACACCCAGTACCTTGATAAAAAATCTTTTCGCGAATTTCGGGAAGGCACCAGCGGAAAGTTTGTGGGGGTGGGCATTGAAATCAATATGGAAGACGGCTTCGTCAAGGTTGTTTCGCCCATCGAAGGCTCTCCGGCTTTTCGTGCCGGCATCAAGTCGGGTGACCTGATTACTCAAATTGACGACACCTTGGTCAAGGGTTTGACGCTGGATCAAGCCATCAAGAAAATGCGGGGAGAACCGAACACCAAGGTGGTGCTGACGGTTTTCCGCAAAAATGAAGATCGCCGTTTCCCGGTGACCATCATCCGGGAAGAAATTCAACAGCAAAGCGTACGCTCAAAAATTGTCGAGCCCGGTTACGCTTGGCTGCGAGTGAGTCAATTCCAGGATCGCACCCTTGATGATTTCGCACGCAAACTGGAAGAAGTTTACAAGCAAGAGCCTCAACTCAAGGGCTTGGTTCTCGATTTGCGTAATGACCCAGGCGGCCTTCTCGAGGCCTCGGTGGGTGTTTCCAGTGCCTTTTTGCCGAAAAACACCTTGATAGTTTCCACCAAAGGTCAAATCAGGGGCTCTAACGCCGAGTACAAAGCCCACCCTGAGTTTTATACTCGCAGATCCACCAGCCCTGACCCTCTGCGTAAATTGCCAGAAGCTTTAAAGTCTGTGCCGATGGTGGTGCTCGTGAATGAAGGGTCTGCCTCGGCCAGCGAAATTGTTGCCGGGGCCCTTCAAGATCATCAGCGGGCCGTCATCATGGGGGCACAAACCTTTGGCAAAGGCTCGGTACAAACGGTTCAACCACTTTCAGCCGACACAGGCCTCAAGCTCACGACGGCCCGTTATTACACACCGAGCGGCCGATCCATTCAGGCTGCCGGCATCAAGCCTGATATTCCCTTGGATGAAACCGCTGAGGGTAACCTGTTCTCCGCCCTGAGGCTGCGCGAAGCCGACTTGCAAAAACATATCAACAGCGGTCAGGGTGAAGAAAAGAAAGATGAAGCCCGCGAAAAGGCTCGTGAGGAGGCCCGCAAACGGCTGGAGGAGGATCCCAAGGGCGCTGGCTTGAAGCCGCCCCCAGAGATGGGCAGCGCTGATGACTTCCAGCTGACCCAAGCCTTGAACCACCTCAAAGGAAAGCCTGTGCTTGTCAGCAAAACGGCCTCTGAAACAAAGGTTGAACCACGACCAGCCCCGTAATTTCAGCATCAGCAGCACGCCCTGCACCCGGACAGCCCATGCTTGCATGGGCTTTTTATTCATGAACGACACCCAACTGCTGCGTTATTCACGCCATATTTTGCTCCCTGAATTGGGCATAGAAGCTCAAACCCGCTGGTTAGCTTCCCATGCGCTGATCATCGGCGCCGGGGGGCTTGGTTGCGCAGCAGCCCTTTACCTGGGCTCTGCCGGCATGGGCCACCTGACGCTCATCGATCACGACACCATTGACTTGACCAATCTGCAACGCCAAATCGCCCATACGCATGCCCGAGTCGGCGAGCTCAAAGTGCATTCACTGCGGACAGCCATCCAATCGATCAATCCCGACATTCAAATTACCCCCGTCGCCCAGAAACTACTCTCCGGCCCCACGCTGGATGATTACGTCCACCAAGCCGATGTTGTACTGGATTGCAGTGATAATTTCGCCACCCGCCAGGCCATCAACTCAGCCTGCGTCAAATTGGGCAAACCCCTTGTCTCTGGGGCCGCCGTGGCCTGGGATGGGCAATTGTTTGTGTACATGCGGGCCCCTGAGTCTGAAGGGCCACCCCATCAATCGCCTTGTTACGCTTGCCTCTTCCCGCCAGAATCAAAAGTTCTTGAAACCCCTTGCTCAACCATGGGCGTCATGGCTCCCTTGGTAGGCATGATTGGAAGCATGCAAGCCATAGAAACACTCAAATTGCTCTCCGGTTTGGGGAGCAACACGGTGGGTCGGCTTTTCATGATCAATGCCTTGCGTATGAAATGGACAAGCATCCACGTTCAACCTGACCCAAACTGCCCAATCTGTCGCGGGTCATTTTCCTTGCCCCCCAGCCGGCATGAATGGCGGTAAGGCCACACGCTTCGTATCTCTCCCTGCTGTTGGCCTCATCGTTTTGATTGATATGCTATTATAGTCATATATTATGAGGACACTGCCTCAGAATCTTTTGGATTTGGAAGTTGTTGGCTGATTTTCGCTTTTGCCGCCCTCAGTCCAACAGGCCCCTGTTCACTTGGCAATGAAGGGTTGATTTTTTGACCGAGAGCGGTCTGGGGAACCTCTGCAAAATCCGCCTGGCATCCCCCTGGAAAGGCACACTCATGCACGATGGGTTTTGCAGAGGTTCGCTGGCTCATGCGATCAGTTCATGAAGAAATGGGATATCGAAAAGCGTATCCATTCGTTGATATGCGGCGGGCATGAACCTAATTTGTCGACATTGATTGACCACTCCTTTGGTTTGTAATTTTGAGTGAATTCCAATGAGCATTGAGGTCGACGCATCACAAGCCTTAGTCGGGGGCGTTGCTGCTTTTGGTTTACCCAACACGCCAGCAAGTTTTGTGGACTCGATTCGACTCACTTTTGGTTTAGCCAACCTTGCTGAGATGGTGGCCGCAGCCAAAGCGGGGCGCGGGATGAAAGGTGATGTCAAGGGTACGCTTTATGTCGAGTTGACGCTACCATCCATGTTGGGTTTGCCTAAAGGCAAGGCAGATGTTGTGCTTCAGCTTAGTGTGACGGCGCGCCTCGAGTCAAGCCCTCAAGGCCTGCGCCTCAACCTCAAAAATATTCAGGGCTTGGGAGGGGTGTTGGTGTCTCAGCAGAGTTGGCGTGGATTCGGTGTGGCGCGCGAACCAGGCTACACCGGCTTGCTGTTCCGGACATCGATAGATCCGGCTAAAAAGCGATTGGCATGGGGTATCACGCCGCTTGGCGGGCAGGCCGATGGTTTTCTCAAGCAGCTTGGAAAATCAGCCATTGAGAAACGCCAAACAATCAGCACGCCGTTTCTTAAACTCAATGGCTATTTGTACGATACCAAGCTTGCTGAAGGTGCCGGCCAGATTGTGAATCCGCTCACGGCGCGATTGGTTCATGAGGTGGCTGGCGCGAGAGCCCGCGCAACGCTCAACGCAGGACGATTGGGGGCCAACTTGCTGAATGGATTGAGTGACAAGCCCAAGCTGATGGGCGGTGAGCCGTCCACCAACTTGTACGCGGGCTCGGGCTATTTGACCGTGGGTTTGCCGGTAGGGCCTTCGGGTTTGGTGATTGGCCCCACGTTTGGCTTTAGCGGGGGAATTATGACAGTAGGAGACGGCAAATCAGAGCTGGTACTGAAGGGGCCCCTCGGTGGTGAAAGACGAATTGATACGCGCATCTTAAACCAACTCATGCAACCCGTAGTGAAGTCAATCACGGGGATCTTGAATGTTTTCAGGCCCAATATACAGCAAGCCATTCATGAGGGACGCGCTGGTCGCGTGGTCAAGTCACCTCATGCCCCTGTTGCTCCATACAACACCAAAGCCCCTGTTCCTTTGAATTTTGGAGTGAGCTTATTCGCCCGACAACAAATCACCACGGCGCTGTTGTCGGGTGAGTCCCCATTCGCGCTGATTGCACATACGATGCGTACGCATGAGGCCCGCCGTGTTCAAGTTTTTCATCATGGCAACCCTTTGATGGCGGCAATCCAGCCGGTTGTTGAGATGGGAGTGGCGCGGGGTTTGATTTCACCTTTCGAAGTGCAAAAAATGAATCTGCGCAGCGCGCAAGCTGTGGTGGCAGCCTTGCTGGGAGAGCCGGACATATCCTCTTTCGAGTTTCAATCGAGAGTCAAGCGACTGGCAAACCCTATTACAGACTGGGGGTCTATTGCTTTACGGATACAAGCACAGACTGGGGGCGAAGGATTCGGTCAACTGCCCACGCCTGAGGCGCAACTATGGCGGGATGTGCTGGGGGGACATTACCGACCGGCTCAGTACATGAGAGCCCCTCAACTGTGAAGAGCCAGATCAGGCAGATCATCCGGCGCAGCCGGTAAGTCAACGATCAACATGACAGATCCAGGCACCCCGCAGGGTTTGAGAGCCTGTGGGTCCGTGCAGCGTTTCAGGATGTGCCGATCAAGCGGCGCTCAACCCAGTTGCTGTACCTGGACAGGCTGAAACAAAGGCTGAAATACACAGCAGTGATAAACACATACCCTTCGAGATAGAAAGGGCGCCAGACAGGGTCACCTCCGAGAGCAAGAGACAGTGCGCCCGTCAATTCATAGAGGCCAATGACCGTCACCAGGGAGGAGTCTTTCAGTGTACCCACCACATTGTTCATCAAAGCGGGGATGACCGCTCGCAGCGCTTGCGGCAGG
This sequence comes from Burkholderiales bacterium, assembly GCA_046342195.1. Classification (GTDB taxonomy): domain Bacteria; phylum Pseudomonadota; class Gammaproteobacteria; order Burkholderiales; family Burkholderiaceae_C; genus CANHBY01. The sequence goes on from JBKDQE010000067.1 coordinate 19,267, forward strand.
ACGACATAGGCCTGAACTTGCCATGGCTTCAAACCCAGCGCTACCGCGGCCTCGATCTGGCCCCGGGGAATCGATTGCAGGCCCCCTCTGATCACCTCGGCGATATAAGCCGCCACAAACATCACCAAGCCAATAAGAACTCTCAGCAAAACATCCAGGCGCCAAGATTGGGGGAATAGCAGCGGCAACATAAAGGTTGCCATAAACAGAACCGAGATCAATGGCACCCCTCGGATCACTTCAATATACGTGGCGCATGAAGTTCGAATCAAGGGCCATCCGGATCGGCGCCCCAAGGCCAGAAAAACCCCTAAAGGCAAGGCGGCACTCAAGGCAAGAGTGGCCAAGATCAGGGTCAAGGTGACGCCCCCCCACCGACTGGTGGGAACCTCAGTCAAGCCCCAAAGGCCACCGCGCATCAAAACAATGACCGCTCCCCAAGCCACCAGCCAAGCAAGTGCCAGAGATCGCCGCCAAAAGGCCGGCCAGGCTGAGACACACAAGAGAAGCAGCAAAATCAAGGATGACAAGGCTGAACGCCACTGCGCTTCAAATGGGAAACGCCCCCATAAAATGGGGCGAATTTTTTCGCGAATCACACCCCAACAAGCCCCTTGCAGGGACTCACGGCAACGGTCGGCATCAGCCTCAAAAATGGCGTCAATCCACCCCCATTGCAAGCATTGCCAGGTCAGCCAAGCCAAGCCGCCAAACAATAACAAACTGACCAGAGTTCGGCATGGGGTACCGAAAAGGTCCGCACACCATGTCTTCATGTGGGTGCCATTCCACGCAAAGCCACCTTTGCGTTATAAAGATTCATGAAGACAGAAATTAAAAGAGACAGGCTCAGGTAAACTGAGATAAGAATCGTAATGCACTCAAAGGCTCGTCCGGTCTGGTTCAGGGTCGTGTTGCTCACTGAAACAAGCTCGGGATACCCCACCGCCACGCCCAAGGTCGAGTTCTTGATGAGGTTGAGATATTGGTTGGTGATGGAAGGCACCATAACTCTCAGAGCTTGCGGAAAAATCACCCATCGCATTTGCTGAAGGGGTCTTAGACCGAGAGACTGTGCGGCCTGAACCTGACCCCTCGGAACGGCCTGAAGCCCGGCGCGAACAGCCTCGGCCACAAAGGCGGCCGTATAAACCACCAAGGCGACAGACACAGACAGAAACTCTGGTGTCAAGGCGGCCCCGCCGCTGACGTTGAAAGTGCCGCGTTCCGGCCACTCAAGAGCCACGGGCCACCATGATTCATCGGAGCCAACGGGCCAAGGAAAGAACACCCCGCCTTTGCTCACAAAAACAGAGTCGCCCAAGGAATAGGGATCATCCGAGGATGGAAGGTAATGAGTCAAAACGAAATACCACATCAACAACTGAACCAAAAGCGGCACATTGCGCACCAACTCCACATAACAGGCGCACAAAATATTCAGAAGTCGGTACGGTATGACACGGCCCAGGCCGATAGCAACCCCCAGCACGCTGGTCAGCAACAGCGCTGGAATTGTCACCCTGATGGTGTTGGCAAAACCCGCCAGAAAAGCGCGCCACAAGGGCTCAGATGCACCCGATAGAATCGGGCCCTCGCCAATTTCAAAACCTGCCGGCTGGCTGAGAAAATCAAAGCCAGCCTGGATACCCCGAGCTCGTAGCTCATCAAGGGCATGAACGAATAAGCCGCCGACAAGCGCCAACAGGGCCATCAGGATCGCGGCCTGCATGCCCCGCACCAGCCATATCGAGCGGCGCCTGACTCGCGTCATCGAACGGGGGGGGCGTAGAGCAGCCCTCCGTTGTTCCAGAGCTTATTCGCCCCTCTGGGCAGCTTCAAAACAGACTGGGGCCCGACATTGCGCTCAAAGATTTCCCCATAGTTGCCCACGGCTTTGATGGCCCTGTACGCCCATTCTTTATCGAGGCCAAGAAGCTTGCCGGTATCTTCGCTGGTGCCTAAAATCCGTTGAATCACGGGGTCTTTGCTGGAAGACTTCGCTTCATCAACGCCGGCACGCGTCAAGCCATATTCCTCGGCTTCGATCAGCACGTACGACACCCATTTGACGATGGCAAACCACTCGTCGTCACCACGACGAACAAGGGGCCCCAAGGGCTCTTTGGAGATCAGATCCGGAAGAATGATGTAGTCGTCAGGGTTTGCAGCCTCCTTGTTTCGCAGGCCCGCGAGACCGGACACATCGGTTGTGTATGCTTGGCAACGTCCGGCAAAAAAGGCCTTATACGACGCTTCGAAGTTGTCAAAGACCACGGGTTTAATCTTGATGTTCCGGGCACGGAAATAGTCGGCAAGATTTTTTTCATTGGTGGTGCCAGACTGAGTGCAAATCTCCGCATTCTTCAATTGGTGAGCACTGGTGATCTTGAGCTTTTTGGGAACCAAAAATCCCTGTCCGTCAAAATAGGTAATGGCAGTGAAATGCAAGCCCAGCGAGGCATCCCGAGTCAATGTCCATGTGGTATTGCGGGCCAGCAAATCAACTTCACCCACCTGCAGCGAAGCAAAGCGCTGCTGCGAATTCAGTGGCACAAAATTGACTTTTTTTTCATCACCCAACACAGACGCAGCCAGAGCCTTGCAAATATCGGCATCAAGGCCCGACCAGTTACCCTGGGAATCAGGTGCGGAAAAGCCGGCGATCCCGTTTGACACCCCGCAGTTGATTACTCCTCGCTGCTTGATCGCCTCCAGGGTCTTTCCTGCCCATGCGGGTGCCGCACAAAAAGAGGCAACGAACAATCCAGTGAGAAAACGTCGAGCTTGACTGGTCAAGGTTTTGGCATGTTTCAATGACGTCATAAGGTGCCTCCTTTTTGAAAACCTGTTATTTTAAGCAGCAGGAGGAGTTGGCCTCACTCGATTGCCGCATGAGTTGATGCGTTCCCTGCTCGCTCAGATTGAAGCCCTGGCCACTAAAATTGATAATCAACGAACCTCAATCATTTTCACGCTGATTTCAAACATGTGCCGCTTCGCCGCTTATTTGGGGGCACCCATCTTTTTGGAAAATGTGGTCATCAAACCGCAGCACTCACTTCTTCGACAATCGTTGCGCGCAGAGGAGGTCAAGTCTGCGACGAACGGTGATGGGTTTGGGCTTGGCTGGTATGGAGAAAAATCTGAACCGGCCCTCTATCGAGAGGTGATGCCGGCTTGGTCTGATGATAACCTGACATCACTTTGTGCCACGGTCCGAAGTGGCCTGTTCTTCGCGCATGTTCGGGCCGCCACCGGCACTCCGGTCACTCGACAGAATTGCCATCCGTTCAGACATGGAAGATTCATGTTCATGCACAACGGACAGATCGGCCAATACACTCAAGTGCGGCGCAGCCTAGAGAGCTTGCTGCCAGATACGCTCTATAGCCAACGCAAAGGATCCACGGATTCCGAGCTCATGTTTTTTCTGGGCCTCAACCAGATGGATTCCACAAGGCCGGTGTGGCTTGCGGTACTCAAGGCTTTCGAGCAGGTGCGCGAAATTTTGAGGGCCGCCCGTATCAGTGCCCCGCTGCGATTTTCCGCAGCCCTCGCGGACGGCGAGCACTTATACGCATTTCGGCTCTCCACGGATCCCCACCCACCGACCCTCTATCGGCGGGATGATCACAGCGGAGTGGTACTGGCTTCTGAACCTCTTGACGACGATGCCCGCTGGCAACTCGTGCCTGCAGGCTCGATTTTGAAGCTCTCAAGCAACGGGGCCACCGAGCAGCTTGTGGCATAACTTGAACCTTGGCAAACCACTATTGGGCTATAGCACAATCAATTCAGCGAAATTTCGCAAACGACTTCCCAATACTGATGAAACAGTCGATTTCTTGGTGGGTGTTGCACAAGGTCAAAGAAGGCAGAACCGTCAACTCAAGACCCATTCGCCGCAGTGCTGCGATTAAATTTTGCGATATCGACGAAGAAAGAGCCATCAGGCCTGTTTTTTTGAGGTCTCGGTGCAAAACCAACGGCCTCAAGATCTCACCTGCACGGCCGATAACCAAAAACGTCATGACTCTGAGCCTCGGCATTTTTGCTGAGGCTTTTGAAGCTCATTGAGTCAATCAATACGCAAGCAGGCAACTGAAGACTGCTCAGGCATGATCCCTATACACGCAAATGATCAAAATGGGAGATTTTTGTATGCTCAACAGAATGAAATTGGTGACGAGGCTGATTTTGGGATTTGGATCTTTGCTTTTTATGATTGTCTGCATGTCTGTTGGTATGGGCTGGCAAATGCACGAACTGGCCTCTGATACACGAATGGTCAGCAGCCAAATCGTGCCAGCACTGATGCTTGATTTCAAAATGTCACAGGCATTGTCAGCGATTCGCCGCTGGGAACTGCGGCACGAACAGTCCAGTCAATTGTCAGAAATGGATCGCTTTGAGGCTGAAATCGCCAAGGAAAAAACTGTTTTGCTTGATGCAATCACCTTTTACGAAAAGAAAGTCAAAGAAAAAGACCATGACAAGGATGCACAAGAATTAGAGCACATCGCCGATGTCAAGCGTGCGATAGATGCTTACCTGACAACCTGGGACACTGCCACTCGCGATTTTTCACGCAAGAAGTTGAGCAGCCCTGAGGCAGATCAGCAATTAAAAATCCAGATGGATGTGAATTTGAAGCATTTCTTGGAAGCTGAAAAATTGATTGAAGTTCTTCTTGAAGACAGCAAAAAACTCGCCGATGAAGCCCGGCAAGAGGCTGAATCGACCTACACGGACGCCCAGCGTTTTTTATTCACCTTGGTCACTCTGGCTTTCAGCCTCGGCATTGGTGCAGCCTTGATAATCACGCGTTCAATCATGCGGGAAGTCGGGGGCGAGCCCTTTTATGCGAAGCAGGTGGTGGGTGAAATTGCTGAAGGCAACCTGGCGGTTCGAATCGCCTTGCGCCCCGGCGACACCTACAGCCTGTTGGCGGCCATGAACAAAATGCAGCAGAGCCTGGCTGATGTTGTATCTGTGGTGCGCGGCAGCACTGAAAGCATTGCCACCAGCTCTTCACAGATCGCCAGCGGCAATTCCGACTTGAGCCAGCGTACTGAAGAACAGGCCAGCAACCTGCAACAAACTGCCGCATCGATGGAGCAACTGGCAGGCACCGTGAAAACCAGCACCGAAACAGCCTCTGAAGCTGCCCGTCTGGCCTCTACCGCCGCCTCCGCCGCCAGTCATGGCGGTGAAATGGTGAGCCAAGTGGTGGCTACCATGAGCGCTATCAGCGAATCTTCCCAAAAAATCTCGGACATTATCGGGGTGATTGATAGCATTGCCTTCCAAACCAATATTTTGGCGCTGAATGCTGCTGTCGAGGCCGCGCGGGCTGGTGAACAAGGGCGCGGTTTTGCTGTAGTTGCCAGTGAGGTGCGCACGCTCGCCCAGCGCAGTGCCGAAGCAGCCAAAGAAATCAAAGGCCTGATCGGCGCAAGCGTGGAAAAAGTAGAGGCTGGAGTCCGCCAAGTGCATAACGCTGGGGCATCCATGGGAGAAATTGTCAACCGTGTGCAGCGAGTCAATCAAATGATTTCCGAGCTATCGAACGCCGCCAATGAGCAGTCATCAGGAATTGGACAGGTCAACGATGCCATGACGCAGCTGGATCAAGTGACCCAACAAAATGCGGCATTGGTCGAAGAAAGTGCAGCAGCCGCCGAGAGCCTGCGCCAACAGGCGGGCCGTTTGGCTGAATCCGTCAAGATCTTCAAGGTCGAAACCGCTGTTTCTGGAGCATTCTGAGGGCCACATTGATGTTCCTTGCGGTAGCCCGGGATTGAAAATGCTGGATCCACCGCAGTGCCTGCCTCAAGGATCGGCTTTGCAACGCCGCCCGCCTTGCCCTGCGCCCCAATGACCGGGTTCGCACTGGCATCTTTAGTGTTAACAGGCCCTAAACCCGCCCAATCGCCTCAGAAAGCTCGTTCAAAGTGAATGGTTTGCCAATAAAGTGAGCATTTTTCCCGGGGGTCTTGCCTTCAAGGGTTGCATCGGCCCAGCCTGAAGTTTGCAGCTGAGGCAAGCCTGGCCTGAGTTCCTGGGCTTTGAGGCATAAATCCCGGCCATTCATGCCACCGGGCATTAACAAATCAGTAAACAATAAGTCGATGGCCAAGTCAGACTGAAGAACCTCCAAAGCTTGGTCAGCGTCTGAAGATTCGATCACCGCATGGCCCAGGCGCTCCAGCATGGCACGAGCCGTGATGCGAACCACAGGATCATCCTCGACCAGCAGCACCACCTTGCGCTCTTGATCAAGCGATAAATCTGGTGCCTGAGCTTTCACCGCGTCGGTATTCAATCGATCAAGCTGGTCAGGATCAACAGGCTTTAAGCACAGGGTCAATGAAGTTCCCTTGCCCAGTTCGCTCGATACATGCACAGCGCCGCCCATTTGGGTGACAAAAGAGTGAACCATGGCCAAACCCAAGCCCGCTCCTTGCCCGGGCTCTTTGGTAGTGAAGAAAGGGTCAAAAATACACTGAAGGGTTTCGGGGGCCATGCCACATCCGCCGTCACTGACCGTCAAGCATACCCATGTGTGCCCTTCACGCTCCATTTTCTTGGACACCATCGTGATGGCGCCGCCTTGAGGCATGGCATCTTGGGCATTGATGACCAAATTCAAGAGCGCACTCTCGAGCTGCACCGGCTCGGCATCCACCCAATTGGCTTGGGGGTCGATGTCGATTTTGAGCACAATATTGTCTCGCAGGGAGCGCTTCAGCAACTGGCTCAATTGGCCTGTAATGGCTGTCAAATTGACCGCACCTTGATTCAAGGTGGGCGTCCGGGTGAGGCTCATTAAACGACGCACCTGTGACGCCCCTCGCTGGGCCGCATTGCGTATGCTCTCAGCCAGCAAATTTAATTCGGTGTCTTCCCGCAACTGCTCAGAGAGCAAGTCTGCTGCGCCTAAAATGGATGTCAGCAAATTATTGAAATCATGGGCGATTCCGCCCGCCAGCTCACCCACGGCCTTCACCCGCTGGGCAATCACCATTTCTTGTTTGCGCTGATGAATTTCGGTAATATCACGAAACACTCCAATAAATTTGATCAATCGCCCCTCGTTATTGAACATGGGCGATAAAGTCAGCAAATTCAAGAAGGAGGTGCCATCCTTGCGGTAGTTGAGCAGTTCGGTCGTGACCGTACTGCCTGATCGAATGGCCTCTTTCAACCTCTCAATGACAACCTGGTCAGTGTCTGGCCCGCACAGAAAGCGGGCGCTGCGCCCCAAAAATTCATCTTTGCGATACCCCGTGATTTTTTCAACCTGTTCATTGATATATTCCACGGGAAAGCCAGGCTGTGTGGCGTTTATCACCAAAATGCCATCATCCAAAGCGCACATAATCTGCTCTTGCAGCTTGAGTGACTCCTCGAATTGCCTTCGCTCGCTTATATCACGCTGTACAGCCACCCAGTAACGAAACCAGCCCGTCACATCAGCCACAGGCACAATGCTGAGATCCACCCAAAAACGCGAGCCATCTTTTCTGAAGTTCAGCAGCTCTGCCCGAACGGGTTGCCAGCGCCGAAAAGCATGACGAATACGCTGTTTTGTTTGAACACAGGTGTCATCACCTTGAAGAAATCGGGGCGAACGCCCCAAAACCTCGCTGGCAGAATAGCCTGTCATGGCTGTAAAGGCGGGGTTGACATATAAAATTCGGGGGCCGGGCTCTTCGATGGGCTCAGCTTCACAAACCACAATGGCATCTGTGGTGTAGTCGGCAATGTGGTGGATCAAGTCCTTCATGGAGAAACCGGCTTGAGACTCAGTCACTGCTACCCCCTCGCGTTGAGCTTGCACTACACGCAAATGAACAGCCTTATGTTTCAGGCCCCGTTCAGCAGGCTACAGCCTTTTGAGTGTATAGGGTTTTTCATGAGTTTATCTGTTCGGATTGATGAAGCTTGCTACGAGCATAAGTTATAGCATCGTCCGGACTCTCTGCTTTGACCCACCGTACAAAATACAAAAAATTTCTGGCCAGCTTGTGGGGGTACAAATTTCGCGTCCAGCATCTGCTTGATTTGCTGCAATATACCGTGGATGAGCAGGTGCGACTGATTGACCTGGCAGCGGTCGGCAATCGTGCCGATGCACAATAGCGGCCACGTCACCTTTAATTACCTTTACTTTACCTGCAAGAAACCGGGGGAAGCTCCTCCGGTTCAAAAAATTTGAAGTCATTATTTGAGGATGCTGTCGATGAAATATGTTTTCCTTCCCTTGTTATCTGCTGCATTATTGACAGGATGTAATGCGACCATGCCCACCATAGGTCATGATTCAGCCCGTACTGCGGCAACTGGCTCGACTGGGGGCGCTCATGCCAAGAATGCCAATCAACAGCTGGAACGCTGCGACAGAACGCTGGGCACCTTAGCGGTGGTCGAAGACACCTATGCGGCATGGTATGCACAAATGCAGTCTTATCAACTGCGCTCTACCATACCGGTACTGCGTATGCTGGTTCAGCAATCGAACTGTTTTGTTGTGGTTGAGCGTGGTCAGGCCATGCGCAACGTCATGCAGGAACGCGACCTGCAACGCAGTGGTGAATTGCGTGGTGGCAGCAATATGGGTCAAGGTCAAATGGTGGCTGCAGACTACACCATGAATCCGACCATCACTTTCAGTCAAAAGGGGACGGGGGGTTTGGGTGGTTTATTGGGTGGTTTTGGAGGTGGTATCGGCGCAGTCGTTGCCGGCAGTCTCAAGTTTAATGATGCTTCTACCATGCTGGTGCTGCTGGATAATCGCTCCGGAGTTCAATTGGCCGCTGCAGAAGGCTCATCACGCAATACCGACTTCAATCTGTTTGGTGGGCTGTTTGGTGGTGCTGCAGGAGGTCATATGGGGGGCTTTACCAACACCCCGGAAGGAAAAATCATTGTGGCTGCCTTTATTGATTCTTATAACCAGTTGGTCAGGGCAGTGAAAAATTATCGTGCACAATCGGTAGAAGGCGGGCTGGGTACCGGCGGACAGTTGGGGGTACAGGGCGGGAGCACACTGGGGTCGCAAAAACCAAATAAAGAGGCACCCAAACAGCAGCCTCAAAAGAAAAACTGACAGGCAGGGGCCGAATAAGGTTTGGCTTTTTTTCCATAGACATGAACCACAACCTTTATGCGGTCATTCGCGAGTCTTGCCTGAGCCGCCCTGAGGCCATAGCCATCACCCAGCCTGAGCCAGGCACGGCCAGCTTCACTTTTCGCGAGCTGGATCAAGCCACCGCCATGCTGGCCAATACACTTGAGTTTTTACAACTGCCTTCCGGCTCACGGGTGGCCGTGCAAACCGATAAATCGGTTGAAACTCTGATGTTGTACCTGGCTGTACTGCGTGCCGGCATGGTTTATGTGCCACTTCATACTGGCTATTCCTTGGCAGAAACCAAGTTTTTTCTGGAAGATGCCCGCCCTGATGTTTTGGTCTGCCCGGCTGAGAAATTCGGGGCCTTATCGAAGCAGGCTTTCAAGCAAGGTGTGAGGCATGTCTTTACGCTCAATCCTGACCGCAGCGGCACGCTTTTGCAACGGGCGGCCATGCAGTCCCAAGTGCATGAGCCGCACCCCTGCCACCCCGATGATCTTGCTGCCATTGTTTATACCAGTGGCACCACTGGCCGCAGCAAGGGAGCCATGCTCAGCCATGGCAACCTGCTGAGTAATGCCCAAACTCTCCAAAGCTACTGGTGCTGGCGAAAGGAGGATGTGTTGCTGCATGCCTTGCCGCTGTTCCATGTGCACGGCCTGTTTGTGGCGTGCCACGCTGCCTTGCTTGGGGGGAGCCGCATGATTTGGCTGCCTCAGTTCGACCCCCGGCAAGTGCTTCGGTATTTGCCTGAGGCCACCGTGTTCATGGGGGTTCCGACGTTCTATACTCGCTTGTTGGAGCAAGCCGGTCTGCATGCGGAAGGGTGTCGTCACATGCGGCTGTTCATCAGTGGCTCGGCCCCTTTGCGGCCAGATACCCACCAAGCCTTTGAAGCCCGCACCGGGCATCGCATTCTGGAACGATACGGCATGAGCGAAACGCTCATGCTTACCTCCAACCCCTGCCACCCCGGTGCAGGCCCGCGTCGAGCGGGCACTGTCGGCCTGCCCTTGCCGGGGGTGGAAGTACGTCTTACCTCAAAAAACAAGCCTGTTGGCCCTGGGGAGGCAGGGGAAGTTGAGGTTCGCGGCCCGAATGTGTTTCAGGGGTATTGGCAACTTCCCGATAAAACCCGGGAGTCATTCACCCAAGATGGCTGGTTTATCACCGGAGACATCGCTTGCTTTGATGAGCAAGGCTACCTTACTCTGGCAGGCCGATCAAAAGACCTCATCATTACCGGTGGCATCAATGTTGCCCCAGCTGAAGTGGAGGCAGCCTTGAATGAGTTGCCCGGCGTGGCCGAAAGTGCCGTAATTGCCGCCCCGCACCCTGATTTCGGTGAGGCGGTGGTGGCGGTGGTGGTTCCTCACGAGGAAGCCAGCACACCCGATACCGAGGCCTGGCTCCGCATCCTGAAACATCGATTGGCTTACTTCAAGATGCCCAAAAAAATCATTGTACAAAGCCAGTTGCCACGCAACACCATGGGCAAAGTGCAAAAAAATCGGCTCAGGCAACAATTCGCCCATCTGTTCAGCGAAGGCTTCGATGAATTCGGCCAATTGAAGTCTTGATAGCTGCCTCATCGGCTTTGTTGCGCCATCAAACCAGTTTTTCAAGGTTTGGTATGACACCCCCTAAGCCCGAAAAAAATCAAGTGCTCTGACCGAAAGCGTCGGCCAGGGCGTTTAACTGATCCAATCCATTGAAAATCTGGGCGCCCCACTGAATCGCAGGAACACCCCTGACACCGCGCTCAATGGCCTTGAGGTTGGAAGCCTCCAGGGCATGGTTAAGCTCAGGGGCCCAAGAGAGGTCAGCCATGGATTGAAACTGAGGGAGAATTTGTGGCGCCAAAGCGGCCTGCAATGACAAAAAAGTTTCGGGCTCCGCAGGGTCCAAGCCCTGCAGCCAGAGGTGCTTCAAGGCCGTCTCAACCACCCATCGGCTGGGCGCGCCGCCAAAAACTGGACTACAAGCCTTTAACAAACGCAAGTAAGGCCGCGATTCAAATGGGTGGCGCGCCGGCCACGTAAAAATCGGAGCCTGACTCTTGGCGAGCCATAGGTTGTGATCATCAGCATCATCCGGGTTTTTTGCATTGACGGCCTCAAATGGGCCCCTTGGCGAGCCCGATGACTTTAAAATTTGCGGCAGGTATACGGGATGATAAGTGACACTGCAAGACCGCCCGGCCAACACTTCGGGCAGGCGCTCAAAAGCCAGGTAAGACGATGGCGACGATACATCAAAGTAAAACGTCAAATGAGCCAGTAATTGACTTTTCGAGGGGCCGGCCATATGCATCTTCCCTGATGTTGATACCCATCATGAGCAAACTGTTCATGGGCTTGAAAGCCGCCTCTGGCGCAACAATTGCCAGATTTGTAGTTTCTGGGCTGAATTCAACTCAGGCCAAGCCTGAATTTCCTCGATGGTTCTCAGGCAACCCTGACACCATCCGGTCACAGGATCCAAGCGGCATAAACCAATGCAAGGGCTGGGAACGGTGGGCGGGCTCATGCGTTTATCTGCGATCGTCGGTTATTTGGGGGGGTCCCTAGGGCCTGTTCCGCAGCCTCAATGGTATTGACCAACAACATGGTGATGGTCATGGGCCCCACGCCGCCAGGTACGGGCGTGATGGCTGAAGCCACTTGGGAGACCTCGGCGTAGTCAACATCGCCGCATAGCTTGCCTGCATCATCACGGTTGATGCCGACATCAATCACGAGTGCGCCTGGTTTGACCATGTCGGCTCTCAGGGTATTTCGCCGCCCCACTGCAACCACCACCACATCGGCTTGTCGGGTGTGCAGCGCCAGGTCAGGTGTGCCACGATGGCAGATGGTGACCGTGGCATCTGCTTGCAGCAGCAGCAGCGCCATTGGCTTGCCTACTGTATTGCTGCGTCCGATGACCACAGCATGTTTGCCCCGCAAATCAAACCCGGTGCTTTCAATGAGCTTCATGCAGCCGTAGGGGGTGCAGGGCCGAAAGCCTGGCAGCCCGGTGAGAAGCTCTCCGGCGCTGAGGGTGGAATAGCCATCAACGTCTTTGTGAGTGGCAATGGATTCAATCACCCGATGCGGGTTAATGTGTCCGGGCAAAGGCATTTGAACCAAAATGCCATGAATGCAGGGGTCGGTATTGAGTGCAGCAATACGATCCAGAAGGCCCGATTCAGTCAGATTCGCGTCGTATTTTTCAAAAACAGAATGTAAACCGTTGTCTTCGCAGGCTTTGATTTTGTTGCGAACATACACTTGGCTGGCCGGGTCTTCGCCGACCAAAATCACGGCCAGGCCGGGTGGCCGTCCGAGGGCCTTGAGTGCAGCAGCCCGGCGCGCGATATCGGCTCGAATTTGCTGAGACAATGCGTGGCCATCAATGCGTTGAGCAAGCGTCATGATGAAGAGGGAGGGTTGGGTTTGGATCGTGTACCGAGTGCAATTTTGAGCAAATCAGCCACTGTGTTGGCTTCGAGCTTTTCCATGATGTTGGCGCGATGAGCTTCGACAGTTTTGATGCTGATGCCGAGATCATCAGCAATTTGTTTATTCAGGCGCCCCGCCACGATGCAATGGAGCACCTGGGATTCCCGGTTGGTCAGTCGCTTGAGAAGGGCATCACGGGAGGCAGCTTCTTGGAAATGGAAAAAATCATCACGGGCTTTGTCCAGCATGCGGTTGATGAGTGGCAACAAGTTTTCTTCTTTGAAGGGCTTTTCAATGAAATCGACGGCCCCTTTTTTCATGCTGCTGACAGCCATCGGGACATCGCCATGGCCCGTAATAAAGAGCAGGGGCAGGGGAGACTGGCGATCAATCAGGCGATCCTGGAGCTCAAGCCCCGTCATGCCATTCATACGAATATCGACGATCATGCAGGCCACTTCACGGGGGTCAAACTTTGCCAGAAAAGACTCGGCAGAGTCAAAGCAACGAACCCGGTAATGTTTGGCCTCAAGCAGCCATTGCAAAGAGTCGCGTACGGCTTCGTCATCATCGATAACGTAGACCGTGCCTTTTTTGGGGATGAGGCTCATGATTCATGCCGGTGAGATGAGGTTACAGGGAAAAATGGGGTCATGCTACGAGGCTTCAGGCTTTGGATTGAACGGGCAGTGAGAAAGAAAAGCAGCACCCAACGACTTGAGTTTCATTGTAGAGGTTGCGGGCCTTGATGCGGCCCCGGTGAGACTCAATGATGGAGCGACACAGGCTCAGGCCAATGCCCATCCCTTCGGCCTTGGTCGAGAAAAAAGCTTCGTAGAGCCTTCCGATGGCTTCATTTTTGATGCCCGGGCCCATGTCGGTAATGGTGAATTCAACAATGTCACCTTCTTCTTCATTGTGGATTCGGACAACCTTTAGGTCAACATGGCGTCGGTGGGCAGGAAGCTGCGCAGAGTCAATCGCCTCGGCCGCATTTTTGATCAGGTTCAGCAGAACTTGCTCGATCAAGATCGGGTCCACCCATAAAAGGGGTAAATCTTCTGCCACGTTGCTGCGCAGTTTTACCTGCCGGCGGCGCAATTCAATGCCTGCCAGTTCCATCACTTCGTCGACCAGGGTTTTAACGTCTGCCGCTTGCTGCTGAGGTTCACTGCGCTTCACAAAGGTTCGGATGCGATGGATGATTTGCCCGGCGCGCTCAGCCTGGCGTGAGGTTTTTTGAAGAGCGGTGATGAGTTCGTCTTGAGTGATGCTGTTGGCGTTGACTCGGCTGACCATGCCATTGCAATAATTGGCAATGGCAGTCAGGGGTTGATTCAACTCATGAGCAACCGACGACGCCATTTCACCCATGGTGATGAGTCGGCTGGAGACCTGGGCTTTCTCGGCCTGAGAGGCGGCAATCGCCTCGGCAGTTAGCCGTGCCGTGATGTCGGTGGCAATCAACATTTGGGCCAAACGACCGTCGGTCCATTGAATGTAGCGGGTTCTGACATCAAACCATTTTTTTATGGCCTCCACTTGGACTTCGCGACTGCCAGAGATGGCATTTTCCGGATCCTGGGTAGGTCGTCCGGCTTCAAGCGAGGCAATCCGGTCATTGGCCAAGGTCGAGAGGCCAGATCCAGGGCCGACACCCCCTGCCAGAAGTGAATGGCCTGTGGCTTGACCATCGAAAAGACCTCGGTAAAAGCGGTTGGCGAACAGCAGTTCGCCTTCCCGCACGGAAACCACGGAAACGGCAGCATCAAGGCCCTCAAGCACAGTGGTGAAGCGTTCGTGCGCAGCTCTGAGCTGATCGCGTATCCGCTTGGCCTCTGTGATGTTGGTCATGGAGGTCATCCAGCCAGTTTGCTGGCCCTTCGGGGCCATCAGGGGCGAGAGATACATGCGAGCATCGAAGACGCTGCCGTCTTTGCGCATGACCTTGACCTCGATGCCGTTTTGCGGGCTGCGTCCTTGCAGTTCTTGTTCAAGAATATGAATATTTTCCTCAATATGGTCTGGTGGCCAGTGAGGATAGGGCGGGGACTTGCCTATCAGCTCATCCTCTGTAAAACCTGTCATGGCACAGAAGGCCGGGTTCACATAAGTGATGCGGCCTTCCATGTCCATGGCTCTCATGCCGGTTAGCATCGAATTTTCCATGGCCCGGCGGAAATTGGCCTCTTTCACCAAGGCTGCTTGCATCTGTAAACGGCGTTTCATGTGGCGTCGGGCGCCCAGTAACATCCAAAGGGTCAAGGCTGAAAGGGTCATCACCATCCAGAACAGCGTATTGCTGATCAGGCCGACTGAGGTACGGTAACCCACGCCTCGCAGAAAAAGGCCATTGTTCGCTGGCGTCAGTGGAACGTTATAGGTGATCGAAGTGGCTTTAGGCCGTTCATCGGTGTACAAAGTGACTGTGCTGGCGATCAGTTTGTGCTCGCCTTCAAGCAAAGAAATGGCATGCCGATTTGAAACCTCACCAGGAACAAAGTATCGAATGAGGCTTTCGAGAGAATACTCGGCAATCACAACCCCTGCAAAGCCTTGTCGATCGAGAAGTGGAATGTGAATTTGTATCACCGATTGACCATGGTCATTGAAAAAATAACGCGAATACACAGGGCGATGGGTGGTTTTGGTGGCCTGGAATGCCGATTCAGATGGATTGTTTTGGTCTTCTTGCGGGGTAGAGGGGTTATTGGCTGAGTTTTCTTTCGGAAAGGGAGCGGCCGAGAAGCTGGCAAGCACAGTTCGCTGCTGATTGAGCCATGACAATTGAGTCATTTCTGGCCGATCACGACTGAAGTTGCTGGCCTGTGCCAAAAAATCTCTGGGGCTCACGGATCGGGTGATCAAATCACGGGCAATCCGTATGAGTTGCTCCTGGTTTTCGATCAGACGAAGGCGAATTTGCTGCTGGGCAATTTCGGTATCCCGTTGAACTGATTCTTGTTCCCGGTCAATTTCTTCATTGCGTAAATACCAAAATGACAGAACAATGGCCGCCAAAAAAAGCAAAACAGAGAGCAGCGGGCCCAAGGTTGCAAAAAAGTCTTGCTGCTCAGACGTTGGTTGATGCCGCCAGGATGAAAATAGCCGGCGTAACCAGGAAGGGGCCTGGGCAGAGGATGGCGTGTTCACTAAGAAGGGCATGCAGGTATTATCAAGGATGCTGACATCGCCGTCTCCAGGAAGGCAAATCCAGTATGTCAGGTACAAGCTGTTGGTTCAAGCTTGTCGCCCTGCTGGCCCTGATAGCACTCGTGGCAGGTTTTGCAGGGCTTCTTTAATTTTTCGAAAGTTTGGTGTGAATAATGCGCTGAGCCCGCTCCATGTCATTGCACCATAGGCTGTCAAGCATCGCCAAAGAGCGGTGGATGCACTCGTCAATGGCTTGCCGCTCTGAGGCTGGTGGTTGGCGCAACACGTAATTGGCAACCTCGGCCTTGATGCCAGGGTGCCCGATACCCAAGCGCAAGCGCCAATAGTCTGCACTGCCCAACTGAGCGTGAATATCACGCAGCCCATTATGCCCGGCATGCCCGCCGCCAAACTTTAATTTCATGTCGCCCGGAAGAATGTCGAGTTCATCATGGGCCACCAGAACTTCATTTGGGGAAATCTTGAAAAATTGCGCCAGTGCGGCCACTGATTTCCCTGATAAATTCATGTAAGTCATGGGCTGCAATAGCCATACCGGGCCCGCAGGGGTATTGCCTCGCGCAGCACAACCAAAATAAGATCGCTCGGGCGTCCATTGAACCTTGAGACTGCGTGCGACCTCATTAATCCACCAAAAACCGGCGTTATGGCGTGTGTTTTGATATTCCAGCCCAGGGTTCCCCAAGCCTACAAGTAATTTGATCATGCTGAAAAACGGGTGGACAACAGCAAGCTGATTATGCAAAGGGGGCAAGACTGGGCCATTGGCCTGGCAGCCTGTCGGATTTGGGGCATGATAGATTGAATTCTTTGGCCCCGTTTTGAAAACCTATGAAGGAGCCTTGCCATGTGCGGCATCGTGGGTGCTGTCAGTACCCGAAATATTGTTCCCATCTTGCTTGAAGGGCTCAAGCGGCTTGAATACCGTGGTTATGATTCCTGTGGTGTGGCTGTGTATCAAGACGGCCGGCTGCAACGGGCTCGAAGCACCTCGCGAGTGGCAGATTTGCACATTCAGGTTGAGGCTGATCATATCCAGTCTGGCACGGGCATTGCCCATACCCGCTGGGCCACTCACGGGGCCCCTGCTATTCATAATGCGCACCCTCATTTTTCATCCGGGCCCTCTGGAGGGGCAGCTCGAATCGCCCTGGTGCACAACGGTATCATTGAAAATCACGAAGAACTGCGTCAGGTCTTGCAGGCCCGGGGTTATGTCTTTCAAAGCCAAACCGATACCGAGGTGCTGGTTCACCTGATTGACCATCTTTACACCGGAGACCTCTTCCAGGCAGTGCAATTGGCCAGTTTGCGCCTGCGTGGGGCTTATGCGATTGCTGTCTTTTGTCGTGATGAACCCTCCCGCTTGGTTGCTGCCCGTGAAGGTTCGCCCTTGGTGCTGGGTTCGGGGGAAAAGGGTGAATACTTTGTGGCCTCTGATGCGATGGCCCTGGCTGGCGTCACTGATCAAATCACCTACCTCGAAGACGGTGATCTACTTGATCTGCACAGGTCTGGTGCCGCCCCGGTCATCATGCATCGCAGCCAAGGTTCTGATCAATTTGAAACAGTGCGGCGTGAGGTTCGATGGGTGCAGGCCCATTCGGGTGCTGCCGAGTTGGGCCCCTATCGGCACTACATGCAAAAAGAAATTTTTGAGCAGCCGAAAGCCATTGCTGACACCCTCGATGCTGTCAACGCCATCTCTCCGGCCTTGTTCGGGCCATCTGCCGAAACTGTATTCAAGGCCATTGATCGGGTCTTGATTCTTGGTTGTGGCACCAGCTATTACAGCGGGTTGGTGGCCAAATATTGGCTTGAAAGTTTTGCTAAATTGCCCACCAGCGTTGAAATTGCGAGTGAGTACCGATACCGCGACAGCGTGCCTGATGCGCGCACTTTGGTGGTCGCTATTTCACAAAGCGGCGAAACCGCCGACACGCTCTCAGCGCTCAAGCATGCGCGCAGCCTGGGGATGTTGCACAGCCTCACGGTATGCAATGTGGCCACCAGTGCGATGGCGCGTGAATGTGAACTGGCTTATATCACCCGGGCTGGTGTGGAAATTGGCGTGGCCTCGACCAAGGCGTTTACCACACAGTTGGTGGCCCTGTTTTTGCTCAGCTTGTCTTTGGCCCAAAGCCGCGGCTTGCTCAAGGCCGATCAAGAGGTGTCTCATTTCAAGGCCCTGAGGCATTTGCCGCTGGCTGTCCAGAGTGTCTTGGCGCTTGAGCCTCAGGTCATGGCCTGGAGCGAGATCTTCGCTCGCAAGGAAAATGCCCTTTTCCTGGGGCGCGGCCTGCACTACCCAATTGCCTTGGAGGGGGCGCTCAAGCTCAAGGAGGTCAGTTACATTCATGCAGAGGCCTACCCTGCTGGAGAGCTCAAGCACGGCCCCCTGGCCTTGGTGACCGCGCAAATGCCCGTTGTTACGGTGGCACCCAACGATGTGTTGCTCGAAAAGCTCAAAAGCAACCTCCAGGAAGTGCGGGCTCGGGGCGGAGAGCTTTTTGTCTTTGCCGATGCCGGCACCTTTATCGAATCTGGCGAGGGCCTGCATGTGATTCGTTTGCCAGAGCACTATGGCCCCTTGTCTCCGATTCTGCACGTGGTGCCGTTACAGCTTCTGGCTTATCACACCGCCAGCGCCCGCGGCACCGATGTTGATAAGCCACGTAATTTGGCGAAGAGTGTGACGGTGGAATGAGTTTTCCGCCAAGCGTGTCATTTTCAGCCAATTTTTAGGGTGGTGTGGGTTGCCAATCATGAATCAGAAAAAACATCGTTCTTTCCAATCTACAACTGGGCGGATTACCTCAGTTTCTTCAGCAACGTCGGATGTCATAGAAGGCGCATCTTTTCCTGTTTTTATCAAATTGATTTCCACGGTGTGGGTCATGATCACTCTGATATGGAGCTGGAAAAGCCATGAAACATTGCTCATGTCAACTTCTGCTGCGGTTGCGTTTGGTTTTTTGGGAGGTGGCACGCTGATCGTGCTGGCCGGCTACTACGGCATGATGGTGGGCCGCACCCGCATTGATGCCGACACCATCCGGCAGCGCTGGCTCTGGACCAAGCGGGTGGATCTGGCTGAAGTCACCCATATTAAACTGGTGCTCATTCCAAAGCTGTCATGGCTGATTGTTCCTAGGCTGATTGTTCGTACCAAAGGCTGGGGAGTCACCACCTTTCAAGCCGCGGATCCTCGGCTGATTGAAGCCTTTTATCGACTCGCCAAGGATGCTTGACCATGTCTGAATATGCTTTGTTTGCCCAACGTCGGCAGGATCTGGCGAATCGCTTGGACCAGTCGGGTGGGGGGGTTGCGATCATTCCGAACGCGCCCGAGTTTTTGCGTAATGCCGACACCCATTTTCCGTATCGATCAGACAGCAGCTTTCATTACCTTACCGGGTTTGATGAGCCACAATCCTGGTTGGTGCTTTTTGCCAGCGGTCGTTCGGTGTTGTTTTGCCGAGAAAAAAACCAGGAACGTGAAATTTGGGATGGTATTCGTGTAGGCCCTCAAGCCGCACCGGAAGTATTCAGCGTCGATGAAGCTTTTCCGATAGCCCAACTTCAAGAGTTGATGCCTCAGTGGTTGGCAGGGCAGCCGGCGGTGTGGTTTCCTTTTGCGCGTGAAGGTTTGGCCAGCCAGATCGAGGGCTGGTTGAGCGTTGTTCGCGCACGCAGCCGTTTGGGTATTGAATGCCCTGTCGTGATGCGCGATGTCGGCACCCAAGTGTCGGAAATGCGTCTCATCAAGGATGGCATTGAAATCAAGACCATGCGGCACGCAGCAGGTATTTCCGCGGCAGCCCATGTTCGGGCCATGCGTTTTTGCGCGGCGCGCTTTCGTGGCGGGGCGGCTGCTTTGGCCGAATATGAAATTGAAGCCGAGTTGCTTCATGAGTTTCGGCGCGCCGGGGCCCAGGGGCCAGCTTACCCCAGCATTGTGGCTGCAGGTGCCAACGCTTGTATTTTGCATTACAGCGCAGGGAAGGCGGCTTTGAGGCCGGGAGAGTTGTGCTTGATTGACGCCGGTTGCGAGTGGGATGGCTATGCCAGCGACATCACACGCACCTTCCCGGCCACAGGGAAGTTTTCAGGGCCTCAGCGTGCGCTATATGACATTGTTCTGGCCGCACAAAAGGCCGCCCAGAAAACCACACGGCCTGGCGCCCGTCAGCGTGACGCTCACCATGCTGCCGTTCGCGTGCTCTCCCAAGGCCTGTTAGATACAAAATTGCTCAAGCAGTCTTTGGTCGGTGATGTCGAGGCGGTGATTGAAACTGCAGCTTACCGCCCTTTTTACATGCATGGCACCGGGCATTGGTTGGGCCGCGATGTTCATGATGTGGGTAACTATCTGGCCGCCGATGAACCCGCCCTGGAACAGCCTGATGGTTTCGGCGGAAAAGTGCTCAAAAAACCTTCCAGGGTGTTGCAGGCCGGCATGGTTGTGACCTTGGAGCCTGGGCTTTATGTTCGTCCGTCATCTGATGTGGCTGAAGAATTCTGGAATATTGGCATTCGTATTGAAGATGATGCCGTCGTGACGCCCACGGGCTGTGAATTGATCAGCCGGGGAGTGCCCGTTGAAGCCGACGAGATCGAAGCCCTGATGCGTGCTTGAGCATTTCAATAACTGCTGTGACGATCAATCACCCCAGAAATGCTTTCTCCGCGGCACAGGGCCCGGATTTTTTGCGCAATTTGCTTCATGCTGGGCTCGAGCAAGTTAACGGCTGAAATATGGGGCGTGATGCTGATGCGAGGCTCTTGCCAGAAAGGGTGATCGGCGGGGAGAGGCTCAAGCCGCATGACGTCAAGGCGTGCGCCGCTCAGTGTGCCTGTTTGTATGGCTTCCAGCAGGTCGGCTTCAACGAGGTGTGCACCCCTGGCCACATTGATCAAGTAGGCTCCTGGAGCCAATTGCTGAAACAATGCCCGGTTTAAAATATTTTCAGTTTCCGGGGTCAGGGGTAACAGATTGATCAGACAGTTCAGACCTTTCAGAAATTGAGGCAGGCCCTGAGTGCCATATTCATAGGGTATCCTGGCTTCAGGTTTTGCTCGCCGGCTCCAGCCCCGCACCTCAAACCCTAACGAGTCCAAGGCTACTGCAACGGCAGAGCCCAAAATTCCTAAGCCCAGAATGCCAACCTGGAAGTTTTTTTTCCTGGGTGCTGACAGTACATGCCATTGCCTTAGGCGGCGGTAGTTTGCATAGTCTTCAAACTGACGGTACTGATGAAGCACGGCATGAACGACATAATCCACCATCTGGGAAGCCATCCCGGCATCTTCGAGCCGCACCAATGGAATAGACTGGGGGAGGGTGGCAATGGGGTCACGAAGAGCCTGCAATAGGCTGTCGGCACCCGCCCCAAGGTTGAAAATAGCTTGCAGATCAGGGCGGTCAATCAATAAATCTGCAGGAGGGTGCCGGGTGATGAGGTAGTCAGCGGCGCCGTGGTCTCCTGGTCTCCAGAGGCGAATATGGGCCTGCGGTAACTGTTGTTGCAAGCACTGTATCCAGGCCCGAGCGTTGTGAGGGTAAGCATGGAATAAAATGTTCATGGCAGGGTCAGACGGTAGGCGCCAAGAAAAAATGAAGCCTTGAACATGCCCGAAGGGCTGATGGGGGGAGCCTCATGGCATCAAGAGGGCCCCATGATTTGAGCTGTGACCATGAGCTCTTTGAGCAGGGCCATCGAGGCTGAGGCTGGCATGCTGAAAGGGTTGAGCTCGGCAGTATCGGAGTATTTCAGCAAAAGGGCCTGATTCACCCGTTGCAGGTTCACCTGCCCCATCGACCAACCGGCAAAGCTGCGCTCAGAAATTTCCTCAAAGCTCAATAATTCCACATCGTGGTGCCGGGCGTCATGGATGATATGGCTATACAGGCCACTGACCGCCGATCGTCCGCCTTCAAGAACCTGTAAAAACACCCCGCCGGAAATGCACAGAACACCCGTGATTCCTTTTGCCGGATTGTTCACCTTGGATTTTTTCAAAATCGCGATGAGTTGATCGTGGGTGATTTCACCTTGGGTCCGGCTGGCATACATTAAGCGTACAAGCATGATGTTCTCCCGCGTGATGTTTAGTCGTTTTTTTTGCTCAGCAGCGATAAAAATTCGCGTCGGAGTGTGGCATCTTTCAGGAAAGATCCGCGCATGACGCTGTTGGTCATTTTGGAGTCACTGTCTCGCACACCTCGCCAGTGCATGCAAAAATGATCGGCCTCCATGACAATTGCCAAGCCATCAGGGTTGACGCGATTTTGAAGCTCATCAGCCAGCATCACCACCGCTTCTTCCTGAATCTGGGGGCGGCTCATGATCCAGTCGCAAATACGCACATATTTTGATAAGCCGATCAGGTTAGAGTGTTCATTGGGAAGTACCCCAACCCAAATCCGGCCAATGATGGGGCACAGGTGATGCGAGCAGGCACTGCGAACGGTGATTGGCCCGACAATCATGAGCTCATTGAGGCGTGAGAAATTCGGGAATTCCGTGACTGACGGCATCGGCACATAGCGGCCCCGGAAGACCTCCTCAAGGAACATTTTGGCCACTCGTTTGGCCGTGTCTTGTGTGTTGTGATCTTGATGGGTATCAATGACCAATGCTTCCAGAACTGCTTGCATTTTGCTCTGAACTTCAGCCTTCAGCTCTTCGAGTTCTCCTTCGCGAATGAAGCTGGCAATATTGTCATTGGCATGGTAGCGGCATCCGGCATTCATGAGGCGGTAGCGAATGCGTTCCGAAGCGCTCAGAGAGGCCAATTCATTTTCGCTTCGAAAAATGGGGAAATGTTCTTGAGTCATAAAAGATCTTGTTTGTTTGATCAGCGCGGATTAGCCTGAGCTTGCCATTGAGCGGGGAGAAAGCACCCAACAAAACTGAAAAAAATCGAAAGCAGCAACATACTGTTGATGGTGCTCATGAGAATCAGGCTGGCAAACGGTAGCCAATGGTCAATTTGCAAGGCCGTCATGAGGCTTGAGACAATCAACCACGCTGTGCTGCTGAGCGTGATCCATGAAAATCCATAGACGACGAAAGCCCATTTGTTCTTCCAAAGAGCCACGATGCTGAAAATCACTGACCGAAGCACGGGTTGCTGCCCCCAAAAAACCAGCCCTGGCGTATGCCAAAACACCAAAGAAACAAGGCTGACCAAGCTCATGCTGAGCAAAATATGCGATTGAATGGCGGGTTGCTTGGCCAATTCTTCGAGGCTGACCTGGCCAGAAGAAAGGTCTTCCAAGAGGGGGGAGAGCGCGGGGGCGCCGATCAAAAAAGAACCCCATAAAAGCACGAGGGTGACGCCAGTGAACAGCGCGCCCAGCTTCAGCATGCCCCTCATTTGCTGACGCGAGCCACGCATCGGTTCAAAAAAAACCGACACTGTAGGTATTTCAGCCCGAAGAGCCCTGTAGGCCGCCGCCATAAAACCAAGGGAAAACCAAGGCACAAAAAAGAACATGCACACAATGCCGAGTACCGGTATAAAAAAAGCCAGCATACACACCAGCATCATGGCAGAAAAAATGCCGGTAAAGCCCAAAGGGTAGTGAGTGAAGGTTTTAATACCTTGCTGAATCCAGCGTAAGCCCTCAGTGGCGCGAACAGACTGGAGGCTCAGTGTGGGCAGAGTGAGCGTGGCTGGGCTGGTTTTGTACATTACTGAGTTCGCTGGTAAATCCAGGGTTGGTTGATTCTGAAGCGCAGTACGCGCTCAAAATGAGCAGGGTCATGCGCTTTAAGCAGCGCAGCATCACGGGGAAGATGTTTGTCCCACAGTCTTGAAATCCAGAAACGTAAAGCAGCGGCACGCATCAAATCAGGAAGAAGTTTCAACTCTTGGGGGTTCAGGGGGCGTTGCGCATCATAGGCTGCCACCATGGCTTGAGCGCGATCCAGGGCCAATTCTCCACTGTGAAGGTCAATGCACCAGTCATTAAGACATACGCTCAGGTCAAATAACAAGGTATCAATGCCGGCAAAATAAAAGTCAAAAAAGCCTGAAAGTTGTTCTCCGGGAGAAGTTGTCTCGAACAAGACATTGTCTCGGAACAGATCGGCGTGAATCGGCCCACGAGGTAGTTGAGCAAACTCCGCCGAGGCAGCCAAGTGTTGCTGGTAGGTTAATTCCAGGGCCAACAAATGCGCCAAATCGGGGCTCAAAAAAGGCGTGATCAGGGGGGCGGTTTGCTGCCACCAGGCCAAGCCCCTCAAATGGGCTTGATTGCCTGGAAAATCCTGGCCGGCCAGGTGCATTCGGGCCAGCATATTGCCCACGCGCTCGCAGTGGAAGGAAGAAGGAAAAAGCTGGTGCTCACCCCTGAGACGGTCGACCACTGCCGCGGGTTTGCCTTGTACGACGTGAATCAATTGCCCTTGTACATTGGGGTGAGGCATTGGCACAGGAATACAACGACGCGACAAGTGCTGCATCAGTTCAAGGTAGAAGGGTAATTGCTCGAAGCTGAGGCGCTCAAAGATGGTGAGAACATAAAGGCCTTGATCGGTGTCGGCGAAGTAATTGGTGTTTTCAATACCAGCACTGATTCCTTGCAAGCGGTTCAGGTGGCCGAGTTGTAACTCGGCCATGAGTGCAGACGCTTCTTGAAAGGGAACTTCAGTAAAGACAGCCATGAGATTAAATAGTAAGTAGGCTTGGCGGCAGCCACAGAGTGCGTGCATTCAAATCGGAAAACATTCTAGAGCCTGTTAACTCTCATTGTAGAGGCCTCTGAACAGTCTATTCACTGGGTAAATTGTTCAGCCTCAAATGCCCGTTGACCGTTGGATTCCGTGATTAACGCACGGAATGACAAGCCAACCGATTCACAAAATGAGGAGGCGGTCAAATGAATGATTCGCCCCGTCATGCCACGCATCAAAGCAGCACCCAGACAATGCCAGAGTGTTTCCCGGCGTTGAAGGGCCCAGCGCCTTCGCAAGGATAATGAGGGGGCACGAAAAATCTCCTTCACGACACTTCAAAATCCCTCAAAAAATCATCAAAGTGCTCATGAAAAACGAAAGAATTTTCATGACCAGAAATGCTGATGTGCAGACATGCATGCCGGCTTGATGGGTTTTGCAGGGCCAATTAAGCGCCCTATTGAGCCCTATTTAGGCATTCAACCCACCCCTCAGGGGGATGGCTAAATCTGATGGTGATTGGGAAACTCCCTGAAGTCATTTCGCCGAGGCTGATCCCTCATCAGGAAAACTTCAAAATCCACTTCATTGGCTTGAAAGCTGATTTTTCTCTTGATTCCATACCAAATAGATTGCTGCATTTGACAAAAACTTATTCCATGTGCTATGGCACGGCGAACAAGCCATGATTTATATAAGGGTATTATAAAAGGAAATGAATCAATAAATTATCTGCATATTGTTCAATATCTGTAAATCAAAGGGCCAACAAAGTGGGTCGATCTGCTGCAGTCATCAGCATTAATTCAGTTCACACCCAGGGTTATAGCCTGGCAAAACAAGTCATTTTCCCTTCATTTACTTTGCCTGCACACCCTGATAAACCATACATAATCAGTGAAAACTCAGATCTTGATATTGTTACCGTAAAAGTAAACCGATTTTTTTTTACTGCAGGACGAGACAGTTTATATATTCCAGGACTGCGCCAAGAAACAAATTGGCAAGCATTTTCACCCGGAGTCATCAGAAACTTGGCCTTGATTCGATCTGCACTTTGGTATCTCCAGGAGCCTACGCTTGATATTTTGATTCTGGGATTGCCCATCCGAATGATTCATCGTTATCAAAAATCCTTAAACAAACGTCTTCTTGGAGAGCATTGGCTCCCCCACTTTTTTCATCGCATGGGATACCCTCTGCACAATCGCTCAAGGGTCGAAGTGCGTCAGGCTATCGTGATGCCTCGGCCTGTTATTGCGCTTTTTGCTGCAGCCTCAGAACACTCGATCGTGACAGAATCTGACAGTTTGGTACTTGATTTCAATCTAGACACCCTGGACATTTTATGCGCCTCAAAAATGCGCCCAATTAATGGTCAACAAGGCTGCATTCAGGGTGGTATATCAGGGTTTATTGAACAACTTGCACGAAGCATTCTGCAATCACGAAAAAACTCTAACGATCAATTCATCGCTCAGGAATCAATGCTGTCTGGCAGCGTCAGCTGTATAACCACGTTACCTGAAAGTGCTTATTATCGCCATTTTTATTTTCCATCACCTCACCTGAAAAAGGCGCGCGAAGTCATCAATTATTATCTTGATCAAGCCCTCATCTTATTGCCTTCCATGAGAAAAATGCGGCTCGCTGTACTCACCGGTAGCGGAGCACATCTATTGGAACCCATTCTTACCACTCATCTCCCCAATCTCAAATACATTATTAAACCTCTAACTCCAGAGAGAACACTGCTTCATGATTTTAGTCATTCTTTCTAAGCAACCTCTGTAAAACCCCTCGTGGATGAGGGCGCTTTTTCCGGATGGAGGATGCCAGGCAGATTTTGCAGCCTGTCGCCGATGCTACAGGCAAAAAAGCCAACGCCGCAGACCTCATTCGGGAAAAGATGCGATCGGTGCGAGGAGTTTTGCATAGGTTCCTTAAATCCCATCACAGGCCACACGCGTGCTTTCTATCTCTGCTTTACGCTTAAAAGTGTATTTTTGAGTTTTTATTTCGAATATCAATGATATGAATGTCAAAACCCATCGATCCACCTATGTGAGGGTGGCCTTGTCGCCCGATACTGACCTTAACCTCGAACTGAAAAACGTCTCTAATCGTGCGGCTCGCCTTTTAGAGCTGGCTACAATGGGGCTGGCCTTACATAAGGCCAGCCTAGCTTCTCAAATAATACAAACACTAAATTCCAAAAATACACCCAAGGAATCCCTGCCTCAAAACTTGGCTACCACTAACCATCATCATCCACCAAATTTGAATGACGATTTAATGCGAAGTTGGTCTTATCTTTAATATAAGAAATTTACTGGAGAGTAAATTTTATAAAACAAGCCGAGTCAATGTCCAATGAATGGTCGGAGTGAGTCGGCGATTGGTGGCTCATAATCAGATATTGTCGAGGTAGGTTCTGAGTTTGTCTGAGCGGCTTGGGTGTTTGAGCTTACGAATGGCTTTGGCCTCGATTTGACGGATGCGCTCACGGGTGACATCAAACTGTTTGCCAACTTCCTCCAGGGTGTGGTCGGTAGACATTTCGATACCAAAGCGCATTCTCAGCACCTTCGCTTCACGGGGGGTGAGGCTGTCCAGAATATCTTTGACGACATCACGCAAACCGGCTTGCATGGCCGCCTCAATTGGGGCAGTGTTGTTGTTGTCTTCGATAAAGTCGCCAAGGTGAGAGTCGTCATCATCACCGATAGGGGTTTCCATTGAGATCGGCTCTTTGGCAATTTTCATGATCTTGCGGATCTTGTCTTCGGGAATTTCCATTTTGGCGGCCAAAGCGGGTGCATCGGGTTCGTAGCCGAACTCTTGCAAGTGCTGACGACTGATTCGGTTCATCTTGTTGATGGTTTCGATCATGTGCACCGGAATGCGGATGGTGCGAGCCTGGTCAGCGATGGAGCGAGTAATCGCCTGACGGATCCACCAAGTGGCATACGTAGAAAACTTGTAACCCCGGCGGTATTCAAATTTATCGACCGCCTTCATCAGGCCAATGTTGCCCTCTTGGATGAGGTCGAGAAATTGCAGGCCACGGTTGGTATATTTTTTGGCAATCGAAATCACGAGACGAAGATTGGCCTCGATCATTTCTTTTTTGGCATCACGCGAGGCTTTCTCACCTTCATTCATGCGCTTGTTGATCGCTTTGAGGTCTTCCAGGGGAACGACAGCGCGGTCTTGCTGATCGATCAGCTTCTTTTGCAATTCTTGGATGGGGGGCAGATTTCGTGCAAGCACAGCGCTATAAGGTTTGCCTGAAGCCGCTTCTTGTTCGGCCCATTCGAGGTTCAGCGCATTCGGAGGAAAATGCTTGACAAAGTAGTCTTGCCGCACACCGCATTTGTCAACGATGATCTTGCGCAGTTCGCGTTCATAGCGTCGGACATCATCAACCTGAGAGCGCAAGATCGAGCAGAGCTTCTCGATGGTTTTGACGGTGAAGCGAATGGTCATCAGATCGGTGCTGATTGCCCGCTGAGCCTTGTTATAAGCGCTTGATTGATAGCCATCTTTTTCGAAGGATTTGCGCATTTTTTCAAAGTGGGCGCGCAGGCTATCAAATTTCGCCAAGGCGACAGCCTTCATTTCCTCGAGCTTTTTGGTCAGGGCTTTGCTGCCTCCTTGCCCGTCATCATCGTCTTCTTCATCGAAGAAATCGACATCTTCTTCGGCGACATAATCGTCGGCTTCATCTTCAGAAACAAAGCCATCAACGACCTCGGAGATTTTTATTTCACCCGATTGGATGCGGTCAGCAAAATGAAGAATTTCAGCAATGGTAGTGGGCGAGGCGCTGATGGCGTACATCATGGCCTGCAAGCCGCCTTCAATGCGCTTGGCAATTTCGATTTCACCTTCGCGGGTGAGCAGTTCCACGGTGCCCATTTCGCGCATGTACATGCGCACGGGATCGGTGGTTCGGCCAAATTCGGAATCTACCGTTGAAAGTGCCGCTTCGGCAGCCTCTTCAGCTTCTTCTTCAGTGGCTGTGGTGGCGCCTCCGCCTGCAATCAGGAGTGTGGCGGCATCGGGCGCTTGCTCATAAACTGCGATGCCCATGTCGTTGAGCATCGAGATGATGGCCTCGAGAATTTCATTTTCAACGAGTTTTTCGGGGAGGTGGTCGTTGATTTCCTGGTGAGTCAGGAAACCCCGGGTTTTCCCCATTTTAATGAGGGTTTTAAGTTCTTGACGGCGCTTGGCGACTTCTTCTTCAGTGAGTGCGGTTTCATCCAGGCCAAATTCACGCATGAGGGCACGTTCTTTGGCGCGTGACACCTTCATTCGCAGAGGTTTGGCTTTCGGGCGAGCGTCGTCAGCAGTTGAATCGGGTTCGACTTCAGTCTCAGTTTCGGCCTCAGTTTCGAAATCAGCTTCGAGATCGGTAAAATCTTCTTCAACAATTTCAGGCTTTGCCGCTTTAATCTCGGCTTTGGCGGGCTGGCGGCTGCGAGTGCGATGGGTTGACGCCCCATTGTCCATATTTGGGAGAGACGCTTCGATCTCTTTGGTTTTTTTTGATACTTTGGTGCGCTGAATGGCTTTGCTCGCTGGTGTCACCGGAGTGTCATCTTGCATACTGCCATCTTTGCTTTGGGGAGATGAAGTTTTCCTGGTCTTCGTAGTCATAGCACTCTTTTTGACTGTCATGCGAATTCTCGATGGATGGTTGCAAACGGCGAGACCTTGGGGTGCCGAATGAGAGCGGGTAGGGCGTCAGACGGGGCGAAGCCAAGCTGGAGCATGGTGGGCGATGTATTGGGTTGAAGTGCAGTCAATGGGAAGGCGGCTCTGAACATACTGGCTAAAAAACCGCATGGGACACCCGGCTGCTACCACGAATTTCTCGCTGTACCTTAGAAATGATTATAACTTTGTCGTATTCAAGGGGTAGATTGTTTTTTTTAGATGATTCAGTCGCAGGCTGATTTCACGATAGCGTTGTAAAGCGCTTGGGTCATGTCCGGCAGCGGCTGCCAATTCGGTTTGTTGCAGGCTGAGTTTTTCGATCCAGAGGGTATCTAGTGAGCGTCGCAAATCTTGGAATTGAAGGTCATCTTCTAGGGCTGACAGGGGTATGAGCCGCTCGACAAGCTCTGTCGTAAACTGTTCTTTCAGCCTTGGCTCCAGTGCGGCCCAGGCCATGGGCCCATGCTCGGCAATTTGTCGCTCCAGCCATCCGGCAAGCTCGCCGTGAGGGGAGGGCAGTTGCGCCAGAAGGTCGTGGTCGTCTGCGGCCAATTTGTCAAGCCAGTGGCTATTGAGCAGAAGCAGGCGTAAAGCATGATCTGCCGGGCGGGGTGGTGTGGTGCGACTGAAAAGGCGAGAGCGTTTGGAGGAAACTGGCCCCCCTAAAGAGGCAGGCCGCCCCTGGCGGGCATTCTCGGCCTCAGGCCATGGGGCGGTGGAAAGGGAGGGCGGGGGGCGTGTGTCGCTTCGCCAGAGTTCGGCCAAGTCCGATAGGGATAGCCCGCTGATTTTGGCCAGATCAAGCTGAAGTTGGCGTTTGAGTGCGCCTTCAGGCAATGCTTCCCATAGGGGGCGGGCACGCACCAAAAAGCGGGCCCGGCCCTCGGCCGTGGTGAGGTCGCAGTCCTGTTGCGCCAGAGTGGTGAGCTGACGCGAAAGGGGTTGAGACTCGACGATACACGCTTCGAAGGCGTCGCGCCCGTGTTCTCGCACGTAAGAATCCGGGTCATGTTCGCTGGGTAAAAACAGAAAACGCACGCTGCGCGCGTCGGTGGCAAAGGGCAGGCTTATTTCCAGAGCCCGGGCTGCCGCGCGCATCCCTGCGGCGTCGCCATCAAAGCTGAAAATGATATTGTCGGTAAAGCGGAAGAGTTTGCTGATGTGATCGGCGGTACAGGCCGTGCCAAGTGTGGCCACGGCATTGCTATAGCCTGACTGGGCCAGCGCCACAACGTCCATATAACCCTCAACAACCAGGGTATAACCCTTGCGACGAATTTCACTGCGTGCCTCAAACAGCCCATAGAGCTCGCGGCCCTTACTGAAGACTGGTGTTTCCGGTGAATTCAGGTATTTAGGTTCACCAGCATCAATCACCCGCCCCCCAAAACCGATCACATCGCCCTGAACCGAGCGAATCGGAAACATGATGCGGTTGCGAAAGCGGTCATATCGCTTTCGGCCCTGGAGAGGCTGTGCTTCGTTTTCGGGTGAAATCACCAAGCCGCAGTTGACCCACTGAGGGTTGTCATAGTCAGGGATGACCGTCGATAAAAAACGCCAGCCGTCTGGGGCATAACCCAGTCCGAAGCGCTGTGTGACATCACTCGACAGGCCACGTTGATTCAAGTAGGCTGAAGCTTGAGAATGCTTGGTAATTTGTTGCTGGTAGTGATGAGCAGCCTTTGCGAGCAGGTTGCTCAGTGAGTTTTGTTGTTTTTTGAGAGCGGCAGCGCGCTCGAGGTCTTCCGGGCTGCGTTCATCTTGGGGAACCCGCATGCCGGCCCGCTGGGCGAGGTCGTTCACGGCATCCGGGAACGACATGCCGCAGTGCTGCATTAAAAAACCGATGGCATTGCCGTGGGCTCCGCACCCAAAGCAATGATAGGTTTGTCGGGTTGCACTGATGGTAAAGCTCGGGGTTTTTTCGTGATGGAACGGGCAGAGCCCCTTATGATGGATGCCGGCTTTTTTGAGTTCAACATGCCGGCCCACCACTTCAATAATGTCTGAACGATTCAGCAGGTCTTGGAGAAACTGAGGAGGGATCACCCGTACAGTCTAACAAGCCAGCCCGGCAAATTCAGTAGGGTACTTGGTCTGAGGGGTATTTCCAGAAATCTTTCAGCAAATAGCTCATTGGAACGCCTAGGCTCAAGCCTCTGGGGGGAATCGGCTTGAGAAACCAACGATCATAAAGCGCGTGCGCTTCACGTGTGGCAATCAGCCTTTTCATTTCCTCGTCAAAAATTTGCTTGAGTTCCGGGTCATCCTTGGAAAGCATGATGGCAGAGGGTTCAATGGTCAAGAATTTGCCAACAACTTTGAACTGATCGGGGTCTGGTTTGGCAATGATCAGCCCATAAAGCAAAACATCAAGCATGGCGAATCCATCGGCATCGCCATTTTCAACCATATTCATGCCCTTGGAATGATCAGGAACTTCCACAATTTTGATACCCAGCAGGCGCTCTTGATTGGCTCGCTTGATGGCCGACAGAGGGGTTGTTTTTTCAGTAGATGAAAGTTTTTTACCTTCAAAGTCACGTAAATCGTTGATTTTGCTATCTGATCGCACCACATAGCGTGTGCCTGAAATGTAGTGTGGAACAGTAAATGCCACTTTCATGCGCCGATCAGCGCTGTTCACTGTGGCCCCACACTCCATATCAATGTTGTGCTGCTCGATCATCGCAATGCGGTCGACTGGGGTCACCATACGGTACTTGACATTGATTGATTTGAGTTGAAGCTGTTTACGCACCGCTTCCACCAAGCGTTCGCATAAATCCATGGCATAGCCGACAGGCTTTTGTTTGTCATCCAGATAAGAAAATGGAACCGCCGACTCCCGATACCCGACGGTGATCGTGCCCGTTTGCTTGATTCGATCCAGCGCGGGCCCCGCCCAAGCCCCCCCGCAACTCAGACAAAAGCCCAGCAGCAGTGAGCTCAGACGCAAGCGCAAGGAGCAGATTCCAGCAGCAACCATCAGCGGCATCCTTCACAGAGAAAAATCAAAATTGCCCGGGAAGATCCGGAAGCATGAAGAAATCTTGGTTTTTCAGCCTTGATGATGCTATGGAAGTGGTTGGTTTGCGCTAAACAGGCCTGGTCGGGGATCGCTTGTGCGAGCAATCAGTCACATTTTTGAGCAAAGCTTGAGCCTATGCGAACCGCCGCGCTGGAAAACTTGGCCAGGATCCTGATTTCAGCCAACATTCCAAAGCCCCCGATTCTGGGGCCCCCTTGTCAGCCTCGCAAAGGCGCGGGCGTGTGAGCCCTGAGTTTTTGCCCCTTGTCATTGCGCGCGTGAGTTGAAAAACCCAGTCAGCATTGAGCTAATATCACACCAAAACAGCGGCTGGCGATGATCGTGTAGGTCTACTTTCAGATGCCCCTAAAAATGCGAGGATTATCATCTTGCGCTGATCTTGAGTTGTGCAACAAAGCCAGGCGCGCTCATCCATGAGGGGTTTTGCAGAGGTTCCTTAAACCAAAATAATGCGATATTTTTTGCGCCATAATTTTTGAAGCGCCGCGATGTTTTTTTGCGAATAGAGTGGCTTTTTCGGTCAGATTGATCAATTCATCGGACTGTGCCAAGGCCATCGCCACATGAACACCAGCAGCGATATCGGACACTTGCTGCGCGGCTCCGGCAGCCAGGGCCCAGTCAGCGGCTTGCCTGAAATTGAAGGTGTGAGGGCCCATCACCACCGGGCATCCGCAGGCCGCGGCCTCGATCAGATTTTGCCCCCCCAAGGGCGCAAAACTACCCCCCAGCAGCGCCACATCAGACATGGCATAGTAAAATGCCAACTCGCCGATTGAATCCCCCAGCAGCACATCAATTTCCCGACCAATGGATGCGCCCTGCAAAATGAGGGTCTCACTTTTTCGCAAAAACCTCAAGCCGTGAGCCTGAATGATGCGGGCGACCTCATCGAAACGCTGAGGATGGCGAGGAACCAACAGCAGCAAGGGTCGAGTCTGGCCTTCACGCAGGGCTTCCATCTGGGTGCGCCAGGCTTGCAACAAAAGGGGCTCCTCACCCTCCCGTGTGCTGGCCGCCAGAATGACCGGGCGAGACAGTTGGTTTCTCAGGAATCGCCCCTGGCTCAATTGCCCGGCATCAGGGTTCATATCGAACTTGACATTCCCGAACACCCCAGAAAATTCGGGCTTGACCCCCGCTTTCCGGAAACGCAGGAGGTCTGCCTCGGATTGGGCGAGTACAAAACTGAGGCTTTCTACTGCAGGCTGAATCAAGCCTGACATTCGACTCGCTTTGCGCAAGCTGCGTTCGCTCAGGCGGGCATTGGCCAACAGCACCGGAATACCGCGTTGCCGGCTTTGATGGATCAAGTTGGGCCAGATTTCAGTTTCCAGCAACACCCCTGCGCAAGGGCGAAAATGATTCAGAAAACGACGCACAGCCGCTGGAGTATCAAGAGGCAACCAGGCTTGAACGTCGCCCGGCCGCAAAATTTCGCTGCCTGCTTGCCAGCCGGTGGCCGTTCCGTGAGTCAGCAGCAGCCTCAACCCTGGGCACTCCTGACGCAAAGCCTTCACCAAAGCGGCTGCTGCTCGGGTTTCACCCAAAGAAACTGCATGCAGCCACAAGCGCGGCTGCATGGGCATATTCATGGTTGGATCGAGGGGAGCATAGTGACCCCACCGTTGAAGCAGGGCATGACGATACAGTGGCTCGGTGCGACTGCGCCACAGCAGTTTCAACAAATACAGCGGCTGAATCAGCCACAGTACGAAGGAGTAAAGCTTGCGCATCACCGTGGGCCCCAACGTAGGCTGAACGCATGCCGCTCAGTGAGCGCCTGCAGCAATTTGAGCATCAGGCTTGACCCTGCGCAAGGCCTGCATGAAATCAGACTCAATACGCCGCAATGCGGCCTCATTGTGCCCTTCAAAACGCAGCACGAGAACCGGCGTGGTATTGGAGGGCCGGATCAAGCCAAAGCCATCCGGGTAGTCTGCACGCAGGCCGTCAATAGTGCTGATTTCTGCCCCCGGGAATTGAGCGATTCTCAATAACTGATCAACCACGTCACGCGGCTCACCCTCCACACAAGGCACATGGAGTTCCGGAGTGCTGAAACTACAGGGAAGATCGTTCAAGACTTGGCTTGGGTTGGCAGAGCGGCTCAAAATTTCGAGCAGGCGTGCGGCCGTATAGGTGGCATCATCAAAACCGTACCAACGCTCGCCAAAAAAAATATGCCCGCTCATTTCACCTGCCAGGGGCGAGCCCACGGCTTTCATCTGGGCCTTGACGAGCGAATGCCCCGTCTTCCACATCATGGGCGTGCCTCCGGCTTGGCGAATGGCAGGCGCCAGATGCTGCGTGCATTTGACATCGTAGATAATGGTGGCACCCGGTTGACGTTGCAAAACATCTTGGGCCAAAAGCATGATTTGACGATCAGGAAAAATAATCTGGCCATCTTGCGTGACCATGCCCAGGCGGTCGCCGTCGCCATCGAAGGCCAAACCCAGCTCCGCACCGGTATTGCGCACCACCTCTATCAACTCGGCCAGGTTGTCGGGTTGACTGGGGTCAGGATGGTGATGAGGAAATTGCCCATCCACCTCGGAATAAAGTTCATGGACTTGACAGCCAAGTGCACGCAAAATACCCGGCGCCGAGGCCCCTGGAATGCCATTGCCTGAATCTACGACGATCTTCATGGGCCGTTCAAGCTGGCAATCATTGAGGATGCGCGCCTGATACTCCGGCAGCACATCGAGATTCGTGCGGCGGCCCTGCCCCTGGCTGTAGGTTTCAGTTTCCATCAGGTGCCGGAGGGCCTGAATGTCTTCGCCATAAATGGCGCGGCCTGCAAGCACCATTTTAAAACCGTTATCATCTTTGGGGTTGTGGCTGCCGGTAATTTGAATACCACTGCGACAGCCGACAGCTTCCCGCGTCGCGGCCACATAATAAAGCATGGGCGTGGTCACGGCCCCCAGGTGAATCACATCCATGCCGGTCGATTCAAGACCACGAATCAAAGCATCAAGAAGCTGTGGGCCTGAGATGCGGCCATCACGACCCACCGCTACAGCACGCTCGCCGCAGGCCAAAGCCTGGGTGCCAAAAGCCCGCCCCAAATGTTCAGCAAAAGATTCATGAATTGCGCTGCCGACAACACCCCGGATGTCATAAGCCTTAAAAACGGAAGGGATGACTTGCATGATGAGCGTCCTTTGGTTTGAACTATTGATGCGGCGGGCCTCAAAAACAGGTCAAACCAGCCGCCAGAACGGATCTGGAAGCCTCATTATGACCCGCACAAGCTGAATCGTATCGAGGTCTCATCAGCTTGCTTTTCGACGAATGCCACTTGATCACGTCAAAATAGACTAAACACACCCGGCCATGGCCCCCTTTTTCGGAAATCATTTTATGCTGAACCTTTTGCCCTGGGCTCTTATGGTCCAAACCTTGTTTTTGATCGGTGGGGGGGTTTTTCTTCTCAGGCGCTTGCAACGGTCCGTCCTTGAGGGGCCCATCCATGCCCTGCGTGAGGGAATGCGTAGCGATGCTGAGGGCCTGGAAGCCAAACTGCGATCAGAAATTCAAGAAGCTGCCCGTGTCAATCGGCAAGAACTTCTGGGCACCTTGGCTCATTTTCAACAAACACTGCTGGCTCAAAATGGTGATGTTGCCCGCACTCAAAATGAACAAATTGATTCTTTTCGAACCCAACTGACAACCTTTCAACAAATACTGGGCCAATCACTTCAAGATCTTGGGGGCACGCTGGCCCAACAAGGGCTATCGCTCCGCGAGGTTCTCGATAGCGCTTTGAAGAAGCATGCCGAATCGGCGTCAATCGATCAGCAGCGCGTGGCCCAATCCCTGACCCAAAGGCTGGAAAGCCTGTCAGAAAGCAATGAAAGGCGCTTGGCTGATGTTCGCACCACGCTTGAACGGCAACTGGCCCAACTCCAGCAAGGTAATGAACAAAAACTCGAACAAATGCGTGCCACCGTCAATGAAAAACTGCATGCCACCCTGGAGCAGCGTCTGGGTGACAGCTTCAAGCATGTTTCAGAACGCCTGGAGCAGGTGCATCGTGGCCTGGGGGAAATGCAAAACCTCGCCAAAGATGTCGGCTCATTGAACCGGGTGCTGAGCAATGTCAAATCTCGGGGGGTTTTTGGAGAAGTCCAGCTTTCCCGTCTTCTGGAGCAAGTTTTTACCCCCGAGCAGTACGGTGCGAACGTCGAGGTGGTGCCTGGAACCTTGCGACGGGTTGAGTTTGCCATCAAGCTGCCCGGACGCCATGAGGGTTTGTCTCCTGTCTGGCTGCCCATTGATGCCAAGTTTCCAAGGGAAGACTATGATCGCCTCCTTGAGGCACAGGAGCGGGCTGACCCTCAGGCCACTGAAGCCTCTGGCCGGGCTTTGGAGCTGGCTTTCAAGAAGGAGGCCGCTGAGATCCATGCCAAATATGTGGCACCACCCCACACCACCGACTTCGCCATTTTATTCGTACCGACTGAGGGGCTGTATGCCGAGGCCCTGCGCCGCCCAGGGCTTGTTGAATGGATGCAACAAGAATGTCGCATCATGATGGCAGGCCCGACCACCTTGCTCGCGGTACTCAACAGCCTTCAGGTCGGGTTTAGAACCTTGGCCCTGGAGCACAGGTCTGTTGAAGTGTGGGAGTTGCTTGGCGCCGTCAAGACCGAGTTTCAAAAATTTGGCGACGTATTGGCCAAAACCAAAAAGAAACTCGAAGAAGCCAGCTCAGCCATCGAGAAGGCGGAGCAGCGCACCCGCGTGATGGGGCGCGCCCTGCGCTCGGTAGAGGCCCTGCCTGATGACCGGGTGAGTTCACTGATTTCCGATTCCCAGAGGCCAGAGGAAGCTGAAGATCCTGTACAAGTCATTTCCTCCTGAAATATTTTGAGCCTCAACCAGTGAGTCGCGGAATCCAGAAAGTTTGCGATCCAGTCCTGCCCTTGATTTCACCCTCCTGCCTCGATCATTTTCTGGATGCTGCGACTGCGCTCAGCATGACAGCAAGAAACCCGTGACGCCGGGTGGGATCAGCGCAGAATAGGGCGAAAAGCTGATGCAATCAGCCTGAAGCCTCAAGCGATGGAGCCCGGCCCCCTCAGAGGCAGATAAACTTTAAGCCTTGCTCCCTTTTAATTTCATTTTTCACTGATATGAGCCTACAACAAGTCACTCCCGGCCAGCATGCCCCCGAGCAATTCAATGTCATTATTGAAATTCCCATGAATGCTGACCCGATCAAATATGAGATCGACAAAGAATCCGGCGCCCTGTTCGTGGATCGATTCATGAGCACCGCCATGCACTATCCTTGCAACTACGGCTATGTGCCGCAGACCTTGGCTGACGACGGTGATCCGGTCGATGTGTTGGTGATCACGCCGTTTCCTTTGCTTCCTGGCGTGGTCGTTACCTGCCGTGCGATTGGTA
Organism: Burkholderiales bacterium; assembly: GCA_046342195.1. Taxonomy (GTDB): domain Bacteria; phylum Pseudomonadota; class Gammaproteobacteria; order Burkholderiales; family Burkholderiaceae_C; genus CANHBY01. The sequence continues at coordinate 56,914 of JBKDQE010000067.1, forward strand.
TCCTGAATATGGACGACGAAGCCGGTGGGGATGCCAAACTGCTGGCCGTGCCGATTGATAAAATCCTGCCTATCTATACCCATTGGCAAAAGCCCGAGGATATGAATGAATTTCATCTGAAACAAATTCAGCACTTCTTTGAACACTATAAAGATCTTGAAAAAGGCAAGTGGGTGAAGGTCAAAGGCTGGGAGGGCCCCGAAGCTGCCTGCGCCGAAATTGCCAAAGGCATTCAAGCGTATCAAAAAACTGCACGCTGAAAACAATGGCTGGAGGAGCCACTTTGATGAGAAAAACCGCTCGGTCAGCAATTGCTCGCATTGGGTGAAAGCCTCGCAACCAGTGACTTTCAAACTTTAATGCCAAGGCTTGAGTTTTTGGCAGTGATCCACCATGCACCGATCCACCGCGTCAAAACAAGTCAGAATCAGTTCCAGCACTGCCTGTGGCTTTTTGAATCTTGGCGCCTATCGCAGGGGTGGTCGTAGTGTTCTTGTGCAGGGCAATCAGCATATTTTGATCCGATTTTTTCAGTTTGCCACAAGCGCAGCATGCGTCTCATGATGAACGAGGGGGTGGCTTGCATAATGACAAACCCTGAAAAATCAGCTCAAAAAGGCCGGGTGATTTGAACAGTCTCTGTGTAACATCAGCGTCTTCAAGCCATTCGCCCCCATCCTTCATGGCCAAAGAAAAATCGATCTTTACCTGCAACGACTGCGGCGGAACCAGCTCGAAGTGGCTCGGGAAATGCCCCCATTGCGGGGCCTGGAACAGCCTGGTGGAGTCGATTTCTGAAGGCTCTGTCAAGCACCGGTTTCAGTCACTGGCAGGGCCTCAGCCCGTGACTACTCTCAGCGACATCGAAGCGGCCGAGGTTGATCGCCGACTGACGGGCCTCCCTGAGCTGGATCGGGTGTTGGGCGGCGGCATGGTGGAGGGGGGCGTGGTGCTCATTGGCGGAGACCCTGGCATTGGAAAATCCACGCTGTTGCTGCAAGCGCTTGATGCGCTGTCGCGGAAGGTGCCTGTGCTGTATGTGACCGGTGAGGAGTCCGCCGCTCAGGTGGCCTTGCGTGCCCAACGCCTGGGAATTCTGGATTCTGCCGTGCGTGTGGCCGCCGAAATTCAATTCGAGAAAATTGCCCTCATTCTTTCAGAAGAAAAACCCGCCGTGTGTGTGATTGACTCGATTCAAACGGTTTATAGCGAGCAATTGACCTCGGCCCCCGGCTCGGTGGCCCAAGTGCGTGAATGTGCAGCCCAACTCACCCGGATCGCCAAAAGCCAGGGGGTCACCATCGTGCTGGTGGGCCATGTTACCAAAGAAGGGGCCTTGGCCGGGCCGCGTGTTCTTGAGCATATTGTTGATACCGTTCTTTACTTCGAGGGCGACACTCACAGCAGCTATCGTCTGGTGCGAGCCATCAAAAATCGCTTTGGGGCTGTCAATGAAATGGGGGTGTTCGCCATGACCGAAAAAGGCTTGCGTGGTGTCAGCAACCCCAGCGCCATTTTTTTGTCTACCCATGAGCAGCCGGTGCCCGGCTCTTGTGTGCTCGTGACCCTCGAAGGCACGCGGCCCATGCTGGTTGAAATTCAAGCCTTGGTTGACAGCGGGGGCCCCAGTCCGCGGCGCCTGAGTGTCGGCCTGGACCGTGACCGTCTGGCCATGATGCTCGCAGTGCTCCACCGTCATGCCGGCGTGGCTTGCCTCGATCAGGATGTGTTTGTCAATGCGGTGGGGGGGGTTCGCATCAGCGAGCCTGCCGCTGACCTGGCGGTCATGCTCTCGATTCACAGCAGCCTGCGGGGCCGGGCCTTGCCGCGAGGTTTTATGGCTTTTGGTGAAGTGGGCTTGGCAGGTGAAATTCGCCCCGCTCCACGGGGCCAGGAACGACTCAAAGAAGCGGCCAAACTGGGCTTCAGCGTGGCCCTCATTCCCAAGGCCAATGCACCCAAAAAACCCATCGAAGGCTTGACCGTTCATGCTGTAGACCGCATTGAAGAAGCGATGTCATGGGTGCGTGAACTTTGCCCGTCTGGTCGGGTTGATGCCACAGCATAAAGAGGGTGCGTCAATTTTGGGTCAGCAACTACAGAAAACAGGGGGCAAGGTCATTCCTGGCGAAGGCGCCGGGCCTGTCAACGCAGCAGAATACTTGATGGCTTGCTACTGGCGCGGAAATGGCGATATGTTTGAATTTTTCCGGGCCGATTGCTTAAAATCACCATTCTGTGGCCCATCTGGGCTAAACTCGAAAAGTCTGCGCCAGTCCAGTTGTCGCGCTGATGTCAATCCTGACCCCGCGCATTTTCGCGCCCGCCCCAAGGCTCCTTCAACTGGCGTTCTTGCAGCAGAACGAAGGCTCGCCCCTCATCTTGTTTCCACCATGTCTTTTGAATCTTTGGGCTTGGCTGAGCCCATTTTGCGTGCCGTCCGCGAAGCTGGCTATGACACTCCTACCCCCATTCAGGCTCAAGCTATTCCTGTCATCCTCGGCGCCCAAGATTTGCTCGGCGGCGCCCAAACCGGTACGGGGAAAACCGCAGGTTTTACCTTGCCCCTTTTGCATCGTTTAATGCAAAACCGCCCCGGCCACGACTCCCGCAACCCCCGCTCAATTCGCGCACTCATCCTGACACCCACCCGTGAGTTGGCTGCGCAGGTGGAAGAAAGTGTTCGCACTTACGGGAAATACTGCCCGCTTTCAAGTATGGTGATGTTTGGCGGTGTGGGGATGCAAGCCCAAATTGATCGCTTGCGTCGAGGGGTGGACATCCTGGTGGCGACTCCTGGCCGGCTGCTTGATCATCATCAACAAGGCACCCTGGATCTCCGAAAAATCGAAATTTTCGTGCTGGATGAAGCTGACCGCATGCTGGATATGGGCTTCATTCACGACATCAAAAAAGTCCTGGCGATCGTACCTTCTCAAAAGCAAAGTCTGCTTTTCTCGGCCACTTTCAGCGACGACATCAAGGCCCTTGCCGGGAAGTTGCTCAAGCAGCCCACCCTGATTGAGGTGGCGCGACGCAACCAAACGGCCGACACCATTGCCCAGGTCGTGCACCCGGTGGGCCGGGAGCTCAAGAAAGACTTGCTGACGCACCTCATCAAAACCCACGATTGGCGGCAGGTTTTGGTGTTTACCAGAATGAAGCATGGGGCCAATCGTTTGGTTGAGCATCTGATGAAGCATGGCATCCCGGCCATGGCCATTCATGGCAACAAGAGCCAGTCGGCCCGTATCAAAGCCTTGGCCGATTTCAAAAATGGCCAATTGCAGGTCCTGGTGGCCACCGACATCGCGGCGCGAGGCATTGACATTGATCAATTGCCCTATGTGATCAACTATGAGTTGCCTAATGTGCCAGAAGATTATGTTCATCGCATTGGCCGCACGGGTCGCGCTGGGGCTCAGGGGCGTGCGCTTTCTCTGGTGTGTCTCGACGAGGAAATTTTTTTGCGTGACATCGAAAAGCTCATCAAACGGGAAATCCCCCGGGAGATGATTTCCGGTTTTGGCCCTGCCCCAGGGGAAAAGGCCGAGCCGATTGTGCTTGGTCGCATGGTGATTGGCGTGCCAGGCGGGCGCGGGCGCGCACGGGGTCAGGAGGCTGCGCATCGCCCTGTAGTGCGTGATGCAAATTCCGGCAAGCCCACCCCGCCCCGCCAGCCTGCCTTGCAAGGCGCTGATCGTCAGGGGCCAGTGTCATCCGCACGAAGGCCGGGTGAGGCTCGATCGCCTGATGTCACCGATCGACAAGGCCGTTGGGGTGCTACCGCCCGCAATTCAAGCCGTCGGAAGTCAGCGTGAGCCGAGGTAAAAACCATCGCATCAGGCCGCTGTCAGCGTAGCACGGCAGACAACAACTGCTGGCTGTAGGGGTGCTGCGGAGCTTGCCAGAGTTGCTCGGTGGGGCCATGCTCCACCACCAAGCCGCCTTGCATGACAATCACTTCGTCGGCCATGAATCGGATCACGGCGAGGTCGTGGCTGATGAAGAGGTAGGCCAGTCCAAACTCGGCTTGTAAGTCTTTGAGCAGATTGAGCACCTGCGCCTGCACAGAAATATCCAGTGCACTGACGGCCTCATCTAAAAGTAACACTTCAGGCTGCAAGGTCAGGCAGCGGGCAATGGCGATGCGCTGACGCTGCCCCCCGGAAAATTCATGGGGGTATTTGGGCAAGGCAGTTTCATCAAGGCCAACTTTGCCCAGCAACATCGCTGCGCGGGCCTCGCGATCGGGCTCATGCTGGCCAAGGCCGTGAATTCGTTGCGGCTCCAGCAGGGCCTGGCGGATGGTTCGTCGGGGGTTCAGGCTGGCATAGGGGTTTTGAAAAACCACCTGAATCTGTCGCCGAAGCCCGCGCAGGGCCTCGGGCCCCAAGGTGCGCAAGTCTTGCCCCTTGAAAAGAATTTGCCCACCGTATGGAGGCGTGCTGCGAGCTTGCAACTGCAAGAGGGTCATGCCCAAAGTGGTTTTGCCAGAACCTGACTCTCCCACCACGCCCAGGGTTTTCCCCCTGCACAGCTGAAAAGTCACGCACTCCTCGGGCTGAGCACCTCCCAAGGCGTAAAAAGGGCGGCGGCGCCACAGGCCCGTGTTCAGCCAGTAATGTTGGCGCAAGCCTCGGGCTTCGAGAATTACCGGGGCCGCCATATCATGGGGTCTTACCGGGGCCGGTGTCACCGGGGAGCTGGCTTCATCCAGGGTTTGCAGGCGCAATGGGGCTTCGAGCAAAGAGGTTCGGCAGGCCCACAGGGCCCGGGTGTAAGCATCTTGGGGAGCCATCAAAACCTGAGCCACCGGGCCTTGTTCACGAACAATGCCCTGGCGCATGACCACCACCTGATCGGCCACTTCCCGCACCACCCCGAGATCGTGACTGATGAACAGCATGCTCATGCGGTGGCGCTCTTTGAGTGAGGCCAGCAGGTTCAGAATTTGGCGCTGCACGGTAACGTCCAGTGCCGTGGTGGGCTCATCCGCAATCAGTAATTGTGGTTGACAGGCCATGGCCATGGCAATCATCACCCTTTGCTGCTGGCCCCCCGACAACTGATGCGGATAAGCGCGTAAGCGCCGCCTGGGCTCGGGCAGTTGCACCTCGGCCAACAGAGCCTCAGCCTGCGTCAGGGCTTGGCGACGGGTCAAACCTTGATGGCACCTCAAGGGCTCCGACAACTGCTCGCCAATACTCAGCACCGGGTTGAGCGAGCTCATCGGATCCTGAAACACACAGGCAATGTCTTTGCCCCTCAAGGCTCGCAGCTCGGCGGGCGTAGCGGTGATCAGGTCGCGGCCCCTGAACTCAATACGGCCTTGACGCCGTGCATTGTCGGGCAGCAAATTGACGATCGACATCGCGGTGACGCTTTTGCCTGAGCCCGATTCACCCACCAGGGCCACCGTGGTGTTTGAATCGACCGACAAGCTCACGCCTTGCTCACCCCCCACCGCTTGAAACGAAGCAGCTTCTGACGGCCCTGCCGCAGACTCCAGCCGAAAAAACACTTTGAGGTTTTGGATGGACAACAAAGCGCCCGGAGCTTGGGAAGGAAGGGGCTTCATGAGACACCCCGAAGCTTGGGGTCCAGCGCATCGCGCAAACCATCCGTCACGAAGGAGAACGCCGTCACGAAGGTGGCCATCATGACCGTGGCTGCGGCCAGTTGCCACCAGTAACCCAAAATCAATTCGCTCTGGGACTCTGCCAGCATGCTGCCCCAACTGACCTGATCCACGCTGACACCCAGCCCCAGGTAAGACAAAATGACTTCCGCCTTGATGAAGCCCACCACATGTACCGACAATTGCACCAGCACCACATGGCTGACATTGGGCAAAATATGGCGGAACATGCGGGTCAGGGGGCTTGCGCCCATGGCCTCGGCGGCCCGAACATAATCGCGCACGGCATGTTTTTTGAACTCGGCGCGGATCAATCGGTAAATGCCCGGCCACCCCACCAAGCCAAAAATCAGGGTGAGTGATGCCACTCCCTTGGGCACCGGGCTTTTCGGGTGGTTCAGCAAGGCTGCAAAGGCAAATACCAGCAAAATACCCGGAATCGATGTCAACACGTTGTAAACCCATTCCAGCACATCATCAAGCCAGCCGCCCACAAAGCCTGCAAAAGCCCCCAAAGCCGTGCCAATCAAGGTCACGAGCAGGGCCGCCAAGACCCCCACAGTGATCGACACCTCAGCTCCTTTGATCGCCTTGGCGAGTACATCACGCCCCAGGCGATCACCTCCCCAAGGCAGGGTAGGCCATAGTTTCACTTGCTCGGTTTGAATGGCTGCTGCTCGTTGGCGCCATTCTTCATAAACAGGAGCCAAAGGGTCGATGGCGGAAAGATCAAGGGCCGGCCCTGCAGGGCGGGGCAAACCATTTTGGCTGGCCTCCGCAGGGCGCGGGCCCAGCCAATCGGGCGGCGCATTGGAAACGCCCACTTGCTGCTGCCAGCCACTGGCCACCCAGCCCAAGCTCGAAGCCATGGCCAAGGCCACAAAAATCAGCACGACAGCCAAAGCCACCCGATGCACCCAGGAGGCTGAAAAACGCCGCCAAGCCATGCCCCAAATACCCGAAGACTGAGCTGAATACTTCATGAGAAACTCACTCGGGGGTCGGCCCAGGTATAAAGCACATCCGTCAACAAATTAACCACCATGGTGATGGCCGCCACATACACAGTCACCGCCTGAATGACCGGGTAGTCACTGCGAGTCACGGCCAACAGAACCTCGCGGCCCAGGCCCGGAATTGAAAAGAAGCTCTCAATCAAAAATGAGCCCACGAAAATACCAGGAAGCGCCACCGAAAGATTGGTCAGGATGGGAATGCGGGCATTGGGCAACACATGCCGCCACAAGACTTGGGCTTCGCTGAGGCCTTTGGCACGCGCCGTTCGCACATAATCGCCCTGAATTTCGTCCAGGAAAAAGGTTCGATATAAACGGGCCTGGGGAGCCACCCCGACCAACGCCACCAGCAACACCGGCAAGGGCGCATAAACTGAAACATTCGTCCAGACACTCTGGCTCCAGCCTTGCACCGGGAACCACCCCAGCTTGAAGGCAAACAGATACTGCCCCACAATCACGTAGACCAACAAGGAAATGGACACCGCCACTGTGCAGGCCAACATCATGGAGCGATCTGCCAAAGAACCCCGTCGGTAAGCCACCCAGAGAGCCAGCGGAATGGCCAGCAGCGTGTCCAGGATCAAAATGGGCACCATCACCGTCAGGGTGGCCGGCAGGCGGCTCGCAAACAAGCTGCCGATGCTTTCGTTCGTGGCCCAACTACGCCCCCAATCTCCCGTCACGATTTGCTGGGTAAAAATCCAAAGCTGGAACCATACCGGCTCATCAAGCCCCAGCTGCTGGCGAATGGCCTGCACCTGTTCGGGGGTGGCATTCAGGCCCGCTAAAACCTCGGCAGGGTCGCCGCCAAACCATTTGAACAAAAAAAACACCAGCACAATGACCCCCAGCAAGGTAGGGATCATCTGCCACAATTTGCGTAGCAAGTAAGCGGCCATCGGGTGTACAAAGCTCCGGGTGGATGAAAAGAGAATGAAAAGGGTCTCGCTGAACTTCCTTGATGGGCTTGTTGATTCACTCCAGGGCCTGTCAACACTAAAGATCAGTGTTGACAGGCCCTGACATTTTTCGATCTTGCTTTTGCCAGTACAGATCGTATTCCCATGCTTCATCTGACGCAGTTCTTTGCAGAGGTTCCTCAAATATAGGCCCGGATTGGGAGGGAATCTGATGGCGGCGTTGAGTTGAAATCAAATGCGAGTCATGGGCCAAGCAGGAAATGCGCTGTTCCAGTTTGATGTGGTCAAGCATAAACTGTCCTTTCGTTGACAGGGCCACTGACCCACCTTTGAGCTTTGCCTGCAATATCGATGCCGCTTCGGCCAGGCAGGCTGGACTGGATCTCAAATTGCGGACACCACGATCTGCAAGAAGCCGAATGGCACCGGTAACACGTGGCCAAGCGGTGAATGTCGGGGCCCCCTATTTTACTGGCCGATGTCATTAATGATCGCTTGGCCCCAGCCCGGGTTTTGAAGTGCTCTGAGTGTACGTATTTGTCAGGTCCCGGATGATTGGCCTTGCCCCTCAAAACCGTAGACGTTAGCCCCTCTCAAAATCTATTCACCCGGCAATTAAGGGTTGATTTTTGAGATACCGCCCCCATCTTGTATGGAAGAAAACGGACGCAAGCTGACGCGGCAAGCTCAGCACGAGAGACGCCAACAGGCGGTTCGACTGCATCGACGCGGCATGGCCAT
>JBKDQE010000068.1:0-41910 GCA_046342195.1 Burkholderiales bacterium
TGAAAGACCCTCAGAAACCCGGGCGCGTATAGTGTAGTCTTGATAAGCTGGTAAAGCCACAGCGGCCAAAATGCCGATGATGGCGACCACGATCATCAACTCAATGAGGGTGAAGCCTTTTTGAACGAAGCGTTTCATGACGAATCCTTGAAAAATGAAAAATGACCTCTCTTATGAAGCAAACCTTATGCCAAGTTGTTTAAATATGTGAGTGGGGGCTTTTTTATGGGTGTGAGGGGCTTTTTGCCGCTTGATCTGACATATTTTGCTCTGTGAGGCTGACAAATTTTGGCGCTTGATCTGACCTGTTTGGGCTGGTTGGGGGTCGCTGATTTGGCAAGATTGAAAATCAAGCCGTCGAGGATGAAGCGGCTTGGAGGGATTGCCTCAGGGCTTGCGCGGCATGGCGGGCGGCTTGAGCAAAATCAGTGTTTGTGCTGGCATAGAGAACAGAGCGGGAAGCATTGACAAGAATCGGGCCTTGGGTGCTGCCATCAGGAGCGGCGACCCAGCCGGCCCGCACGGTGGCCTGGGCATGGCCGCCTTGGGCGCCGACGCCGGGAATCAGTAGCGGTAAGGTGGGGGCAAGTGCGCGCACTTGGGCAATTTCTTCAGGGAAGGTGGCCCCGACCACCAGGCCCAATTGCCCGTTGCGGTTCCAGGGGCCGTTGGCCAGGCGGGCGATTTGTTCGAACACTCGCTCACCGTTGGCCAGGCGCTGGGCTTGCAGATCACTGCCGCCAGGATTGGAGGTGCGGCACAGCAAAAACAGACCTTTGTCAGGGTAATCAAGGTAGGGCTCGATGGAGTCAAAGCCCATGAAGGGTGACAAAGTGACCGCATCGGCCTGGTAGCGCTCAAAGGCTTCGATGGCGTATTGCCGGGCTGTACTGCCGATGTCGCCTCGCTTGGCGTCAAGGATCACTGGCACCCCAGGCGCGGTCTGGTGAATAAATTGAATCAACTGCTCAAGTTGGCTTTCGGCGCGGTGGGCTGCAAAGTAGGCAATTTGGGGCTTGAACGCCAGAGCCAGATCCTGCGTGGCCTGCACCATGGTGGCGCAAAAATCAAAAATGCGCGAGGCATCGCCCCGCCACGGGCCGGGGAACCGGGCAGGATCGGGGTCAAGACCGATGCACAGAAGGGAATCATGGGCCCGCTCGGTCTGTAAAATTTGGCTGAGGAAATTCATGGCGCGTTCGGTGTGCCGGGTTGGGCAATGCGGCCCGCCAATTCAGCCGCTTTGCCGATGTAGCTGGCCGGGGTGAGGGCCAGCAGTCGGGCTTTGTCGGCGTCTGGAATGTGAAGGGTGGCAATAAAGGCTCGCAGGGTTTCTGCGGTCATGGCCTTGCCGCGGGTGATTTCTTTGAGCTGCTCATAGGGGTTGGGCAAGCCATAGCGGCGCATGACCGTCTGGATGGGCTCGGCCAGGACTTCCCAAGCGGCATCAAGGTCTGAGGTCAAGGCGTTGGGGTTGGCTTCAAGTTTGTCGAGGCCGCGCTGAAGGCTGTTGAGAGCCAGCACCGTGTAGCCGAAAGCGACCCCCATGTTGCGCAATACGGTGCTGTCGGTCAAGTCACGCTGCCAGCGGCTGATGGGCAGCTTTTGGCTCAGGTGGGTGAGTATGGCATTGGCCAGCCCCAGGTTGCCCTCAGCATTTTCGAAGTCGATCGGGTTGACTTTGTGGGGCATGGTCGAGCTGCCAATTTCACCCACCTTGAGCTTTTGCTTGAAGTAGCCCAGGCTGATGTAACCCCAGACATCGCGCGACCAGTCAATGAGGATGGTGTTGCTGCGGGTGATGGCGTCGAAGAGCTCGGCCATGCTGTCGTGGGGTTCAATTTGGGTGGTGTAGGGGTTGAAATTCAGGCCCAGTTGCTGCTCAATGACGCGCCGGCTGAAAGCTTCCCAGTCAGTGTCGGGGTAGGCGGCAAGGTGAGCATTGTAGTTACCTACGGCGCCATTCATTTTGGCCAGCAGCTTGATGTCGGCGATGCGTTTGGCCGCAGTGGCCAGGCGTGCCACCACATTGGCCACTTCTTTGCCCACGGTGGTGGGGCTGGCTGTTTGGCCATGGGTGCGGCTGAGCATGGGCACTGCCGCCAAGGCCCGGGCCATGGCCTTGAGACGATCAATAACCTCATGCAGGGCGGGCAGCAATACTTCGGCGCGGGCGGCTTGAAGCATCAAGGCGTGGCTGGTGTTGTTGATGTCTTCGCTGGTGCAGGCAAAATGCACAAATTCAAGGTGAGATTGGAGTTCAGGGTGGTTTTCGAAGTGTTGCTTGATCCAGTACTCCACGGCCTTCACATCGTGATTGGTGGTTCGTTCAATGTCTTTGATGGCTTGGGCATCAGGGGGTGAAAAATAACGTACGCGATCACGCAACAGATGCCGGGCGGCCTCAGACAAGGGGGGGAACTCACTGAACCCGGCGTCTGACAGGGCAATGAACCACTCAATCTCAACCCGCACCCGACATTGCATCAGGCCAAACTCACTGAGCAAGGGGCGCAGTGCGGCCACTTTGTCGGCATAACGGCCATCAAGGGGGCTCAGGGCGGTCAGCGATGACTCAGCGCCACCAGAATTGGATAAGGAAGACATGAACACTCCAGGGCATGCGCAAGACCGGTGGGCGGCCCGCAAAAAATACAGATTTTAATCGGGCCTTGGAATTGGGCGCATTTCTGCGAAGATGTGGTTTGAGTGCCGCAGAGGCGGTGTTTCTTGATTTTTAATTGATTGACTTTCAAAACTTCTTGTGCCCATGAAACTGATTGGCTCCCTCACCAGCCCCTATGTGCGAAAAGTTCGTGTTGTGATGGCCGAAAAGAGGCTGGATTTTCCCTTTGAGTTAGAAGATGTCTGGGCAGAGCGTGCACTGACCGAGGCCAACCCCTTGGGCAAGGTGCCCTGCCTGTTGATGGACGGCGGCGAGTCCGTCTATGACTCGCGCGTGATTGTGGAATACCTGGATACCCTTTCGCCGGTGTCGCGCTTGTTGCCGGAGCGGGGCCGAGACCGTGCCGAGGTATTGACCTGGGAAGCTCTGGCCGATGGCTTGCTCGATGCTGCAATTTTGGCCCGACTTGAAACCACTTGGCCGGGGCGCACCGAGGCTCAGCGCTGCTCAGCCTGGGTCGACCGCCAATTGAATAAGGTCAATTCTGCCTTGGGGGCTTTGAGCCGCGGCTTGGGCGACAGGCCGTGGCTGGCGGGCCAGTATATGAGCTTGGCTGACATTGCCGCAGGGTGCGCCCTCGGCTGGCTGGAGTTCCGGTTTCCTGACATCCTTTGGCGCGAAACTTACCCTGGTCTGGCCCGTTTTTTTGACAAACTTAACAGCCGCCCCAGCTTCATTGATACGGCTCCGCCCAGGGCCGCGCCTGACAGCCGCTGAGTGCTGCGACTCAAATTGACTGGCCTGCCTTTGTGGGCCAGTGTTGGATTTCTCACCACAGCCGGGGCGTGACCGTTCTACACTGTCGTTGCACCTCATTTGGCCATAAGCTGTTCGAGGGTGTTTCCTGAGACTTGCTTGACGGAGCGTAGCCCCCATGAATGCCCCCCTTCCCGAATCAATTCGCCTCGCCCTGGAGCGCGTAACCCTGGACGACAAATACGTCTTGGAGCGCGGTCATGCCTTCATGAGTGGCGTGCATGCCTTGGTGCGATTGCCCATGCTGCAACGTCAACGCGATGCCCTGGCTGGCCTGAACACCGCGGGCTTCATCAGCGGTTACCGCGGCTCACCTTTGGGCACCTATGACCAGGCTCTATGGGCAGCTAAAAAACATTTGGCTGCGCAAAATATTGTGTTTCAACCGGGGGTCAATGAAGAATTGGGGGCCACAGCCGTTTGGGGTACGCAGCAACTGGATTTGTTTGCGCCATCCAAGAAGTTTGATGGTGTCTTTGGCATTTGGTATGGCAAAGGCCCAGGCGCTGACCGCTGCTCAGATGTGTTCAAGCATGCCAACATGGCTGGCACTGCCCAGTATGGCGGGGTGATTGCGATTGCCGGTGACGACCATATTGCCAAAAGCAGCACGGCAGCTCACCAAAGCGACCACATTTTCAAGGCTTGCGGTTTGCCAGTGTTTTTCCCCAGCAGTGTGCAAGATATTCTGGATATGGGCCTGCATGCTTTTGCCATGAGCCGCTTTGCGGGTGTTTGGTCAGGCATGAAAACAATTCAGGAGATTGTGGAATCAGCCAGCAGTGTTTCAGTCGATCCTGACCGGGTCAATATCATTTTGCCTGAGGATTTTCTGATGCCGCCGGGGGGGCTGCATATTCGGTGGCCGGACGCACCTTTGGATCAGGAAGCCCGGCTGATAGACTACAAATGGTATGCGGCCTTGGCCTATGTCAGGGCCAATCGGCTCAACCATAACGTGATCGCCAGCCCCCATGACCGGTTCGGGATCATCGCCAGTGGCAAGGCCTACAACGACACCCGGCAAGCTTTGCATAACCTGGGCCTGGACGATGAATCTTGCCGGCGCTTGGGTATTCGATTGCACAAGGTGAATGTGGTTTGGCCTCTGGAGGCCAGCATTACCCGTGATTTTGCACTTGGCCTGCAGGAAATTCTCGTTGTCGAAGAAAAACGGCAGGTGATTGAATATCAAATTAAAGAAGAGCTTTATAACTGGCGCCCTGATGTTCGACCCCATGTATTAGGCAAGTTTGACGAACCTGAGGGTGATCTTACCGGGGGGGAGTGGTCGCGGCCGAACCCGGGCGAAAATTGGCTGCTGCGGGCGCAGGCTGATCTTAATCCGGCCATGATTGCCAAGGCCATTGCCAAGCGCCTCAATAAATTGGGTGTCGATGAAGACACGCGCCAACGCATGGCCAGCCGCGTGGCGATCATTGAAGCCAAAGAACGCAGCCTGGAGGTTTTGAACACTCAAGGACACGCCACGGGTGAGCGCATGCCTTGGTTTTGCAGTGGCTGTCCGCACAATACCTCCACCCAGGTGCCTGAGGGTTCACGTGCCAGCGGGGGTATTGGCTGTCATTACATGGTGCTCTGGATGGATCGCCAGACCAGCACTTTCACCCAAATGGGGGGCGAAGGGGTGACCTGGGTGGGTCAGGCTCCTTTCAGCACAGATCAACATATTTTCACCAACCTCGGTGATGGTACTTATTACCACTCAGGCCTGCTGGCTATTCGGCAAAGCATCGCAGCCAAAGTCAATATTACCTACAAAATTCTTTACAACGACGCGGTGGCCATGACTGGCGGCCAGCCTGTTGAAGGTGGTTTGAGCGTGCCCGCCATCACGCGGGAGTTGCAAGCCGAAGGGGCTCGTCACATTGTGGTTGTCACCGACGAACCTGAAAAATACGACAATGCTGAAATGCAGGATCCTGCCGTGGGCCTGGCGCCGGGGGTCACCGTGCATCACCGAGATCTTCTGGATACTATTCAAAAAGAGCTCAGAAAGATCAAGGGCTGTACGGTTTTAATTTATGACCAAACTTGTGCCACTGAAAAACGCCGGCGCCGCAAACGCGATAGTCTCGTTGATCCCGCCAAGCGCGTCATCATCAACGAACAGGTCTGCGAGGGTTGTGGGGACTGCTCCACAACCAGCAATTGTTTGAGTATTGAACCCCTGGAAACTGAATTTGGGCGTAAAAGACAGATCAATCAAAATAGCTGCAACAAAGATTTTTCGTGTGTGAAAGGCTTTTGTCCGAGCTTTGTCACAATTGAGGGGGGTGAGCTCAAGCGTGCATCCAAGGGCAAGACGGGCCCTTCGCTGGAGGCCCTTCCCACTCTGCCGGAGCCCACCCTGCCAGAGGCCACTGAGCCTTGGGGCATTGTGGTAGCCGGCGTTGGTGGTACCGGCGTAATCACGGTCGGTCAGTTGCTGGGCATGGCGGCTCATCTGGAAGGCAAAGGCGTGATCACCCAGGATGCGGCCGGTTTAGCCCAAAAGGGTGGGGCCACCTGGAGCCACATTCAGATTGCAAAAGATCAGGCCACCATCCGTACCACCAAGGTGGCGACCGCCGAGGCTCATCTCATCATTGGTTGTGACCCCATCGTGACAGCCCACCCTGCCACACTCGCCACTCTGCTGGAAGGGCGATCGCATGTGGTTTTGAACACCCACGCTACGCCAACAGCGGCTTTTGTCCACCAACCCGATTGGCAGTTTCCTGGGGCAGCCTGCCGCAGTGCCCTGCTGATGGCTGTGGGCGACAGCGCTTTGCATGAATTGGATGCTGAAGCCCTGGCCGTGGGTTTGCTGGGTGACTCGATTTTTACCAACCCCTTGCTATTGGGCGCAGCTTGGCAACTGGGGCTGATTCCTCTGGGGCGTGAGGCTTTGCGCCGGGCCATGGAGATCAATGGGGTGCAAATTGAGCGCAACCACGCAGCTTTTGAGTGGGGGCGCCAAGCCGCTCATGACTTGAAAAAAATTGAAGCCCTGATCAAGCCGCAGGGCCAGGTGCTTCACTTCAAGAAGCCAGAATCGCTTGATGACATGATTGAACGCCGCATAGAGTTTTTGACGGGCTACCAAAGCGCCCGGTATGCCCGACGTTACGCAGCTTTTGTGAATAAAATCAGGGCTGCTGAAATTGCCTTGAACCCTGATTCGGGGCGCCTGGCCCTGACCGAAGCCGTGGCACGCTATTTGTTCAAGCTTATGGCCTACAAAGATGAATACGAGGTGGCCCGCTTGCACTCAGCCCCCGAATTCACAGCCAAAATTCATGACCAGTTTGAAGGTGATTATAAAATTGTTCATCATTTTGCCCCCCCTCTATTTAGTAAAAAAGACAGCGAGGGTCATCTGCTTAAACGCGCTTACGGCCCCTGGATTCGCAAAGCGCTTCCTTGGCTGGCCCGTGGCAAAATACTGAGAGCGACACCGCTGGATATTTTTGGGTTCACACGCGAGCGACGCAGCGAGCGGGCTTTGATCAAGTCTTATAAGGCCTCTATTGAGGAATTACTCTCTGGTCTGTCTACCGAGCGATTGCCCCTGGCGATTCAAATTGCCCGTATTCCCGAAGAAATTCGGGGCTATGGCCACGTCAAAGAAAAGCATTTGAAATCAGCTCAAGAGCGCTGGAATGGTTGGATGGCTCAGTGGCGGTCTGAGGGGAGGGGAGCTTGATGGGCTCAATCATGGCCCTATGTTGGGGCTGGCGCCGGTTCGTGTAAGCTGTGATTTTTTTTGACGTGAGCACTGATGGCACCATGGATACACCTGCTTTCCATAACTTGAGCAACTCTGATTGGAGCAGTTTACAAGCAGCCATCGCAACGCATCCCTTCTCAACCGATATTGTCTGGCTGGATGGTTACCTCGTCGGCTTGGTTCTCCAAACTCAACGCCCTGGGTGGGACGTGTGGGCGCCGAAGGCGCTGGGGGAGCTTCCTTCCAACCCCTTGGTTCAGATCTTAACTGAGCGGCGCATGGCGTATCTGTGCGAGGCTCTTGAAAGCAAGGCTGGGTGGACACCATTCTTGCTGGTAGAAGCTCATCAGGTCGAATTGCCGCCTTCTGAAAACTTCTCAGAAGTGCTGATGCCTTGGTCGGCTGGCCTGGAGCAAGCCTTTTTTGATTTTCCCATCGAAGCCTGTGAACATGATCCTAACCTGATGCTGGTGCTGGCGCGAGCCTATCGCCACCTGCCTGCGCCCGATGAGCATGAGCGGGAACTGGTCGAATTGCTCAATGATGCTTATCCTCTCCACGACCTGCAAGACGCTGTAGGCGAATTGACCGCATGCGTCGAAGAACTCTGGCACTTCACTCGCAGCCCAAGCTGAATGGGGTGCCCATTCAAGTGGTCATCTTTTTGCAATAAATTGAATTTTGCGCCACTGAGCCCACTGAAGCCTGAGCCATAGTTTCCATTGGCGGGTGTCGCGCAAGCCGGATGAAAATCGTTTGGCAATCAGGGTGCGTGCAATCTCAAGGTGTTTTGCTTCCCGGCTCTGGATAAGGCGCTTGGCGAGTTCTTTGAGTTCCAAGCTGCGGGTCATGTGAGGTGGAAGGTCATCAATAAGTTGTGCCAGTTCTTCTGCATCGGTGAATCGCATCAGATGAAATGCGCCGTGGAAGCCAAAACTCTCGAATGAAGCGCTCACTCTCTCTTGCGAAAACTGAATAGCAATATCGGGTGGAGCAACGCGCAGCCCTGCTTGCGCCAGGAATGAGCGGTTGTGCTGGCAAATGCTAAGGTCTTCAGGGTGGGAAATTTTGAACTTGGGCGACGCCGTGGCTTGCAGGAGGCGCTTTGATCGCAAGGAGAACCCCCCATTACCCACAGATTGGTCATTCGGGGCTTTGGGCCACGGTGCCCCAATATAGTCAAATTCAAGAAATTCGGCTCTCCAAGCAGAAGGGGTGGTCACATAGCCATCCCATTGACTCACCAGGGCATGAGTTGATTGAACATAATTCCCCAGCTTCAAAAGTACGAACAAAGAATAATCCTGGATCGATTGAAGCTCAGGAATGGGCACAATTCGAATGCCCAAGGGGATGTGTTTGAGCTTGTGATGTTCAGAGGTGAAGAGAATTGTCTCTGCAAATTCGACTGCCTTCATTGACAGCGTGAGCGACCGGATCGCCAGCGCGGGAGTGCGTGTATCGACAGCGCAGAGTGTGACATTGGGCAGGCTCAAGCAGCGTGATTTCATCTCGGAAGGCGGGTTTTGCAAGAATGATCAATGCCTTATTCTTGGCGCTGAAACGTGGCAAAGCCATATTGGTTCATGATTTGATCGGCTTTTGCTGTTTGAAAATCAGCCTGAATCATCTCTCGAACCAGCGCATCAAACCCGACATGGGGGCGCCAGCCGAGATCCGATCGGGCTTTGGAAGCGTCGCCCAGCAAGGTGGTAACTTCAGTCGGGCGGTAAAACGCCGGGTCAACCCGCACGACCACATCTCCTTCTTGGCAGGCCAGCCCCTCTTTCGAAATACCCGAGATCATGGCAATTTCTTTGGCGCCAGAGCCTTCAAAGTGTAAAGAAATACCCAGCTCTGCTGCGGCCAGTTTGACAAATTCGCGCACGCTGTGTTGCTGCCCTGTAGCAATGACATAGTCTTTGGGTTTTTCCTGTTGCAGCATGAGCCATTGCATTTTTATATAGTCCTTGGCATGGCCCCAATCACGAAGAGCATCCATGTTGCCAAGGTAGAGCGTTTTTTGGAGACCAAGGGCAATGCGTGCAAGACCTCGGCTGATTTTACGTGTCACAAAGGTTTCACCGCGCAGCGGGCTTTCATGATTGAAAAGGATGCCATTGCAGGCATAGATGCCGTAGGCTTCGCGATAATTGACTGTGATCCAGTAAGCGTAAAGTTTGGCCACGGCATAAGGGCTCCGAGGATAAAACGGAGTGGTTTCTTTTTGGGGGGTTTCCTGGACAAGGCCATACAGCTCTGATGTGCTGGCTTGGTAGAAGCGGGTTTTGTTCTGTAGCCCGTGCATCCGTATTGCTTCGAGCAGCCGCAGTGTGCCAAGGCCATCAACATCCGCTGTGTATTCGGGTTGAGAAAAGCTCACACCAACATGGCTTTGGGCGCCCAGGTTATAAACCTCGTCAGGTTGAGCCTCGTGAATAATGCGAGCCAAGTTGCCAGAGTCTGTCAGGTCGCCGAAGTGCAGGTGCAGTTTCGGGTGCTTGGCATTGGCGCCTTCGTAGAGGTGGTCGATGCGATGGATGTTGGAAGAAGAGGATGATCGCCTGATGCCATGAATCTCGTAGCCTTTATTGAGTAAAAATTCTGACAAATAGGCGCCGTCCTGGCCGGTGATACCAGTAATCAGTGCTTTTTTCATACTGTGGCTCCGTGGGCATGCCGGTTGCTTGCAGAATCAGGCAAGGTTCGGTGCTGTTTCTGAGTTCAACGGTGTAAATTCAAAATCAATCATTTCTTGAATGAGATCAGCCAAGGGCACTTCGGTTTTCCAATGTAGATCGTGCTCGGTTTCCAGGGCACCGCTTCGGTCGGGAACGGGGTCTGTGGGGCGGTAAAAGCTGGGGTCTACCCACACGATGAGGTTTCCGTCTTGAGATAAGCCGGTTTCATTTTTACCTGTTCCGTGCCAGCTCAGCTTGATTCCAAGCTGAGCAGCGCATTGGGTGGCAAATTCTCGAACTGAAAAAATCTGATCACTCGTCAGGACGTATCGATTTGGAGAGCTTTGCTGAAGAGATTTCCAGGCACCTTCCATGATGTCTCGCGCATGAGACCAGTACCGTTGTGAATCCAGATTGCCCAAAGCTAATGTTTTTTGTGTGCCTTGACAAATTTTTACCAGAGAGTGAACGATTTTTTTTGAGACAAATGTGGTGTTTCGCAGGGGGCTTTCATGATTATGCAAAACAGCGCTACTGATAAAAAGGCCATAACGTTCGCGGTAGAGGTCAACCAGAATGCTGGCACATACTTTGGCTGCAGCATAAGGTGAGCTGGTGGGCATTTTTTGAGAAGACAAGGGTTGGAAAATACGAGCCTGGGGTGCAAAAATTCTGGCCGCTTCAAAAATTCGGGCTGCGCCCATCAGGGTAGAGTCAAGGGTCTCGAAGGGCTTTTTGAAAGATTCAGCCACTGAGCTTTGGGCCGCCATATTAAAAATCAGATCAGGAGAATTTTCTTCCATGAGCTTTTGAACGGATTGCGTATCGGCAAGATTGAGCTCACGATACTCAATTGCATCTGAGATACCCAAGTGTTGCAAGCGCCATTTTTTTTGCGGCTGGTCTGTATGCCTGCCAGCGCCTATCACACGGTAGTTTTTACGCAAGGCTATTTGAGCCAAATAGGCGCCGTCTTGTCCAAAAATTCCTGTGATGAGAACCGTTTTACAAGCCATTCTTGATGTCCAAAACCTGAAGGTAGCGCTGAGCATAAAGCTCTGCGCAGCGGGCCCAAGTGAATGATCGTCCGTGAGCTTGAATATGGCTTGGGCTCATACTTGAATGAGCCAGCGCTCGGTCGAGCTGATTTTTCATGGATAAAGGCTCCAGTTCACTCCAGTAATGGGCAAATTCGCCACCAATTTCAGGCAAACAGGTACGATTCGAAAGAAATACAGGTTTTCCGAAGCACATGGCCTCCAGGGGAGGGAGGCCAAAACCTTCGGTGAGGGATGGAAATAAAAAGGCTTTGCAATGCTGGTAAAGCCAGGCTTTTTGGGCTTCACTGATGTTGGTCAATAAGGTTACATTCCTCAAACCCAGGCTGCGCACACGTGCGGCAACTTTTTCAGAGTAAACACTGGCAGGGCCTGCAAACACAAAATGGTCTTGTGTACTCAGACGAGCCAGTTCAATCAGGTAAAAAATGCCTTTCGACGGCGCCAGCCGACTCAGGTGAAAAAAAAATGCTTTGCCTTGGACTGGCCCGACGGGTTCTTGAGGGCTGGTGCTCAGATCGGTCACTCCCAGTGGAATCACTTCTGGAGTGCTGGGGCAGGGCAGGTGAAAGAGGAGATCCTGCCTGACATAATCAGTGTGCACAATGAGATGTTCATTGCGACGAACAATGTTCCAGAGCCGACGCAGCCGCCTTTGAGTGACTGAGGGGGTTGGGGTTTCCTCGTAAAGAAAATTCATGTCATGCACAGACAGCAACCGATGTGGCGTTCCCAGAGGAGGTTGGAATTTGATGTGCTGGTGAACAGAATGCCAAATCGAGAAAGGCTGCTTGCTCCAGTGGAACACCCGTTGAATATCGTGAGTGGGAAGGTAAGCCACCTCCGGGCCAGCAAAACCATGAAACTTCTTGGGGAGATGAAACAAGATCTCAACCCCATAACGCTCGCGCCACTCAGGGGCCCGCTGGGCAAGGCCTTGGCTGAGTTGCCAAGAAAATTCTCCCAGGCCATCGTGCCAGGTTTTGACATGACCGAGGCTGATACCGATGCGTAGCTTATGCATCATGGGGCAGCGCGGCTGGCTTCAAGCGGGCCGCCCAAGGCTGGGTAGGCAGATAGATGGAGTTGCTTCATTGTTTTTTCAAGCACATCTTCCACCCGGGGCCATTGGGGCCATTGGCGTAAATACTTGACCTGAGGCCCCCACGGTGCCCATTGCTCAGGTTGGGTTGGGCCCAACACACTAAGAACTGAGGCCCCCACGGCCGCGGCCATATGTGCCGGTCCGGTATCATTGGACACAACAAGGTCAGACCGTTTGAGCAAAGCCTTGTAGGTCTCCAGAGTCAACCCCGGCAACATACAGACTCCAGGGTGCTGGTTGAGGATAATATGTTCCTCTCCCGGCCCCGGACAGGCCACGATTTTTTTGCCGCAGGCATATAAGCAAGGCAGCAAGGCAGCCGTGAATCGATGAAAATCCGGCCAAGTTTTGTCGAGTTTTTCGAAGGTGCCGCCCGCAAACGGGCAGATCACCACAAACCCCGGGTCTAAATGATGTTCCTTGATCAGGGCGTCGGCCAGGGTCTGGCCTTCAGGGCTTATGGCCAGTTGAATAGACGCGGGGGGGCTCAAAGATACCCCCAAAAACCGGCAAGCGAGCTCCCAGTAGCTTTCCAAAGCATGGTTACCATAAACAATGGGTTCACTGCGTGCCAGAAGAAACCCCCGGGCTTCTTGCCGATAACCCACCGCCCGCAAGCCGGCCAGTTTCATTTCAAGGGCGGCCGAGAATGAGGTAGGGAACACAATGGCATGGTTCCTTTGCTTGAAGCTTGGGTCAAGTTGCGCACATTGTTGGCGCAGTGAGGCCAATTGACAAACGCGCTCCCTGAGCGATGAGGGGCGAACATGAACCCTCCAGCTGGTTCCTGCAAGCAGTGAATGCGCCCAGGCCTTACCGACCAGCTCCAGGGTGTATCCGTGATCTTCCAGGAGTTTGAGGGCAGGAACGCCGAGGGTGACATCACCCACCCAATTACGAAGGCGAACAATCAAGGGTTTGATTGGACGGCTCACAAAATGGTTCCCAAGATTGGCGAGTCAAAAAAGGGGTCACGCATTGAATGAACGGGTTTTGGAAAAACAGACATGACAAAATATAAGGACTGAGGCAAACCAAGGCTGGTTAGCTGTCAGAATACCACCACAAAAATTTCAGCTGAGCGCTGTCAAGCCTGATCCGCCACATCAGATCATGCCTCGAGCCACCTTTCACGTTCCATCCTTTTAAAATTACGAAGGTTCAGGTTCAACCTCAAAAATTCTGGAGCACAAAATGAACCCTCAACCTGTAGAGATTGTTGGCGCCGTGTTGTTTGCCGTCGCCGTAGCCCATACTTTTCTGACCAAGCATTTTGAGCATTTGGCCCGTTGGCAGCCCAGCCATGCGGGTATTTGGCACTTGCTGGGCGAGGTCGAGGCGGTGTTTGGTTTCTGGGCCATGGTTTTTATCATTTATCTTGCGGCTTATTCAGGCACCCAGGCTGCGGTTCAATACCTGGAGGGGCTCAAGTTCACCGAACCAATGTTTGTGTTTGTGGTGATGGTCATTGCAGCCAGCAAACCGATCCTTGATTTGGCAAGCTTACTGACCATGGGCCTGGCTCGCCTGTTGCCTTTGCCTCAATCCTTGTCTTTCTTTTTCGTGACGCTGTTCATGACGCCCTTGATAGGTTCATTCATCACAGAACCCGCTGCCATGACTTTGGCCGCCCTGATGCTGCGTGAGCATATTTTTTCAAAGCCAATTTCTACCAAACTTAAATACGTTACTCTGGGTGTGTTGTTTGTGAATATTTCTATTGGCGGCACGCTCACACCCTATGCCGCCCCTCCCGTGCTGATGGTTGCTGCCAAATGGAACTGGGATTTGATGTTCATGATTTCTACATTTGGCTGGAAAGCCGCAGTGGCTGTGTTCAGCAATGCGGCGCTCGCCACACTCGTTTTTCGTCGAGAGCTTTGTAGTTTGCCTGCTTCCTCAACCCAGCTGAAACCAGCAACTCCCGCCCCTTTGATTTTTGTGCACCTGGCTTTCCTGGTGGGGGTCGTGATATTTGCCCACCATGTGGCCGTATTCATGGGCCTGTTTTTATTTTTCCTGGGCGTGGCCCATGCCTACAAGCAATACCAAGACCGCCTGATTCTGCGTGAGGGCTTGATGGTGGCATTTTTTCTGGCCGGCCTGGTGACGCTAGGGGCGCAACAGGCTTGGTGGCTAGAGCCTGCCCTCAAAGGTTTGAGCCCAACGGCCCTGTACTTCGGCGCTACCGCACTCACGGCCATCACCGACAACGCAGCCTTAACCTACCTTGGGTCTTTGGTGCCTGGCGTCACAGACTCATTCAAATACGCTCTTGTGGCTGGCGCGGTCACGGGAGGGGGCCTGACCGTGATTGCAAATGCCCCCAATCCAGCAGGTTTTGCGATTTTGCGGGGTAATTTCGACCAAGGCGCCATCAGCCCGATGGGTCTGTTTGCGGCAGCATTTTTGCCAACGGTCGTGGCTATTCTCGCATTTCAGTGCCTTCCCTCATGAATCGCCCTGGTCGTCTCCCTCTTTTAAGCCAGCCCCGCATGGTGGTGGCATCTTGGCGAGTTTATTCTGTGGGGCTGGCAGCAATCAAATTCACAGCACCATCGCGCCTTGCCAGTGGGCTCCATCGCAGCCTGCTTTGGCATATCTAACGCTCCTTTTCAGCATGATTCCCCAACGCACCCTTAAAAGTTTGACTCGCGCGGTCGGTGTTGGCGTTCATGGAGGCCGTCGGGTTGAATTGACCCTCAAGCCAGCATCGGTGAATACAGGCATCGTGTTTCGTCGAACAGACCTTCCTCAACCCATTGATATTCCTGTTCATGCTCATGCAGTATGCGACACTCGTCTGGCAACAACGCTGTCCCCTAACGGTGATCCTGGCGCCCCCAAGGTCAATACGGTGGAGCACCTTTTATCAGCCTGTGCCGGGCTTGGCATTGACAATTTGTTGGTAGAAATCAATTCAGAGGAGGTTCCCATCCTCGACGGCTCAGCAGCATCTTTTGTTTACCTGTTGCAAAGCGCAGGCATCGAATTGCAAGAGGCTCCCAAGCAGTTCTTGCGTATTTTGCGCTCAGTTGAGGTGCAAGAGGGTGTTGGCCGCGGTTTTAAATGGGCACGACTTGAGCCCCATCATGGCTATACCCTGAGCTTCGAAATTGACTTCGATCACCCCGCAGTCAACCAAACCGGCCAGCAGTTTTTTTTCAATATGGCATCAGGGCAATATAAGCGTGAAATTGCCCGTGCGCGAACCTTTGGTTTCACGAAAGATGTCGAAATGATGCGCTCCCGCGGGCTGGCCTTGGGGGGTAGCATGAGCAATGCCATCGTTGTTGATGACTATAAAGTACTTAACGCCGGAGGTTTGCGTTATGACGATGAATTTGTCAAACACAAAATTCTCGACGCGATCGGTGATTTGCATGTAGTGGGCCACCCCATCATCGGGGCTTATTCAGCGTTAAAGTCAGGCCATGCGTTGAACAACAAACTATTGCGTGCGGTTCTTTCCAATCCTGATCATTTCGAGATGGTCAGTTTCAGCCATGCCAGTGAGGCTCCGCCAGGCATGGCTGAACTGGCCCCCGCCTGGTAAATACTTACTTTTGCCATGCACATTGAAGCGTCCGCCAGCCTCAAACCCTACAACACCTTTGGCTTGCCAGGAGTCGCCCGGCGTCTCGTCAAAATAAGCTCGGAGGCCGATGTTCGTCAGATCGTGAACCACCCTGAGCTGGGCCTGGGGCCTCACTTGATTCTCGGTGGCGGCAGCAATATCGTGCTCACTCGTGACGTGCCGGCCACAGTGCTGAAGGTGGAAATTTTCGGCAAGCGTTTGCTCAAAGAGGGGGCCGATGCCTGGATCATTGAAGCGGGAGCCGGAGAAAACTGGCACGAATTTGTTATGTGGACTTTGGCTCAGGGTTGGCCGGGCCTGGAAAACATGGCCTTGATTCCAGGCACAGTAGGTGCCGCACCGGTACAAAATATCGGGGCCTATGGCTTGGAGTTCAAAGATTACTTTGAAAGTTTAGATGCAATCGACCTCTGCACCGGTCGCAGCGTCACAATTGGGCCCCCCCTGTGCAACTTTGCTTATCGAGACAGTATTTTCAAGCGTGATCTCCCAGGAAAAACCCTCATTACACGGGTTCGCTTCCGCTTGCCTAAAAAGTGGCGGCCCACACTTAAATACCTGGATATTGAACGCAAGGTTGCTGAAACAGGCCTCGAAAAACCTTCACCTCACCAGGTGGCCCAGTGGATCATTGATATTCGTCGGGCCAAATTGCCTGATCCCCAAGTCATTGGCAATGCCGGCAGCTTCTTTAAAAACCCTGTTGTCACGCCCGAGCAGTGCCGAGACATTATCGGACGTGACCCGGCCATCGTGCATTACCCCATGGCCGATGGCACTGTAAAATTGGCCGCAGGTTGGCTGATTGATGCCTGCGGTTGGAAGGGTAAAAGCATTGGGCGGGCAGGTGTCTATGAAAAACAGGCACTTGTTTTGGTGAACCGAGGGGGTGCTTCAGGTTCTGAAGTCCTGACCCTGGCCCAAGCCATTCAAGAAAGCATTTATGGCCGCTTCGGAATCCGGCTTGAGCCCGAGCCAGTGCTCATTTGACGGAGGCTGTCATCACATGGTTGCAAGCCCTAATCACTCAAACAGGGGCTCCCTGATTGATGACACGCCCTGATTCGAGACATTTTTCACACCCAAATGAGCCATAGAAGCGCATGATAAAAAGCGTAAAGGTGGGCCTTTTTTCATGTATCAAGCCTCTCTTGCTCTTGATCCAATCACATGAACGGGCCATCAGACTAAGAGGTGTTTATGAGTGCTTCAAATGAATTAGTCGCTGTTTCATCCCGCTCTGGCGGCATTCCAATTGCCTGCCTCCGAAGTGTTTACCGTGTCGACGAGGTCGATCGTAAACTGGGCAAGCTGCCCCCCAAAGAGCATGAAGGTTTGCGCTCAACTTATGAACGCATGATCGAAAAAGGCCCAGAACGATTTCAAGTCAAGCCTTCCGGCCTTCCTGTCATGGATCATCTTTACGAAGATCTGCCCAATTTCTTTGAGGTTCTGGATGATGTCCGCCGGCAACTGGCTCTGTGCGAAGACAGTCGCGATGCCTTGGAAATTACCCCACTTTTATTGCTGGGCCCGCCAGGCATCGGAAAAACTCATTTTGCACGCGCGCTATCGGCGCTTCTGGGAACCGGTATGGGCTTCATGCCGATGAGTTCAATGACCGCCGGGTGGCTGCTTTCTGGTGCGTCCAGCCAATGGAAGGGGGCTCGTCCGGGCAAAGTTTTTGAAACCCTGGTCGATGGTCAATACGCCAACCCGGTGATGGTGGCCGACGAAATCGACAAAACCACGGGTGAGCATGCTTACGACCCCTTAGGTGCTCTTTACAGCTTGCTGGAGCACGATACAGCCTCTCATTTTGTCGATGAATACGCCGAGGTTCCTATTGACGCCAGCCAAGTCATTTGGGTTGCTACCGCCAACGACGAACGCAACATTCCCGAACCCATTCTCAACCGGATGACTGTGTATGAGGTCAAAGCACCTGACCGCGATGCCGCCCGCATTATTGCAACCAAGCTCTACCTCTCAATCCGCAGTCGTCACGATTGGGGTGCTCAGTTCGAACCTCAGCCTTCCAGCGATATACTCGACCAGATCAGCGAAATGCCCCCAAGAGAAATGCGCAGGGCTTGGATGACTGCTTTTGGAAATGCGAAATTGGCTCGTCGATGCCACCTCATCTGTGCAGATTTACCAGGCTCTCAGGCTCGAAAAAGCCTGATCGGCTTCATGCAGTAACTGAATTCAAAAGCTGTTGTTACCTTTATAAGAGGTTTATTATGGTGCCCGTCCAAATGATGGGCGTCATTACGGCGGCCTCTTTCACCGCCCCCCGTTCTTGAAGGTTCATTGAATGCCAGCGTCGAAAAAATCCTGACCTCTATGTCTGTCACGCTCGCCGGCCAACTGGTCGTTGCCATTTCTTCCCGTGCCCTGTTTGATTTCGAAGAGGAAAATCGTCTCTTTGAAACTAAAGATGACCGCGCCTATATGCAGCTTCAGTTGAGTAAAATGGATGAGGCAGCCAAGCCTGGGGTGGCATTTTCACTGACCAATAAACTCCTGGCCTTCAACGCCTGCTCGCCGCTGGTCGAGGTGGTCATTCTCTCTCGCAATGATCCCGTTTCCGGCATGCGCGTATTTCGCTCCGCCCAGCACTATCGGCTCCCCATCAAGCGTGGGGTATTTACCCGTGGCAGGCCCCCTTGGCGATACTTGCAACCCCTCCATGCCAACCTGTTCCTTTCCACCAACGAGGCTGATGTCCGCTCAGCCCTGTCAGCGGGTGTACCCGCTGCTCGTGTGTACCCGCAATCAGCTCGTGCCTCAAATGCTCACCCCCACGAAGTGCGTGTGGCCTTTGACGGTGATGCCGTACTCTTTTCAGATGAAGCTGAACGGGTTTATCAGCACGCAGGCCTCGATGCCTTTCAAGCGCATGAGCTCGAGCAAGCTGATATTCCCTTGGCTGCCGGCCCCTTCAAGCCCCTGCTTGAAGCACTTCAACGCCTCCAACATGAAGCCCCTGAAGGTATGCGCATTCGTACTGCGCTGGTTACGGCAAGAAGCGCTCCTGCGCATGAACGTGCTATTCGTACCTTGATGGGCTGGAATATCGACGTTGATGAGGCGATGTTCTTGGGAGGCTTGCCCAAGGGTGAATTTTTACGCGAATTTGAACCTGACTTTTTTTTCGATGACCAAACCGGTCATATTGAAAACGCCTCCGTCCATGTACCAGCCGGCCATGTGGCCGCTGGCGTGCGAAATTTTGAGTCAGCCCGACAAAATTCAACCATGGCCTTGACAAAAGCAGCTGATTCAACACCGTAGCCCACTACGATATCATAGCATTCACCATGCAGGGCTTGACTATTGAGCGTCATGGGGTTTGCACTACATCGAATCAAAGTGTTGTCAGTTAGACTTCACTTAGGGAATCTCTGAAAAACCTGCTGTAGATGATCGTGGCTTTTTCAAGGGTCATATACAAGCTATTTTTACCACTTGGCGCAGGTGATCCAAGCCAAAAATCCAAGGCACGAAATTTCCTTGGCAAAAGATTCCATTACAGAATGAGGGGTTTTTCAGAGGCTGTTTAGATGCAGGGTGGCTCCTGATGTCGTAGCATTGAGTGTTGTAAATCGTGATAATTAATTTGCAAAATTGGAGGTTAAAGTTTGCTGTCAATATCAATATTGATCATCAAATCTGCCTCTTTGGGGATCTGAATACCAAAGCTTTGCCCTCAAAAAAGCAAGCTTTGGTTCATTCAGCGCATCGTCCCTGGATCTCCAATTTTTTGTGGTTCTTGCGTGTCTGCTTTTGGCGGCAAGCCAATACTGAGGCATGGTCAACCATTCCCTCATTGGGCTTGCATCGCTTTAACTCCATCAACTTGGCACTCAGTGCAGTGCATGGTCAAAAAAACTGCCACGGCATAGCATTTGGCAGTGCAAAGGCTGCCTGTACAACCAGCCAGTTTTTACAACATAGGCTGGCCCATGTCGCTCAGCCTTGGTTCATTGATTCTGCACGCGAAAGCGTCTTGAAATTCTTGGTAATCACATGTCAAGAGCCTCCTGATGTTGTTCATACCACTGTCAAAAAACGGAAACATCGACTCCATAGTCTATATAAGGTTCAACATATGCTGAGGCTGGCCATGTTCAAAAATTATTCAATCCGTCTATTGTTTGCATTTTTTTCAGTGGCCTCTCAAAGACTAGGGGCCTGTCTGACTTGGGGCGGCGAAAGTGAAAATCAGCCCCGGCGAGGCCAGTTTTTACCGGGTTTGCAGGCCCATAGCTGGGCTATGGGACCAAAACACGCTGAAAAACGGGCCGCTGCGGCTGATTTACAGCCGACAACTCTCAAGTCCGACAGCCTGTTAGGGGCCACGACAGAATGCTGCCGGCCTCATGGCCTCTTGGTTCAGGCCTGTTCCCCTTCCTCTCTCAGTCAAAGCACTTCCAAATGTTTGCTACGGGTTGGTATCATGTTCGCAGTAACCAGCCTATTGGCCCTAGGCTTGCCAAGCCAAGTTCTTGCTTTTACTCCCACTCCCGTTCAGCCCGTATATGACGCACAAGCTATTGCTGCGATCAATAGGCTTATTAGTATAATCAGAACGGAAACAAATGGAAGATATTTAAATGGAATTCAAATATCTTTGCAGAGTTTGATCGCCCAAGGGGTCATGAGTCCCAACATGGTTTCATCTGTTGCAACCGTCTCTCAGAACGTGAGCCAGTCAATGAATGACTTCATTGTTTATGCAGCCACTGAAGGAATTCAGCTTGATACTCTGGCAAAAACTATCGGGGAACAAACAAACCAAACAGATAATCGTTTTTACTCCCGCGCAATTCAAAATCCTTCAAGTTGCAGCAGTGATAATAAAATAGCAAGCAAGCAAATTGAAGATAAATGCCTTGAAATTCAAAATCTTCGCACTTACAAAGTGCTGCATTCAGGAAAATTTCAGAAAGCTTTGGCTGTTTCTGCCGCATCCATTTTAAATTTAAGTAATATTCCTCCTGCCAATCGCGCTGATGTCGAGCTTAAAAATCAAACAATCAACTTGATCAGGCTCATGCAAAGTCAAGCCAGTGAAATTTACCGTGCTCAGCAAGATTATCTTCAGAGCAGAATTGAAATTTCCGAAGAAATTCGGGTTGCTTTGGTCAATAAAAAATCAGGAAAAAATCCAAGCAATGGCGCAGGGTCTCCACTAGGAGCACCTCCGCAATCAGCAAGCCAGATATTTAAGGCGGCTGGAACATCTTTAGGGTATATAATAAACTAGTTTCAAATTTAATAGGACTCACGCAAAATAGTCACTTCATTCCGCATGGTGGAGAATCTTGCAATTCCTCGAAAGTAAAAATTACGTAAGTTGTTGATTTGCATAGAATTTAATAATATTTAAAAGTTTCTTTTGCGTAAGTCCTATGAAAACAAAAGTTCGGGGCTTCATGCGCGAGTTAATTATTTTTTGACCTTACCGAATCCGAGTATGAAAGGTTAAATTTTATGGATGTTTTAGGTTATCCTATATTTTTATTGATGTCTGCTTATGTCGGTCAGGCATTTGAAGGCGCCATGAATAATGCCTATATTAACAGCGTGGCTCTGGTTGCTTCGGTCGGTTCAGTAATTATGGCAATATGGGTTTCTTTTTATGGAATACGCATGGCATATGGTACTCAAGGGTACAGCATGTCTGATTTTTTATGGCGCGCAGGCAAGGCGACACTGATTTTCGCAATCATTGCAGCCAGCACAACTGAAAATTTATCAATTCAAAACATGATCACAGGCCTTAGGGATGACTTGGTTCAGGTCATTACAAACAGTCATTCAAGCTATAAGAGTCAAATTAACACTGATCTGACAACAATTAATTTATTACAATCTGCACCTGCTCTTTTTTTGAATGAAGATAATAGCCAAGATCAAAAAAGCACCTTGAATATTGTATTAACCATGGTTGGTCAAGGTAGCCCGGCAATTATTGGCGGCATCATGTTATTGCTCAATGAACTGGCTGTGCGTATTGGTATTGCCGTTGGCCCCCTGATGTTATTTTCTTTGCTTTTTGAGGGCTACAAAGATTTATTTTCCGCTTGGGTTCGGCTCTTGGCTGCAAGCATCATAAGCATGGCCTTGCTTGCTGTCGTTGTCGGTCATGCTGCCGTGCTTATGGGTATCTTTGTTGCGGTATTAAGTGCCGCAAAAGCCTTGGACGTAAATGGAACTATATTTACCGAACTCCAGGTTGCTGCAGCAAATGCTGGGTTCGGTTTGATTTTAAGTGTCCTGATCTACAATGTGCCTAACATGGCAGCACGGTATTTTGGTGGAGGTATGTATGTCAGCCCATCCAATCTATTTTCAGGACTTTTATCATCATCATCGTCTGAAATTTTAAGCAGAACGAAAGTCCCCATCAACCAACCACCAGGAACCACGGGTAATCTATAATGAAATTATCCTTATTTTCTCATATATATTCCAATAAATCCAATAAATTTTCGATCAAATTTTGATCTGACCACAAGAATTTTATTTTTTATTTCTCAATAACTTGAAAATGTTTTTTCATATATTTTTTAAGTAAAATTAAATTTTGTGATTTTCAGTTGGTAATTTTATGTCAAGTAGTCCTGTTATCGTATCTCAAGCCATTTCGCGGTTGACGAGGGGGGCTCAGCCCGAATTCCCACAGCAACAGCAACAGCAACAGCAACAGCCACAGCCACAGCCACAGCCACAGCCACAGCCACAGCCACAGCCACAGCCACAGCCACAGCCACAGCCCGAGTTTTCTCCCAACAAGATTTCTCCCAACAAGACCGGTGGCTTCACCACCGGCCCTGGTCCAAGCGCCAAAGACCTGCTGCCGAAATCCAACCCCAACGTGGAAGTGAAGTTTCCGGTTGCAGGCAATAATATTAGAATAATTCCAAATGTAAGCACTGCTGTTCGAATCCCTGTATCAATAGGTCAAGTAGGAACGCCTTATGCTGAGTTCACCATAAATACTCTCAATACTGCTCCTTTCATTGCAGGAGCAGTTGGAGTCAATATACCGATCATTGAAAAAGATAATCTTGGTGTCTCAGCAAATCTGGTTCCTGTCGTCGTAGGTATTAAAAATAACGAAGTAGTAACAGGCAGCAGCTTGGGGCTTAATTTTGAGCTAGGTCAAAACCCAATAATTAGCGCTGGCGTCAGTGCAACCGTGGATCACTCTAACGGTGTTCCAGGTTATTCTGGTAAATTGGGCTTGACTGGAACAGTTGGCGAAATAGGAAATAATCAAATCCATGCTGGTGTAGAAGGACAATTTGGAAGAGTTGGTAGTAATGATTCTTCAGCTTTATATTTTTCTATCGAAGTAACGCCAAAGTCACCTGTCCCCAAGAAAAAACAACCTCCAGAGATAAAAATACCTCCTAATCTGCCTGTTCAAGCTTACGAAAAAGTCATAGAAATCAAAGTCAATTCGCCAAGCGAGACCAGGGAAAAGAACCTCACTCAAGTGGTGACTAACAACCCTTCAAGAGGCAGCAATCTGAAGGATCCTTCACTTCGACGATACGACGGCGCCCAAGGAAATTCAGGCTCAGTACCTCTTTTTACAGTCAATAGAACGCAAAAAGATACAATATCAAAAGATAACGAGGTATCCTATATTTATCGATTTTTCTTTGATTCCAACCCACATGATGAGCTTCCTGGTTTGGTAGCAAACTTTCCAAGTCAACAGCCTTTAAACTCTTCGGCCATAGCTCAGCGTCAAGAAGAGGTACGAAATGCTGAAAAATTGCAAGATTTAACACAAGCGAGGAAGCTTTTAGAAGCGGCAGGTTTCAGCAATATCACCCATCTTCCAAAGACCCAAAAGATTGAACAACCTACTCCAAAAATTTCAAGAGAAGAAAAAACCAATCCAAGCACCGTCATTGAAATCAAGGGCCCAAGTTTTACTATTTTTGTTTCGCAAGATGGAAAGAAAATTTGGGTGGCTGAAGGTTTGAGTTTGCCTCCCGGAAAAAATCCTACCACACAAGATCGCATCGATTTTTTCAACACAGCAAGGGAAGTGACCAATCCTGAAGAATTTAAAAAATATGCGCAAATAATTCAAAAAGTATACAGGCAGCTGCCTGAATTGCCTCAGCCCTTAGGGTTTCCTTTGCCACAAAAATTACGCCCACCATATAATAACAATGGACGCGATGACACCGAACTGCCTGATCAGCCAAAAATTACCATGTGACCCCTTAATCTGGGGGTATTGCAAATTTCAGAATGAAGCTTAAATGAAGCCATGATTGAAATGATTGTTCAGTGTGGAGAGTTGGAAGTGCCTCAACGGGTAATGGCAGCCATCGTCCAGGTTGAATCCGGCGGAAACCCGTTTGCCATTGGTGTGGTGGGTGATTCCCTGGTGCGTCAACCGCGTCATTTACAAGAAGCCATGGCCACGGTAAAAATGTTAGAGTCGTCTGGTAAAAATTATTCCTTGGGTGTTGCGCAAGTCAATAAGAAAAACTTTTCACATTATGGTATTAAAACACTCGAAGATGCCTTTGATTATTGCACCAGCATCAAAGTGGGCGCCAGAATTCTTTCTGAATGTTTCGAAAGGTCTCAAAATGATTGGAAAAAAGCTTTCAGTTGTTATTACAGTGGAAATTTCGTGACAGGTTTTAAAGAGGGTTATGTTGAAAAAGTAAATAACGCACTTAATGCCATTGAAGAAAAGAGTGAAGGACTTTCAAAATTGGCACTTTTGACAAATCAAAATACTAAAATAAGAGAAAATTCAGAAACAAATCATGAGGCTGATAAAATTTTAACGAGAGGAAAATATTTTCGAAAAATTGATAAGCCGGTTGTTGATGCTCTAAAGAATAATCAAAAGCCTGTTTTTGAAAATGGTAAAAGTATTTATTCTTTGGATAATGCCTTTGTTTTCTAATATAAATTAGAGGGTAATTATGAAAAAATTATCAAAAAATTATATAAATAATTTATTTCATATTAAAAAATATGAAAAATATTTTTTCTTTTTCTTGCTGCTGCTTTCTGCTACAACTGAGGCTGTAGCAACTACTTCTGGTGTTGGTACAAAACTGACTGGTGCAGCTACAGAATTAGGAAACATCATAAATGCTACAACAACAGTCATTGTGACGGTCGCAATTATATTTTCAGGTTATCAAATTTCGTTTAATAACAAGAGGTTTGGAGAAGTTTGGCCTATTTTGTTGGGTGGTCTGATGGTTGGGGCAGCTGGAGTTTTCGCCAACTTTTTCATCGCAGGAACATAATTAAAATTCTCGCATAAAATATCTAAAATTCATTAAAAAAATAATTTCTGTAATTAATTAATTGGGGGTAAATTTACGGCAATTGCATGAGCCTTTTGCCGTATTCTGTGATCATCATGCCTTGACTTGCTAACACCGCCCGCGTCCCCATGCTGATCGTAGCCTTTGTCATGCTGTGTGCAGTTGCAGGATCTGGAAAATGATAGTGGCAGAGGAGTGAAATCAATCAGCAGGTCTTTGTGTACAGTCACTCCGCGACTGACGCGAGCAATGATGAGGTGGCGAATGAATGATGACATACCGTAATGCAATCGATCTGGGGGTGACGTGAAAAAAGATACTATATTTAGAGGCTTGATGAGGCCACAAACATTTTTTGGAATACCCATGATTCCATTTATGCTTGTGAATGGTTTTATGGCAATTGGCTTTTTTGCAATTTCAAATTATTTTATTTTTTTATTTCCATTTGCTTTTTTAATCATGAAAATTATGGTAAAGAAAGATGAATTAATTTTTGATCTTATTTTTTTAAGGTTTCTTACATGGAAAGTTTGTAGGCATGCAAAGAGAATGGATCGCGAAACAGTGATCATCACGTCACTGCCTCAGTGAGCAAGTTTCAAGGCGCCTGCAAATCGCACTAAAAAACATGCACATTGATCCAGAATCTTTAGTCGCAAAATTTGTGCCTTACTCAACGCACGTTCATCCAAATGTTTTGCGCACAGTGGAAGGCGATTATATGGTCTGCTTTCAATTGCATGGAATACCTTTTCTGGGTCGAGAACCACAAGAGCTGGAGCATAAGCATAATAATTTTAATAAACTTCTGCAAACCTTGCGTGCCCCTGATTACACTAATTTTTCTTATTGGGCACATGATATTCGTCGGAAAAGAAACGTTTTAACGCATAAAAATTACACAGGAAAATTTAATCAACTTTTAAATGATCATTATGTTCAGCAATTGAACTCCAATTCAATGCTGATTAATGAACTCTATTTCACCTTGATTTACCGTCCACGTGGCATATCGACTGCTACTGAGCGGTTTTTTTCTGGTAGCCTTGAAGGCTTGGAGTTGGAACAGAAAGAACATATATCAACCGTTCTTGAAATGGCCAACTTGCTTGAGTCTACTTTATACGCTTACTCACCACGACGTTTAGGCACTTATACTTCCGATCAGGGGGGGCTGTTTTCAAGTGCACTAGAGTTCTTGGGCTATATTATTAATCGAATTGATGAGCCAATTCCTGTTTTGCCATCTCGAATATTTAATTACCTTCCTACAAGTAGGCATATTTTCAATGAAAAAACAGGTAATTTTCTTATAGAAACAGCCAACGGAACGCGTCATTTTGGTGCCATGTTGGCATTGCGTGATTATCCTGAAGAAACTTATCCTGGTGTGTTAAACTCAATTAAAGAGGTACCATTTGAGTATGTGATGACGCACAGTTTTACTCCAAGCGGAAGACAGCAAGCTCTATCTTATCTTGAGCGTACCAAAGGACGGATGCTGGTCACCAATGACAAAGCTGTTTCACAGATTCGTGATTTAGATTCCGCGATGGACGGACTGGCCTCTGGCCGCTTTGTTTTAGGGGAATATCATTCGACAATCGCTCTATATGATTCTAAACTTCAAACGTTAGATTCTTCAGTATCGCAAATTAGAGCTATTCTTTCAAATGCTGCCTTTGTGACCTCCCGTGAGCAATTGGCAAGCATGGCATCATTTTATGCACAACTGCCAGCTAACTGGAAGTATCGAACACGCAAAGCCTACATAACATCCCTTAATTTTTTGGGGCTCTCTCCATTACATAATTACCCCGTCGGAAAGTCTCAAAATAACCCATGGGGTCCTGCAGTAACCGTCCTACAAACAACAAACGGACAGCCTTATTATTTTAATTTTCATGCTACAAAGCCCCATGAAAATTCTCTTGGTGAAAAGGCTCTAGGCAATACCATGGTCATAGGAAAATCTGGCACAGGTAAAACTGCCTTGGTTAACTTTCTACTTTCCCAAATTCAAAAAGAAGGGGCATCGCCAACTATTTTTTTCTTCGATAAGGATCGGGGCGCAGAAATTTTTGTTCGCGCTTGCGCAGGGCGCTATATGGCCATTGAGTCCGGTAAACCGACAGGTTTTAATCCACTTCAATGTGAAGCTACAGAAGAAAATACTTTGTTTCTCGTAATGTTCATAAAATTGTTGTCCGGTAAACGAGAATTTTCCTCAAGTGAAGATGATGATATTTTACGAGCAGTAAAGTCAATACTTGATATTCCAATCAACCTGCGCACGATGACCAATCTCCAGAGTAGCTTTCCTAATCTTGGGGATGATTCAATTTATTCTAGATTGAAAAAATGGACTCGCACAGGATACTTAGGCTGGGTTTTTGATAATCCAAAAGATTCGATTGTTTTGGATGATGCCAATATCATTGGTTTTGACTACACTGAATTAATTGATTTTCCAGAAGTGCGTGCTCCGGTAATTAATTACTTAATTTACAGAATGGAGCAGCTACTTGATGGTCGGCCATTTATTTATGTCATGGATGAGTTCTGGAAAATACTTGATGGTGAAGGTGGTTTAAAAGAATTTGCTAGAAATAAATTAAAAACAATACGCAAACAAAATGGCTTGGGTATTTTTGCTACTCAATCCCCGGAAGATGCTTTAAAAAGTGATATTTCTGCTGCGCTTGTTGAGCAAACTGCTACATTAATCCTTCTTCCAAACCCAAGTGCAGAAGAATCTGACTATGTTAATGGTTTAAAAATCTCAAAAAATGAATTTAATAATATCAAATCTTTAGATGAGCGTAGTCGCTGCTTTTTTATTAAACAAAATAATGACACTGCTTTTTGTCAATTGAAATTAGGTAGTCGACCGGATTTGCTTGCTTTTATATCCTCAAACTCACAAAATATAGAAAAATTGCATCATTTGCTCAAAAGACATGTAAATTCAGATTCTGATCAATACCTTAAGGATCCTTACCGGCCAATTCATCCTGATTTGTGGTTAGAGGAATTTATTGCTTTAGTAAAATAAGAAAATTTTTTAAAAATTTTTGGGGGTTTTTCTTATGTTTTCAAGGCGATCTGATCGATTTTATTCAAAGCTCCTATTATTAGTCTTGTTCTTGAATTTTTTACTGCTTGGATGTTCTGTTAATCCCAAGGCTTCTGATTTTGGTGGTGAGTGGGTTCCAATTAATCAATTTTCTGATGATATAAAAGTAATACCTCTAGAGGCCCCATACAAGTATAGTGGGCTGCGTATTGATACATCATTAAGGCAAATGCTTGAGCGATGGGCAAGAGATACAGGCTTGAGTTTTCAAATGAAGTGTGTTAATGATTATAGCATACCGCATAAAATTCTTTCGATGAATGCGTCTAACTTGAAGGCAGCCTTGGATGAAGTGAATGAAATTTATTTGCGTGAGGGATTAAAAGTTTTTTTGGATGAATCTCGTAAAAATTTGATTTTGAGTTGCGATAGGCTTCCTGGTCGTGTTAATTGATAAATTGTTATTTATAATAATTTATCCTCGTTAATTATTGTTTTTTTTATTATTGGAATTATTTAAAAAAGGTGCCATGGAAAAAAAAAGTGAAAGCAATTTGTCGCCTGATTTTTATGCACAATCGAAGTCTGAAAAAAACTCAAATAATAATTCGTCTAAAAACAATGTATTAAAGAGATCTGTAGACTTTGAGATCACTTTAAATCAGATGATCCGGCGCAGCGAGAAGCGTGCTTGGTTGGTGGCTGTTTGTTCATTGTTTGCATCTGTCATGTTGGCAGTTTCTTATATTTTTATCATGCCATTAAAAGAAAAGCAGCCTTATCTTATTGTGACTGATTCTTATACAGGTACAGCTACACTTTCGAAAATCAGGAATAGTATTAAAGATCATGAAGTAAGTCGCAGTGAAATTGTTAATAAAGGTCATGTTGCTCGCTATGTCATGGCGAGAGAATCTTATGACTGGGATATTACTGGACGACGTGATTGGGACGTTGTTCACGCTATGGGTAATGAAAGTATTAATGCGGCTTACGCAGTTAAATTTTCTGAAAATAATCCATACAATCCGGATATTTTATTTGGACAAAGTAAAGTTGCTCGAGTTCGTATTAAAAGTATTGTTCTGACATCATTGTCGGAAAATTATTTCAACGGCGCCACCGTCAGGTTCGATAGAGTTATAATTCAAAAAGTAAGCAACAAAATTGAAAAAGCAGAGTCTTTTATCGCAACCTTGGGTTTTGATTATGTAAAGAATTTATCAATGCCAGAAAATTATTTAATTGAAAATCCACTTGGTTTTCAGGTTCAAAGCTATAGGCTTGATCCTGACATTGCTCCGGATCAAGCTGCTTTGACTCGTGAGCTTACTGAATCGTTTCAAAAGCTTGGAGCCATTGGTGCGCGTTAAGAAATCTCTGATACGACTTACGCAAAAGAAACTTTTAAATATTATTAAATTCTATGTAAATCAACAACTTGCGTAATTTTTGCTTTCGAGGAATGGTGAGATTTTTCGCAATGCGGAATAAAGTGGCTGTTTTGCGTAAGTCCTGAAAATAATAAATTAATTTTTCGATTAAATTTTTTATAAATTTTTGCAAATCAAGGAGGCGGTTGTGAATACTGTAGTTCGGTGGAGTTGCTTTTTGAGCTCGTATCCAAATATTAGCCGTCAGACCTTGGGTGTCAAACTTCAATACCTAATTCGTAAATATTTTTTCAAAAAAAATGAAAAAATATTGTTTTTTCTGATATTTTTATTATTTTATACAATATCCTTTGCGCAGCCGGCGTCGGGGCAAACAAAAAATTCTTCTGACTATCCAGTGCCATTGCTTTCTGCATCTTCATTATCAATTCCTGGTTCAAGTTCTCAGCCTCAGCCTCAGCCTCAGCCTCAGCCTCAGCCTACATGCCCTGGAAATGCTCATCCTGATAAATCAGGAAATTTGAATCCAGGTATTAATTCATCTTCATCATCATCCAGTTCGACGTGTCCCCCGTCGGCTTTGCAATTACCTGTTTCTGACGGTAATTCAGTCAAAAGACAACGTTCTCCCGCTATAGAATTGAAGGCCCAGAAAATTAAGCCTTCATCTACATCTGAAACAATTCGTTATTATAGTTATACTCCTGGGCATGTTTATGCAGTTCATGCTGGTTTGGGTATAGCAACCCAGATTGTTCTGGATCCCTCTGAAAAAGTTAGAGATTTTGGAACTGGATTTAGCAGTGGATGGGATATTGTTCGACGTGATAATGTATTTTTTCTCAAGCCAAAAGACCCTGATGCTGAAACAAATATGTATATTCGTACGGATCGAAGGTCATATTTGTTTGATTTAAAAATTGTTAGTAAGGATTGGATAAAAATCGATGAGGCTCGTGCCCAAGGTGTTTCTTATATAGTACAGTTTACATATCCTGATATACGTTCTGAAATTGTGAATGTCAAGCCTGTAGACTCTTCTCCGCTAAGCAGCCCTTATTTATCTTTCTATACAGATTATGAGGCAGCCAGTGAAGATTCTGCAAAGTGGTTAAGGCCAATAAGGGTATTTGATGATGGTAAGGTTACTTATGTGCAAATGCCACCAATGACACAAACCCCTGCCTTCTTTGGCCGCCTTACAGACCGAGGAGAAGAATTTTTGGTGAATCGGAGTATGGATAAAGGCCGCCATGTTTTGCATGGAGTGTATCCGTTTATCATTATTCGATATGGTACGGATGTTGTGGCAATTCGTCGTCGTTAAGGAGTTTATTATGGATAAGTCTTATGATTTCCAAAATTCCGGCGAAGAATCGTCTGAAGAGAGGCCATCCAGGTTTCAAGAGAAGGGTATTCCAAACTTAGGTGTAAGTAGTAATCGAAAGCTAAATGTCAAGGTGATGATTTTTATTGTAACCGTGGCACTTTCAATTATGGCATTATTTTATTATATGCTGGTTGGGGCAATGCGAAAAAATAATAATACCCATCCTAAAGATAGCCAAGGAATTTCCATTCCAAAGCAACCAACATTGACACATAGTTTACCGGCAGAGCCAAAGCCCTTGACTGAAGGGGCGACTGAAGCCATCAGCGATCCCATTCCGTTGCGTTCAGCTCGATTGACTGACGCCCTGAAACCGCAGTCTGTACAACCGCTGGAGCCTTCTTATTCCGTTACTTCATATGGTGTGAATATGTATGGAGGGTATAAGGCTCCCGGTACGGGGGGCTTGGGGGATGATCTCGCCAAGCGTCGTGGAATGGCAAGTGGCGGGGTTGTCACTGCTTTAGGTGGAAAAATTATCAGTGAAAATTCGGCATCTACGCCAGTGGGATCAAGTGGTGGTTCTTTTGGCTTTGGAAATTTAGGCCCTGTTGGCGACTCCCTGCGATCTATCAGTTTGGGTGCTCAGGGCAATAATTACCCTGCCCCTGATGGATTGGGTGTAGGTATTCCTGCTGCGGGGGGCGCATCTGTCTTGGATTCACTCGGCCTTACCAGTGCTGCTTTATCTGGTTCGCCGACGCCCGGTTTGAATGCAACTGGGGCTGGGGGTGCTCGAAATGCGATTCAGCAAGTTAGCGTAGATACTCCGACAATAAAAAATACATTTCATCGTGCTTTAACTGCCGATATTCCTCCTGGGCTTATGGATCCAGCATCAAGTGAATCAGCCATGGGATCTTTAGGTGGAGGTCAGGGCAGGGATAGTAGTGTTCAGTATTTTAGAGGAGACGATGCAGGTGAATCGATTAAATCTGATAGTACTAATGTTGCTCGTCGATCTGGGGGCGGGAGTGTTGCTTTTCCTGTGAATTATGCAAGAGCAATTCCTCATGAACCAAGCACTTATATACCTCAGGGTACAGCAGTGCGATGCATATTGCAGACCTTGATCATGACCGATATTCCCGGGCCAACCAGTTGTAATGTGGTTGAAGATGTTCGCTCGTTCGATGCCAGGAGAGTGCTAATTCCAAAAGGATCCCGAGTTATGGGTGAATATAAGCCAGTATCTGATAGTATTGATAGAGTGGCAATCATCTGGACACGAGTCATTACGCCACAAAATATTGATATTTCTATTCAAAGTCCAGGAATTAGTCCTTTAGGTACTTTAGGTGTTAAAGGTGAGGTGGATAATCGCTGGGGAGACCGTTTGTCTGGGGCATTGATGATCAGTCTTGCATCTGATGCCCTGAAGTATGCTGTTCAAACCCGATCTCCAACTATTGATAATGTTTCTTACAACTCCCTTGGAGTTCCTATTGTTACAAAACAGCCATTTGAATCTGCCACGATCAGAAATATTGAAAAATTTGTGGAGCAAGATTTGACACGTAGCATGCGTTTGACGCCAAGGGTGGTTATTTTGCAAGGTACGGTTGTGAGTATTTTTACTGCTCAGGATCTCAATTTTTCTCAAGTCATGGATGCGCCATGAAATATCATCGATATTTGAGAGAATAAAATTTTCCAGGAGGTCTATTATAAATCAGAAGGTTGCAGTCTTAATCTCTTAAAAATATTTATTTTTAAGAAATATTGCGGGTGAGTGTTTATAAATTAATAATTTAACTTTTCAGAGCACTTTTAAGCGATGAAAGAAAGTAAGCTGTTCAGCTCAGAAGATTTTTTACAGCCGATCCAAATAATTTCTGGAAATGAGTTTATTGAGCATCAATTTCAGGTACTAGGAATTGCAGATTTTTTGCGCAACCCGTCTATTACGGAAATATGTATCAACAGGGCTGGTCATGCTTATATAGAATCAAACTCTGGCTGGAGTTTGGTTGAGGTGCCTGGCTTGACGCTTGAGCGAGCACGTATGTTTTGCACTGCTTTGTTAAATGAAAGCAGAACGGGGCAAAGTATCACAGATACTCATCCACTGGTTTCTTTCACTTTTCCAACTGGGCAGCGTGCTCAATTTGTGATTCCGCCAGCAGTTGAACCGGGGTCAATTTCCATTACCATTCGATTGCCCAGTCGTCGACAAATTACTCTTGAAGACCATCAAGATGCTGGACTGTTTGAGAAATTGCATTCAATAAAATCAAAAATTTCTGAAGTTGATGAAAATATAATAAAACTTAAAAGAGAGGGTAATTTTATCGAGATGTTCAAGCTGGCAGTAACGGCTCGTAAAAATATTGTTGTAGCGGGTGCAACTGGAAGTGGAAAAACGACTTTTATGAAGTCTTTAATTAATCACATACCTTTGCATGAGCGCCTGGTAACGATTGAAGATGCGCGTGAGCTTTATATCCCACATCCTAATGTGGTTCATTTACTATACTCTAAAGGCGGGCGTAGTACAGCCAAAGTCAGCGCTAAAGATTGTATGGAGGCTTGCTTAAGAATGAAGCCTGATCGAATTCTTTTGGCAGAGTTACGCGGCGATGAGGCTTTCTTTTTTATTCGAAATTGTGCATCTGGTCATCCCGGAAGTATCACCAGTTGCCACGCTGGAAGCGTCAGTCAGGCTTGGGATCAAATGGCTTTAATGGTAAAGGCTTCATCGGAGGGTAGTGGTCTTGAATTTAATATTATTAAAGCATTACTTCGCCTCACGATCGACATCGTAGTGCATATGCACTGTCATAACGGAAAACGGCAACTTTCTGGTATTGAATTTGTAGCTGAGGCTTCTGATTCGAAAATATAAAAAGTAACATTCATAAAAGAGCGAATCATCCATTTTGCCATCTTGTCATTCTGAAAGTCAGTCGCGTAACATACTCCATGGATTCTGCCTGCGCAAGAATGACAAGATGATTGAATTTTGCAGAGGCGACTATGTGGTTGCTACTATGGTGCCGCCCATCATGGCGTGTGTCAGCCGCACAACACGATTCAATTGATCTGCCACAGCTTGCGGATCACCTTGAAGTGACACAGTGTCCATCAAAGCGGGGGCGAAGAATTCCGGTATTGTGCGGTTAATCGCTTTGAAAACCTGCGCTTTACCATTCAATGTGATCTGCATGTTCACTTGCCCGTCAACCACCCTAAACTCTGGGTTACCTTCGGCGATGAGGCCATTGGTGAGCGCGGGAATGGCACTCTTTGAAAAGAACAAATCTTTCAAATCGACCTGAGGGACTTGGCCTCCATTTGACTGCGACAAGAGCGTCATGTTGTGACTCTGTTTTGTTGAGTCTATGCGGGGCACACGCCAATTTGCAAAGCCTCGGATGAGCTTGTCATTGACCAAGAGGCCGAATAGAACGCCATTGTTTTCATAGCCTCTGGCCCCTACAATCTGCTTTACTTCATCTTGGTATTTTCGAACCAGCGGCCTCACGGCACGTAGCTCAGCAGCCATGGAAGAAGGATCTACACCTGCAGAGGCCATGGCACCGTATAAGATTACTTTTTGCATCGTCTCGAACTGCCAGCCCTTGATATCTCCTTGGTTTTTCATGGCAGTGTAAAGCGATTTCAGCGAATGCAACATGGGGCCCGTCGTTCCCTCGGGCGCCATCAGATCGGGGATGGAGGTCATCTCAAAACCATCCCGGTTGATTTTTTTAGGGTCGCCTTGGATGTGATGAGACGGCGCAACCTCCCGTAAATACATAACCAGAGACCGCCTGAATTTTTGATAATTGGGGTCGGTTTTCTGGCTGGGGTTTGGCTGAAACGCATTGTCTACCAATTTTTCAGCGTGAGCGACGGCGGCTGGCCCAAGATGGGTTGCTGACTGGGTGCTGATATCCAGATTATCTATAATCATTTGATCATAGATTTTCAGATTGAGATCCACACCTGAGCCATACAAAGTATTCAGTATTTTGATACGATCAGTTATGTTCTTGATATCAGACGACATTTCAGGATACTTTTGACCCAGAAGGTTCCAGGTTTTTTCGTTCCAGAGGTTGTCTTTCAGAAAACGATAAGACAATTCTGCGTCTGACAACTGTGCCTCGTTGTTTTGATAAAACCTCGCCACATCGTCTCGGGCGCGACGATAGGAGTCTGCCAAGGTGTAGCCCTGGAGCTCGTGATGAGCAGCATAGACACTCAACATTGTACCAGGCACCAGAGTCATGGTATTTTGATCCAGTGTCTTGCCAAAGCCCAGATTATCGAGTGAAGTCAGGGTATCGAGGAAAAATATCTGGCTTAGGGGGTTGGTGTATTTTTTGGAAAAACTATCCAAGTCGCTCAAAAGTTGCCGTTCTTGGCTTTGCACCTTGCCTAAATGCGAAACAACTTGCGTTGAATAAGATTGCATTTGAGGCGAGAAATGACTCTTGTCCGGCATATCGTGAATGGCCTTGGCAAACATGGTTGGCGTTTCCTCGGTGCCAATAGTCACCTGAGGTATTCGCCCCAAAGCATTGAAAAATCCAACTCCAACTCCGTTTTTGCGTGGGTAGCGGTTAGTCTGGGGATTTAGCCTGCCACGGTCGCCGCTTGATTCGTAGCTTTTCATTCCCTCCAGATATACATTGCCCAATATCTCTTTCTGGCTACTCAGCAGGCGTTGGGTGAGTACCTGCTTTTTACTGATAGCCAACTCATTTTTTTTAAATGAACTGGCTGTTCCGGAAGTTGCATTGGGGTTTAAGTTTCTGACAATGGGATCCCGCATTGTGGCTACGCTAAAGATAAAACCATCAATCCACGCATACGGCGAAGATCCAGAATGGGTAAAACCTTTTGCCAGCATGGGCATCAGCTGATCTGACAAATAACGGTCGGAATCAAAGCGATTGCCTGTCACATAAGGCGACGCCAGTTTGCCCGACTGTATTTCGGCTGCAATAATTGGCACATATGGGTTTTGCTTCAAGACCTCAAAAAGGTAGCCGTCGGCAGCTTTGCGCAATTCGGGCGGCAGGTTTGCTATTGCTGTATTGAAGGCCGTTCGAGAAATGGGAGGTACTTTGACGCCGTTGTTGAGGGTGTAGGTGGTTCCGGAGGCATCTTTAGAAAAAGTGGCGCCTTCGATCAAATCAACGGGTTGTCGATTACGTACCTGGGATCCAAAATCTATAGCCGTGTTCTTGGCAGAATCTATAGCCGTGCTATAGAACTGGCGGGTCTTGAAAGAGACTATTTTT
This sequence comes from Burkholderiales bacterium, assembly GCA_046342195.1. Lineage (GTDB taxonomy): Bacteria > Pseudomonadota > Gammaproteobacteria > Burkholderiales > Burkholderiaceae_C > CANHBY01. The sequence continues at coordinate 36,062 of JBKDQE010000068.1, forward strand.
GATAATTTATTTCCATTGGTTATCAAAAAATTAACAGCAGGATTATTATTTTTTGGGATTGAAGGCGGGATTGTGGCTGGTTTTTTTGAATTAGTTGGGCTGGCTTTTTTCTGGAAATTTTTATTGTCAATTGGGTAGAATTTTTTTATAGATCCATTTTTTATCTCATTGCTTATCCATTGGATGATTTTTTTTCTGTCATTGTTGCTTATGTATTCATTGCTATTTTCTTTTATTATATTGATCGCAAGAGATTCTGGTATTTTATGAGTGGCGCTGGGTGTTTGTATGCCAAGTTTTCCGCTTTTTGACTTAACGAGCCGAACTTGGCCACGAACTTGGCCAGTTTGTGAGTTTTTTTCAGAAGGCAAATAGAAACCAAGATAACCACCAACCTGATTGACCTGAATTTCAGAATTATTCTGAGATTTTTGTAATGTTGGATTGTTTATTTTTAAAGACATGTTGCAACAACTCTGACGTCAAAACTAAGGACCCCAAATGCACCGTCAAATGAGCCAAAGCCAAAGTGAGTGGGGATGAACAAGGTGTTCTGAGAGCTTACCCGGCTTGGGGGGAAAGATGCAACACTTGAGCCCCCTCAAGCTGGGGGATGAGGTTTTTTCCGTGCATGAATCCGTCTTGAGGGTTGCATGCCATGAACTTGCTGCTCATTGGCCTGGCGCTTGGCCCCGCCCGGATAGGTCATAAAATGCCCCATGGCATTCATTCATCTGCGCACCCACACTGAGTTTTCTGTTCTTGACGGCACTTTGAGAGTTGACGAGGCGGTTCATGCAGCAGCCTCTGATGGCCAAGTGGCCTTGGCTATCACTGACCTCGGCAATCTTTTTGGGGCTGTCAAGTTATATTCCCAGGCTCGCAAAAAAGGCGTCAAGCCCCTGATTGGCGCTGATGTCTGGCTTCATTCTGAGGTAACGGAGCGGCCTTTAGGCCGGCTTTTGCTTCTGGTGCAAAACAAACAGGGTTACTTGAACCTGTGCGAACTGCTTTCCAAGGCATGGCTCAGCAATGTTCAAAACGAACGCCCTTGCTTGCGATGGGAGTGGCTTGAGGCCCATGGTGAGGGTCTGATTGCCTTGTCTGGAGCTGAAATGGGAGCCATAGGGCAGGCCCTGCTGGCTCAGGACACTGAACATGCCAAAGCCTTGGCGTGTCGGTTGGCATTGAGTTTTCCTGACCGCTTTTACATTGAAATTCAACGCGCCGGCTTGGCTGGTCAGGCGCTGTATGTGTCTGCAGTGCTTCCTTTGGCTGCTGAGTTGGGTTTGCCCGTGGTGGCCACGCACCCGGTTCAGTTTTTAACCCCCGAAGATTTTGATGCTCATGAAGCGCGTGTGTGCGTGGCGGAGGGGGACACCTTGGCCAATCCCAGGCGCATCAAGCGGTTCACGCGGGAGCAATATTTCAAGACCCAAGCCGAGATGGAGGAGCTTTTCGCCGATGTTCCTGGCGCCTTGGTTCATACGATTGAAATTGCCAAACGTTGCAGCCTCACGCTGGTGCTCGGGCAGCCCCGCTTGCCTGATTTTCCAACGCCGCTCATGAATGGCGCTCCCATGCCCATGGAGGAGTATTTCCGCCTGGCCTCCCACGAGGGTTTGTCAGAACGGTTGGAGCATCTCTTTCCTGATGTTGATCAGCGATCTCAGCAAACCCCGCGCTACCTGGAGCGGCTCGACTTCGAAATTGCCACGATCCTCAAAATGGGGTTTCCCGGCTATTTTTTGATAGTCTCTGATTTTATCAACTGGGCCAAGAAGCATGCTTGCCCTGTAGGGCCGGGCCGTGGATCGGGTGCCGGCTCTTTGGTGGCTTATGCGCTCAAAATTACCGACCTGGACCCTCTACGCTACAACCTTTTGTTTGAGCGGTTTTTGAACCCGGAGCGGGTGTCCATGCCCGACTTCGATATTGACTTCTGCCAAGCCAATCGGGACCGAGTGATTGATTATGTCAAGGAAAAATATGGGCGTGAGGCGGTCAGTCAGATTGTGACCTTTGGCACCATGGCAGCCAAAGCGGCATTGCGTGATGTCGGTCGGGTCTTGGGCATGAGCTATGGGCATGTGGATGGCGTTGCCAAGCTCATTCCATCACCACCGGGCAAGACCGTGACATTGCGTCGCCCCCCGGCCAACCCGGATCACTCGGTTATTTATGCTCGCAAAGAATCGCCTGAGCTTGAATTGCGTGAAAAAAATGAAGAGGAAGTGGCTGAACTCCTTGCCTTGGCTGAACGTGTCGAGGGGGTGGTGCGTAACGTGGGCATGCACGCCGGCGGAGTATTGATTGCCCCAGGCAAAATCACCGATTTTTGTCCCTTGTACATGCAGCCCGGCAGCGACAGCGCTGTGAGCCAATATGACAAGGATGACGTCGAGGCGATTGGTCTGGTGAAGTTTGACTTTTTAGGCCTCGCCACCTTGACCATTCTGGAATTGGCTCGAGAGTTTATTCAGCAGCGCCACAAAGACCAAAGCGGGTTCAATTTCGAGAAAGTTCCACTGGATGACGCCGCTACTTACCGCCTGATGAGCGAAGGCAAGACTGTTGCCGTGTTTCAGCTCGAAAGTACGGGCATGCAGCGCATGCTGCGCGATGCCAAGCCGAGTGTTTTTGAGGACATCATTGCGCTTGTGGCGCTTTACCGGCCAGGGCCGATGGACCTCATTCCAAGTTTTTGTGCCCGCAAGCATGGGCGTGAAGAAGTGGAGTATCCGCATCCGCTCATGCGCGAAGTGCTTGAAGAAACCTACGGCATCATGGTCTATCAGGAGCAGGTGATGCAAGTGGCCCAGCGCCTCGGAGGGTATTCCCTCGGGGGTGCAGATTTGCTGCGTCGGGCGATGGGCAAGAAAAAGCTTGAGGAGATGATGAAACATCGGGCTTTGTTTGCAGAAGGAGCCGCCAAAAACGGCATTTCTGAGCCCAAGGCGCATGAAATTTTTGACCTGATGGAGAAATTTGCCGGTTACGGCTTCAACAAGTCCCATGCGGCGGCTTATGCATTATTAGCCTACCATACGGGGTGGCTCAAGGTACATTACTTGGCTGAGTTTGCCGCCGCCAACATGAGTGTGGCCATTGATGACACCGACAAATTAAAAATATTTCATGACGATGCTGTGGCTTTGGGGATGGAATTTGAGCCACCCCATGTGAACCGAAGCAACTACCGGTTTGAGCCCCTTTCTGACAAAGTGGTCTCGTATGGGTTGGGGGCCATCAAGGGAACAGGTTTGAGCGCCATCGAGGCCATTCTTGAAGCAAGGCGCACAGGTGGCAAATTTAAAAGCCTCTTTGATTTCTGTGCCCGGGTTGATCGTAGCCGTATCAACAAGCGCACAATGGAGGCACTGATCAAAGCCGGAGCCTTTGATGGTTTGCACCCTGAGCGATCACAAATGTTGGCCAGTATTCCATTGGCTTTTGAATTTGCAGGCTCCCAGCTTGTCCATATTCAACAGTCTGGTTTATTTGATTTTGACGATTCTCACGCCAGTTCTACCCAAGAGCCGCCCCTGGTGGCCGCTGACCCCTGGAGTATCAAAGAAAGGCTCATGTTTGAAAAAGCAGCCTTGGGGTTTTACCTTTCGGGTCATTTGTTTGATCAAAATGCGCAAGAGGTTCGTCAGTTCGCCAAGGTCAAAATTGCCGACCTTACAGACAGCCGAGAACTCCAGATCTTGGCTGGCATTGTGGGGCATTTGCGGGTGATCAACGGACAAAGGGGGCGGGTCGCGATTTTCAATCTTGATGATCGTAGCGATGCCATTGAAGCGGTGGTCAGCGAAGATTTACTTCAGGCTCACAAGGAGCACCTGAAAGATGATGAACTGCTGATTGTTCAGGGTAAGGTGCAGCCTGACCGTTTTGCAGGCGGCTTGAGGTTAAATGTGACGGCCCTTTGGGACTTGGCCTCGGCCCGTTGCCATTTCGGGAAATTTTTGTGGCTCCCTGTGAGAGGCTCTGATTTCCCTGTTGCAGAGTTGATCAAAGAGTTTTTGATGCCCGCAGGAGGGCAGGGTGAAATTGGAGAGTTTTCGAAAGGTCTGCGTTTGCGCTTGTTGATTCAGCGTGAAACTGCCAGCGCCGAACTGGACCTTGGTGAGAAAGGGTGCATCTACCCCAGCGAGGCAGCGCTGTTGCGCTGCGCCCAACTGACAGAGGGTCAGGCAAAGGTGGTTTACTCAGAGTAGCATCACGAAAAAAACCGAATGATGAGATCTCTGTCGCATGAGGGCTCGTCATCAGAGGTCATCATCGGTTGCCATCAGATCATGATGCCGATACTCTGTGAGGTCTCATATTCGCTGAGGCTTCTTCAGTGGGCATGAATCAGGTCAAAAGGGGGCTTCATGAGGCATCATCCAGGGCAGAGTTTTCTGTTGAATACCATGGGGGCCTCCTCGCTTTTTTGCTTCGCTGGCGTTAATCATGTTGGCACCTGAAATCAACACAGGTTTGATTTTGACCGGAGGTGGTGCCCGCGCCGCCTATCAGGTTGGGGTTCTCAAGGCGATTTCTCGTCTACGTCGAGAATTTCAGGGTCGAGGCCCCAGCCCTTTTCAGGTGATTACCGGAACCTCTGCAGGGGCTATCAATGCCACTTTGCTGGCGTGTCGCGCGGATGAATTTGATCTGGCTGTTGCGGGCCTTGTAAGACACTGGAAACACATTCATACCGAACAGATATACCGTTCTGACTCCATTGGAATTCTACGAACAGGGGCCAGTTGGCTGACAATGATGTCAATTGGCTGGATGATCTCGCGCTGGCGTCGAGTGGCACCTCGTTCTTTATTGGACAATGCCCCTTTGCGCGGTTTGCTGGCTGAAATGATTCCGTTGGATCGCCTTCAGGAGGTCATGGATCAGGGGCATTTAAAAGCCCTCGCCATTTCTGCTTCGAGCTATGGGTCCGGTTTCCATGTCACGTTTTACGATGCGGTCTCAGACGTTGCACCATGGTCGCGATCTCAACGCCTTGCCATTAAAGATCGCATCACCATTGAACATCTGATGGCTTCGTCTGCGATTCCTTTTGTGTTTCCTGCTATTTCTCTCTCTGTAGGCGCTCGCTTGGAGTATTTTGGTGATGGTTCCATGCGCCAGTCTGCCCCCATTTCCCCGGCCGTTCACCTTGGTGCTCAGCGTATTTTGGTCATCGGTGCCGGACGCATGCACGAGCCTCCATCTCCTCCGGAGGGGCGGGCAGGAAGTGGCGAATATCCTACCGTCGCCCAAATTGCCGGCCATGCCATGTCGAGTATCTTTTTGGATACTCTGGCCGTGGATGTCGAGCGCTTGCAGAGAATCAATAAAACTTTATCGCTGCTTCCCAAAGAAGCCCTGAGCCAAACAAGCCTGAGGCCAATTGACATTCTTGTGATTGCTCCATCCATGCGTCTTGATGACATCGCCGCCCGGCATTTGGCCAGTTTGCCGCGTACGGTCAGGGCCTTGTTGGGGGGAGTTGGGGTTTCAGGGCAGGGGCGCGAAGCTCGTGGTGCAGCTTTGGCCAGTTACCTACTCTTTGAGGCTCCTTTTACACAAGAGCTGATGAGTCTTGGTGAGTCTGATACGCTGGCACGTCGAGAAGAAATCAATGGTTTCTTTGGTTGGAAGAGGCCCTAGTTTGACTGTGTCAAATCTCCTCAGCAACACACTTTCTGGCAGCGTGGACACCACGACCCGAGATATCCTGCGGCGTCACGACGAATCGGGTTGGCCCGGCACCGAGTTGATTCAATTGATGGCTGACTTGGCGGGCCTCATGCATGACCTCGGTAAAGCATGTCAGGCTTTTCAGGATCGATTGGCTG
>JBKDQE010000069.1:0-17730 GCA_046342195.1 Burkholderiales bacterium
TCAATCAATCGCTCAAGCAAAAATTCCCACACACCCTTGTCGCGCCAGCGACAAAATCGCCGATGCGTATTCTTCCAGTCGCCATAGTCTGGAGGCAAATTGCGCCATGGCGAGCCTGTGCGCAAAATCCAGAACACTGCAGTGATAAAGAGCCGATTGTCATGAGCCACACCGCCCCACTGCCCGGCCTGACCCGGAAGTAGCGGCTCCAGCAGGGCCCAGTCTTTGTCTGAAATATCGTGGCGTCGGTGGGCGGGTGTCATTCGGCTTCGCGCAAAAGATTCAATCGTCTATCATAAAATATTCTTGTGACGACAGCATCCAGGACTTACGCAAAAGAAACTTTTAAGTATTATTAAATTCTATGCAAATTAACAATTTACGTAATTTTTGCTTTCGAGGAATTACAAGATTTTTCGCAATGCGGAATGAGGTGGCTGTTTTGCGTAAGTCCTAACTACTTTAACTTTTTGACAAAAGGCTTTTTGATCAGAGGTTCCCTAAAATAGGGGCTATCGTCTTTGGGAAAACGCATGAGCAATGGTGCTCAAATCGACGTATTCGAGTTCTCCGCCTGCAGGCACACCGCGGGCGAGGCGGGTCACGTGCAAGCCTTTTGATTTTAATATTTGGCCCAAGGCATGGGCCGTTGCTTCACCTTCTGCCGTAAAGTTAGTGGCCAGAATGACCTCCTCCAGCCTGGGGTCTGAGGCTCGCTCAATCAGTTCAGCCACCCCGATTTGCTGGGGCCCTATGCCATCGAGGGGGCTCAGTCGCCCCATGAGCACAAAATACAAACCCGAGTAGCTGCCAGTGCGCTCCATGGCCGCTTGATCAGCAGGGGTTTCTACCACGCAGAGTTGACGGTGGTTGCGTGAAGGGTCTTCGCACAAAGGGCAAACAGGGAATTCAGTGAAGGTATGGCATCGGGCACAGTGGCCCATTGTCAATACTGCCGAGGTCAGTGCCTGAGCAAGCTGATCGGCCCCGGCCCGGTCATGCTGAAGCAAATGAAACGCCATGCGCTGGGCTGATTTGGCACCCACGCCGGGCAGGCGTTTCAAGGCTTCAACCAAAGCATTGAGAACCGGTTCAAACACAGTCAAGAAGCCACTCAGAATGGAAATTTCATGCCAGGGGGCAAGGGCATGCCGGCGGTGAGCTTGCTCATTTTTTCCTGACTCAGTGCTTCAGCCCGACGCACGCCATCATTAAATGCGGCAGCAACCAAATCTTCCAGCATGTCCTTGTCGTCTGCCAGAAGGCTGGGGTCGATGCTGATGCGTTTGACATCGTGCTTGCAGGTCATGATGACCTTGACCAGGCCTGCCCCTGACTGGCCTTCAACCTCGATTTTGGCAAGCTCTTCTTGAGCTCGCTGGAGGTTTTCTTGCATGGATTGTGCCTGCTTCATCAGGCCCGCCAGTTGTGCTTTCATCATGATTTTTCTCCGTTGTTAAAGGTTGATTGAAACTTGATATGGGGCGAGAAAACCCGCCGCTTCGAACCGTTATCACGTCAGGTGGCGCTTTGGGGATGCACCGAGCCTGGAACAATACGGGCACCTGTGAATTGCTCGAGCAATGAGCGAACAAAGGGGTCTTCATGAATGACCCGTTCGGCTTCACGCTGCCGCATTTCCTTTTCTTCTAGAAACTGCATGGCCGCAGTGTGTTGAACGGCGCCAATTTCCAGGCGCAGATTTACATTCAAGCCCAGATGCTCGGCGAGGGCTAGACGTAATTTTTCAACGTGTTGGGGCGCAGTCAGTATTTCCCGCTCGACCCTCAAAACGCAATGCCTGATGGCCGTGTCGGCTTGATAGTGCCAATGAATGCATTGGGCATTCATGGCCAGCTCACGAGGCAATGCGGAGATTTTCCCGGCACAAATCAGGTCGCGCACCAGATTTGACCAGAGGACATCCAGCGGGTTGTCTGGAGGTAAACGGGCAGAATCCAAGGCGAGATCGGTATCAGTCTCGGTATCAGTCTCAGGGGCATCTACCCAGGGCGGAATGCCCTCCGTGGGGGACGGAACGGGCGCCCCCATGGGCATTGAAACCCCCGGGGCTTTGGTTTGGAGAAGTACCGCAGAGGGCGATTTCAATACGACTGTAGCTGCAGGGCTTGGCAACGCCTGCATTCGCTCTGGTGGAGGATTTTCGGAGCGAAAGGCCAGCATGCGCAGCAGTACCATCAATAAAGCGCTATGCTCATCAGGGGCCAAGTGTAGTTCTGCACGGCCATGCAGGCACATGCTGTAAAAAAGCTGGAGTTCATCCGCCAGCCATTGCTTGGCCAATTGGCTCACGGCGTCCAGAACCTGGAGGTCTTCAGAGCCATCACGCAAGGCCTCGGGCACCACCTGAAAAAGCGCCACCTGCTGGCACAGTTCGGCCAGATCTTCCAAAATACTGGCTGGCGGCACCCCTTGTTCCCGCAGTGCGCGGCATCGCTCGACCAAGGCAGCTCCATCGCCAGCTGCCAAGGAGGCCAGCAATGCTACACAATGGCTGCGGTCTACGGTACCGAGCATCTGCCGGACGCCATCTTCGGTGAGGCGCCCTGCGCCAAAAGCAATGGCCTGATCGGTGAGCGACAGCGCATCACGCATGGAGCCACGTGCCGCACGCGCCAGCAAATGCAAGGCGCCTGATTCGGAAGCGAGCTGCTCTTTTTCGAGAACATGCGCCAAGTGATCTTGTATCGTGCTGGGGGCCATAGGGCGCAGGTTGAAATGCAAACAGCGTGACAGCACCGTGGGCGGAATCTTCTGTGGATCCGTGGTGGCCAAGACAAACTTGAGATATTCGGGGGGCTCTTCCAGGGTCTTGAGCATGGCATTGAAGGCCGTGGTCGAAAGCATATGAACTTCATCGATCATGTACACCTTGAAGCGACCCAGCACCGGCTTATAGACCGCCTGGTCAAGCAACTGGGAAATTTCTTCAACCCCGCGATGGGAGGCTGCATCCAGTTCAACATAATCGGCAAACTGGCCCGCATCGATGTCGTGGCAGGCAGTACACACGCCACAGGGTTGCGCCGTGATGCCACCTTGGCCGTCTGGCCCGGTGCAATTCAGGCTTTTGGCGAGAATGCGGGAAACTGTGGTTTTGCCAACCCCACGAGTGCCCGTGAAAAGGTAAGCATGATGCAAACGCTGCTGCGACAGGGCATTGAAAAGGGCTTGCACCACATGGGCCTGCCCCACCAAAGTTTCAAAATTGTGAGGGCGGTATTTTCGCGCCAAAACCAAATAGCTCATGCCTTGATTTTAGGGGCTGTTCAGAAAAGAATTCCGGGCAATGGTGTGATTTTGAGGCTGATAACCGCCTGTGCGGCAGTGGACTCAGTTCATGAGGGGTTTTGCAGAGGTTCCTTAGTCTGTCGCCTCGTCATTTCGCGCGTCAGTCGTGGAGTCTTGTATGACGATGTCACAAGTTAAGCCTGACGTTTGTGCTTGTGACACAGCAAGTTTATCAAGACTGCGCTCAAATTCCTCTATTTGGGGTATCCGCAGTGTGGGGTCTGGCTCAATCGGGCATGATCAAGATTCGAACATCCGGTCGTATTGGGCGAAAAATTTTCTGGCCATAGCCACCAATTGGGACTCTGAGGCTTGACCCTGTACCTCATAGGCCACGAGCTGGTCGGTGATTGGTGGTCGGTGTTTTTCAGTGAAATTTTTGAAGTCTGTAATTCCCGCATGCGGGCCAACGACCAGAACCTCACTGATGCCCTCCAGGCTGTGGCAGATTTCATTGAAAAATTCGGCCTTGGCATGTTCATCGTGGTGCTGATGCTTGCCATGATGTTTGTGTGTACGCACGGTGTCTACCTGAACGTGCTCGGCATCGAATTGCACAATACGCGCTGTGGTGTGGTCAATCCAGAGCACCGCATGATGGCTGCTGGGCATGGGTGGGTTCTCCTTCCGGGCGTCGGCAAGGGGCTGATTGTGCGGGTGCGTGCCCGGTTTGCTTTGCGCCGTCTCAAGGGCAGGCAGGCTTGGGCAAATCATGATGGCACCTGTTTAAAGATCCGGGCTGATCTTTTTTAGGCTCATGAAGGAGGCCCCATGGAAAATTCTCTCCTGTGCAATCGCCCCTTTGATCAATTGACTATTGGTGCAACCGCAAGCTTGGTGCGCCTTGCGGGCCAAAATGATATTGATCTCTTTGCTGCCGTTTCCGGAGATTTCAACCCTGCCCATGTCGATGCTGCCTTTGCCTCGGGCGATTTTTTTGGGCATGTGGTTGTGCATGGTATGTGGACAGGGGCCTTGATCTCTGCCGTATTGGGCACGCAACTGCCAGGACCAGGCACCATTTATTTGGGCCAAGAGCTGCAATTCCGCCGCCCTGTGGTGCCAGGAGACATGATTACTGCCTCGGTGACCGTTAAAGAAAAGCGGGCTGACAAACGAATTGTTTTTCTCGATACGCAGTGTCGCAACCAGCGTGGTGAGATTGTTTTGGCAGGAACGGCTACGGTCATTGCCCCTTCAAAGTCAATCGTCTGGGAGGCCAAGCCGCATCCGGAAGTTTGCATTCACCGGCATGATCGCTATGACGCCTTCATTCAAAAAGCGCGTGAAACCGCCCCGTTGAGAACCGCTATTGTTCACCCCTGTTCGCCAGAAGCCATCCACGCAGCCCTGGAGGCCCGTCGAGAAGGCCTGCTGGATCCTGTCCTCATCGGGCCATTGGCCAAAATTCAGGCGGCAGCGCAGGCTGCCAACGAGGATCTCTCGGGGGTGACGATTGAAGCGGTCGAGCACAGCCACGCTGCAGCAGCCTTGGCTGCCCAGTGGGGGGCTGGGGGGCAGGTGGCTGCCCTGATGAAAGGGAGTTTGCATACCGATGAACTCCTCTCGGCCGTCTTGTCAACGCCAGGGCTGCGAACAGCCCGCCGCATCAGCCACCTCTATGCGATGGACGTGCCGAGTTATCACAAACCTTTATTCGTGACAGATGCTGCCGTCAATATTGCCCCGACGCTCGAAGACAAGCGCGATATTATCCAAAACGCGATTGATTTTCTTCATATTTTAGGGGTTGCGGAACCGCGCGTTGCTGTGCTTGCCGCAGTTGAAACTGTCAATTCCAGCATGCCAACCACCCTGGATGCAGCCGCACTCACGATGATGGCCGCCCGGGGGCAAATTACGGGGGCCATCGTAGATGGCCCCCTGGCGTTTGATAATGCCATCAGTTTGTCAGCGGCAAAGGTCAAGGGCCTGATCTCAGCCGTGGCCGGGGAGGCTGATATTTTGCTGGCCCCTGACCTGGATGCCGGCAACCTGCTGGCCAAGCAATTGATGTACCTGGCAGATGCCGATGCCGCCGGCGTGGTGCTGGGTGCGCGCATACCGATTATTTTAACCAGCCGTTCTGACTCAATGCGGGTGAGGCTGGCATCAGCGGCTTTGGCCAAGTTGATGGCGCAAAAGCCCCCCCAAGCGGAGCATCCAGGATGAGCCTTCTGCCCACAACCCTGCGCCCTGATCTTCATTTGATGACGTTCAATCGGGGCTCGTCAAGCTTGAAACTGGGGCTGTTTACGGTTCGGGGGGGGCGGCCCGAGCGCATCGGAACGGGCCTGCTTAATTGGCATCAAATTCCTCTGAATTTGACCTTGAGCGTGCAGGGGGAGGATGCTATTTTACCGGTTTCAAGCCCTGACGGGGATGACTGGCGAGCGGCATTGGCTGACATCATGCAGCATCTTAGGGATCGCATGAGAATGTCTGACCTCCTTGGCGTGGTGCATCGGGTTGTGCATGGGGGCGATCACTTCACGGGGCCCGCTTTGGTCGATGAATCTTCACTGGCAGTGATGGCTCAATGGGTTCCTTTTGCACCTTTGCATCAACCCAAGAGTTTGCAGATCATTCACGCCATTCGAAAGTGGAAGCCGGGTTTGCGTCAAATTGCTTGTTTTGATACAGCATTTCACGCCAGTCAGGCGCAGCTGGTTCGTCGGTTTGCCATTCCGCGTCCATTTTATGAAGCAGGGATCAAGCGCTATGGTTTTCATGGGCTTTCATACCGTTTCATTGCAGATCAATTGGCACACCAATATCCTGCCCTCGCGGCAGCCAAGGTGGTGGTGGCGCATCTGGGCAGTGGGGCCAGTTTGTGTGCCATTGAAGGTGGGCTGAGTCGAGACACCAGCATGGGGTTTTCAACCCTGGATGGTGTTCCTATGGGCACCCGTTGCGGAGCGATTGACCCGGGGGTGCTGTTGCATTGGCTGGGGGCGCAAGGGATGCCACTGAATGAGGTGAGCCAGATTCTCTATGAAAAGTCGGGGCTTTTGGGGGTATCGGGCCTGAGTTCAGACAGCCGCGAACTGCTGGCCAGCACCAAACCAGAGGCTCGTGAAGCCCTTGAATTATTTGCTTTGCGGATTGCCGGTGAAGTGGCTCGCCTTGCAGCCACCTTGGGGGGGCTCAATGGACTGATATTCACCGCCGGGATTGGTCAGCACCAGCCTCAGATTCGAGCACTGATATGTGATCGTTTGCACTGGCTGGACTTGCAACTGGATTCAATAGCCAATGCTGCCAATAAGTCGCAAATCAGTGTGCCGGGCAGCTTGGTCACGGCCTTGGTGATACCTACCGATGAAGAGCAGGTGATGGCCGATGAATCATGCTCTCTGTTGCTGGCTTTTCAGCCCAAGCCCCAACAACTTTGATCAGTGAATCATGACAAGAAGCGGATGGCTGGATATTCGTTAGACTATCCTTTCATTGCTTTGCCCTCCTGAGGGGGCCAGGCGCGTGACCCAGCTGGATCATGATATTAAGCAGGACTTACACAAAACAGCCACTTCATTCCGCATTGCGAAAAATTTTGCAATTCCTCGAAAGCAAAAATTACGTAAGTTGTTGATTTGCATAGAATTTAATAATATTTAAAAGTTTCTTTTGCGTAAGTTCTACAAAATTGTCACATCTCGCCAAGGTTCACACAGGTTCAGGTATTTTGAATAATGACAGCCCATATTCTCATTCTTTGCACCCACAATTCAGCTCGCAGCATCCTCGCTGAAGCCATGCTCAAGCATTGGGCCCATCGGCTTCATAAAGACGTTTTCGCCTATAGCGCGGGGAGTGCGCCGAGCGGGCGCATCAATCCCTTGGCGCTGGAGGTGCTTCGAAACGCCAGTATCGGGGCCTCTCATTGCCGCAGCAAGAGCTGGCACGAGTTCACCGGGCCTTCAGCCCCACCGTTGTCGATGGTGATCACCGTTTGCGACAATGCAGCCGCCGAGACTTGCCCGGTTTTTTTCAGTGATTCAGGCCAAGAGCCACCCATCAAAGTTCACTGGCCCTATCCTGATCCGTCGTTGCTTGAAGACGAAAATGCGCGCCGAAGAGCCTTCGAGCTGACCCGACAAGCTCTTGGCTATCGAATTTTACAACTGCTGGCTTTACCTTTTGATACCCTGTCCAAACAAGACCTTCAGCAGGCTGTGGCGCTTATTTCAGAAAGCTGAAGATGAATCTCATGCGCAAATTGGCCAGCGAAATGCTAGGAACCTGCCTGTTGCTGTCGATTGTCATTGGCTCAGGCGTGATGGCTGATCGCCTCTCAGGGGGCCACACGGGTCTCGCTTTGCTGGCCAATACGTTCGCAACGGTAGCAGGGCTTTATGCCTTGATTGAGGTTTTCGGCCCACTGAGTGGCGCTCATTTTAACCCCTTGGTCAGCATGGTGATGGTTTGGGAAGGGCGTTTACCCAAGCATTATTTCCTTCTGTATGTGATTGCTCATTGTGCAGGATCACTCTGCGGGACATGGTTGGCGCATGCCATGTTTGAATTGCCCCTCATGCAACTGTCTGAGAAGGTGCGCTGGGGCATGGGTCAATGGCTGGCCGAAATTGTCGCCACGGCAGGCCTGGTTTTGGTCATTTTGCGTGCCACCCCCAGCCGGGCCCCCATGATGGTCGCCAGCTTCATTGGATCCGCTTACTGGTTTACAGCCTCGACCTCCTTTGCCAATCCTGTGGCTGTTCTTGGCCGAACCTTCAGTGACAGTTTTGCAGGAATTTCCCCCACAAGCGCCCTGGCTTTTGTTGTGGCTCAAATGCTAGGGGCCTGCTTGGGGTATGTCACCCACCGGGCATTGCCTCCTGCAAGCCAGAAAGAATTGGGTGGAGAAAAGGTTGATCAGGACTTTCCGAACAGGCCCTAACAGGCGCAGCCTATAATTGAAGATTACCTGCGAAATCAACGCCCGTGGTTCCATGATGAAAAAAACGCTCACCACCTCTCTGTTCGCTGGCCTTGGCTTCATGCTTGTCGTGCCTGGCGCATGGGCCCAAGATGTCAAAGCCAACCCGATAGCCGGCGAAAAAAAAGCAGCCATGTGCATCGGCTGCCACGGAATTCCTGGTTATCAGTCCAGTTTTCCAGAAGTGCATAAGGTGCCCATGATCTCCGGCCAAGACGCCAAGTACATTTCTGCAGCCTTGAAGGCCTATGCCACAGGGGGCCGTAAGCATCCCACCATGCGGGCTATTGCGGGCTCACTCACACCCCAGGACATTGCCGATTTGTCCGCTTTTTATCAGCAACAATCCAAAGTGGCTGCGCCTACAGAGGGGGCTGCGGTCAAGGCTGCTGCACCTGACGTGGCCGCACTGTTGCAAAAAGGGGGGTGCGCAAATTGTCATGGCAGCAACTACAGCAAGGCAGTGATCGAGGGTGCGCCCAAGCTGGCCGGGCAACACAGTGATTATCTTTATGTGGCGCTCAAGTCTTACCAAACTGCCGGCAGCCCGTACATCGGTCGAAGCAACCCCGTCATGGGCGGGATCGTCAAGCAATTTACTCCTGCTGAACTGAAACAAATCTCGAATTACCTCGGGTCCCTGGAAGGAGACCTTCGTGTGGTGCCTCAACCTCGATTCCGTTGAGGTTCAATACTGCCTTTGATAGAAAAATCTCATATATCTTGGCCCTGTAGGAGTGTTATCGAGTCATTTCGTGTTTTCAAACGGTGTTGGAGCTGTTTTAATGAGGTTCTGACCCGTCGCAGTGACCCTCACTTTCATATTCGGCCTCCGGACATGAAAATCAGAGTCACTGAAACCCTTGACCCCATGAGCTTCTTTGCCATTTTGATTTCACTGTTGATAGAGCAGATCAGGCCCTTGTCTCGGGCCCGTCCGATTGATGGTCTGCTCTCCCGCTGGATGAATTGGGTGGGGCGCAATTTCAATGCAGGCCGAGATCATCATGCTTGGGTTGTTTGGCTCATCACTGTGCTGAGTCCTGCCTTGCTTGTGGCCGTGGTTTCCATGAGCTTGTCTGGCATGAATGTATTGCCCTCATTGGTATGGGATGTGATCATCCTGTACCTGACCTTGGGGTTTCGGCAATTTAGTCATTTTTTCACTGATATTCGAGATTCGCTTGAGCGTGGTGATGATCTCTCAGCTCGCCATTATTTAAGCGAATGGCGCTATCTGGATGCCAGTGATCTTCCGCGCAATGAACTTTTGCGCCATGTTATTGAGCATTCTTTGTTGTCAGCTCACCGCCATGTGTTTGGGGTGTTCTTTGCTTTTCTCCTGCTGTCTGGGCTGGGTTTGGGGCCTGCCGGGGCGGTGCTGTACCGATTGGCCGAGTTCACCAGCCGGTACTGGGACGTTAAAGCCCAATCGGCCATAGACCCTACGCTGGATCGCATCAAAGCGTTGTCACAGCAACTCTTTGACCTGATGGACTATCTTCCTGTCAGGTTCACTGCCTTTGGTTTTGCAATCGTTGGTAATTTCGAAGAGGCCATCAATAGTTGGCGCCGAGATGCCAGCCTTTGGAAGCATTCCAATGAGGGCGTGTTGCTGGCCTCGGCATCCGGGGCTGTTGGGGTTCGGCTAGGGGGTTCAGCCCCTGAAGTTCAGGATGTCCAATATTCCTTGGGCGATGTCAGCCCGGAAATCGAGGCTGAAGGTTCAACAGCAGGCGCTGTGCCAACCATAGGCCATTTGCGCGGCGTTGTGGGCTTGGTGTGGCGTTCGGTGGTTTTTTGGATGCTTCTTTTGGCCTTGCTTTCGGTGGCAAATTTGCTGGGCTGAGCTTGAATGAGTCAGGTTCAACCTTGCTTTGAACTCAGTTCACGCCAGATCTCGCTATAAATTCGATAGCGCGAGGCACTGAGCCCACCTCGTTTCAACGCAGCACGCACCCCACAGCCTGGTTCGTGTTGGTGAGTGCAGTTGTAAAATTTACATTCAGTTGTCAGTGGGGCCAAGTCTGGCATGAGCTTGGCCAGGTCTTGGGCTGAAACTTGGTGCAGGCCAAACTCCTGAAAACCGGGCGAATCCAGAAGTGCGCTTTGCCTTTGATTATCCAGCCAGTACCATTGGGTGTGAGTGGTTGTGTGCTTGCCTGATTGCAGTGCCTTGGAGATTTCTCCAACCTGCGCTTGAGCCTCTGGGGCCATCAGGTTGATGAGTGTGCTTTTGCCTGCACCACTCGGGCCGAGCACCAGTGTTGTTTTGCCATTGAGCCGTGTTTGCAGCGTCTCAGACGCCGCCTGGGGGTCGGTTTTCAAGGTCATCTGGATCACGGGGTAACCCATGCTGATGTACGGCGCCAAGCGAACTCGCGCCGCCTCAATGTCTGGCCGATCAGTTTTGTTCAGAACAATATGTGCATAAATCTGGGCATGCTCAGCCGCAATCAGGGCTCGAGCCAGTTGTGATTCGCTGAATACGGGCACGCTGGCAACCATCACCAGAATTTGATCAAGGTTCGAGGCGAAAGCTTTGGTTTTGAAGGCATCTTGGCGAAATAGCAAATTGCGCCGAGGCTCTGCCTTTTCAATCACTCCTTCTGTGCCAGATGGGTTGGTGACAAGCCAGCGTACACGGTCTCCCACGACGCAGTCGCTTTTTTTGCCACGGGGGTGGCAAGGGATGCGCCGCCCTTCAGGGGTTTCAATAAGATAGTGCCTGCCAAAGCTGGCCACCACCAAGCCTTTTTCGAGTGTGTGGAATTTGCTCATGCTGCCCCATCAAGTCAGAAGCGCGTTTACCTTGGCCGCACAAATAAAATCATTCATCGAAACACCCCCGACCGAGTGCGTCTCAAAACGAACCACACAGCGTTTGAATGTGACTGTGAGCATGGGATGATGATCTTCCCGATGGCAGACCCAAGCCAGAGCATTTATGAAAGCCATGGTTTCATGAAAATCGCCAAAATCAATAGACTTTTCAAGGGCGTGGTTTTGCCAGGTCCAGCCATCCAGATCAGGAAACTGAATCAGCATGTCATAAATTTCTTGTTCAGACATGCTTGGCATACCTTGCAAAGGAACACAGTGCTGTTCAGCCAGTTGTGGGGGGCGAGTATTGCTCGAAGAGGTTTGAGTGAAGGGGGCGGTCATGCTGCCAAGGCTTGTCATCAGTGCGAGTTGCATATTGAAAGGAAACACGGATACTGATGATAAGCAGTCAGCCCTGCAAAATTCAATGATTGAACCGGCAACGAAGAATTAAAAAATCTATACTGCAAGTTGTTGAATTGACAGAAGTCATGACTTCAATTGTCTATTGCTGGGCTTGAACAGTTGGCGCAGGAGGTATGAAATACTTTTCATACATGAGCAAGTTGCGTAGGTTTGTACCCATCGGAGAGGCCGCCCGGGCGTTGGGGGTCTCGATTGCGACTTTGCGTCGATGGGAAGAGTCAGGCAAGCTGGCAGAGGGGAGTGTCGAGCGGACGGAGGGCGGCCAGCGTCGCTATGACCTGACGGTGATCCGGCCTGAGCTGTTTCGCGCCTCGGCGGTCGACCGTAAAACCATTGCCTACGCGCGCGTTTCCTCTCACGACCAGAAGGACGATTTTGAGCGCCAGAAGAAGGTGCTCGAGGTCTACTGCGCCACGCAAGGCTGGAGCTTTGAGATCGTCTCCGACCTCGGCTCGGGCATGAACTACCGGAAAAAGGGACCTTGCCCCTATTTCCCGTCGTCGTTAGCCCGAGATTGACGCGGCTTTTTTACGCTGTGCCGTGAACCAGCGTTGTTCAAATGGCATCGGGCTGACGTAGCCCAGTGAAGAATGTCGCCTGCTGTGATTGTCAAAAGCAATCCAGTCCATCACAGCCTGCGTAGCTTGTCTTCGGGTGGAAAATTTGCGTCAGTGCACGCTGGCTGTCTTGAGCCGGCCCCAGAAGCTCTTGGTGGGGGCGTTGTCCCAACAGTTGCCCTTGCGACTCATGGATGCGCGCATCTGCCACGCCTTGAGGGTGTCTTGAAATTCCTGGCTGCAGTATTGGCTTCCCCGGTCGCTGTGAAAGATCAGGCCTGGCTCGGGTTGGCGCCTGAATCAAGCCATGGTCAGGGCGTCTTTGACCAAGCTCGTTTGCATGTGCGGCGGAAGGCTCTAGCCCACCACTTGGCGGCTGAAGAGATCGATCACCGCAGCCAGATCCATCTTCAGCCGCGAGATTTGCGCTCACATCCGAGCCAACTCCATTTGCTCGGGCGTGATCACCGTGGGCTTATCCTCAGCACCCTCCAACTTACCCTTGTCGTGCGCACTCACCCACGCCCTCGGCGTGGTCTTGGCAATGCCTAACACCCGCGCCGTCACCGCAATCGACTGCCCCGCCTTCACCTGCCTCACCGCCTCCAGTTTGTACTCCAGGGTGTACTTGCCCCTGACCAGCTTGTTAACCATTTCTTTGCTCCTTTCCAGTATTTTGGTCTTGAGCTAAGAACTCCACTTTTCGGGGGCAACTTCAGGCCTTCCACTTTCTGATGCTTCTGATTGCATAGGGACCGATCACACAAATTTTGATTGGTGCTCTCGGGCCCTGCGTTTCACTTCATCTGTAGCTGTGGCGCCTGTGGTTGCCAGCGTCGAGGTACCGTTGAGGCGGTTGCCATGCAGGTGTTCGAGAGCTCATTTGGGCGCAACGGTAAGGCAGATGAAATCAGCAGTCGATCAGGTGGAATCTTTGCACGCGTTCACTTTGCATGGGCAACTCATGCAAGCAGGGGTAATTTCAGCAATCCACGCGTCGCTCTTAGCAAGGTCCGTGTTGGGCACGAATCTGATGTGGTACAGACCGGACATTGGCCAGTCGACGACTGGGGATTCTGAAAATGAGGGCTGCGGTTTGTTGACCTCCTTTTTTCTGTACTCGCGCCAGTAATTGGGATTACGATCCAGCCAGTCTCGCTGGATACGGGATTTGTTGTCACGGTAATCGGGGTCCGTCTTCATTTTGGTTTGTCGCCACTGCTTGCGTTGTTCTTTCTGACAGTCCGGTGCTGAACAGTAGGTGTGGTTTTTGACGCGTGGGTCTGGCTGGAAAGACTGGCCACAGCAGGCGCAAAGTTTGGTGCTCATCAAATTTCCCCATACGAAAATTCGTATGGGAATTGCTGAGCACCACAAGCCGCAGGGCGTGAACCAATAAAACATCCATTCACACCCATTTTTCCATCAGAACCCCGAAGAGCTCACATCTTGATAAATGGGTGTTATTGGGTGTATTATTGGTTCTATGCTGCGCTCTGACACCCTTCAGATCACCCCCGAGATCTTGAGCCTGATCGCTCGGATTGATGAGTTCAAAGGCGCTTGGCGTGCCTTGGGCACCCTTGCGCCTGATCGTCTGTCTGCCTTGCGCAGGGTGGCCACCATCGAGAGCATCGGGTCGTCAACCCGTATCGAGGGCAGCAAGCTGTCCGACCGGGAAGTGGAAAAGCTGCTTTCCAACCTGGCCATCCAGTCATTCGAGACCCGTGATGAGCAGGAGGTGGCGGGCTACGCCGAACTGATGGATTTGGTGTTCAGCTCCTGGCGTGACATTCCGTTCAACGAAAACCACGTCAAGCAACTGCACCAGATTCTGCTGCGCCACAGTGAGAAGGACTCGCGGCACCGTGGACAGTACAAGACCAACTCAAACAGCGTGGCCGCTTTCGATGAAAACGGTGTGCAGATCGGGATCGTGTTCGAGACGGCAAGCCCGTTCGACACGCCGCGTCTGATGTCTGAATTGGTGGCTTGGGTGAATGGGGGGCGCGACAAGGCGCTGTTGCACCCGCTTTTGATCATTGCCATCTTTGTCGTGGTGTTCTTGGAGATCCATCCGTTCCAGGATGGCAATGGCCGCCTCAGTCGTGTTTTGACCACTTTGCTGCTCATTCAGGCAGGCTACGCCTACGTGCCCTACAGCTCATTGGAAAGCGTGATTGAGCTGAATAAAGAGGCGTACTACCTTGCCTTGCGGCAGACGCAGGGGTCCATCCGGACAGATGCTCCCAACTGGCAACCGTGGCTGGTGTTCTTCCTGCGGTCACTGGCCGAGCAGGTACGGCGGCTGGAAAAGAAGGTAGAGCGCGAGAAGATCGTACTGGCTGCTTTGCCCGAGCTGTCACTGCAGATCGTCGAATTTGCCCGCGAGCACGGGCGCGTCACAATTGGCGATGCGATCAAATTAACGGGTGTCAGCCGAAACACGCTGAAGCAACATTTCCGCAACCTGGTCGAGCACGGTCATTTGAATCAGCAGGGCAGCGGGCGTGGTGTTTGGTACGAACTCAAGTGATGGGATTGATGGATGTTTAATTTGATCGTTTCGGGCGGTGGCTGGGAGCCACATCGTGACTCGTTTGGCAGTGGCCGCGTACTGGAGTACACCGACGCCGCCATTGCTCAGCGCTTCATGCCGAATAAAATTCTGGATATCAATGCGGTGGCAAAACTGCCTACGTTGTTTATGTCCGAAACTCAGGGCGCAGGAAACCAGGTTGCGCATGTCGGAACCATCACGCAGCTCAAACTTTCCGGCACAGATTTTCAAATCGAATATGCGGTTGATCCCGCCATCCGTCCGATTCCGAATTCGTCACTGCTGCGGATGGCCCGGGAGCTTGGGATCGCAGAATTTGAGTTCAGTCGGACACATTGGGCAATAAAGGACGCTGATCTTTACAAAGCATTGCTGCGGAATTTATACAGTGATCTGCCGACGCCAAAAGTATTTCAGCTGAGCTCTGAGCCTGCGAATAATCGGATGGTGTCAGCCATGATGCCTTTTAGCGCGGGTTTTGACGGTGTCTACGCAGCACTGGGTGCGGCGGCTGAAGCAGTTGGGAAAAAGTGCAAAAGGGCCGATGACATCTGGAACCACGATGCGATCATTCAGGATGTGGTTTCATTGATCTGCAAATCGAGCGTGGTGATTTGCGATCTGACCGGAAAGAATGCAAACGTGTTCTACGAGGCCGGAATTGCGCACTCCCTGGGTAAGGATGTCATCTTGATTACCCAGTCCGCTGATGACGTTCCGTTTGATCTCCGTCACCTGCGTTACATCCAGTACCTCAACAACGGTGAGGGGCTCCAGCAGTTGACTGCAAAAGTGACTGACCGCCTCGAGACTCTCGCTGCAGGTCGCTAAAGCCCCGATGCTACACGACGTATCAGGTTTCAGCATGTGAAGTGGCCAAACCTTTGAAGTCGCGGACTCAAGATCGATGCGTTCCTGTCTGGTTGGCCTCTACAAGTCTCGGTGACTACAGCCTTAATCGCATCATTTTGTTGAGAATTCTCTTTTAAGCGAAACTATTTGATGATAGAATCCACTTGAACGAAACCCGATGACGGAGTTGCCAATGGCCCAGCCGAACCAAGAAACGATCCATGACCTGCTCGTGAGGAATATTCCGCGTGAGCTTGTCATGGGCCTCGAAGACGCCAAGCTGGTCGGAGCTCAACGTGCCTATGCTGCAGCGCGAGGGATGGATAACGGGCACTTGCCCAGCGTGGTGGGGCAGTTGCGCCACTTCCATATGAACGAGTCCTTCCATCGCGCACTCGCCGTTGCAGACGCATCTCCTTCACCGCTACGCGGCAATCAGATCGTCACAGGCCGGTCTGGGATCTTTACCTTGGCACGGTTCAACACCAAGTATGGGGTCTGGAACAGCGGGCGGCGTAGCGAAACCCGAAAACAGATGTCCCTGGCGAACGCAGCCATCGAGCCGCTGGTAAAACCCGGACTCTTTTCAGGCTACGTGGAGCCATCCCAAGCGGTTGTGTTCGTCGTGGCCTGCTTTGCAGGATCGCTTTACAGCCAGCCGGACACACCCGTCTCTATCGAAATCGCGGTTCCAGATCGCCACATGCAAGGCTGGCTTTTCCAGGAACCCATTGACGCATTCATCAAGCACTATGACCAGCAGCCGACAGCAGGCCAGGACGATTTGGCTGTGCCGAAGCTGAAGAAGAACATTGGCAAACAACAAGACAAAGACGGAACAGGATCATGAGCAGGGGCGGTGTACAAGGATTTCAGAAAGATCGACTTAGCCAAATTCTTGCGGCCCGTCGTCTGACTCAAGTCCAGCTGGCCTCGATGGTCGATGTGTCTCCGGCGACCATCAGTAAGTGGCGCGCAGGAGCGCAAGCGCCCGAGCGTGACGCGCTTGAACGCCTTGCTGGTGTGGTCAATGTCACGCCGGAATGGTTTACGCGTGCGCCCGGGGCGAATTTGTCGTTGCCGCTTTTTCGCAGCAACGCGTCAGCGCACGTCGCTGCACGAGCCATGCTGGAGGCCCGCCTTGAGTGGGCTCAGGACGTGGCGGTTGCCCTGATGGAGTACGTTGACTACCCCGATGTCAATTTGCCCTCTCGCGATTACACCGATCCAGAAGAGATCACAAACGAGGACATCGAGAAGGCTGCCAGCGAATGCCGTGACCTGTGGCGTTTGGGCCGTTCGGCGATTCAAGACTTGGCGCTGGCAGTGGAAGGCGCTGGAGTGATCGTCGTCCGGGAAGAAACCGGCATCGCTCAGATCGAAGGGCTATCGGCTTGGAGTGAAGCATTGGGGCGGCCGCTCATTCTCTTGTCCGCCGACAAAAACAATGGGTACCGCAGTCGCTTCGATCTTGCCCACGAGGTCGGGCATCTGATCCTGCATCGTCACATTCAGCGCACGACAGACAACGCGCGCCACAAAATGATGGAAGCGCAGGCACACCGTTTCGCAGGCGCATTTTTGCTGCCCGCTGAAACGTTCGCCAGCGAAGTTCGCGTGCCTCCGACTCTGGATGACTTGTTGCTGCTGAAGCGCCGTTGGGGCGTATCGGCAGCAGCGATCATCATGCGGCTCAAGGCACTTGAGATGCTGGATGAAGATGACGCGCTGATGCTTTTCAAGCGTCGCTCTACTCGGTGGGGTGCTAAATCGGAACCCGGGGACGAGGACCGTCGACCAGAGCAGCCACGCCTGCTTCGTCGCACCATTGACCTGCTGGTCGAAGAAAAGGTCATGCCCTTAGAAGCCATCCCGAGGCACATTGGACTGGCTGCGGGCGACGTTGAAGCACTTGCCGGATTGCCAGAAGGCTACTTCCAGGGCAAAACCAATGTCGTTGAGTTTGCGCGACTGAAAACAACCCAGAAGCAGGTTGATGATCAACCAGCCCAAGGCAACAAGGTGGTGCCGTTCCGGCCCGTCTCCAAATCCTGATGTAAAAGGAGCAGCGATGTCCAAGAACACAAAGCAGACGTCCTCACGAATTGGTCGGCTAGACGGTAAGCACGCGGGCAACCCATCTTCCCAAGCCTCCAACTGAATGAGAAGGTCACGCTCTTTTGAAGAGGAGCGAGTGATGAAGGCCTGGCGTATCAAGCTGAGTGAAGAGGCCATTCGGCAGCGGTTGGAGATGTTGGAGC
>JBKDQE010000070.1:0-53373 GCA_046342195.1 Burkholderiales bacterium
ACTGCTTGTGCAGGCGGTGCTGCTGGTGATTGGCGCTGTTGGCGCAGCCAAGGCCGGGGCCAAACTGGCTTCGGTGGCAAAAGAGATCGCCTCTGGCAAAGTGCGTACCTTGGGGCAAATCAAGGCGTGGATGCAGGCATCGGGAAATTCGGGGTTGACCAAGCCAAGCACACCACAAAAACGTACTCCGATTCCAAGAAAAACCCCTCAGGTTCCAAGAAAACCTCTTCAGGTAGAGCAGAAGAAGCTCACTCTGATTTCAGCAAGATCTCCTGAGGGAGAGAAGAAGCCCCCCGGGCCGCCTGACGACAATCTTTCCCCACCCCAAACCCAGCGTGGCAATGTGGATCTCATTGATGAACAAGATTATTACAATCTCCTCAGCCGGCAATTGAGTCGTGGTGATTTGAATCCGCAAATCCTGCTGTATTACGTAGAAGGCCAACGGCCTGTTGGTGATCGATTATGGACACCCATGCACGCCGCTTTTGGTTCGCTGGATGCGGCCAAGCAAAGCGTTACAAATCTTATAGTTAGGGCGGGCAAAACGCGCGCCAGTGCGCTGGCTGTGGATATCTTCGAGGTCAGCCACCCAGGTGGCGACAAACAGAAAAGCTATCTGGTGAGCGCCTGGCCAGGGCAATTGTTCGAAGTCAGCAGGCAAATTCAAATCGAGCAAAAGCAACAGGTTGAGGCTTGGGCGCGGCGAAATGGTGTAGGGGTCAAGCTGCTTGAATCAAGGGTCACGAAGCCTGGTGTCAAGACGATCGATGCCACAAAGAATGCGAATCAACAAGCGTTCAACAAGTATTACGAACTGTGGCAGCAATATTTTCTGAAAGATAAGGCAAGCTACTTTCCTTCGATGCAATTCCTTGCCACATACCCCTTGCGGGGCAATGTCAAGCCGCCGGGGAAGATGGTTCGCTACCCTGGCAAGCAACATGCGTTTTTTGATTCGGTGGAGCGCGCCAACCAAGAGGTCGCCCGGCTTATGGCACAGCCAGGGCTGACGGGCGAGCTGAGCATCCTGGTCGCCCGAGTGGCCGACCCCGGCATCAGCAAAAAAAATGTGTATCTGGTCAGCCTGATCGCCGGTGAGGAAAATAGTGTGCGGAGCCAGCTCAACAATATAAATATTGATATTGCACAGTGGTGGGCCCAACAAAATCAACTGAGATTGCAGCCGATTGATCTGGCCCACTCGCATCCATCGGGGAACCCCTTGCCCTCCGGCCTAGGGCGCCCCTATAGCCGTGCACCGATTGATCCCGACGACCCACAGGCTGATGCGTTGAATGGCATGACGGGAGACATTCTATTTAATTTACACTACCTGCAAAGGGTTGAACATCCGGAAGATCTGCGCAATTTTTCCATTTGGGTCCGTACCCCGAGCGGCGCATCCCAGTTGCAGGCAAGCCCGGCGCAGGACCTCAACTTGGAACAGGTGCAGGACCTCGTCGATGAGCTGTACAAGGCGTATGCACGGCGCGACGGCGATGCCATTGAAGGTACTGTCCAGAATCTCTTCACCTTCTCGCTACAAAAATATGACAGTACAGGGCGTCCGGCAGGGCCGCCTGTGGCCTTCGACCCTTACCTGGTGCTGAAAACCATTTACTCACCGGGCAATAACGATTGAAGTCGTGACCTCAGTAAAATCAAGAACTTGCAGCAAAAATTTTTTCAATCTCTGATGGTAGGTTGAGAGATGCTGCGACTGCGCTCAGCATGACAGTGTCGAGATGCTGCGACAATGCGGAGCATGACAGCGTGGTCGCCCGGCATGACCGGGAGCATGGCCGTATGTCGGGGGGCGATGACCCTAAAATAGGGAGAAAAGCGAATGTGATCGCTTTGGGGATCAATCTCTCCGTTTGGCCAGTGGCCTCAATCTTATGGATGTCAATCACCAATAGGATAGCCCTCTTCTTTTGAAACCACGTCCTTGGCTCCCCTCAACCCGTAAGGTGTTTGTTGATGAATACCCCTCTTGCCACCAATGGCTTCACGATCGAGCTGGATGGTCAAGCGCATGAGTTGCCTGCAGGCACCTCTTTGGCCGATTTGGTCTGCTCTTTGGGCCACAGCGAGCAAGCCGTGGCGACGGCTGTCAACCAGTCTTTCGTGCCTCGCGCCCAACGAGCTGCCACCCTTTTGCGCCCGGGCGATCAGGTTTTGTTCTTTCAACCGATCGTGGGCGGGTAAGTCAACCATGACTTTCCGCACCATGCCCCCGCAGCCTCAAGACACCTGGAGTGTCGGTCCGATCACGCTGAGCAGTCGATTTCTAATTGGCAGTGCAGGCTACCCCTCACCCCGGCACCTCAGTGAGGCCATTGAGGCTTCAGGCTCACAAATTGTCACTGTGGGCCTCAAACGTACCCTGGCCGCCGCGGGCGACAACGGCTTCATGACGCAGATCATGCACACCCTCAAAAAGCAGGGGGCGCACTTGCTGCCAAACACGGCAGGGTGTCGCAGCGCGCGGGATGCCATCCAGCTGGCTCACATGGCACGCGAGCTCTATGGCACCCATTGGATCAAGCTGGAGGTGGTGGGCGACGAACACACCTTGCAGCCTGACCCTTTCGAATTGGTCTTGGCCGCTGAACACTTGGTGCGCGACGGCTTCACGGTGTTTCCTTACTGCACCGAAGATCTCATCACCTGCCGCCGCCTGCTCGATGCCGGCTGCGCCCTGCTCATGCCCTGGGGTGCACCGATTGGCTCCGGGCAAGGTTTGCTCAACCCCTTTGCCTTGCGCACCCTGCGCGAACGCCTGCCCGATAGCGTGCTCATTATTGACGCCGGCATCGGTGCCCCATCGCACGCGGCTCAGGCCATGGAAATGGGCTTTGATGCTGTCTTGCTGAACTCGGCCGTGGCGCACGCTCAAAACCCTGTCTGTATGGCGGGTGCCTTTTGTCAGGCCATCGAAGCAGGGCGATCGGCTTTTCTGGCAGGAATGATGGCACCGCAAGATTTTGCGGTGGCCAGCACGCCAGTGGGGGGCCAACCTTTTATGGTCACTTGACTTCCTTCAGTCCCCACAGCACTTACAACACTTACAAGCCTGATTTTATGGCTCCCTCGTCTCGACCCATCGTCTGGAGCATCGCCGGAACCGACAGCGGCGGCGGTGCCGGCCTGTCTGCCGATCAACGGGCCGCCGAGGCGCTGCAAGTTCACCTTTGCCCCGTGGTGTCTGCCATCACCGCCCAAAATTCAATACGGGTGACACGGCTTGATTTGGTCGGGCTTGAATGCTTGAATGCCCAGCTGGAAACCTTGGCCCAAGACCTGCCCCCTCAAGTCATCAAGACCGGCCTGATTGGTGATGCGGCCCAAGTCAAATGCATTGCCGAGTGGGTTGACCGCTTGCGACAAAACGGCCCTTTGGCTTTGGTGGTTGACCCCGTTTTAGGCGCGAGCACCGGGGCCTCTTTCGCTGACACCCCGACGCTTCGCGCTTACGTTGAGCACCTTTTGCCACGCGCAACGCTGCTCACCCCGAATCAGTTTGAGGCGGCCCGGCTGCTGGGGCGCAAGCAACCCCTCGAAGACATTCCGGCAGCAGCCGAGGCCCTGCGGCAACAGGGCTGCGAATCTGTGTGCATCACCGGCGGAGATACCAGGCCCCCTTCAGGCGGCCCTTCACTGGCCCTCGATTGGCTGGCCACGCCCCAGGCTCATGGCTGGCTGGCGTCACCCCGCTTGAACACCGCCCATCACCACGGCACCGGCTGCACTTTCGCGACTGCGGCAGCATCGGCCTTGGCGCGTGGCTTTGTCAGTGCCGATGCCCTCGTGTTGGCCAAAATGGCCACCTGGCAAGCGCTGCGGCATGCTCAAGCGATCGGGGGCGTTGGGGCGGGGGCCGGCCCGGTTCAGGCGCGGCCCGATTTTATTTTTGATCAGGCCACCTTGCCTCGATTGTCTTGGGGCACACGCCCGCATTTTCCTGCGCCGTCCCGAGTTCACGACAGCACCCCCTTGGGGCTGTACGCGATTGTGGACTCTCCTGAACGTTTACAGTCCGTTCTGAAGGCAGGGGTTCGCACGGTTCAGTTGCGACTCAAAACATCCGCCATGCCAGCCAGCGGCGGGCCTCAGCAACTCCGGCAAGCCATTCAAGAGGCTATCCATGCCAGCCGCAGCGTTCAGGCCACCTTGTTCATTAATGATCATTTTCAAGACGCTTTAGCGTGCGGTGCCGACGGCTTGCATCTGGGCCAGGAAGATTTGCTCGCGCTCACCGACGAGCAGCGTGACCAGCTTGCACAACATTTCTCGCTGGGCATCAGCAGCCACAGCCTCTGGGAGTTGTGCCGCGCCAGCGTGTTGAACCCCCGGTATATTGCCTGCGGCCCAGTGTGGCCCACCACCACCAAAGACATGCCCTGGCAGCCCCAAGGCCTCAACAACCTGGCCTGGTGGTGCCAGATGTCTCCCCGGCCTGTGGTGGCCATTGGCGGCATTCTTGACGCCTGGCAGCTTGAGCAAGCCGCCCGCCAAGGCGCTGAGGGCGTCTGCGTGGTGAGGGGCCTGGGAGACCTGCCCGAAAGCACCGTGCCCCTTTTCCAGCAAGCCTTCGAAGCCGGCCAGGCCTCACCACAGCCAAGCACCGCCTGGCCGCACCCCACCCTGATCAAGGTCCATGATGGACGCCATGAACCCTTCCCTTGAACCGCCATTGTCCACGCCAAGCCACCTGCCCCACGAACCATCACCGCCTGCCCGTTCGCGCCTTTTGCGTGCTTGGGCACGCGCCCTCAAGCGCTTGTCGTGGATCATCGCTGTTGGCCTTCTGATTCAAACTAGCCTGGTTTTTTGGGTACCCTGGGCACTACAAGGCCCTGTGGCGCGCGAAGTTTCGGTGCAACTGGGGCGGCAGGTCAGCATTCAAAGCGCTCAATTCAACCCCTTTCAACTGAGACTGACACTGGATCAGGTCTCGGTTCAAGACTCGGCCCCAGGCTCTGAGGCCCTGTTGTCAGTACAACAGATATTCATTGATGTATCGGCCCGATCCTTGATGGCGATGGCGCCCATCCTGGACCGGGTCACCCTCACTGAACCCCGACTGAACCTGGTGCGCCGACCCGACACGAGCTTCAATGTGTCTGATCTTGCCGCCCAATGGGGCGCTCCGCGCACCGGCTCTCCCACAGCGCTTGCGCGTTTTTTGATTCGAGACCTTGAGCTGCACCGCGGTACGATTCATTTTGATGATCAGCATCAGGGAAGCCAGCACGCGATCGAAGACATTGAGTTTTTGCTTCCTTCAATCACCACCCTCACCGACCCCCAAAACCAAGCCATCTCCCCAAGCTTGACCGCTCGCTTGCACGGTGGCGAAATTCAGTGGTCGGCTCAGGCCAAGCCGTTTGCGGCCGCTCCAGAAGCCTCATTGACTGTGGTGATCAAGGGCCTCAATGTGGCCGATGCGCTCAAAAATGCCAGCGCCCTCATGCCCTGGTCGATTCAGCAAGGCCGGCTGGATGCCGAGTGGAAGCTCTCGCTGCAAAACCACTCCAGCCGCATTCAAAGCCCCGGGCAAGCTCAGGAACCACCCCATCAAAAGGCCTTGTCGCTTCAAGCCCAGGGGCATGTTTTGTGGCAGTCTCTCCAGATCACCGGCCCTGCCGGTCAAGGCTTGAGCCTGGCCCAAGCGCAACTGGAGGGCTTGGGCCTGCAACTTGATTTTGCCACAGGGGGCCCGAAGTGGTCTGCCCAAGCGGCCCGAGCGGCCTTGGTTGAACTTGAAATCCAAGGGCGCAGCGATGCCCCCGCCCCGCTGTCGATTCATCACATGTTGCTGAACGGGCTCCAAGCCGACAGCGTACAAAAATCAGTCACAGTGGCATCGGCCCAGATCAATGGTGCGCAACTTCAGCTCAAGCGGCAGGCCGATGGCTCCATTGATTTTCAAGCCCGGATTGCCGCGCTCGCCAGCCACACGGCAGCCTTGCCCGAACCCCTCCCAGCGAGCCCTGTCACGCCAGAAAAGCCCTGGAAATTCGAACTTGATCGCCTGGATGTTTCTGATGTCAGCGCTCACTGGCGCGACGAGTCCACCCAGCCCCCGACAGACTGGACCCTCGAAGGCCTTCAGGGCCAAGTTCAATCCCTCTCCAGCTCACCGAGCCAAGCCCTGGCATTTGATTTGCAAACTCAAATCAAAAGTGGCGGAGCCATCGCGGTGCAAGGCCGCAGCGAGCCCACATCAGGCCGCCTCGATACCGACATTCAACTGAAAAACCTCAACCTGAATGCCCTCAAACCCTACCTCTCGACCGCCCTGAACCTTGATTTAGCCACAGGATACCTGGATCTGGACGGGCACCTTGGGGTCGAGTCTGCCACGACACCCGATGTTCGCCTTCGTTTGACAGGCACAGGCAATATCCACACACTTGACACCCGCGAACCGCACACCCAAGCCAATTTCCTTGGCTGGCGCCAATTGAAGGCCAAGGGCCTGGACATCGACCTGCACCCCCTCCATCCGTCATCGAAAGATCAGGTGAATATTGAGGCCCTCGAAATTCAAGACTTGTTCGCCAAAATCGTCATCAACCCTCAAGGGCGTCTTAACCTCCAGGACCTGCTTCAGCGCGACCCTTCCACGCCCACAGCCACACCAGCCAAGGCCTTGTCCACATCGCCCCAATGGGCCATTGGCGGCATCCGTATTTCAGGGGGCAGACTGAATTTCACGGACCTCTACATCCAACCCCGATACCACACCACCATCACGGACCTCAACGCCACCCTCTCCTCATTATCGATGGCGGCCCCCCCGGCGCAACTTCAGCTTCAGGGCCGCATTGAAGGCGATGCCCCCTTACTGGCCGAAGGAACAATCAAGCCTTTCGGTGACTCGCTGTTTCTTGACCTCACGGCCAAAGCGCGTGGCATTGACCTCCCGACCTTCTCGCCTTATTCTGCCAAATATGCAGGGTACCCGATTGTTCGCGGCAAGCTGTCCATGGAAGTGAGCTACCGCATTGAGCAAGGTCGGCTCGAAGCCCAAAACTCGATTTTTCTTGACCAGCTCACCTTCGGCGAACGTGTCGAGAGCCCCAAGGCCACTCAGCTTCCCGTCCTGTTTGCGGTCGCCCTTCTCAAAAACAGCCGAGGTGAAATCAAGCTTCATCTGCCGGTTTCCGGTTCCTTGAATGACCCCCAGTTTTCAGTGGGGTCCGTGGTGGGAAAGGCGCTCTTCAACCTTGTCAAAAAAACCATCTCTTCCCCCTTCACCCTGTTGGCCTCGATCTTCGGCTCGGGCGAGGCTGATTTGAGCAGCGCCGAATTCATCCCGGGGACGGCTGAATTGTCACCCGAGGCCCTGCCCCGACTGGAAAAATTGGCCCAATCATTGAAAGACCGGCCCGCCCTCAAGCTCGACTTGGCCGTTCACATTCACACCCACCTTGAACTTGGTGAATGGCGCAAAAGCCAGCTCATGGAGCGCCTTCTGGCCGCTCGCCATCAAGATGGCGCCGCATCAGACAGCTTTGATCCCAACCCGCGCCATTGGAGCGAGAAAGACTATGCCTTGTGGCTTCAGCGGCTTTACGACAAAACACCCATCATCCAGCCACCCCGCAATGCCTTGGGCCTGCGCAAACAAATTCCTGCCACAGAAATGGAAACTCTGTTACTGGCCACCATCGTCCCCGGCGAGGCCGAATGGCAAGAATTGGCTCAACAACGAGCCCATACCGTCCGATCCATCTTGAGCGCGCAAATTCCGAGCGAGCGGGTGTTTACACTGTCGCCTGTCATTTCAGGGGCCATTCCCCCCTCTGCCCCTGACAGCAGCAGCGCACAAACCTCTCCCGAATGCTCGTCGGCTTGTGTTGTTTTCAGCCTCCGTTGATTTCCGCGCGTCATTCAGGGGGCATCAGGGACGCATGACACGCCATCAGCGATGCCGCAGGCCACAAGCTGCGCTGTGGCTGCTGCCCGCCTGCTATTTTTCGATGTATTAATGTGGCGCATGGCCGCAGTATCTGGGCGTGCTTTGCGACCACGCGGTATTTATCAAGGAAGATCAACGAGTTGGCTTATTTTTTTGTTGAATACCAGTCATCATTCCAAGAGGGGACGGGCTCGCCCGGTATTACCATAATTCTTTTCCCAGGTTGAGCGTTTGGAGGGTGCTGAGTACTCTTGGTAATATTAATATCAAATTTTTTTCCTGATAATTCATGCAACATTGAATTTACTATTTTATATAAATCATTATCTAATTCAAAGCCCTTTCGTGTACCAGAAAGTCCATTTTCATGAAGAAACTTACTTAATTCATGCAGAGTTTCGTAAGTTTGTTTTATCTCCTTTCTATTTCCTTTTTTCAATAAAAATTCAATGCTGCGACTCAAGCCAGTCTCTAGGCTCGGCTCAGTAAGTAACTGATTTAGGGTCAACAGGGGCCCCTCCCCGGTCTTGTTGCCATTGAACAACTTGTCGATGGCTTTTCCAATAGGTGTTGAAGCTATACGAGAAATATCACCGTCTGATACGTTATTGAGAAGGGCTATAAGAAAAGCGTCCTGTTGGTTTTTGGGGATCTTGGAAAGATCTGCCTTCTCCACAGTCTTGATTATCTCATTGATGATTTTTGGATCAAGTGTATTTTTAATGGCTTTGAGATTATTTTTCCTGATGAGTTGTGGAAGGTTAAGACGTTTTTCTGGAATCTGAGGTAATTTCTCAATAATCTTTTGTAATTTTCGAGCCATTTCTGGATTTGTTTGGCGAATTGCATTTATTATTTTTTTGCTGTGTATCAAAATACCAATTGCAGCGCCAGCGGCCTTTGTTACAGCATCAATGATTAATTGACTGCCAACTTTTGCTGCATTGTCTAAATCTTCGAAGCTGCGGGCATCGGCCACACCCCTTACAAGAGTGTTTAAAGAGTTTACCAGATCTGCAAAGCCCAAAACGGTCAGTACTCCTGCAACCGCTGGCCCTGTTACTGGGTTGGCAAGCCCTGCTCCAATAATAGCCAAAAGAGCAATTGTTTCAGGCTTTAAAAGACTCTTCAGTCTTTCTGCGACTTCTGCAGGAGCGTTAAAAATAGCTTTTTCGATAACATACGGGATTGCTTTTGAATAATAATTCAAATCTTTATTTTTAAAATCAATATTATTCTCAACTTTATTCTCAACCTTATTTTCAAGACCTAACCTGAGCGGCATATTCATCAATAAACTCCCATTGAATATGAAAAGCAAAAAATTCAATCAACTAGATTCCTTCACTTGCTTTCTTGCAGAGAATTTCGATTCTCAGGAAATTTTGTAACGAATGCTTTGATTGACCATATCAGCTTAACCAATTTTGATAAAATTTGTTTCCCCTTGTTTAGGGGGTTCTGCAAAACCCCTCCAACCTGCATAAATATTGGCATGAAAGTCTGGAGAATCAATACTGGCTCAAAGGGGGCATCAGGGACGCATGACACGCCATCAGCGATGCAGCAGGCCACAAGCTGCGCTGTGGCTGCTGCCCGCCTGGGCCTTGGCCCTCTTTTTGGTGCCTGCTTCAGGCCCGGACTCGGGCGATGTGGGCGTGAAAAAGCGTGATGAGATCAAACAAGCGCAGATCTGTGCGCGAATGGGGCGCTTATTCTATGGGGATCCAGGGGTTTTTTGGGCCGAATCCGCATGGCAGCCAGGCATTTTGATAAACAAAAAAAGCCGGCAAAGCCGGCTTTTGGAATTTGACACCCGTTTGAAAATCAGTGGGCTTCGTTTACCACCACGACCTTGATTTGAGCAAGGACATCAGCGTGTGGAGCCACGCTGACTTCATGCTCACCGAGGGTTTTGAGCGGGCCTTGGGGCATGCGAACTTGGGACTTCAGCACCTTCAGGTCAAGGCGAGCCAAGGCCTCAGCGATGTCAGCATTGGTGACAGAACCAAACAAGCGACCATCAACCCCGGCTTTCTGGATGATTTGAATGCTGAGGCCATTGAGTTTTTCGGCCAGAGCTTGAGCTGCACGGGCCTTGTCAGCCGCTGCCTTTTCGAGCTCCTCTCGCTTGAGTTTGAATTCGTTAATCGCGGCTTCGGTGGCGCGACGGGCTGCCCGGGTGGGAATCAGGAAATTACGGGCATAGCCATCCTTGACTCTGACGATATCACCGAGTTTGCCAAGGTGGGGAAGATTTTCCAGCAAGATGATTTGCATGATGTGAAACCTCAGGTGCGATGCTGATCGCTATAGGGAAGCAAGGCCAAGAAACGGGCGCGCTTGATACAAGTCGTGAGTTGACGTTGAAAAAAAGCACGCGTGCCTGTCAGGCGGGCGGGGGTGATTTTGCCGTTTTCTCCGATAAAGTCACGCAGGGTATCGATATCTTTGTAGTCGATTTCGGTGACCCCGGTGACGGTGAAGCGGCAGAAGCGCTTGCGGCGGAACAATAAGGTTTGGGTGTTGCGCTTGGGTTTACGATCTTTGGAAAACTTGCCTTTTCCGCGAGGAGGAGCCATTTTTAAAATTCCTTGCAAATATAAATTCTGAAGTAAGCCGAGCGAATCAGCCAGGACTCAGGGGGCCCAATTCAGTGATATGAAACACGATGCCACGGCCATTGCGCTGCGCACCGAGAAACCCCACAAAACCCTGAGACCGACCCAATTCGAGCTGCTCCAGAGCTTGGGTGATATCACCGATACCACGAGCCTTGATTTCAAACACGATACGCCGAACTTGATCGTTTTGCATGAGATCAGATTCATGCTTCAAGGTCAAATCAAGCACCGGCAAACCAGCCGGTGTGTAGCGCATCGCATTTTTTTCAATAACTTCTGCACTCAGCACCAGGCGATTCAGCACAAAAATGCTTTGATGTGAAGGGATAATTCCCGGCAATCAGGCGGGCTGATCTTGCTGGGACTTGCGGGCGTCTTCCTTTTCAACGGACTTCATGACGACCGAAGGCGATGTCTCGGCCTTGGGCTTGAGCACCGTCAGGTGACGCAAAATGGCATCATTGAAGCGGAACCCGGTTTCAAGATCAAGCAAGGTTTGTTTGCTGCACTCAATATTGAGGCAAAGGTAGTGGGCCTTGGCCAGTTTTTGGATCTGGTAGGCCAATTGGCGGCGGCCCCAATCTTCGAGCCGGTGAACTTTGCCGCCGGCATTGGCGATCATTCCCTTGTAGCGTTCCAGCATGGCAGGAACTTGCTCGCTTTGATCCGGGTGGATCAAGAGCACGATTTCGTAGTGACGCATGGAATCTCCTTGTGATTTCCTGTGGATGGAAGCCGCCCTGAAGCGTCGGACACGGGTGCGGCAAGGTCAAAAAACTTTCTATTATAACCAGGATGATATTTTTTTCGAAAATTTCCTGGATCAGTAAAATGGCAGTTGAATGAAAGTTCCATCCATCCTATGAACCCCCATGCGCATCCTCGGCATTGACCCTGGCCTCAGAACCACCGGCTTTGGGGTGCTTGAGGCTGAGGGGCAGAAATTGGTTTATGTGGCCAGTGGCACCATTCAAACGGGGTCGGTTCCCGGTGGGCAACTGCCTTTGCGCTTGAAGATCATTTTCGAGGGCGTGAGCGAGGTGATCTCCCGTTATCAACCCCATTGTGCTGCCACAGAAATTGTTTTTGTGAATGTCAACCCGCAATCAACCCTCTTGCTTGGTCAAGCTCGAGGTTCGGCACTGACGGCTTTGGTAATGGGGAATTTGGAGGTCAGTGAATACACTGCCTTGCAGATGAAAAAAGCGGTTGTCGGCTACGGACGAGCCGCCAAGGATCAAGTGCGCCACATGGTACAACGGCTCCTGAGCCTTCCGGGTTTGCCCGGCCCGGACGCCGCAGATGCCTTGGGGTTGGCGATTTGTCATGCTCATGCGGCACGCTCACTGGGCGCCTTGGCCAGCCAGGCAGCGCGCAAAACTCACGCCCACTATCGTCAGGGGCGCTTGTATTGAAGGTGTTCAGAAAGAATAGAACAAGCGCACCTGCATCGAAGGGTCGAGGCGAAGGTCGCGCAGAGTATTTTCAAGGCCCCCCGGTTTATCGCTTGGCTTGGGGGCTGCGGGCAGTGTGATGGTGACGCCTAAGTCGGCCTGAAGTTGCCAGTTGGAGGGCATCGATGCCGCCGCAGTGTAGCCGAACCCGATAAAGGCTGAGGTTTGCTTGTCAAGAGGTGGCTGAATGTTCGGGTTCAAGAGGTGACGCTCAATGCGGGTGGTCGTATTGCTGAGCGTTTCATGTGGGCTCAGTAAAGGGCTGGCACCCCAGGTGAGGCCTCCGGTGAGCCGAATGCCTTCCGGGATGGAGGGGTTGAAAGAGGTCAGGGGAAATTGACCCACAAGGCGATGGCTTTGTTGGAAACCACTTGATCTCATGAACTGGCTTGTCATGGGTGTCGAACTGCCCCGAAAATTCTCACCCAAAATAAGGCCCGAACCCTCTTGGGCATGAGCCGGTAGCCCAAGAACAACCCAAACCCCGCAGATAATGCCTGAAGCCCTGCCCATGGGTGCCCCCTTCACTTAAGGTTCAAGCGGTATTTCACCGCCAGATGATCAGGCCATGCGGTATTGGCACTCAATTTCCGCCATGAACCTGAAAACGATGTGGCAATGGCTCCATGCTGCGCTTAAAAAGGGGGAGCAGTCAAGAGAAAAAGGCGGGCATGACACCGATCAATTCACAATATTGACCTTGTCGCGTTTTTGCCACCGGCCGCCTGTGCAGCGAGTCAGGCCAGCCTGATCCAGGCGCGACTGAATTGATGCAAAGCCCTGCTGCGTGAGCAGTGTTTGAACGACCGCACTTTGGTCATGGCCATGCTCCAAGAGCAGCCAGGCTCCGGGTTTGAGGTGTTGGGGGGCGGCGGCAATGATGTCGCGCAAGTCTTTGAGGCCATCTGCTCCGCTGGTGAGGGCCTGAAGGGGCTCAAAGCGCAAGGCAGCCAAGTGGGGATCCCCTTCCGCAATATAGGGCGGGTTACTCACTACCAGATCAAAGCATTGGCCTGCCAAGGGATGCCACCAGTGGCCCTGATAGAACTGAATTTTTTGTTGCATTCGCTGGGCATTGGCGCGCGCGACATTCAAGGCCGCTTCGCTGCAATCGACCGCGCAGACCTGGCTGTGGGGGTGCGCGTGCTTGAGAGCCACGGCAATGGCGCCGCTGCCTGTGCCCAAGTCCAGGATGTGCGCATCGGGGGCCAGCCGGGCCAAGTGTTCCAGCGCCCAGTCTACCAGGGTTTCGGTATCGGGGCGTGGCACCAAAACATGGGGGCCTACTTGGAGCATCAGCCCATAAAACTCTTTTTCTCCCAGCAAATAGGCCAAAGGTTCGCCCGCACTGCGCCGCTTCAGGCAAGCCTCCCATTCAGGTTGAAGCTGGTGAGGCAGCAGGGTGTCGTCGTGGGCGATGATCCAGGTGCGGTTTTGGCCCAGCAAATGGGCCAAGATCAATTGGGCATCCAGGCGGTCAAGGCCCCTTGATTGGGCTTGGGCCAGTGCAGCGGCCAGGGTCAGGCTGAGGCTCACAATGAGGCCTCTCCGCTTTCGAGTTGGGCCAGTTGTTCGGCCGCCTGAGTGGCTTGCAATGAAGCGATCACTTCGGAGAGGTCTCCGTCGAGAATAAACTGAAGCTTGTAGAGCGTCAGGTTGATACGGTGATCACTTAGCCGTCCTTGGGGGAAGTTGTAGGTTCGGATGCGGTCACTGCGGTCGCCACTGCCGATCAGGCTCTTGCGTGTGGCCGCTTCGTCGGCTGCGCGTGCCGAGCGCTCCTGATCGCGCAGCCGGGCCGTCAAGACGCTCAGGGCCTTGGCTTTGTTACGATGTTGTGAGCGGTCATCCTGGCACTCGGCCACCAGGCCCGTGGGCAAGTGCGTGATGCGAATGGCGCTGTCGGTTTTATTGATGTGCTGGCCGCCTGCGCCACTGGCGCGAAAGGTATCAATTCGCAGATCTGCGGGGTTGAGTTGAATATCTTCTTCGGGGTCGGGTTCGGGCAACACAGCCACCGTGCAGGCGCTGGTGTGGATTCTTCCTTGGGATTCTGTGGCCGGAATGCGCTGAACCCGATGCCCCCCCGATTCAAATTTGAGTTGACCATACACATGGGCGCCCTCAATGCGTAAAACAATTTCTTTGTAACCCCCCAGGGCCGAGGCATTCTCCGAGAGAATTTCAGTGCGCCACCCCTGTCGTTCAGCAAATCGCAGATACATGCGGGCCAAGTCGGCGGCAAAAAGGGCTGATTCATCGCCTCCGGCGCCGGCCCGGATTTCCAGAAAAGCGGGCCGGCTGTCGTCAGGGTCTTGTGGCAAAAGTGCCGTCTGGAGGGCTCGCTGCAAAGAGGCCATTTCATTCTGGGCTGCCAGAATTTCTTCTTTGGCCATGTCAGCCATGTCGGGGTCGGCCAAGAGCTCTTGTGCTGTGGCCAAGTCTTGCTCGCGCTGTTCAAAGCGCACAAAATAGCCCACCAGGAGGGCAGCTTCGGCGTGTTCTTTGCTCAGAGCGCGGTAACGAGGGATATCACTGCCGATGAGGGGGTCAGCCAGGTTGGCGTCGAGTTCCCGCAGCCGCATTTGAAGGCGCTGCAATCGTTGACGAAGAGTGTCTTTCATGAATCAAGCTTCCTGGCCGACCAGTCATAGTGCCTGTGAATGCCATGGCATCGCTCCGTCTGGGGTGGGGGTGATTTTGCGCTGATTTTGAGTGGCGCAACAAAGCCCGCCAACCCTAAAAAACAGCCATGAGATGTCTCATGGCTATTTCACTGAATTGATGGTGGGCCCCCCGGGAGTCGAACCCGGCACCAACGGATTATGCTGACCCACTATGGCTTTCGCCACCCCTTTCGGGTTTGTGGTCTGGACTGTCTCTTGTCTTTACGACCTGCCCGTACAGTCTCTACACGTTCTCTCTGACCGAGAGCTTCGCTCGGGATTGCCACGCTGCTTTCGCAACAGAGGTTTCCCCGAATTTGAGCAGTTCTACCAAGGGGCAGAGCTAACTTACCCCAAGGCAACCCAATCTGTGCTCTCCGTGCTCTGGTGAGTTGTAGGAGGTCACTTGTTAAGTCCGCTGCTCTAACCAAGCATGAGCTAGAGGCCCTGAAAATACCCATTTTACTGCACTTAAGGAACCTCTGCAAAACCCCTCGCGGCGATCGCATCCTTTTCTGAATGAGGTCTGTGTCGTTGGTTTTTTTGCCTGTCGCCCCCGCGACAGGCTGCAAAATCCGCCTAGCATCCCTCCCCGATCGGGGAAAGGCGTGCTCAGCCAAGAGGGGTTTTGCAGAGGTTCCTTGGGACGCACAAATAAGGCATGAGGTATCGTAAATATTTTTTGTGCCGGATTAAAAAATTGCGCAGGACGAAGCGTCGGCTTGAATGATGATCTATCCTAGCTGTTAACACTGAAGATGCCAGTGCGAACAGGCCCTCAGCCCATGCGTGAACTTTACGTGTACTATCAGCTGGCACCCGAGCACTCTGAACGCCTGATGGCTTGGCTGGAGGGGTTGCAACATGAATTGCAGCAAGGTCATGAAGACTTGTCGGTAAAGCTGCTGCGGCGCGCCGATGAGCCTCACAGCGCTTTCATCACCTGGATGGAAATTTACACCCATCCGGCCGGGATCAGCGCGACGCTGCAAAATGAAATCGAAAGCCGGGCGGCTGCCCACCCGCTGTTTCAGGCAGGGTGTACGCGCCATGTCGAAATTTTTGAAGTTTGCCGTTTTTCATCGGAGCCTCGGCATGCTGGCAAGCCCCCCTGAAAGCCTATTGCTGAACGCACGGTATGGGCCTTGATCCTGGAGGCCCGCATCGGCAGCCCTGTTTTTTCACCATCGCCATTCATTGCTCATCAGTATGCCCCGGCCTATTCAAGTTCTCATCCACACCGATGCCCTGGCCCATAACCTGGCCCGCGCCCGTCAGGCCGCCCCGGATGCTCAATGTTGGGCGGTTGTCAAAGCCAATGCGTATGGGCATGGCATTGAAAACGCTTACATCGGCCTGCAAGGCGCCGACGGCTTTGCCCTGCTGGACCTGCAAGAGGCGCAGCGTCTCCGGTCGCTCGGATGGCGAGGCCCGATTTTGCTGCTTGAAGGCTGTTTTGAGCCGCGCGACCTTGAAGTATGCTCGCGCCTGAATTTATGGCATGTGGTGCACCGCGAGGACCAAATCGACTGGTTGGCCGCGCATAAAACCACCTGGCCTCACCATGTATTCTTGAAAATGAACAGCGGTATGAACCGCTTGGGTTTTCGACCGGCAGCGTTTCGATCGGCCTGGCTGCGACTTTCTGGTTTGACCCAGGTGGACCAAATCACCCTCATGACCCATTTCGCAGAGGCCGATGTGCCAGGTTCTGAGCAAGCTTCACACCCCAGCTCGGTGGCTTCACAGCGGGCCATCTTTGAAAGCATGGCCTCTGATCTCTCCGGCGAACGTTCCTGTTGCAATAGCGGGGCCATGCTGCGATTCGGCGCAGACCCCGTTGTGCGAGGCGACTGGGTTCGCCCCGGCATCATGCTGTATGGGTCATCCCCCGATCACCCCCACCACACCGCCACTGACTGGGGTCTCCAACCGGCGCAAACCCTGCGCAGTCAATTGATCGCCATCCAGGATCTTCATCCGGGTGATCGAGTGGGCTATGGCGGCAGCTTCAGGGCTGATCAGGCCATGCGCATCGGGGTGGTGGCTTGTGGTTATGCCGACGGCTACCCCCGTAGCGCTCCCACCGGAACGCCAGTTCTGGTGGCTGGGCAACGCACACGCACCGTGGGTCGGGTTTCAATGGATATGCTGACCGTTGACATTACCAGCCTTCCACAAGCTCGTGTCGGCAGCGACGTGACTCTGTGGGGTCAGGGGCCTGGCGCAAGCTGCCTGATCATGGATGACGTGGCCCATGCCGCCGGAACCGTGGCTTATGAATTGATGTGTGCCGTGGCCCCCCGGGTGCCGGTTCAGATTCAGGATTGACTTTTTAAAGCAAACCAGCCTTCTTGACGGCATGGTAGCGGTTGACCAAAGCGGCCGGCAGTTGCCGGGCCTCGACATCCATCGATAAAGCATCGGCTCCGGTGAGGCGTTGGAAAGCCTGCTGGCGGCGCTCGTTGAACCAATGGGCTGTGGCCACATCGTAGACATCACTGGCAAGGCGCAGGGGCTTGTGAGTGGTCTCTCGAAGTACTTTCTCACGCAGGCTGGCCAGAATAACCAGGTGCCTGGAACGCAAAAGTTCGAGGGCGGCTTTGAGCTCAGAGGAGTCTTCATCCCGGAAATTTGTCAAAATGATCACCAGGGAACGCTTGCGTTGCAAGCGTTGAACTTCCTGGGATGCAAACAAGTAATCAGAGTATGTCGGGCCGGGTTCAAGGTCGTGCAGCCGGGCCATCAGTTGATTCAGGGTGGCTGCCCCTTTTCGTGGGGAAAAATGGCGCTGGCCCCCTGGAGGTGTGCCAAAAGTGAAGGCACCGACCTCGTCGCCCTCCTTCAGGGCCACATAGCTTAGTAACATCAGTGCGTTCAGTGCTTGATCAAAGTGGCTTCCCTCTGCGGCATAAGAATTTTCATCAGATCGCATGCGCCGTCCGCAGTCAAGCATAAAAAACACGCATTGGTCACGATCATCCTGAAACTCCCGCACGATCGGGCGTTGATGCTTGAGGCTTGCGCGCCAGTCCATGTGACGAACAGGGTGGCCCGGTTTGTAGTCACTGAGTTGCTTGAAATCAGTGCCCATGCCGCGCTGCGTATAGGCCTTGATTCCCATGCTGGACAAACGGCGGTCACCGGCAAGCCAGGCGTATCGGGCCACAGCTGCAAAATTGGGAAACACACTCAGGCTTTGGGCTTCACCCCACCCATGATGACTTTCAAAGCTGCCCAGCGGGCCTTGGATGCGAAGCTCTACCGGGTTGAAAATCACAAGCCCGCGCCTTCGGGGGGTGATGGTGTATTGCACCGTGACCCGAGACCAGGCCGTGACCTGAACACGCCGGGGCAGGCCGTGAAAGTCAATAGTTGAATCGGGCTGATCAAAGAGTGTCAGATCATAAGCATAGGCGCTGGCATTGATGACCGTCAGGGACAACACTTTCGGCACGCCGATCGCCAAGGCGTGAGGCAAGGGCCTTTCGAGTTGCAGTGTGGCCCCCCTGTGACGAGCCATCAGGAGATCAGCCGCCACCCATGCCCCCATGATGCCGCAGGCGGCTGAAGCATAAGCTACCAGATCATCCAGCGGCCAACCCGCCAAGCGGGCCACTGCGCCCATACCTGCCACCGTCGCAATGTTCATGACGAGCGCCCGCGACGGCAGACGGTAACGGGCCGAGGCGATCAAGCTCATGACAGCCGCGGTGCGTTCACTCTGTTGAGGGCTGCCGATAAAATTTCATCGACGCCATGGCCCTCCA
Organism: Burkholderiales bacterium; assembly: GCA_046342195.1. Taxonomy (GTDB): domain Bacteria; phylum Pseudomonadota; class Gammaproteobacteria; order Burkholderiales; family Burkholderiaceae_C; genus CANHBY01. The sequence goes on from JBKDQE010000070.1 coordinate 18,448, forward strand.
GTTGGGCATCGGGAGACAGGATCACCCGATGGCGCAGGGTGGGCAAAACTTGCGTTTTGATGTCGTCTGGAGTGATGAAATCTCGGCCTTGCATCAGGGCTGCCGCACGCGCCGCACGCACCAAGGCAATGGCACCACGAGGCCCGGCGCCGTGAGACAGGCCAGGCCATTCACGAGTGGTGCGCACGATACGCACGGCATAGTCAGCCACCTGGGTCTCCACATGAACCAAGGCCGCCATTTTTTGAATTTGCAGCACCGTTTTTTCGTCGAGTTTGGGGGCCAAAGAACCCAAAGGAAGCTGATCGCCGGTGAGATTCAGGGTGGCCTGCTGAACAATGTCGGCCTCCTCTGACAGTGAGGGGTAGTGGATCTGGATTTTGAAGAGAAAGCGATCCAGCTGGGCTTCAGGCAGAGGATAGGTGCCTTCTGACTCAATCGGGTTTTGCGTGGCCATCACCATGAAGGGGCGGGGCAAGGCCAGAGTTTGGCCCTCCAGGGTCACTTGATACTCTTGCATCACCTCCAGCAAGGCGCTTTGGGTTTTGGCAGGCGCACGGTTGATTTCATCGGCGAGCAAAAGATGCGTAAAAACAGGGCCGCGATGCACACGCAAGCTGCCCAGCCCGGATTCTGTTTTTTGGTTGGCATCAAGAATAGTGTGGCCGGTGATGTCCGAGGGCATCAGGTCAGGTGTGAATTGAACCCGTGCATAACTCAATGAAAGGCAACGCGCCAATGCCCGGGCCAACAAGGTTTTGCCCAGCCCGGGGACTCCCTCGATCAGCACATGCCCACAAGCCACCAAAGCCGAAATGGATTGATCAATGGCCTCGCGTTGGCCCACCACCGCCAGGCTGATCTCGGATCGTAAAGATTGCAGCAACTCGGCCGCGCGGGCCAGATGTTCAGCGGGAATCGGCATGCTTGGAGGCTCCGGAAGAAGGGAGGGGTGCGGGTGTTGGGGCAGGAGCGCCGGGGGACAGTTTGATCAAGCGACGACGGGCCATTTCGAGCAATTGGAGTGCTTCGGGGCCATGCGGGGTTCGGGAAGGGTCGCGCGGCAAGCACGCCTCTGCCAGCCTGTCGGCGGGCAGGCCGGTCAAGGTGGCGATGGCCTGGGCGCGCGACTCCATTGAGGCATTCTTGTCCACCCGAACATAGGCTTTTGCTGCACGCTCAAGCGCTTGCAGCGTGGCACCATGCAGGGCATGCCCCCCATGTCGTTGCAAAAATGCAGCGTTGCCATGAATTTGTTCACCCATGGACCGGCGAACAGGCTGCGCCAACGCCATGGGCGGGCCAAAGCGCCGAGCCCCTCGCCACAGACCGCCCACCACCGCCAGGCCAAACAACAGCACGACTATCCAGGCCTGCTGCCAAATCCATCTGATAAAACTGGGTCGTTGGGGCGGGTCATGCGCCCACCAAATGTTCTGGCCTGGCCCGGCTTGAAACAGGGCTGTCGCCATGAGTGCGTGATCAGCTTTCTCGAGGGCGGCATTTGAAAAAATTTCCTGAACAGGCCCCCGACAGTTGCATTCTGAAAATACCGTGATGCTTCCCTGACCCCATGGCACACGCACAGCCACCCACTCCTGACCGGATCGCAAGCCCCAGAGCGGCCGCTGGCGGGTTTTTAGCGTGTGTGAAAAGCTGAGGCAGAAAGTCAAATTTTTCAGGTTGGGGTAATATTGAAACTCACCCCCTTCACTCAAGGTATTACAGCCTTTGAGGCCGATTGACTCCACTTGGGCCACCACAGGAATCCAGGCCAAGATGAAAGGCTCCGGCCGAACCTGGTTTTTTTTAGAAGGGTTTGAAGCGTTTTGATCTGAACGTGGCAAGCTTTGAACCCAGCGACTGCTGACCAATAAATGCCCTCCAGAGGCCACCCAACCCTCAAGAGCCCTGCCCTGATTCAAGGCCTGAGCCTGTGAGGGGGCATCAAGGTAGAAAATGCCCCCCGCCGCAGGGAGAAGTGGTTTTTTCGCTTCCTTGATGGGGTTTATGACAGTGCTGCCCAGGTGTCTGAACAACGTTTGCGTGGCATAGAGCGGATTGCGCGCAGCCTCCCCACGCGGTGGCAATTCGATGTCCTTGGTGACGAACTCAAGCCTGCTGTAGGCCCACATGCCCAGCAGCAACAAGGCCACCGCCATGAAACCCAAACCCCATGTCAAGCGCCTGCTCATGACACACCCTCAATCATCCGGCCCGCCTTGAGTACGGTATCCAGCCCCTCACAGAGTTGCTGCACAAGGGCTCTGTCGGCCTGTTGATGGCCGTACATTGTGGTGAGCCAGGCCGGGATCAATGTTTCAACGTACGTGTATTGAGCCAAGGGAAGAAACTGGCGCGCCAGACTCAAACACTCGCCCTCGGTGCTGGAGGCTTTGATGGGAACCGCATGTTCGTGCAGCAAACGTGAAATCATGGCACGGTAAAGCAAGGACAAAGCCCCCCGTTGATCCCCTTGCTGCCAAAGGTTCCAGGCCACTTGGCCTGGCTGCTCAGGCAGGCTCTGGGGGCGAATGTCGAGGTTGCCCACCTCGACAGGCAGATCAGGCAAGCCAGGCAGCTTGCCCCCAACCCCCTTGATTTGAACCCATTTTTGTATGTTCCATAACAGCACAGCAAGCAGCACGGCACCCAAACCCCATATTAATATTCGGGCCACCTTCGCGATCAGCACGATCCACGCATATTCCTCCGATGATTGGGGCTTTTGACGGTTGTCAAGTGCCTTGAGGCTGCGCACTGTTTCTCTGGGATGCAAATCAGGGTCGGAGGTCAATTTTTGACGGGCCTCCAGGACTTCCGCGCTAGACGGCGCAGGGGCTTGAGTCCAGGCCAAGCCAGGCCATGTCAGGAAAAGCATCAGGACAAAGCGAAGCATGTCAGCCGAACGCACGCCGGAGATCCTGCTCAATGTCCCAGCCCTCCAGCTGGATGCGTCGGTTAAGGTACAGGCCAAAGCCCGCCCCCACAAAAAAGGGCTCGAGAAAACCCACCACACAGGCATAAGCCAGATTCAAAAGCACCACCAGCCAGGCCGACTCTAATAAGCCGGCCTCGATGGATGAACCTTGCTGGAGCATTCCATCGAAAACATCCGGCAAAATCGACCAAGGCAAGAAAACCCAGGGCAAGATCAAGATGGCGCAAAACAGCACTTTTTCCATCCCACCAAAATGCAGTTGCAAGAAATAGCCACCTCCTTGCTGGCCAGAGAGCAGCGCCGACCGACGCAGCCGCAAAGCCTGGCCTTGCTGCCCTTCGAGCTGTTCAATCGGAAGGGTGAAGGATCGGCGCCAAGACAATCGTCCAAGAGTCAAAGTGCGCCACACAGAGGCCCACCAAACGGTGCGCTGCGCCTGCCACAAATCACGAAAGCGTGTTGGCTGCCCAAACAAGGCGCGAGACAACACAAACAAGAGGCTGCGGTCGAGCCAAGGCTTGAGCCAAAAAAGCAGAAACATCGGCAAGAAAGGTGATACAACTGCCATGTTCATGCATACAACAACCAGCACAAGGTAAAGTGGCCCCACCGTGCGCACCATCGAAGCCGCGCAATGCTGAACCAGGCGCACCCCCAGATCGGCCGCTTCCCCGGGAGGCCGGGGACGAAGCTCGACAGCCAGATCATTCGCCAGCATGAGGGCCTTTCGGTGAACCGGCAGCGGCGCGCCCCTGAAAAATCAAATAGCTCAAGACCAAGATCCAGCCAAGCCCTCCTGCACCATACTTGAACCAAGGAGCAATCCATCGGGAAGATGACCAGAATGCCTCTAAAAATGCAGCGATCACAAGCATGCCAAAAACCCCATACATGAGCACCACGGCTCCCGAGGCATGATGCTTGAGGGCCTCCAGACGGGTTCGACGACCGGGCGCCACCACGGCATGGCCAAGACGCAGCCCAGCAGCGCCTGCCAACACAATCGCTGTGAGCTCGACAGAAGCATGGGTGACAACGAAGGAATAAAAATTTTCCGCATGGCCTTGACTTGTGAGAAACCCCGCTACCACCCCGATATGCAGGCCGTTGTAAAGCACGAGCAGCAAGCTGCCCACCCCGGCAAACAAGCCACTGGCAAAACACTGAAAGCCAAGTCCAATATTGTGTTTGATGTAATAACCGAGCATTTGCCAATCATCCTCTGCCTGGCGGGGCTGGCCGATTTTGCGGGCTGCTTCGCTATACATGCGTTCATACTGATCGCGATCTTCGACCTTCATGAAGTGCAACACAAAATCCGGGTCAAAATAAGCCGCCACCCCGGCAAGCAACATGGGTAGCACAAACACCAAAGTGGCAATCCACACATACCCGCGATGAGCACGCACTGCCACCGGAAAATCATATAAAACCAGCTGACGCAAAGCGTCCATCCCGAAACCACGATGTCGGTAAATGATCTGATGCGCGCGGTGAGTCAGGGCCTGTAAACGGGTGATAATAAAAGGAGGATAGGTTCGTGATGATGCCAAGGCCAAATGCTCACAACTCAGGCGGTAAAGCTCACTCAGCCGGGCCCCTTGATCAAAACGCGTTCGAGACCACTTCAGGCCCAACCTGGGTGCCTTCTCGATTTCATCCAGAAGCCCTTCCAGTTCATCCCAGCTTGCCGCATACCTCGCTTGAAAATTCAGGGGAGTCATGTCTGTTGATGATGAGCTTATCGAAAGCAGAATATTGTTTCGAGAAAAAACCTGAGGTGGGGCATCACTGGATTATTGCAAACGAATTGACCCACTCCTCGGGCTACTACATCGTCCCAGAAAAATTTCCTCATCTTCTCTGCCTGAGAGATAATTAGGACTGACGCAAAACAGCCACTTCATTCCGCATTGCGAAAAATCTTGCCATTCCTCAAAAGCAAAAATTACGTAAGTCGTTGATTTACATAGAACTTAATAATACTTAAAAGTTTCTTTTGCGTAAGTCCTATTCAGAAAGAATGGCTTTATTTTTTACGTTTTGATGGAGCGCGGAGTGCCGGGCTCCCATTGCAAACCCACCTGAAGAGCGCCAGCAGGCGCCACGAAGCGTGCATCCAGGCCCAGTCCTGGCACGAACAGCAAGAGCTCGCCTTGGTATATCAAAGGGGCCTGACGCTGCCATGGAGGAAGTGCGGCTTCCTGGAAATGTTTTTTCAAACTGCGAGGGGGGCGGCCCATTTGGCTTTGAAAGCGCTCTCCTCCTTGTCGAGCACAAAGTATCAGCTGCATGCCTGGCGCCCAGGCAAGCCCCCCCGACTCGACGAGAAACACCCTCAAACGCCCCCCCCAAGAGGGAACGGGGAATTCACCAGGCTCAGTGACCACGAGCGAGCAAGCTGGCGGAGGCCAAGGCTGGCCTGCGGGCTGTGCAGGCTCCAGCATGAGCTGGCCACGGTAACGTCGCACAAGGTGCTGATCCAGCCGCCATTGCGCGGGGCCGACGAGCGGGTCAAGCAACTCCTGCAACAATCGCTCAAGCCCAGGTCGGGTTACACGCAGGCCAGGTTCACGAGCCAGCCAAGCCTGCAAAGCGTTCGCCCGTCGATGTGCCGCCAGTGCGGCCCAGGCGGCCAAAAGCAAAGGCCCCTTGGGTGCCACGTGATGCAAATCGATCTCGGCCAGATCCTTCAGGCCAGCTTGGGCCTCTTGAGCCCGTTGCGCCGCCTGAACCAAGGCAGCCTCAGCCCCCGGGAAGGCTTGAATCCAGGCTGGCCAGACTGAAAGGCGCAAACGATTCCGGGCGAAACGCGGGTTGAGGTTGCTGTCGTCATCGACGAAGCTCAGCCCGTGAGCACGCACATAAGCCTCCAGGCAAGCTCGGGGCTGGTTCAGCCAGGGCCTGAGCCAGACACACCCTGCTGCATCCTGGTGGCGTGCTCGCATGGCCGAGAGGCCGGCTGGCCCTGCCCCGCGCAGGGCTTGAAGAAGGAATGTTTCCGCCTGATCCTGGCGGTGATGCGCCATGAGAACCCAATGGCAACCCTCTTGCTGGGCCATGAGCGCCAAGGCGCGGTAGCGCTGCACACGGGCCCAGGCCTCGATGCTTTCGCCCGGAGAAGGGCGATCTATAAGGCGAACATAGCGCAGAGCCAAGGATGGCCCCGTTCGGGACCAGGCTTCACATTGGGCCTGGCAGTGATCCAGCCAATGATCAGCAAGAAGACTCAAGCCGTGGTGAACATGCAAGGCCAGTATCCGAAAGGGGCCAAGGCCAACCGTACCCTGACAAGCAGATAAGCGCCAGAGCGCATGCAAAAGAGCGGTGGAATCGCGGCCACCACTGTAGGCCACGGCCACCACCGGCACAGAAGGGCATGGAAAACGCTCGAATTCAGCGTTCAGTGGTGTCTGTAAAGCGGCCGTAAGCGTGCAATCGATCATAACGGCGTTGTAACAACTCTTTGGTTTTGAGATCACTGATTTGGCGCAGCGCGTCAGACAAGCCCCGCTTGAGATAGGCGGCCATTTGTTTGGTGTCGCGGTGAGCCCCCCCGACGGGTTCATTGATGATTTTATCCACCAGCCCCAGGGCCTTGAGGCGGTGCGCTGTAATGCCCAAGGCTTCCGCGGCATCTGCAGCCCGCTCGGCTGTTTTCCAAAGAATAGAGGCGCAGCCTTCTGGGGAAATGACCGAATAAATGGCGTATTGCAACATCAGCATCTGGTCACAGACGCTGATGGCCAGGGCTCCGCCAGACCCCCCTTCACCGATGATGGTTGTGATGATGGGTACTTCCAGTTGGGCCATTTCATAGATGTTTCGACCAATGGCCTCAGACTGCCCACGTTCTTCCGCGCCGATACCCGGATAAGCTCCGGGGGTGTCAACGAAGGTCAAAACTGGCAAGCCGAATTTTTCAGCGGTTTTCATGAGCCGGAGAGCCTTGCGATAACCCTCGGGCCTTGACATGCCAAAATTACGCAAACTGCGCTCTTTGGTGTCCCGGCCCTTTTGGTGGCCGATTACCATACAAGCTTGGCCATTGAAACGGGCCAGCCCCCCCACAATGGATTGATCGTCCGCAAAATGCCGGTCACCATGCATTTCCTGAAAGTCAGTGAAAATTTCATGGACATAATCCAAGGTATAAGGCCGTTGTGGATGGCGTGCGATTTGGGTCACCTGCCAAGCAGACAAGCTGGAATAAATATCTTTCGTGAGCTGTTGGCTCTTTTTGCTCAGGCGCTCGATTTCTTCTGAAATATCCACAGCCGACTCGCTTTGAACATAGCGAAGTTCTTCAATTTTGGTTTCCAAATCGGCAACTGCTTGTTCAAAATCAAGAAAATGACGCTTGCTCATGGGGGTTACCTCTTGCATCTTGTTGACTGCGACGGACACGCCGTCAGTATTTGACAGGCACAGGGCTTCACAGCCTGTCGGCCTTGGCCATCAAGCCCTCACCCAGGTGGTGCCTTGGGGGGAGTCTTTCAAGAGTACCCCTTGCTGGGCCAAACGCTGGCGAATTTCGTCGGCCAAGGCAAAATTTTTCGCCTGCTTGGCCGCCTGCCGATCGGCAATGGCCCTCAGGATATTCGCTTCGCCGGGCACCTCCAGTTGGCCCGGCTGAACTGCCTGCAAAAATGAACCAGGGTTTTGTTGAAGCAAGCCCAAAATGCCCCCCAAACCCCGCAGCAAGGCAGCCGGTTGGGGCGAACGCTCACGATTCAATTCATGGGCCAACTCGAACAGCACAGCGATGGCTCCGGGCGTGTTGAAGTCGTCATTCATTGCGGCGCGGAAGCGCTGGGCTTGCGGATGAGACCAGTCCAGCCCGATATCAAGGGCTGGCGCTCCCTCCAAGGCCGTATACAAGCGCCGCAAAGCAGCGCGAGCATCTTCCAGATGAGCATCGCTGAAATTAAAGGGGCTGCGGTAGTGGGTGCGCAACATGAAAAACCGCAGGGTTTCACCCTCAAATTGTTTCAACACATCGCGAATGGTGAAAAAATTGCCCAATGATTTGGACATTTTCTCATTGTCTACATTCAAAAAACCGTTGTGCATCCATATCTTGACCCAAGGCCGCCCCGTGACGCCTTCGGTCTGGGCAATTTCATTTTCGTGATGCGGAAATTGCAAATCAAGGCCGCCGCCATGAATATCAAATTGCTCGCCCAGCAGCGCGCACCCCATGGCGGAACACTCAATATGCCAACCAGGGCGTCCCGCCCCAAAAGGGCTTTGCCATTGGGCGTCTGGGGGCTCTTGGGGTTTGGCGGCTTTCCAGAGAACAAAATCCAGGGGGTCTTGTTTGCCGTCGTCAACCGCCACACGCTCTCCGGCCCGCAACTGATCCAGTGATTTGCCCGACAGGCGCCCGTAATGGGGAAATTGACGCACGGCGAAGTTCACATCACCCGACCGGGCACGGTAGGCCAAGCCCTTGGCCTCCAGCTTGCCGATCATGTCGAGCATTTGGGGCACATAGGCCGTGGCCCGGGGTTCGTGCGTGGGGGGCTCAATACCCAAAGCAGCCACATCCTGGTGCATGGCTGTGGTCATTTCAGCCGTTAATTGGGCAATCGGAATGCCCCGCTCCAGAGCACGCTTGATGATTTTGTCATCAATATCCGTAATGTTGCGAACGTAAGTGACGCGGTATCCGGAGGCCCGCAGCCAGCGGGCGACCACATCAAAGGCCATCATCAGCCGGGCATGTCCCATGTGACAGTAGTCGTAAATGGTCATGCCACAAACGTACATACGCACATGCTCGGGTTCGATGGAATGAAAAACTTCAACCTGCCGAGACAGGCTGTTGAAAATTCGCAGGGTCATGGGTGTCAGGGAGAAAGCAGGGACAATCGGAACCGGAAAAGGCCCGAAGCAAGCTCTACAATCGCGGCGAGAACTTGGGTGAGTATAGCGACGCAGGCCACAATCTTCCACCTCCAGCTGATCCACGGGCCTGATCGGGCCGCTTGCCTCATGGAGGGCCTGCTGTTGCCCCCCAGGTTTCCTGAACCATTTTCAAGCACACCTCCAGAAAGATCGCCCCATGAAACTCCTGACACCTTGCCTCGCTCCGCGCATTCTCGCTGTCTTGACCGCTGGCGCCTTGATGGGCGCGGGCAGTGCGGCATGGGCACAAAAAGTGCTGCTGAGCACCTCTGCTGGCGATATGGTGATTGAACTGAATGCCGCCAAAGCCCCTCAAACCGTTGAAAACTTTCTCCAGTACGTCAAGGGCGGTCACTACGACGGCACCATTTTTCACCGGGTGATTCCGAATTTCATGATTCAAGGGGGCGGCATGACCCCCGACATGAGCGAAAAACCCACCCGCCCGCCTATTCCCCTGGAAAGCCGCAATGGGCTCAAGAATGAGCGTGGGAGTGTCGCCATGGCCCGCAAGCCTGACCCGAACTCGGCCACCGCCCAGTTTTTCATCAATGTCCAGAACAATGATTTTCTGAACGCCGAGCAAGCCCGTGACGGGCAGGGCTACGCTGTCTTTGGTACCGTGGTTTCAGGCATGGACGTCGTGGATAAAATCCGCGCCACGCCCACCACCCACAAGGGCCCTTACAGTGACGTGCCAGTCACGCCCATCATCATCAAAAAGGCCAGTATTCAGAAATAATCCGCCTGCCCAAGCAGCTTCCACTGTATTTTTTACTGCATGAAAGAACCATCTCATGAGCAAGACCGCGCAAATTCATACCAACCAAGGCATCATTCATATCGAACTCGATGACGTCAAGGCTCCTTTAAGTACAGCCAATTTCATCGATTACGCCACCAAGGGGCACTACGATGGCACGATTTTTCATCGTGTCATCAAGGGCTTCATGATCCAAGGCGGGGGCTTTGAGCCTGGGCTGAAGCAAAAAAACACTCAAGTACCCATCAAAAACGAGGCCAATAATGGCTTGAAGAACCTGAAATACACCTTGGCCATGGCGCGCACCTCCGACCCGCACTCGGCCACGGCCCAATTTTTCATCAACGTCACTGACAATGATTTTCTCAACTTCCGCTCAGAAAGCCGCAATGATTGGGGTTATGCAGTATTTGGCAAAGTCACTCAAGGCACTGAAGTGGTTGATGCGATTGAAAAGGTTCAAACCCAAACCGCGAGTTTTCATGAAAATGTTCCCATTGAAGACGTCGTGATTACTCAAGTGGTTATCAACTGATTGAAAACCCCATGACAGAAGCCCATGCTCCGGCCATGAATGCATTTTGGAAAATCCCGGAAGCATGGCAACAACTGGATTTCATCAGCGACCTGCACCTCAGTCCTGATCTTCCGCGCACCCTGGCCACTTTTCGGCATTACCTCGAAAACACCCCGGCGGATGCGCTTATTATTCTGGGAGATTTTTTCGAGGTTTGGGTCGGAGATGATGCCCGCATGCAAGGTTTTGAAGCCGGGGTGGTAGATTGGCTCCACGCATTCAGCCAGCGTCGCGCATTGGCCTTCATGGTTGGCAACCGCGATTTTCTCGTCGGCCCCGACATGGCTCGCGCATGCGGTATGCGGCTGCTGCCAGACCCTGCCACGGTCAACGCTTGGGGGCAGCGGCTTCTTTTGACCCATGGTGATGCCTGGTGCCTGTCAGATGAGCCCTATCAGGCTTTTCGGGCCATGGTGCGCGGCCCCCGGTGGCAACAGGGTTTTCTCTCGAAACCCCTGACTGAACGCCAGGAGTTTGCCCGCCGTCTGCGCCAAGGCAGTCAGATGCACCAAGCCCAGCGCAGCGAGGCTGAATGGCATGACCTCGACCCCTCCACCATGCTTGAGCACTTGAGCCAAACGGGGTGCTCAACCCTCATTCACGGACACACCCATCGCCCAGGCAGCCAGGCGCTCAGCGCCCATGTCACGCGGCATATTTTGAGCGACTGGAATATGGACGACCCCGATCATCCGCGCGCAGAGGTGTTTCAATGGCGCCCTGATGGTTTTTGCCGTCAGGCACTGTTTGCCCCTCCCTCATCAGATCTGCTGGAATTGACACCTCTGACTGTGGTATAGCCGAACTGGCCAAAAATCATTATTATTTTCTTTCATGTTCAGTTTTTTCAAGAAAAAAGCCCCCCAGCCAGAGGCATCCGATGCCGAAAATGCTTTGCGCTCCCAACCTGCCGAGGCGAGTGTTCCGCCGGTGCCAGGGGCTTCGGCCACAACACCCGCCGTCGGCCCTGAGCCGCCATCGGCGGCCCCCCCGGAGCCGCCGCGCAAGGGGTGGCTGGATCGTTTGCGTGCCGGCTTGCGCCAAACCGGCTCCAGTATTGCCAAGGTGTTCGTTGGTGCCCGCATTGACAATGCCCTGTATGAAGATCTCGAAACAGCCCTGCTGATGGCAGATACTGGCGTCAATGCGACCGAATATTTGCTCAAAGACCTGAAGCGTCGTGTCAAGCAATCGGGTGTCACCGAGGCGATCGCTGTGAAGGCCTTGCTGGCCGATGCCCTCACCGAGCTTTTGCAGTCTCTTGAAAAGCCTCTGCAAATTGGCGAACACCACCCTACTGTGATGATGGTGGTGGGGGTCAATGGGGCGGGCAAAACCACCAGCATTGGCAAGTTGACCCGCCATCTGGCCGAAAACGGCCAAAAGGTGCTCTTGGCTGCAGCCGATACGTTTCGTGCAGCTGCTCGTGAACAACTGGCAGTCTGGGCCGGGCGCAATCAGGTCGAGATCATCAGCCAAGAAGGGGGAGACCCTTCTTCGGTCACATTTGATGCCATCACAGCGGGGCGGGCCCGCGGTTGTGATGTGGTGATCGCCGATACTGCGGGACGTTTACCCACGCAAATTCACCTGATGGAAGAACTCAAGAAAATTCGTCGCGTGATCAGCAAAGCACAAGCCGATGCCCCTCATGAGGTGTTGCTGGTTGTTGACGGACACACGGGGCAAAATGCACTCACCCAGGCCAAGGCATTCGACGAAGCCCTGGGGCTGACCGGCTTGATCGTTACCAAACTGGACGGAACCGCAAAAGGCGGGGTGCTCTCGGCCATGGCGCTATGGGGCAAGGAGCGCGGCCAGCCCCTTCCAGTGTATTTTATTGGGGTCGGCGAGTCTCTGCATGACCTCCAAACCTTCCATGCCCGCGAGTTTTCAGAAGCACTTCTTGATTGGCAAAATCCTTGCTGAGGTACCCTGATATCTGACCGGCCTTGGTTTGCGTCAGTTCCATATCCAACAATCAATCTCTTCCCGGAAGGATGCAGGGAAACTGCCAGGGCCTGTTAACACTAAAGATGCCAGATGCGTTATTCTTCAAAAGGCCTTGAGCAAGGCGCAAAGCGAGAGCCGTGAAATCTGCCGGGCTTCCATGGCTTGCATCAATCATTGCCACTGATGGGCTTGTCTTTGACCTGGTTGGCCCTGTTTACTCTTTTTTGCACCGTGACCATCTCCTCTGAACACAACTCGCTCATCATGGAGCGCCGCGACAAGCTGGCGGCCATTCGCCAACAAGGCGTGGCCTTTCCGAATGATTTCAAACCTTCTCATCTGGCGCAGCCTCTCCAGCAACAATATGCTGATCAAGAGGCACAAGCCCTTGATTCCCGGTCCTTGAGGGTCAAGGTTGCCGGACGCCTGCGTTTAAAGCGGGTCATGGGCAAAGCCAGCTTTGGCACCCTGCAAGATGCCTCTGGCCGCATTCAGTTGTTCGTGACCAAAGAGGTCATCGGCGAAGAGGTTTACCAAGCCTTCAAGCACTGGGACTTGGGCGACATCCTTGGGGCTGAGGGCACCCTGTTCAAAACCAAGACCGGCGAATTGTCTGTCCGGGTCACGAGCTTGCGCTTACTGACAAAAAGCCTGCGCCCACTGCCTGATAAATTCCTGGGTATGTCTGACCAGGAACAAAAATACCGGCAGCGTTACGTTGATTTGATCACCGACGACGAAGCCCGTGCCCGCTTCACCGCCCGCAGCAAGGCCGTGAGCGGCATCCGCAACTTCATGGTTGAGCATGGGTTTCTGGAAGTTGAAACCCCCATGCTGCATCCCATCCCCGGGGGGGCCAATGCCAAACCCTTCGTCACCCATCACAATGCTTTAGGCCAGGACATGTACCTGCGCATTGCCCCTGAGCTCTATCTCAAGCGTTTGATTGTGGGGGGCTTCGAGCGTGTGTTTGAAATCAACCGAAACTTCAGAAATGAAGGCATTTCTGTTCGCCATAATCCTGAGTTCACCATGATGGAGTTCTATGCCGCTTACTGGAATCATCATGACCTGATGGATTTCACCGAAAGCGTGCTGCGTCATGCGGCGGTCATGGCCACGGGCTCGGCAGCAGTCAGTTACGCGGGGCAACCAGTGGCCCTTGACCTCCCTTTTGCCCGGCTCAGCATTCGCGAGTCCTTGCTGGTTCACGCCGGCCTCACTGAAGCCCAGGCCGACGACCCTGACAGCCTCCGGCGCGAAATTTTTGCGCGCGGCGAGAAGGCCCCCGCCCACTGGCAGGTGCCTGAATTGCAATTCGGGCTCTTTGAGGCCGCGGTGGAAAGCAAACTCTGGAACCCCACGTTCATCATTGACTACCCCGTCGAGGTCTCGCCATTGGCGCGGGCCTCGGACACCAATCCGGCCATCACCGAGCGCTTTGAATTGTTCATCACGGGCCGGGAAATTGCCAATGGTTTTTCAGAACTCAATGATCCTGAAGACCAAGCCGCCCGCTTTCATGCCCAAGCCGCCAACAAGGCCGCCGGTGATGAAGAAGCCATGTTCTATGACGCCGATTTTATTCGTGCCCTCGAATATGGCATGCCCCCCACAGGCGGCTGCGGGATTGGCATTGACCGACTCATCATGTTACTGACCGACAGCCCGAGTATCCGGGATGTGATTTTCTTCCCCTCCTTGAGGCCAGAGCATCAAGCGGGCTGAATCTGCTTTTTGACGGGGATGCAAAAGGCGCTGAGGCTGCAACAATTTTATACTTTGCGCTCACCCGGAGACGCCTCATGAAATATAGCCCCGTGCCGACCAATACACCCCACCCCATGGCTCTCCGGCTGGGCTACCTGGGGATGTTGCCGTTTGTCATTTTCGCCGCACTGACCTGGATGATTCCCTCTCAATCCAACCCTGATGGGCATTGGTACATGACCTTTTTTCTGTCGTCCTATGCCGCGGTGAGTGTGTCTTTGTTGGGGGGTATTCATTGGGGGCTGGCTTTTCACAGCACCTCTCCCACGCCCATGGCGTTCATCTGGGGGGTGCTGCCGCCCGCAGTGTCGTGGCTGGGTGCTGTGTTGCCGCCCCATATTGGCCTGATCATTCACTCGATCATGCTGATCGCTTGTTATCTTGTCGATCGCAAGGTGTACGCCAGCGAAAAAGCCTCTGATTGGTTGACAATGCGCTTTCGCCTGACGATGGTCGCCAGTGCCAGCTGCATACTGGCCGTGATCGGTACCACATTTTTCCGCTAAGCCCTGCCATGATCACTTACCGCATTGATGCTCTTGACATTCATGCCCATGTTTACCGCATCAAGTTGACCATTGCCAAACCGCATTCGGTGCAGCGGGTCAGCCTGCCCGCCTGGATTCCCGGCAGTTACATGCTTAGGGAGTTTTCCAGGCACCTGTTTGATCTGCAAGCCAAACAGGGTACGCGCAAGCTGCCGGTCACCCCGGTTGACAAGGCCGCCTGGGACATCAGCTGCCCCGGACGGGGTGCCCTGACACTGTCTTACAGTGTCTATGCTTTTGATACTTCGGTGCGCGCGGCCTTTTTAAGTGCCCAGCGGGGGTTTTTCAATGGCACCAGTATTTTTCTTGAGGCGCAGGGTCATTCAGAGCAAGCTCACCGGGTTCAATTGAAGGACTTGCCGGCGGCCTGGGAGGTTGCCACAGCTTTATCGCCGCTCGACATTGATGACAAGGGCCGCGGCACCTACCAAGCCGCAGACTATGATGAGCTCATCGACCACCCCGTAGAGTTAGGCACCTTCTGGCGAGGCCGGTTCACCGCCCATGGGGTGGCCCATGACCTGATCGTCACCGGGGCCTTACCCGACTTCGACGCGCCTCGTTTGCTTCAAGATACCCAAACCCTCTGCGAGGCCCAAATTGCTTTTTGGCACATCAACAAAAAGCCGCCCTTTGACCGTTACGTGTTTTTGCTGAACGCCATGGATGACGGCTTTGGCGGCCTGGAGCACCGAAACAGCACCGCCCTGATCGCAGGCCGACGTGACCTGCCGCAATCGGGTCGGGAAGATCTTTCTGAGGGCTACCTGACCTTGCTCGGCCTCATCAGCCACGAATATTTTCATACCTGGAACGTCAAACGGATGAAACCGGCAGAGTTTGGCCGGTTTCAACTTGACCGGGAAAATTACACCCAGCTTTTGTGGTTTTTTGAGGGTTTTACCGCTTATTACGATGACCTGTTTTTGGTGCGCAGCGGCCTGATCGATGAAGCGCGTTACTTCAAACTATTGAGCAAAACCTTCAGCGGGGTGTTGAACACACCAGGCCGGCATGTGCAAAGTGTGGCGCAGTCAAGTTTTGATGCCTGGGTAAAGTATTATCGGCCCGACGAGAACAGCCAGAATATCGGGATCAGTTACTACACCAAAGGCTCTTTGGTCGCGCTGGCCCTTGATTTGTCGCTGCGGGCCCGTGGCGTTGGCAGCCTGGATGATGTCATGCGAGCCCTTTGGCTCCGCAGCGGTGGAGGGGCGGTTTCAGAAAATGATATTTTCAACGCCGTTGATGATATCGCGGAGAGGCCCTTGAGCAAAGACCTGTATCAATGGGTGCATGGCACCCATGACCCACCCTGGGCTGAACTCTTTGACCCCTTCGGCATTGTCTGGCAAGCTTCCACCCCCACCATGGCGCAGCGCTGGGGCCTGAAGGTCTCGGAAAGTGCCCTCACCGGGATCAAAATCAGTCATGTCTTGTCGGGGGGGCTCGGTGAAAAAATGGGGCTTTCGGCAGGTGATGAATTGCTGGCAATCAATCAGTGGCGTTTGCGCAAGCTCGACGAAGCGGCGCGTTTCATGCCCCCGGACAAACCCGGCATACTTCTGGTTTGTCGCGACCAGCGATTGCTCCCGCTGAATCTTCCCCCAGGAGCCGCCTCGGTATCGAGCCCCGGTGTGGGCGACTGGGCCCCACAGGGACACTTGGTTCACAAGGCAAGGGCGCCAGCCATGCGAACCGCATCAGGCTTGCGCAAAGAGTGGCTGGGCCTCTGAAGTTGGCGCTTGTATGCTACCGTCAAGCCGACGATGTTTATTTCGCAGGCGCGCGGGCTTGTCCTGATGCGTACTCGGGCCCCATCATGTCGTCGTGATTTTTTCAATCTGCCCCATGTTGACCCTTGCCAGCAGATACCCCTTGAATCGCAAGCTTGCCGTGCTCTGTGGGCTCAGCTTGGTTGTGGCAGGGCTGCATGGCTGCTTGGGGGTCTGGATCAGTCAACAAGGGCTTGACATGCAAACAAACGCTGTCATGCCTCCTCGCCTCCAGGTGGCCTACGTTTCAGAGCTTCAACCCGCCGCGCCCCCCCTGATCACCCCATCGCCACAAGCTCCCCCCAAAGTGTCCCGCCCAAAACTCCGCAGGCCTCAACCCGCCCCCGCACCTCCGGCGGTCAGTGCAGCATCGGCGCCCCCATTGATTCACATCAATTCTCAGGCCAACTATCCTCAGCCTGAATTTAGGCATGATGCAGACCAAGCCCCGGCCATCAGCTCAAGCCCACATCCGGGCCCGGAAAATCCCCTGCAAGAGCAGGCTTCCAGCGAGCCTAATCAGGGCCCTACAGAGCCCGCCAGCCTGGCGCAGCAAGCCATTTCCACCCCCATCCATGCGGGCTTCAATTGGCCCGTCTCCACCCGAATCAGCTATGTCCTGCGCGGTCAGTACCGTGGCGAATTGAACGGTTCAGCCCAAGTGGAGTGGCTGCGTCAAGGTGACACCTATCAGGTCTTGATGGACATCCAGACCGGGCTTGTCTTTCAGCGGCATATGCGCAGCGAGGGCTTGATTTCCAAGCAAGGGCTTTCTCCACGAAAATATCAGGAACAAAGCAAACTGCTGTTTAAAAACTCCCGGGTGGCGAGTATGGTCATCGACGCAGCAGGGGTGTTGCTGCCCAGTGGCCAACGCCTTGCAGCGCCCCCTCACGTTCAGGATGCTGCCAGCCAGTTTATTCAGCTCACTTATTTGTTTCAGACTCAAGCAGAGCAACTCTCTCCCGGGAGGGAAATCCCCCTGACCATTGCCACCCCACGCCATGTCACTGAGTGGGTGTACGATGTTCTTCAACCCGAAACCCTCGACACTCCGCTCGGGCGCTTGCACGCTTTTCAACTCAGGCCCCGACGCCTCGGCCCACCTCGGCCACACGACCTGAAAACCGATGTCTGGTTCTCGCCTGAGCTTCAATACCTGCCCATCAGAATACGAATTGAGCAGGATGACAACAATTATATTGATCTGCATATTGCAAAAAACCCCGAAATTGCAAACTGAAAATCGCTGTTCATCGCTGTTGTGTCTGCTTCGCTACCAGGAAAGCCCCATGACCTATCAATTTATTCTGACTGACACCCATGAACCTGCGCCACCAAGCCCAGGGGGCTTGTTGACCGGCTTGATTACCCTCCACCGACCCCGGCAACTCAATGCCCTGAACGATGGCCTGATGGACGAATTGGGTGAAGCCCTGCTCACTTTTGACCGCGATCCCCGCATCGGCTGCATGGTGATCACGGGCAGCGAGAAAGCCTTTGCAGCGGGTGCCGACATTTCAGTCATGGCAGGCTTGTCTTTTATGGACGCCTACAAGGGTGATTTTATTTCTCGCAATTGGGAGCGCATTCGCTCTGTGCGCAAGCCCGTTATTGCCGCCATATCAGGCTTTTGCCTGGGAGGTGGGTGCGAGCTGGCCATGATGTGTGACATCATGATCGCCTCAGAAACCGCCAAATTCGGTCAACCCGAAATTAAATTGGGCATGATTCCCGGGGCCGGTGGCACCCAACGTTTGCCTCGCGCTATCGGAAAAGCCAAAGCCATGGATATGGTCCTCACGGGCCGCATGATGGATGCCCAAGAGGCTGAACGTGCCGGATTGGTATCGCGTGTGGTGCCGGCATCAGAATTACTCCCCACGGCCCTTGCCATGGCAAGCACCATCGGGGAGTTCAGCAACCCGAGTGTCATGATGGCCAAGGAAAGCCTGAACCACGCCTTTGAGGGCTCTTTGAGTGAAGGCCTGATGGCTGAACGGCGCCTCTTCCACGCCTTGTTCGCCACGGAAGACCAAAAAGAAGGCATGGCCGCCTTTCTGGCCAAGCGCAAGCCTGTTTTCAAGCATCAGTAGTTGGCCCCCCTGTGATCATCACCTCAAAAACAGGCCCCAATCAATGAAGACCAAATAACGGATGGATGAATGAGTCAGCAGCCATGGTTATTGTGTGTGGCCCCCATGCTGGACTGGACAGATCGGCATTGCCGCTATTTCCATCGCCAGTTGAGTCGCCATGCGCGCCTTTATACCGAAATGGTGACCACCGGTGCCTTGCTGCATGGCGATGTCCCCAAACACCTTGATTTCAACCCCCAAGAGCACCCCGTGGCCTTGCAGTTGGGGGGCAGTGAGCCTGATGAGTTGGCCCGCTGCGCCAAGTTGGCCGAACAATGGGGCTACGATGAAATCAATCTGAATTGCGGGTGCCCGAGCGAGCGGGTTCAACGGGGTGCCTTCGGTGCCTGCCTGATGAACGAAGCCGGCCTGGTGGCGCACAGTGTGAAGGCCATGCGTGATGCGGTCAACTTGCCCATTACCGTCAAGCACCGTATTGGTATCGGGCGCATCGAGGCCTATGGTTTCGTGCGTGATTTTGTGGGCCTGGTGGCTGAGGCGGGTTGTAATGTGTTTATTGTTCATGCCCGCAATGCCTGGCTTGAAGGCCTCAGCCCCAAGGAAAACCGGGAAGTTCCGCCCTTGCGTTATGAGCATGTTTACCGGCTGAAGCAAGAGTTTCCGCAGCTCACGATCGTCATCAACGGGGGCATCAGCACGACGCAGCAAATGGCAGCGCACCTGGCTGAGGTTGATGGCATCATGATCGGCCGCCAAGCCTATCAGTCCCCCTGGAGTTTAGCCTCGTGGGATGAAAAATTCTACGGCACCCCATCGCCTGTAGCCACGCGCGAAGACGCCGAGGCCCACATGGTCGATTACATGCTGCGCTGCCAATCTCGGGGTGAGCCCTGGTCACGGGTGGCTCGCCACATCCTGGGCTTGTGGAACGGAGAGCCCGGGGCTCGACGTTGGCGCCAAGTGTGGTCGGATCATCGGCTCAAACACTTGAGCCCCCACGAAGTGGCGACCCTGGCGCAAAAGGCCCGGCAATCATTTCCATGTGATGACCCATCCAGGACTGACGCAAAATCTGGCGTGATCGCCCCTTGACTGACCGGCACCTTCGCTGTCATGCGACGCGCAGTCGCAGCAGCCAAGGCGCGCAATGAATGGCAGGATGGGATCGCAGATATTATGAATTCCGCGACTGACGCGCGGAATGAGGTCGTCATACTCTTTCAAAAATTCCGGCAGCGCCCTGGCCTGTGCCGACACACAAGGTCACCATGCCGTATTGGAGGCGGTGCCTTTGTAAGGCGTGAACCAGCGTGGTCACACGAATAGCCCCGGTGGCCCCCAAGGGGTGGCCCAGGGCAATGGCTCCACCCAAGGGGTTGACCTTGCTCCGGTCGAGATTGAGGCTCGACAATACGGCGAGCGACTGGGCCGCAAAAGCCTCATTGAGCTCGATCCAATCGAGCTGAGCGGCCTGTAAGCCGGCCAGCCGGAGGGCTGCCGGAATGGCTTCGACCGGCCCGATGCCCATGATTTCGGGTCGAACACCCCGATTGGCAAAACTCACAAAGCGGGCCAGTGGCTTGAGGTTAAATTGTTGGATCGCCTTTTCACTGGCAAGAATGAGCGCGCTAGCTGCATCGCTGGTCTGTGAACTGTTTCCCGCAGTCACGCTTCCCATGCCGGTTGCTTGGCCTGTGGGGCTTTTGGGGGCCGCAAAAACCGGCTTGAGCTTGGCCAGGCTTTCCAGGCAGGTGTCGGCTCTGGGGCCTTCGTCAAGATGAACCACGCTGGAGCGGCTGGCAGCGGCTCCGGTGGCAAAATCAGGGAAGCGATCAAGCACTTCGACGGGAGTGATTTCTTGATTGAATTCCCCGGCCTGTTGAGCTTTGATGGCCTTCATGTGGGATTGATACGCGAATTCGTCCTGGTCTTCCCGTGAGATTTTCCACTGCTGGGCCACTTTTTCGGCCGTGAGCCCCATGCCGTAGGCAATGCCCAGGTTGTCGTTTTGGCTGAAGATCAAGGGGTTGAATGAGGGGCGCGCCCCTCCCATGGGCACCAGGCTCATGGACTCTGCCCCGCCGGCAATCATGACCTCGGCCTCTCCGACCCGGATTCGATCGGCAGCCATTTGAATGGCCGTGAGGCCAGAAGCACAGAATCGATTGACGGTCACCCCACCCACACTGTGAGGCAGACCGGCCAAAGCCACGGCAATGCGAGCCATATTCATGCCCTGCTCGCCCTCGGGGAAAGCGCAGCCGATGATGGCATCATTGATGGCTGCGGGATCGAGCGCGGGGATTTGGGCCAAGGCCCCCCGAAGCGCCGCAATCAGGAGGTCATCAGGCCGTGTGTTTTTGAAGCAGCCCCGGTGGGCCCTGCCCACCGGCGTTCGGGTGGCTGCCACAATATAAGCCTCTTGCAGTGGTTTGCTCATGGGAGTCTCCTTGGCCAATATCAATGACGAACCGGCTTGCCTGTTTGCAGCATCGTCATGATGCGCTCCTGGGTTTTGGGGTGGGACAGCAAGGTACAAAAATGCTGGCGCTCAAGGGCCATAAGATACGCTTCTGTCACCAAAGATCCAGGATCGATGTTTCCACCGCAAAGCACCTCGGCCATCAGCGAAGCAATATGAAAATCATGGGCGCTGATCTGCTGGCCATCACGCATGTTGACAAGTTGGGCCTGGAGGGTCGCCAAGGCACTGCGCCCGGCCACCGGGAAGGGCCGACTCAAGGGCGGACGGTAGCCGCTGTCAAACAGGGTTTTGGCTTGGGCTGTGGCCACAAAAAGCAATTCGTCTTTATGGGGAACCATGATGTCAGCATCCTGAAGATAGCCAAGACCCTGACTGTCGATGGCGCTGGTGCCGATGGCGGCTGTGGCCACATGGCTCAGAGAGCCTTTCAGCAGGGTGAGAATGTCTGGAACCGAAGGGGCGCGCTCTGCCGCGCGCCGAGCCAGGAAGGTCAAGCCCCCGGCTCCGGGAAGCAGGCCGACGCCCATTTCGACAAGGCCGATATAGCTTTCCATGGCCGCCACACGCTTGGCGCAATACAGGGCCAGCTCGCACCCTCCCCCCAAGGCCAGCCCACGAACCGCAGCCACCACAGGCACTGCCGCGTAACGAACTTTGAGCATCAACTCCTGGAGTTTCTTTTCTTCAGACGCAATGCCTTGAGCACCACTTTGCATGAACACCGGCATGAGCGCTTCAAGATTGGCCCCGGCTGAGAAGACATCATCCGGTGACCAAAGCACCAGGCCCTTGTAGGATTGCTCGGCCAAGTCCACGGCGCGCGCGAGGCTCTCGGTGACCTGCGGGCTGATGAGGTGCAGTTTGGCGGTGATGCTGGCGATCAGCACTTCGCCATCCTGTGACCAAACCCGAACCTCATCGTTTTTGAACACCTCGGTGCCCGCCTTGAGCGCCGGGGTGGTGCCGCTGCCAAAAACACGCTCAGGGAAAAGTTGACGACGGTAAACAGGCAGGGAACTCGTCGGCACATAAGACTTCCCGGAGGCACTCCAGGAACCCTCCGGGGTGTGTACGCCACGCTCGGCAACCGGCGACTGAAAAACCCAATCAGGCAAAGGCGCGATACAGAGAGCCTTGCCTGCATGGATGTCGTCCTGAACCCATTGAGCCACCTGAAGCCAGCCGGCCTCTTGCCACAATTCAAAGGGCCCCTGGGCACTGCCAAAACCCCATCGCATGGCAAAATCAATGTCGCGGGCACAGATGGCCACTTCAGCCAGATGCACGGCGCAATAATGAAAGCTGTCGCGCAGCAAGGCCCACAAAAATTGGGCTTGGGGATGGGTTGATTCACGCAGCAGCTTCAAACGCTCTGGGGCAGGTTTCTTGAGGATGCGCCCGATGAGGTCATCGGCCTTGCCGCCCCCTGCCACATAAGTGCCGCTGGTGGCATCGAAACGAAGAATATCAGGGCCCACTTTTTTGTAGTAACCCGCCCCAGATTTTTGACCGAGTGCTCCGGCCTGGATCAGTTGCGTCATGACCGCAGGAGTGGAGTAGCTGGCATAAAATGGATCATTGGCCTGATCAGGGCCGAGCTTGTCTTGCAGTGTCTTGATAACATGAAGCAGGGTGTCCAAGCCGACGACGTCGGCAGTACGAAAGGTGGCCGAACTGGCGCGGCCCAATTTTTTGCCGGTCAGGTCATCCACCACGTCATGGCTCAGCCCCCATTTTTCGGCTTGGTGAATGGCTGACAACATGCCGGCAATGCCAATGCGGTTGGCAATAAAGTTAGGGGTGTCTTTGGCACGCACCACCGATTTACCCAGTGAAGTGGTCACAAAGGCTTCCAGTTGATCCAGTACCTCGGAGTCTGTTGAGGGGGTAGGAATGAGCTCGACCAAGCTCATGTAGCGTGGCGGATTAAAAAAATGCACTCCGCAAAAACGGTGCCGGAGGGTTTCCGGCAAAACGGCTGCCAACTGTGTCATGCTCAGCCCCGAGGTGTTGCTGGCCGCAATGGCATGAGGCGCCACATGAGGCGCAATACGACGATAGAGATTGAGCTTCCAGTCGATCCGTTCGGCAATGGCCTCAATGATCAGGTCGCACTCGCTCAACAGGGGGAGGTGGTCATCATAATTGGCGGCTTGAATCAAGCGTGCCAGTTCAGGCAGAGCCAAAGGGGCTGGCTTGATTTTTTGCAGCCCTTCAATGGCCTTGTCCACGGTGCCATTTTTTGGGCCCTCGCGGGCGGGCAGATCAAACAAGATCACAGGCACTTGCACGTTCACCAAATGCGCGGCAATCTGGGCACCCATTACACCTGCCCCCAACACTGCCACCTTACGGACCGTAAAACGATTCATCATGGATTCCTTTTTATTTGGGCTCATCGCCTGACCGGATTCAAGTGGATCATTTTGAAAGACATTGACGCCTCAATGTATCGCAGTCATGGCCGGCCCGGGGAGCGTTGAATCAAATCAATGCAGGCCTGATCAACACTCATCAGGCGCTTCGCTGTTTGAACAGTCAGAATAAATTTTCATTCATTTGCATCAACGGAGCCGCCCCGGCCCGGGCCGAGCGAATCAAGCCCTCAATTTCGGGCAGGAGCTTGGCAAAATAAAACCGCGCCGTGAGCAGCTTGGCGCGATAAAAAGGGTCTTGAGTATCGGCTTTTTGAAGGGCGACATGAGCCATGCGGGCCCAAAAATAAGCAAAGACCAGGTGCCCCAGCACGCGCAGGTAATCGACCGCCGCGGCCCCCACCTCATCAGGGTTCTGGAGTGATTTCATTCCCAGTTCGGTGGTGAGCCGGGTCACCTTGTCAACCAAGTCGGACAGCGGGTTGATGAATTCCTGCATTGATTCATTCACGCCCTCTTCATCAATGAACTGCTGAATAGGGCGACCAAACTTCTTGAGCTTGGCACCGCCATCTGCCAACACTTTACGCCCCAATAAATCGAGGCCCTGGATGGTGTTGGTTCCTTCGTAAATCATGTTGATACGGGAATCACGCACCCATTGCTCCATGCCCCATTCAGCAATATAGCCGTGCCCCCCCAAAACCTGGAGACAGTGAGAGGTCGCCAACCAGCCGTTGTCAGTCAGGAAAGCTTTGACAATGGGGGTGAGCAACGCCACTTCGTCTGCGGCATCGCGGCGAACTTGTTCGTCAGGGTGGCTGAGCTCCTTGTCGATTTGCAAGGCGGTGTAAATCGCCAGCGCACGCCCCCCTTCAGCGTAGGCGCGGGCGGTGAGCAGCATTTTTCGGACATCAGGGTGACAGATGATGGGATCGGCTGGTTTTTCGGGCGCCTTGGGGCCGGTGAGGGATCGCATTTGGAGACGATCCTTGGCGTAGGCCGCGGCATTTTGATAAGCAATTTCGGTCAGCCCCAAAGACTGTATACCAACCCCCAAACGGGCGATATTCATCATCACGAACATCGCTGACAAGCCTTTGTGGGGCGCGCCAACCAAGGTGCCTTGAGCACCCTCGAGAATCATTTGGCAAGTGGCATTGCCATGAATTCCCATTTTGTGCTCCAGTGCACCGCAAAAAATAGCATTGCGCGGGCCCAATTGGCCATTGGGCTGAACCAGAAACTTTGGCACCACAAACAATGAAATCCCCTTTGAGCCGGCCGGAGCCTCCGGCAATCTGGCCAGCACCAGGTGAATGATGTTCTGCGCCAAGTCGTGCTCGCCGGCAGAGATAAAAATCTTCTGCCCCGTGATCCGGTAACTGCCGTCAGGCTGGGGTTCAGCCCGGGTACGCAGCAGGCCGAGGTCGGTTCCGCAGTGGGGCTCAGTCAAGCACATGGTGCCGGTCCATTCGCCGGAAGTCAGCTTGGGAAGATAAAGGGCCTTTTGCCCCTCGGTGCCGTGAGCCATCAAACACTCATAGGCCCCATGAGACAGGCCAGGATACATTGTCCAGGCTTGGTTGGCACTGTTCAGAAACTCGTAAAAAATTTGGTTCAAGGTGACCGGCAAACCTTGCCCGCCAAAGCCAGGATCACAAGCCAGTGAGGGCCAGCCCGCCTCAATATACTGGGCATAAGCTTCCTTGAAGCCCTTGGGGGTTGTCACCTCATGGGTTTGCTGATCAAGTTGGCAACCTTGAATATCCCCGCCCCGATTCAAGGGCAACACCACCCGGGATGCGAACTTTCCTCCTTCTTCCAGGACGGCGTTGAGGGTTTCAACATCCAGCTCAGCATGCCGGGGCATCTGTTGCCATTCGTGCAGCGCGCCAAACAACTCGTCAAGCAAAAACTGCACATCACGCAGGGGAGGGGTATATTGAGGCATGGCAAAATTCCTTTGATCAGGATCAGCACCACGGCCAGCTCACGATTCAGCCCGTGCAAGGCCACCGGCAAGCGGCTGCGTTCCGGGCACCAAACAACACCAGAGACGCCCGCGACAGCCCGATTTTGCCCAATATTCCAACCCATTGGCGCCAGAATTGTCAAAGTTTCGGGAGCGCGTTGAAAGTTTCTGGTTCCAGGGTGATTGCATTCGGGCAGGTCATCATTCAAACTGCCGCCGCCTGCTTCGATCATTTTCTGAATACTGTCACTGTGCGCAGCATGCTTGAGCGTCAGGGGGGCTGCTTGTGCCTATGGCGTTATCCAACTATTCAAAGAATACGTCGTGGGTGTGCAAGCGCTTCATGCGCAGCGTGCAAGCGCCGAACCAGGACGCGGATGAATGCTTTATCAAAAAGATGGCGGCAACCAGGGTTGACCTGGGCCAAGGTTTCAGGGTGAAAAGAAATGGTGGTGGCGGCTTCAGTGACCATCACATCGGCACTGTGATAACGTAAATCAGGGCTGGGGGCCAAGTACGCCATTTCTCCAACAGAGGTGCCAGCACCCAATTCAGCCACCTTTTTGCCTTCACGAAACACCTCCACCATCCCGGTCGCAATAATATGAAAGCTTCGTCCTTCCTCTCCTTTTTTATAAAGGGCATGACCCACCGGGAACCGTTCCCACTTGGCACGATGCACAACTTCCCAAAGCTCAACATCGCCAAAGTGAGAGAAAAAATCCAGCTGGCGAAGTAAATTGAACCGCTCGGATTCAAGCACGACTTGCCCGGATGAACGAGGTACCGCCTGGTCTGTGACAAGTTGTGTCAAACTGCGTGCAAACTGCTCCCAACTGCTGTAGCGGGCACCAGGAGTCTTGGAGAGTGCGCGCTGAATAAACTCATCGACCGCAGGCGACAAACCCGGGCGCAAGGCGGTCAGGGCGGGTGCTTTGGCATGAAAGATCTGATTCATCAGGGCTGAATGAGCCTGAGCATCAAAGGGCGGGCGACCGGCAATCAAGTGGTACATCACCGCAGCCAAAGAATACATATCGGCCCGGCAGTCTAATTCGGCGCCATCGAGCTGCTCGGGTGACATATACGCCAAAGACCCGACCCGATACACTTGAGTGGCTTCAGTGGAAAGGTTCAGCACGCTGCCAAAATCAGAAATTTTGATGTCGGTAATTTGACCATTGCGCATCACGGTGAGCAAATTGGCAGGCTTGACATCCCGGTGAATCAGCCCTTGATGGTAAACATAATTCAGGGCCATTGCGCACTTGAAAGACAACTCCATGATCTGCTCAAGGGGCAGGAGCTGATCAGGGCGGCAATGCGCTCGCAAGGTCGAGCCAGCTACATACTCCATCACCAAATAGGGGCCTGCACGGTCATCGACCGCATCCAACAGCTTCACCACATAGGGGTGGTTCAACTTGCCAACAAGTGCTGCTTCGGCAGCAAACGAGTGCACGCCACTGTGAGGCCCATCGCCCGGTAGAGCCGGCTTGATGCGTTTAATCGCCACCGTGCGATCCTGAAAATCATCGTGGCATAAAAAGACATCGCTGGTCGAGCCGGTGCCAATTTGATCAAGCACCCGGTATTTGCCAATTTTTTCTGGCAGCCCTGCCGCTTTAGAGCCCGGGCCGGGCACGCATTCAAGGGGAATATCCACCGATTTCAATGAGGTGGCTGAGGCAGCGAGGCTGCCAGAGCGGTGCGGCGGATAATCAGTGGAGTTCAATTTTAAACCTGACTTTCATGTCTGGTGGTCAAATACTTGGCAGCCTGTCGAAGTGGGAGCGTCGAAAGCGACAATCAAAACCACAAGATTAACGCAAAGCCATTTTGGCAGCATAAAGGGTGATGAGCTTAAGGAACCTCTGCAAAACCTTGCTGACCTCTTTGAAGCCTCATTGAGCATCAGCACTGCTGTCGTTTGCGTATTGCATTCTCATCTGAGCTTCTTCTTATTTGGCGGAGATGATCGTGAAAAGATTGCTTGGCAAAGTGGCCGTGGTGACGGGTGCAGCGATGGGGCTTGGAAAAGCCATTGCCCTGCGAATGGCCGAGGAGGGGGCGTCGGTGGCCTTGCTGGACACACAAGAAGATGCCGGAGCCGACGCGGCCAAGCAGTTGCAGGCCCAAGACCGGGTGGCTCATTTTTGGCCCTGTGATGTCAGTCGGGAGGAGCAAGTTCGAGCTATTTTGGCCGCAGTGGCAAGCCACTTTGGGCGCCTCGATTGCCTCGTCAATAATGCGGGCGTTGCCGGGGTCAATAAGCCCACGCATGAGGTCACCGAAGCTGAATGGGATTGGGTTCAGGCGGTGAATGTGAAGGGGGTTTTTTTTGGAACCAAATATGCCATTCCTTATTTGAAGCGGGCAGGGGGTGGCAGCATCATCAATTTGTCGTCGATCTATGGGCTGGTGGGCGGTGCTGATGTGCCTCCATATCACGCATCAAAGGGCGCTGTGCGGCTCATGACAAAAACAGATGCCCTGATTTACGCATCAGACAAAATCAGAGTCAATTCGATTCACCCGGGTTTCATTTGGACGCCCATGGTGGCAGCACATTTAAGCGCCCAAGGAGATTTGCAAGCCGCCCGAAAACAAGCCGATGCCCTGCACCCCTTGGGTCATATCGGCGAACCTGATGATATCGCTTGGGGGGCGGTCTATTTGGCTTCTGATGAAGCCAAGTTTGTCACGGGTGCCGAGCTGGTGATTGATGGCGGCTACACCGCACGCTAGGGCTTCTTTTTTGGACTGGTTCGGCAGGCTGTTGCGACCTGGGCTGATGGTTTCCTGGGCCTTGGCCGCTTGTGCCCGGATGGTTTGCGCACAAGCAGACAGTTTGGCCCAAGCTCCGCCGTCTTTGACTGATTTGCGGGTTCGATTTGATCACGACGTGACTCACCGTGTGGCGGTTCCCCTGGACGAGCAGATCGCTTACATGACGCAACTCGACGATGAGTTGATTGCTGCAGGTCAAGGCCTGAGTGTGCATCAATTTGTTATTTTGGTGGATCGAAGCACGAAGGTTCAAATTGTGGCTTTACTTTGGGGGAAAATATCCTCTTGGGTGTGGCTGGGCGCCAGCCGCGCATCCACCGGCATGGTGGGCCGGTTTGAGCATTTTGAAACCCCTTTGGGGGTGTTTGAGCACAGCTTGGCAAACCCTGATTTTCGCGCCGAAGGCACTTACAACAAGTGGCATATTCGTGGATATGGGCGCCAAGGCATGAGGGTTTATGACCTTGGCTGGGTGCGAACCGAGAAGGGTTGGGGCCACGGTGGTGAGGGCCAGATGCGGCTGCAAATGCACGCCACCGACCCTGATTGGCTGGAGCCGCTCTTGGGGCGTGCGGCTTCCAAGGGGTGTATTCGGATTGCGGCCAGCTTGAACGATTTTATTGATCGCTATGGCCTGTTGGATGAAGATTATTTTCTGGCAGAAAAGCGGGGCCAGCTGCTATGGGTGTTGAGGCCGGATCGGCAAGCCACTTTTTGGCCGGGCCGTTATGTGGTGGTGGTCGATTCGATGCGCCAATCAAGGCCCGATTGGCTTCGTTTGCCTTAGGCCCCAGAAAAAAGCCCCGCCAACATGCGGGGCTTTTGGAGTTTAAAAACCGCGAGAGGGTCAGCGAGCCGTGCTGGTGCCAACAACTTCAATTTCAACGCGACGGTTCTTTTGGCGACCGTCCATGGTCTTGTTGTCGGCCACGGGTTGTTTTTCGCCCTTGCCTTCAGTGTAGACACGAGACTTGTCAACACCTTTGCTGGTTAAATAGGTTTTCACCGCCTCGGAGCGGCGCAGCGACAAAGATTGGTTGTAAGCATCGGTGCCGACAGAGTCTGTGTGGCCTACCGCAACGATCACTTCAAGGTTGATGCCACTGAGTTTGGTGATGACGTCATCCAGCTTGGCCCGCCCCTCAGGCTTGAGGTTTGACTTGTCAAAATCAAAGAAAGCGTCAGCAGCAAACGTGACCTTTTTGCTCACCGGTGCAGGGGGAGCAACGACAACAGGCGCAGGAACGGGAACCGGCGCCATCATGGGAGCGGGAGCCTGCTTGGGAGCCGGAGCGGGGGCCGCGGCCACCGGAGCCTGAGGCGCCAAGGCACCATCGCAACTGGTTGATGCAGTGGCTGGAGTCCAGTTGGTGCTGCGCCAGCAAGCCTCATTGGTGCCGTTTTTCCAGACGCCGCCAAATGGGCTGACCCAGTTGGCCCCAGGGTTGGACTGGGCCATGACAGAAATTGACATCATGCCAGCAATCAAGGCGAATGCTGCTTTTTGAAGTTTCATTGGAGGGCTCCTCTTGAATCAATGGGGGTGGAGTGATCAAAAACTTTTACTTGAAAAGTTGAATTTCCCGGATGCCATAAAGTGTCGGTTTTATAAAAAACTGACCTCAAAAATTTTTGAAGGAAGATGGCTTGTATTCAGTGCAGGCAACCATCCGGGTAAACAAAATTGAGTACAAACACCAACAGAGTAAACCCTTGATTGTGCCATAGCATGCTGCCAAATAGGGTAAATCTTTGCATGGCTTTTGATATTGTCCCTGTCTGGAGGGGTTTTACAGAGGTTCCTTCAATGGTTCGGTTATATTGGGGCTGCTTCCAGAACTCCTCCTGGCGATCGCCGCGAGGGGTTTTGCAGACGTCCCTTAACCAGATTTCGGCGCTTTATCAGTTTTCCCAGGGCCTGGATGAACACCATGTTTCGCTGTTTTTTTTCTTATGTTGCCGCCGGCCTTTTGTGCGTACTCCCCCCTGTGGTTCAAGCTCAATATGTCGGGCCTGTGTCAGTGAGCCGCCATTTCAGCGCCAATGTACTCAGGGGCGAAATTGTTTTTGCCCTGCCGCCAGAGGTTCAACTCAATGAGAACCATACTCGCACGGCGCCAGGCCTCCGTATTCGGAATGCGCAAAATATGCTGGTCATGTCTCAAACGCTCATCGGCCAAAAGTTTCTTGTGCACTATGCCCTCGAAGAGGCGACCGGGCTCATCAAAGATATCTGGATTTTGAGCCCCACTGAAGCCGCCAGAGAACCTTGGCCCCGAACACCCACAGAGGCCAGAAATTGGCAATTTGATACCACCTCCCAACGTTGGGTGCGGCCTTGATCTGCGTGCCTTGAGTATCCGCTGCTTTTTTTGTTTTTTTCTTGTCCCTACAGGAGGGCCTTGTGGCCCCTAAAGTCTTTATCAAAACTTTTGGCTGCCAGATGAACGAGTATGACTCGGACAAAATGGCCGATGTGCTTCAAGCCGCCGAGGGTTATGAACCAACGTCCGATGTCGAAGAAGCTGACCTGATTCTTTTCAATACCTGTTCTGTGCGCGAAAAAGCGCAGGAAAAAGTCTTCAGTGATCTAGGCCGCATCAAGCACCTCAAATCCAGAGGTGTAATGATCGGTGTGGGTGGCTGTGTGGCCAGCCAGGAAGGGGCTGCCCTCATTGAGCGTGCGCCTTATGTCGATGTCGTTTTTGGGCCTCAGACTTTGCATCGGCTGCCTGCACTTTTGAAGCAGCGGCGGGAGCAGCTCAAGCCCCAGGTTGACATCAGCTTCCCTGAAATCGAAAAATTTGATCATCTGCCGCCTGCCCGCCAAGAAGGCCCCACGGCATTTGTGTCTATCATGGAGGGCTGTTCAAAGTATTGCAGTTATTGTGTGGTGCCATATACCCGGGGTGAAGAAGTTTCGCGCCCTTTGGATGATGTTTTGAGTGAAATTGCCGGGCTGGTGGCCCGGGGTGCCAAAGAAATTACCTTGCTGGGCCAAAATGTGAATGCTTATCGGGGGGCGATGGGCCACACCCCTGACATTGCCGATTTTGCGACCCTGATCGACTATCTGGCCGATGTTCCAGGGATTGAGCGCATCCGCTACACCACCAGCCACCCCAAAGAATTCACGCAGCGCCTCATTGATGTCTATGCTCGCGTGCCGCAGCTGGTGAACCACCTGCATCTTCCTGTGCAACATGGCAGTGATCGTATTTTGATGGCGATGAAACGTGGCTACACCGCCATGGAATTCAAGAGCACCATCCGTAAGCTGCGCGCGGTGCGTCCGAATATCAGTGTATCGAGTGATTTTATTGTGGGCTTTCCTGGCGAAACCGACGAAGATTTTGCCAAGCTGATGAAGCTCGTTGACGATGTTGGCTTTGATGCCAGTTTCACTTTTGTCTACAGCCCCCGACCGGGCACCCCGGCAGCCGCCCTGCCGGATGACACCCCTCCAGACATCAAGCTCCAAAGGCTTCAAGTGCTGCAAACCACCATCGATGCACAGGCCAAGCGCCTCAGTGAGGCCATGGTCGGTGGCGTACAACGCATTCTTGTGGAAGGCCCTTCCCGCAAAGATGCCCTCGAACTTGCAGGCCGCACCGAGTGCAATCGAACCGTGAATTTCAAGGGCCATCCGCGCCTGATCGGGCAGATGATCAAGGTTCGCATCACCGACGCGTTCTCTCACACGCTCAGGGGCGAAGTACTCACGTCTGAAGTCTGAGGCAGCCGCATCGAAGGCGCCGCCCAAGCCTGCTTGGATCGTGGAAAAAATCGTCAATGAGCCTGAAATTCCTCGACCGCCGGGGCGGCATATTCACGCCCGACCATGGCCCGGGCGAACAAATAATTTTCAATGGCCATCGGGCTGAGGGCGTCCAAATCAACATGGCCATCCGCATCGCAGGGAAAACACAGTGCGCGGCCTTCGTGGAACAGCGATTGAAACCGTACAACGTAAGCTGACTGCATCATGGATGCCCTCCCCATCGCGTTGGCGTCATGACCCTACTGTGGGCTTCCATGCGTTGCGCAAGGGGTTTAAAACAGGCTCAAACACCAAGCTTATTGAAAGTTTTGAAAGGGAACCTTTGCGCGCTGAAACGTGAAAAAATGCTTGGGCTGAGCGGCTGAGTCAAAATAAAGCATGCTGGTACTTAAAACATTCCCACAGGGACAACATGACTGAGCTTCTTGATTTGGCAGGGAAACACTTGGTGCTGGGCTTGTCGGGTGGCATTGCGTGTTACAAAGCGGCTGAATTAACCCGCGCACTGAAAGCCCAAGGGGCTGGGGTGCAAGTGGTGATGACGGAAGCAGCAGCGCAATTCATCACCCCTGTCACAATGCAGGCTCTTTCTGGGCGCACTGTATTGACAAGCCAGTGGGATGCGCGTTCACCCGACAACATGGCTCATATTCATCTGTCGCGTGAGGCCGATGCCATTTTGGTGGCACCAGCCAGCGCTGATTTCATGGCCAAATTGTTGCATGGCCGCGCTGATGATCTCCTCAGCCTGATGTGTCTGGCACGCCCAATCGATCGGTGCCCCTTGTTACTGGCCCCGGCCATGAACCGTGAAATGTGGGCGCATCCGGCCACTCAACGCAATGTGGTTCAGTTGCTGAAGGACGGCTGCACAGTCTTTGGCCCCTCAGCGGGAGAGCAAGCCTGTGGTGAGGTCGGGCCGGGGCGCATGTTGGAGGCCCACGAGTTGCTGGAAGACGTGATTGCTTTTTTCCAGCCCAAGTGCCTGAGCGGACAGCGCGTGCTGATCACCGCAGGGCCGACCTTCGAGCCCATCGACCCTGTGCGCGGCATCACAAACATGTCGAGTGGAAAAATGGGTTTTGCCGTGGCTCGTGCAGCGGTGGAGGCCGGAGCGGAAGTTACCTTGGTATCAGGGCCGGTTCACCTTGATACCCCACGCGGAGCCCGGCGCATTCAGGTTCAGACCGCCCGGCAAATGTTCGACGCAGCCCTCAGCCTGGCCGGGAATAGTGATGTTTTTGTGGCCACCGCAGCCGTGGCTGACTGGCGCCCCGTGGCGCTTGCCGAGCATAAAATCAAAAAGACCCCAGACGCTGCCGTGCCCGCCTTGGCACTCACTGAAAACCCCGATATTCTTGCGGCCGTGGCCCGGCTTCAAAAACCTTTTTGCGTTGGCTTTGCCGCAGAAAGCCAAAATTTGCTGCAACATGCCCGGGAGAAGCTGCAACGCAAGGGAGTGCCCTTGATGGTAGCCAATTTGGGGCCTGCCACTTTTGGCCGAGACGACAACACCCTGGTTTTGCTTGATGCTCACGGCCATCGAGAATTGCCTCGTGCTTCGAAGCTTTCGCTGGCGCGTCAGTTGGTGGCAGAAATTGGCCAACGTATCCGGCAGCCCTGATCACGCCACAGCCCCCAGCAGAAAACCTCACCATCCAGCCATTCCCATGACCACCATTGATTTTCAAATTCTTGATGCACGCCTGAGCACGATCCCCTCTTACGCCACGTCCGGCAGCGCAGGGCTGGACTTGCGAGCCTGTTTAGAGGGGCCTTTGGTGCTTCAGCCTGGTCAGACTGAACTCATTCCCACAGGCATCGCCCTGCACATTGCTGACCCAGGGTTGGCCGCGCTGATTTTGCCTCGGTCTGGTTTGGGGCATCGGCATGGAATCGTGCTCGGTAATTTGGTAGGCCTGGTCGATTCAGACTACCAAGGGCCCTTGATGATGAGCTGCTGGAATCGCAGCAGCAGCTCATTCACCATTCAGCCCATGGAGAGGGTGGCTCAGTTGGTGATTGTGCCGGTGGTTCAGGCCACTTTGCGGCAGGTGACTTCGTTTGCACAATCAAGCCGTGGAGAAGGGGGTTTTGGCTCGACAGGTCAGGCTTGATTCAGTGCAGCGATGCCCCTGAAGGGGCCCCTGCCCACATTGCAAATACCGGCTCGCCAAGGCTGCCAGCCGTCAGTTCTTCCTCGCTGGCTTCCCGGACATCCCTGACCACCAAGAACAGCCTGAGCGCTATCCCTGCCAAAGGATGATTGCCATCCAGGACGACATGGCTTGGGTATACCTCGGTGACTGTATAAATGGCGTCTTGAGGCATGTCGGGGGTTTGAGAGCCTCCAGGCGGCCCCTCAAACTGCATGCCAACGTCAACGTCACTCGGGAAAATGCTTCGTTCTTCAAAAAATACCAGATTAGCCTGATACTCGCCAAAGGCATGCTCTGGCTCCAGGTGCAGCTGAATTTCCAAACCAGCTTCTTGCTGATTCAGGGCTTCTTCGACCTTGGGTAGCAGGTCTGAGCTGTTGCCATAAAAAAATTCGACCGGGTCTTCGAGTTCATCGATCAGGTGGCCTTGGGTGTCTTCAAGTCGCCAGGTCAAGCTGACGACGCAGGGAGATTGAATCAGCATGGGTGGTGTGAGCTTATGTTACAGGTGGCATGAGTATTGTTGACTCAAAAGCAAGAGGCTGGAATGGCTCAAGCTCTCGCAGTGAGTGTGGCATTTTCTCAAGGAGACCAGTGCCTGATTTCATCAGTCTTGCTGCATTCGAGCGGCTTTGTTGCACAACTCAAAATCAGCGCAAGATTATCCCTACCCCAGACGATCAGCAAGAAGCCCCCCCGAAAACAGCCCCCATTCAGGGGTTTGGCCAAGTTTTCGAGCTTGACCTTGAGCCCGCAGGCCACTTAAATTCAGGGTTCGCGGCAGCTCAAAGCCAAGGGCTTTATGCCATTCGCCAAGTGTTTGCAGTTGAGGGTGAAGTATCATGGGTTTAAAACTTCCTTCCACGCCTGGGCCCCACCCCCAACTGTCCAAGCCACTTGCCCAGTTTGAAGAATTCAAGAATTATTCGGTTGATGCCGTCAGGGCGATACAAAATCGCCATGAAAATGAGAATCAATATCCTTTTTTAAAACCCATTCGTGGATTTTTAAATCGCGATATTCAA
>JBKDQE010000071.1:0-12451 GCA_046342195.1 Burkholderiales bacterium
TTGAATATCGCGATTTAAAAATCCACGAATGGGTTTTAAAAAAGGATATTGATTCTCATTTTCATGGCGATTTTGTATCGCCCTGACGGCATCAACCGAATAATTCTTGAATTCTTCAAACTGGGCAAGTGGCTTGGACAGCTGGGGGTGGGGCCCAAGCGTGGAAGGAAGTTTTAAACCCATGATACTTCACCCTCAACTGCAAACACCTGGCGAGTGGCATAAGGCCCCTGGCTTTGAAACCCCTGAAGCTGCCGCGAACCCTGAATTTAAGTGGCCTGCGGGCTCAAGGTCAAGCTCGAAAACTTGGCCAAACCCCTGAATGGGGGCTGTTTTTTTGGGGGGGCCTCTGGCTGGGGGCTTTGTCAAATTGACAGGACTGACGCAAAATCTGGTGTCATCGGCCCTTGACTGACGGGGGGCGGTTTTAAATGATGCGACACTCTCATGCCATCGGCTTGAATTGATAAAATCCTTGCGGAGGTGCTCTGACAGCTGGCTGGCCTTGATTTGCGTCAGTCTCAAGAAACCTCTGCAAAACTCATCGCGGATGAGCGTGCCTTTGCCAGATGGAGGATGCAAGGCGAATTTTGCAGCCTGTATCGGGTGCTACAGGCAAAAAAGCCAATGTGGCAGACTTCATGCTGGAAAGAAGGCGATCGTGCGAGGAGTTTTGCAGAGGTTCCCTTGGTGTCCATTTTTTCGCTACTCACGCGCAGGCTGTTTTTATTCATCTTCAGGACTTTGAGCCTTAGAGGTTTTTTATGCTTCCTCGTATTGCTGTGGTGGGCTCAGGAATTGCAGGGCTTTCGGCTTCTTACCATCTTGCCGGGCATGCACATATCACCCTTTTTGAGGCCAATGATTATTTTGGTGGTCACACGCACACGGTCGATGTTCGCGTCACTTCTCGCCATGGAGAGAGCCTGCACCATGGCGTGGATACCGGCTTTCTCGTGCTGAATGAAAGAACTTACCCTGAATTGATTCAATTGCTGGAACAACTGGGCGTAAGAACGTCGGCCTCGGACATGTCTTTTTCTGTGCAGGTGCCCAACGTCGGCTTGGAATGGAGCGGGGCCAATTTGAACACGGTGTTTGCCCAGAGGCGGAATCTGTGCAAACCTGCTTTTTGGGGCATGTTGAAAGAAGTTTTACGGTTTAATCAACAGGCCACTGAATTGGCAACCGCTGGCACGCCCCCGCCTCTCAACCAGTCAATTCAGGATTTTCTGGATCAGCACGCCTTCAGTGCCAGTTTTCGGGACTGGTATTTTTTGCCCATGATCGGTTGTATTTGGTCGTGCCCGATGGATCAGATGCTGAAGTTTCCTGTGACAACCCTGCTGAGGTTCTGTCATAACCATGGCTTGATTCAGGTCAGCGGCAGGCCTCGCTGGTTGACCATTCCGGGTGGTGCGCGTCAGTATGTTGAAAAAATGTTGCCACGCATTCCTGATGCCCGGCTTTGTACACCCGTTCGACGGATAAGCCGGCTGCAAAATGCGCAGGTAATGGTCAGTACCGATGGAGGCTCAGAACTGTTTGACCATGTTGTTCTGGCCTGTCATAGTGATCAATCTTTGGCCTTGCTGGCTGATGCCAGCGATGATGAGCGGAAAATATTGGGGGCCATTCGTTACCACCCCAATCGTGCCGTGTTGCACACCGATTCTTCAGTGCTGCCGCGTCGAAAGCGCGCTTGGGCGGCCTGGAATTATGAGCGCGCATCCGACGACTCTCGCGAAAAGGCTTCGGTCTGTTTGCACTACCTTATCAATCAGCTGCAACCCTTGCCATTTGAAACCCCTGTGATCGTGTCTCTGAACCCTGTCAGACCCCCTGGAGAAGAGTTGGTACAAGGTGTTTTTGACTATGCCCACCCTGTTTTTGACGCTGCGGCCATTGCCGCACAATCTCAGCTGGAGAGGCTGCAAGGGCGCTTGCAAACTTGGTTTTGTGGCGCCTGGACACGGTACGGATTTCATGAAGATGGGCTTTTATCAGGCATCAAAGTTGCTGACGAGCTGCGCAAACGGTGCAAATTCAGCCAAACGGAGGCGGCATGACGCAAGAATCCCCACGGCCTTTGTTGGGGCGAGGATGGGTTCGACACAAGCGATTGCGTCCGAAAATTCACTATTTTGAATACCCCGGCTATTTTTTGATGTTGCCCATGCGACAGCTGCGCAAACAGGCGAACCCCGGTTTTTGCCGCAATCGTTGGGGGCTGATGAGTTTTTATGATTCAGATCATGGAGAGGGGCAAGCTGACAGCTTGGCTTGGCTTGAATCGGTACTGCACTCTGAGGGGGTTCATGATGCCAAAGGGGAAATTTGGTTGCAGTGCTACCCTCGAGTTTTAGGCTATACCTTCAAGCCCGTCAGTTTTTGGTACTGTTACCGGGAAGCCGATTGTGGTGGAGGATTGGCAGCGATTGTGGTGGAGGTCAACAACACTTTCGGGGAAAGGCATTGTTATTTTCTCGGTGGAGATTCACTGGGATTGGGGCGGGAAATATCAGCGGCCAAGGTTTTTCATGTGTCGCCGTTTTGCAAAGTGGAGGGGCAGTATCGATTTCGTTTCATGCAAAGGGCCTCGGGCAAAACCGGTGAACCTGAACGCATCGTGGTTCGCATTGATCTGGATGATACAAACGGGCCGCTGATCGAAACCAGCTTGTCAGGTCAGTTGACCCCGCTGAGCCCTGCCGTGATTCGATCGGCTTTTTTCGGAATCCCTTTCATGACGTTTGGTGTCATGGCCCGTATTCATTGGCAAGCGATCAGGTTGTTTTTGAAGAAGGTTCCTTTTTTTCGCAAACCAGTTGCACCTGGTGAATTTATTTCTCGTTGATCTCGTTGAATCACAACCACCATGACCACCACGGCCTATTTTTCTCTGCCCCAGTGCGCTCCAGCCACTGCGGCCCCCATTTTTCGCTTGATGCAGAAGTTGCAGCATGGATGCCTCGAAATTCAATGGCCAGAGGGTTCACGCACTCACTTTGGCTCACTTCAAGACAGTGGCATCAAGGCGATGATCAGGCTGAAAAATTGGAGTGTTTGCCCGGCAGTTTTAAAGTCAGGAGACATTGGCTTTGCAGAAACTTTCATTGCTGGTGACTGGGACACCCCGGATCTGACAAGCTTGCTCAGGCTTTTGATTGCCAATCGAGATTCAATGGAGCGACTGGTCTATGGTACTTGGTGGGGTTCTTTACTTTACCGGGCGAGGCATTTTTTCAATCGCAACTCTCGGCGAGGAAGCCAGAAAAATATTCATGCCCACTATGATCTTGGTAATGATTTTTACGGGCTTTGGCTGGATTCAACCATGAATTACAGCAGCGCTTGGTTTGAGGGAGACTACAGCCAGACGCTGAGCCAGGCACAGAGAAAAAAGGTCAGCCGGGCCCTGAAAGAGTGCAGGGTCAAGGCAGGTGACAGGGTGCTTGAAATTGGTTGCGGATGGGGGGCTTTGGCTGAATGCGCAGCCCAAGAGTTTGGAGCTTTTGTTGATGGCGTGACCCTTTCCAAAGAGCAATTAAATTGGGCACAAAAACGCCTTGCAGATCAAAACTTGGCCGGTGAGATCAGGCACCAGGATTACCGCGACATTCAGGGTGAGCCTTTTGATGCGATTGTATCGATTGAGATGTTTGAGGCGGTAGGCAGAGAATTTTGGCCGGAGTTTTTTGCGACGATCCGGCGCCAGTTGAAAGCAGGTGGCCGAGCCTGCGTTCAAAGCATCACGATTCGGGATGACCTTTTTGATCGCTATGTGCGATCGTCTGATTTTATTCAACAGTACATCTTTCCCGGGGGGCTGCTTCCCAGTCGAACCGAGTTCTGCCAAGCGGCTCAAGCAGCCGGCCTCAAAGTGGTTCATGATCTGGCCTTTGGTTTGGACTATGCTGAAACGCTGCGTCGGTGGCGAGAAACATTTCTTTCCAAAAAGGCCCAGGTTCTCGAATTGGGGTTCGATACCCGATTTCTTCGGATCTGGGAGTTTTATCTTGCGTATTGTGAGGCCGCATTTACCATGGGCAACACCGACGTGATTCAGTTTACCCTTGAAGCCCAATGAATACTTCCACGTTGACAGGCCCCACCAAAATGTCAAGCCATCGCAGGCAATGGCTCATCACCTTGGGTTCACTTTGCCTGGCTGCCACCTCTGGGGCCTGGTGTCAGACCGGCTCTCGTCTGCCCCTGCCGGAACTGCCCAGTGAGGTCATGGCATCATGGCGCACGGCAACGTTTCGTGGGAGGGGGCAACTCAAGTTTCTCGGAATGCTGATCTATGAGGCCCGGCTTTGGGTTCAGTCCGGATGGGCCGAAGATCGGTTTGCAGACACCCCCCTTGCCTTGGAACTTGAATATGCAAGGAGCCTCTCCGGGTTGCGCATTGCCGAACGATCGATGAAAGAAATGCAGGGGCAGGCAAGCATCGATCCAGAAATCAGCCAACGTTGGCTGAGTCAAATGCAGTCGATTTTTCCCGATGTCAAGGCCGGCGACCGCATCACGGGCCTTCTGTGGCCTGGCGACTCGGCTCGTTTCTTTTTGAATGGAAAAGCCATTGGCGCCGTGATGGAACCTGCCTTCGCAAAGCTGTTTTTCGGGATTTGGCTGTCTCCGAAGACCTCTGAACCCGAACTTCGGAAAGCATTGATCGGAGCCAGCGCATGACCGACAAGGCAGACCCGAAAAGCGTCACCTGGCAGGACGGTTTACGATATGGCTTGGTCGGCTTGCCACTGGCTTTTGTTGCCCTGCCACTTTATGTTATTTTGCCGGATCATTACAGTCGCGAATTGGGCTTGCCCCTGACGACCATCGCCGGCATTCTTTTGGGCACCCGGCTCCTGGACGCCTTGATCGACCCATGGATCGGTCGATGGGTTGATACCTGTTTTGATGATTCGGCGTTGCGGGCCTGGCGCTGGGGAATTGTTGCCAGCGCGTCATTGGCCGCAAGTTTTACAGCTCTTTTTTTCCCCCCTGCAGGGATCACCGGGGACTCTGCCAAATTGGCTTTATGGTGCCTTGGATCACTGGGGGCCACCTACATGGCTTACAGCCTCTTGATTTTGATTCATCAGGCTTGGGGCGCCCGGCTCGGAGGCAACGAAGCTCAGCAGGTCAAATGGGTGTCATGGCGAGAAGGCTTGGCGTTGGTGGGAGTGCTTTTAGCCAGCATGTTGCCTGTGTGGGGCGGGTTGTCAGCCATGGTGCTCTGTTTTGCCCTGGCACTGGGTGTCGGCTGGATCAGCCTGGCCAGCGCGCCGCGGCCAAACCCAATCAGCATCAAGAAAACACCCCAAAAGCAGTTTTCAAGCGGAGAGGCTATTTTGCGGCCCTGGAAAAATAACGGGTTTCAGAAGTTGCTTCCGGTTTTTCTTCTTAATGGCATTGCGATGGCCATTCCGGCCAATTTGGTGGTTTTTTTTATTCATGATCGCCTTCAATCACCCGAAGCTCTCCCCGCTGCCTTGGCCATTTATTTTGCTGCTGCGGCTTTGGCCACGCCGGCTTGGGCGGTGGGGGTCAAACGGCTGGGATTGCTTCGATGCTGGGCTGCGGG
This sequence comes from Burkholderiales bacterium, assembly GCA_046342195.1. Lineage (GTDB taxonomy): Bacteria > Pseudomonadota > Gammaproteobacteria > Burkholderiales > Burkholderiaceae_C > CANHBY01. The sequence continues at coordinate 5,591 of JBKDQE010000071.1, forward strand.
GATGATTCTGTCAGTTTTGACCTTCGGGGGCGCCACCTGGCTAGGCCCAGGTGATGTGTCACTTTTTCTTTGGGTTTGCCTGTCAAGTGGCATGGCCCTCGGCGCAGACCTTGCGCTGCCGGGGGCACTTTTGAGCCGGGTCATTCAACAAGGAGGAGACGAACACAAGGAAGGGGCTTATTTTGGCTGGTGGAATTTTGCCAATAAGCTGAACCTCGCCTTGGCTGCCGGCATTTGTTTGCCCATCCTGAGCTGGCTTGGCTATCAGCCTGGCGAGCGTCACGAGGCGGCACTGCAAGCCTTGAGTATCGCCTATTGCCTGATTCCATGTGGGTTCAAACTGGCGGCACTCTGGGCGCTGTATCGAGGCTGGAGACAGCTCCAATCCCATTGATCAGAAAGCTTGAAACCATGAGGCATGTTCATCCATTCCCCCCCCTCAGCCAGACCTTCAAACCCGACAAAATTGACACGACAAAAAGGGGTCAGCACATGAAAAAAATACGATCTTTTTTATATGTGGCCCTTCTCGGTTTAAGTGCTTGTGCATCCCCCACCATTCAAGACTATGCCGCAGAAAAACCCGTTCTGGATCTTCAAAAGTACTTTACAGGGGAAGTCACGGCGTATGGCATTTTTACTGACCGACATGGAAAAGTCTTGCGCCGCTTTACCGTCTTGATGAGATGCCATTGGGAAGGCGATACTGGGGTTCTTGATGAAGAATTCAGCTATAGCGATGGCAAGAAGGAGCGACGAGTCTGGACACTGAAGAAGCTGCCGAATGGCCGCTACACAGGCCGCGCCGACGATGTCGTTGGCGAGGCTCAGGGGCAGGCTGCGGGCAATGCCTTTCAGTGGAATTACACCCTGAAGCTGCCGGTAGATGGCTCGGTGTATGAAGTTCAGTTTGATGACTGGATGTATTTGATCAATGAACGTGTCATGCTGAACAAAGCGGTCATGAGCAAGTTTGGGTGGCGGCTGGGAGAAGTCACCTTGTCTTTTTATCGACCCTGACATCATGGCGCTCAACCCAAAATTTTCTCGCTGGGATCAGAAGGTGGTCTGGATCGTGGGAGCCTCCACGGGAATCGGGCGGGCGCTCGCTGAGCAACTGCATGGAAAAGGCGCCCTGGTGGTAGCTTCTGCCCGAAAACGTGAGTCTTTGGAAGCACTGACGAAAAGTCATCCAGGTACGCTCGCAGTGGCTGTCGATGCCACCGATGCCGAGGCCTTGCATCAAGCCATGCAAAAAATCCAGACTGAGTATGGCCGGCTGGATTTGGCCGTGTATTGTGCAGGCTATTACAAGCCCATGCGCGCGACAAGCTTTGAGCTTGCTGAGGCCATCAAGCAAAATCAGGTGAACTATGTGGGTGCTTTGAATTATCTGGATGCGGTATTGCCCACGTTCATGGCGCAAAAATCAGGCCATCTGAGCTTGATTGCCAGCGTGGCCGGATTTGGGGGCCTGCCCTTGGGCCTGGCCTATGGCCCCACCAAAGCGGCCCTGATCAATTTGGCGGAGGCCCTTTATATTGATCTCAGACCCCTCGGAATTGGAATTTCTGTGGTCAACCCGGGCTTTGTAGAAACCCCCATGACAGCACAAAACACTTTCAAAATGCCGGCCTTGATCAGCGCTGAGGAGTCTGCGGGTCATATTTTGCGGGGCTGGCAAGCTGGTGACTTCGAAATCCACTTCCCCAGACGCTTCACCAACTGGCTGAAGCTGCTTCGGCTGTTGCCGCGCAGTGGATACTTTAAAACCATACACCGCCTGACAGGGCTTTGATCATGGCCAAGCTCCCAAGCCCCCCTGAAATTGCCCGCATTATTGAGTATTTTGAACACCTGAACCCGCAAAGTCTCAACGCCCTTGATGAAATTTACACCACAGATGCCTACTTTAAAGACCCGTTCAACGAGGTGCGCGGCATTGATCACATTCGAGCCGTGTTTGCGCACATGTTTGTTGCGCTGAATGAGCCGCGCTTCGTGGTGCGTGATGTGGTGCGGGAAGGGCAGAATTGTTGGATGACTTGGGACTTTATATTTCGATTCAAGCGATGGCAATCTGACTTGCAAACCATCCGGGGAGCCACTCATTTTCATTGGAATGAACAGGGCAAGATCATTTCGCACCGGGATTATTGGGACGCCGCAGAAGAACTTTATGAAAAACTGCCCTTCATCGGAATCTTGATGCGCTGGCTGAAACGCCGGGCCAATACTTAGCCTCACTGTGTCACAAAGAGGCTGCGCGCAGCATGACGGCGAAGGTGCCGGTCAGTGAGGGGGCGATGACGCCAGATTTTGCGTCAGTCCTGTGAATTTTGCAAAGCCCCCAGCCAGAGGTTCCCCCCCAAAAACAGCCCCCATTCAGGGGTTTTGCCGGGTTTTCCCGCTTGATGACCACCCGCAGGCCACCTAAATTCAGGGTTCGCGGCAGTTTCAGTGGTTTCAAAGCTTGGCCTTTCACCAGCCAGGCTCTAAGGCGTTACCACATACGTCGGATGCACGCACATTCCAGGTATGCTGGCTCCCATTCATTGATCATGCTGGAGGGCTTTGTTGCAAAAAAAACCTCCAGGGCCCGAGGCTCGCTGATCATCTGGCTCGACAAAGACATGCCATGAGAAGTCCTTGTGGTACGGCAACTGAAGTGCCTGAGTCTCAAAAACAAACTCAGCCCTTTCGCCATGTGTCGAAACTGCTGATCAATGCAATTCAGGGTGCCTACGCTGAGTGGCGGTGCTTGCCCCCTACCGCTGCTGCGCCTGCGTAAGGTCAGTTACTGGATTTGTGTGTCATGGGATGCGTTGAGCCCTCATCGTTTGTGCCACACCAGACGTTGACTCAAAGGGTATGGCTGCGATCGCCCCTGGAAAAGCCGATGGGTGATTCAATCAACTCACCATGGCAGCCTCTGGCCAAGCCCAATACTTTGAAGAGCTCTCCCATTTCATGCTCGGTGATCAACTTTTGAGCCAAAATCAGTGTGGGGAGTTCAGCGAGATTGAGATGATCCAGCAGGCCACAATTGAGCAAAAAATTGCCTTGCGAGGTGTAGCCCAGGATATCCATACCGGCATCTTGGGCTGCCAGGGCAATGCCGGTAAAATTGATATGGCTGGTAATATCTTTTTCGCCCACGTCGACCAAGGGGTTGGTATCGGACTGATGAGCCCGGTGGCACATTAAAGTACCTCCTTGGCGCTGGGGATGATAGTATTCGGCCTCAGGAAAACCGTAATCGATCAAAAAGACGGCGCCCTTCACCAGACGTTGCGACAAGCTGGTGATGAATGCTTCCGCATGAGGATGGATTTCAGTGACCGTTCCTGGCACAGTGTTCATGGTGACAGGCGGGCGAAGCGATGTAGGAACATCTGCCCAAGCCCAAGCGCCCTGGTGCCACACAACCCCACGCTCAGCCCAAACCTGGCCATTAAAGCTAAGCAACTGAACTGGCATGGCATCCAGAACCTCATTGGCCACAACCACGCCATGAATCACGGCAGGCCAGGTATCCAGCCAACGCACCTTGTGGGCCCATGGCGCGAGGGTTGATTGCTGCCGTTGCCTCAAAGGGGCCGACAACTCAATGAGAGTGTAACGATCGACCATTCCCCCTAAAGCATCAAGAAGCTGCCCTGCCAAGGCACCAGAGCCGGCCCCAAACTCAATGATTTCAGAACTGCCACAGGCTTGTAAGGCCTGCCGCACTTGAAGGGCCAGCGTTTTGCCGAACAGCGGCGACAATTCAGGCGCTGTCACAAAATCACTGCCTGACTGGGGCAAGTGTCCGAATTTTGGAGTATCACGAGCATAGTAGCCAAGGCCGGGCGCGTAAAGTGCCAGGTTCATGAACTGATCAAATGGCAGCCAGCCGCCTTGTTCTTGAAGCGTTTGATGCAAAAGAGCATGCAGCGACGCCGATACACTGGGAGTTTGTGGAGGGTGCATGGCTGACATTGTAGAAAAGCATCTGTCTGGCAATGTGCTCAATTTGACTATTTTTGCCGCACCTGATCCCTTGTGGCTACCACCATCGGGCGCCAAGGGCCGATGCGATCAGGCTGTGGGTATGAAGGATGAGCCATGAGCATTTCACTGCTGAACCCCAATTCAAACAATGGCACAGAGGCCTGTCCTGCTGTTGAATCAGGCAAGACCAGGATGTCGGTTGAAATTCAAAAATTATCCAAGCGACTCCACCGTCAGGTGAGCCAAGCCAGCATTGACTTCAACATGATCGAAGAAGGCGACAAGGTCATGGTGTGCATGTCGGGCGGAAAAGACAGTTACTCTTTGCTGGATATTCTTCTGGGCTTGCAAGCACGGGCCCCCTTCGACTTTGAGTTGATTGCTGTCAATCTTGATCAGAAACAGCCGGGTTTTCCTGAGCATATTCTTCCCGAATATCTGAAAAGCCGGGGGGTTGCTTTTCATATTGAAAACCAGGACACCTATTCAATTGTCAAACGGGTGGTACCTGAAGGTAAAACCACCTGCGGACTTTGCTCGCGGTTGCGTCGTGGCATTTTGTATCGGGTTGCCAGCGAGATTGGCGCCACCAAAATCGCCTTGGGCCATCATCGGGACGATATCGTGCAAACGCTTCTGATGAACATGTTCTTTGGTGCACGCATGAAGGGAATGCCACCTAAATTGGTCAGCGATGACGGCAAGCATATTGTGATTCGACCTTTGGCTTATGTGGCCGAAACTGACCTTGAGCGATGGGCCGCTTTCAGGCAGTTTCCGATTATTCCGTGCAACCTTTGTGGCAGCCAGGAAAACCTGCAACGGGTTCAGATCAAACAAATGTTACGCGAATGGGAGCGGCAGTATCCAGGCCGCATTGACAATATGTTCAACGCCATGGGGCACATCGTGCCGTCCCACATGATAGATCGCAAGCTCTACCCTTTTTCGACCCTCCAAACCACCGGGGTATCAGAGCCCCTGGGAGACCGTGCTTTTGATGAAGAAAATTCTTTTTGTACAACGCCTATTTCATTAAAAAACAGTTGGAGTCGGACTCTAGGTATAATTTAAGTGCTCAACAGTGTATTATCAGGTCATGGAAGGCACCATTAGCACAGGCAAGGCGGCGAATCTGTTGGGCGTATCGGTCAAGACTCTGCAACGATGGGAGCGTGAAGGCCGCCTGATTCCGATAGCCAGAACAGACAGCAATCGCCGCCGCTACACCGAAGCGCAGATTCGCGAGTTCATCGGTCTGCGCCACGTGGAATCAGAGCCGACCCGTCTGGTGGCCTACGGCCGCGTCTCCAGCGCCGCACAAAAGCCTGATCTGGCCCATCAACGCAAGGTGCTGGAAGAATTTGTGGTGGCCAGGGGGTTGGCCAACGTTGAGTTCATCGAAGAAGTCGGTGGAGGGCTTGACTTCAAGCGCAAACGGTTTCTTGAACTGACCGAGGCCATCGGGCGGCGAGAGATCAAGACTCTGATTCTGGCGCACCGGGATCGCCTGACCCGGTTCGGTTTTGAGTGGTTCGAGCACTTCGCCAAGATCAATGGCTGCGAGCTGTTGGTGCTCAATCAGGAGCGGCTCTCGCCAGAGCAGGAGATGGTGCAAGACCTGATGACGATCGTTCATTGTTTTTCATCGCGTCTGTATGGTCTTCGGAACTACAGGAAAAAGCTGGATGAGGCGCTGAAGGGCGCTGCCAACGTTGAAGGGGCATCGTGCAGTTAACCCACAAGATCGCGCTGCGCCAAACGACTGAGCATGCGGACTACTTCGCCCGCGCCTGCGGCACGGCTCGCAAAGTATGGAACTGGGCGCTGGACGAGTGGAACAAGCAGTACGCAGCAGGCCAAAAGCCCAGCGCCATGGCGCTAAAAAAGCAGTTCAATGGCGTCAAGTATCAGTTGTTCCCTTGGCTCAAAGAGATGCACCGCGACAGCCATGCGCAACCGTTCGAGCATTTGGGCCGTGCGTGGTCGCGCTTCTTTGCCGACATCAAGGCGGGAGCACGAATTGCCCCGAGCGACAAGCAACTCTGCCGCAGTCTGCGCAAGCAGGGCGTGAAGCTGGCGTACCCGCCAACTTTCAAGAAGAAAGGGCGCTGTTTCGATAGCTTCTACGTTGCTAACGACAAATTCAAGCTCGATGGGAAGACGATCCGTTTGCCCAAAATCGGGGATGTAGCGATGACCGAATCATTGCGATTTAACGGCAAGATTCTCGGTGCCACCGTCTCGCGCACGGCGGATCGCTGGTTTGTGGCAATTCAGGTTGAAGTGCCGGATTCCACATTTCAACGCTACCGAACGGCCCACGGTGTGGAGGGCGTTGACCTTGGCATCAAGGCTGCGGTCACGCTCTCCAGTGGGGAAGCCATCGAAGCCCCGAAGCCGCTCAAGACTGCGCTGCGACGTCTGAAGATTCGTGGGCGGCGGGTAGGCCGAAAAGTTGAAGCGGCGAAAGTGCAAGCTGGATTCGGCCCGAGCGCTCGATTGCCTAAAGGCACCAAGCTGCCAAGCTCGAACAATCGCACAAAGTCTTCTCGGACCTTGGCAAAGCTGCACGCTCGCATTGCCCATGTCCGAGCGGATTTTATGCACAAGCTCACCACGAGAATCTGCCGCGAAAACCAAGCGGTGGGGATCGAGGACTTGAACGTGAAAGGCATGCTGGCGAACGAAAAGCTCGCCCGAGCCATCAGCGACGTGGGTTTTGGAATGTTCCGCTCGCAGATTGAATACAAGGCAAAGCGCTATGGAACCCGATGGGTCATGGCTGACCGCTGGTATCCGAGCAGTCGCCTGTGCTCGAACTGTGGCTGGAAAAATGAAACGCTGAAGTTGAAAGACCGGGAATGG
>JBKDQE010000072.1:0-18315 GCA_046342195.1 Burkholderiales bacterium
CGTTGACCATCGAGCGAATGACGCGCAAAGGGTGCTTGGCAGGCACGAAATCGTCGAGCTTCTTGAGGGTGAAGATCTGTTCGCTGAAAGTGTCGGCGCCGCGCATGGGATAATGTCGCTTCAGGTCGTTGATGGGCTACAGTGATAACGCATCACGCCACCAAGGCGTGGACAGGGAGGCTAGGTATTTCAGCAGCCTGTTAAGCTCGTTTTTGCTCACCTCACTCTTGCGCTTGACGGTGCGAGTCTGGATTTCGCAGTACTGCGTAGGCTTTTTGACCAACTCAAAGGCCACAGGAATCGAGGCTCCATTGCAGTGGTACAAAGCATTGAGCAAGTGGATCCCCCGCACATTTCGCCCGCTCAGATGGTCGTAGTGCCAACACATCAATTCACTCTCATCTGTCCACGCCTTCTCCTGGATCGTGTCATCAAAAATCAGTACACCCTCGCTGCCTTCAATTGAACGCACCGTCGGTTTCACCACATCCCACCAGTCTTTTGACGTGTACTGCGGCCCAGACAAAAATCGCGTCACCTTATCGTGACTGACGGCGCCATCCACCATCGCTGACAATCCCGTCGCGGTCGCCAATCCACAGCGACTCAGCCAATAGTCCGTGTACAAATTAAGTTCAGCTTTTTTCATAGACCCACATTGTCCGGCATGGCTGCGTAAGGTCAGTTCATCAAAATGATTAAGTGAGGTCAATGAATATGCTAGAGTAAACCACGAGCAAAACAGGATGGAGAAAGCCCCGTGGTCAACCAACGAGTCGCTGCTGCGCTTGACGACCTGACGCAGACGCAACGAGAGCGACTTTTCTACATTGAAGTCAAAGCTTTCTTCTGCGCTGACCTGACTCGTGCGGATATTGAACGACGCTTTGGGGTCAAGCCTGCTGCCTCAGCGCGCGACTTGAGTACCTACCGCCGCCTGGCCCCACAGAATCTTTTTTACGACGCCGGTCAGCGCAAGTACGCCACGACGGATCGTTTCACCCCTTTGTTCGAGCATTCCGCCGAACGTGTGCTGACCTGGTTCCGCGCGGGTTTTGGCGACAACATGGACCAAAAGCTCAAGCGCACCATTCCCTGCGAAAGCGCCAGCGACCTGATCAAGCCTGACATCGAAACCTTGGCAACCCTTACCCGGGCCATCGCTGGGCGGCGCCAAGTCAAGGTCAATTACCTGTCATTGACCTCAGGGGCCTCAACCAAGACCTTGTGCCCACTTGCTCTGGCCGACACCGGCCTGCGTTGGCATTTGCGTGCCTATGACCGCGATCGTCGCCGCTTTGCAGATTTTGCTTTGACGCGCATCGTGAAAGCCAAGGCCATCGACCGACCCATCCCGGTCGAAGAACAAATCGAATCCGATGTGCAGTGGGCCCGGTTTGTTCACATTGAGCTGGTCCCCCACCCGGGCATTGCTCACCCCAAAGCGATTGAAGCTGATTTCATGATGAACAACGGGTTACTCGCGCTCGACATGCGAGCCCCACTGGTTGGTTACGCCTTACGACGCTGGTCAGTAGATTGTTCGACCAAGCACACATTGGATCCCAAAGCACACCACCTTTGGCTGAAGAATCCACAAACGCTTTACGGGGTGGAAAGCGCCTCTCTTGCCCCCGGATACACCACTTCAGAGGCGAACAATGAGCCTCTATAACACTGAGATTTCGAGAGGCTCATTGATGCCGCTTGAAAGCAAGCGGATCGCCACACTGCTGTTGACGGAGCCTGATGAGGCCACCTGGAAAATGGCTATCGAGGGCAACAACATTTTGCAAAAAAACACGGTCGGTACTGCCGTGCGCCAGTCAACTCTGATTCGCAAAAGACTCGCAACGCTTGACGCCACGGCGTGGAGGCTGATCACTGAACGAGAAAGCGAAGTCACTCATCAGCTACTTTTCGCGGCAGCCATCAAACAAAACAAGTTGTTGGGCGATTTCATGCGCAATGTATACGCCAGCCGCCAGCAACGAATGGAGCCAGTCATCAGTGCTGCCAACTGGGAAGACTTCCTGACTGAGTGCGCGCACCATGACCCCTCGGTTGCCGATTGGAACGACAACACCAAGGCAAAAATCCGGAATGGTATCGCCCGAGTTTTGGTTGAGGCCAAATACCTGGTGGACCGCAAGTCCATGAAGCTTTCACCCAGAGATTTACATCCAATGGTTCGGCGTTATCTGGTTGAACGCAAAGAAAACTTTGTCCTTGATTGCCTGGAGCGCACGAAATGACTCTCACGCTTGATGAACGCCTGAACCAAATCATTCCGCGCATCACTTCTCGCGACTTTCTTGGCAGCAAGGGACTGGGCAACGAAATTGGATTCTGGATTTTCGATTACCCACCAGATCGAGAAATGGACGTGCGTGATTTTTTGAACGGCACCGTTCTTCCTGCACTCCCCAAGCAAGTACCCAGCGTTCGTGCGGGAACCGTTAACTTATTAAGGCTGGTTTCTGATCTCTTGCAAGAGCGAAACCTCCTTGATAAAGCCATGGAGATGCAGCAATCCAAAGGGAATGACAGCACACTGGCCGCTTTGCGGTCGGTCCTGAAAGAAGACAAGCTTGCACAAAAAATTGCAGGCCAATTCGATATCGCCAATCTAGACCTCTTGATACTGACCGGCGTTGGTTCCGTCTACCCCATGCTGCGGACGCACACGCTTCTCTCTGCGCTGCACCCGGTGATGGGAAAAACGCCACTGCTGATGTTTTTCCCCGGCAAGTACGACGGGCATTCGCTTCGACTCTTCAACACACTCGCAGAAGACCACTACTACCGGGCCTTTCGCTTGATACCGGAAATCGTGTAAGAGCCAACAAGCGCCTCCAACCATTGATTCAAAAGACACCGAACATGAAAATCAAAGACCTGTTCCTGAAGCCCATTGATCGCCCCATTAACGGCGTCATCAAGGCTGACCAGATGGACGCGGCCAGCGTGTGGCAGGAGCTGGAAGAGTATGTCGTCACAAAACAAATCAGCGACTACTTTGGCAAGTTCTTTGATGCTTATCTTGCCGCGATGGACCGCCCGAATGATGCGGCCATCACAGAACGCATGGGCGTTTGGGTGTCTGGTTTCTTCGGCTCAGGTAAGTCGCACTTCATCAAGATTCTTTCGTACCTGCTCGAGAACCTTGAGGCCCACCATCCTTTGACCGAAGAGAAGCGCACCGCCAATCAGTTCTTCGATCAACAAAAGATCAAAGACATTATGTTGATGGGCGACATCCAACGCGCCACCAAAGGCACGGCAGATGTGATCTTGTTCAACATCGACGCCAAAGCTGACAGCAAGTCTGATCGTGAGGCCATCTTGCAGGTTTTCCTGCGCGTTTTTAACGAGAAGCTTGGCTACTCCGGTGACGCTCCGCACATTGCAGACATGGAAAGGTACTTGGTCTCCAAAGGGGCTTACGACACATTTAAGACGGCATTTTCCACTTCAAACGGCAGCACGTGGGAGAAGGAGAGAGATGCCGTTGACTTCCTGCGTGACGACATCGTTTCTGCGCTGGCACAGTCACTCAAGATGACGTCTCAATCGGCTGGCACGTGGTTTGATAACGCTCGTGAAAGCCACAAGATCAACATTGAAGGCTTTGCCAAGATCGTCAATGACTATCTGGCCACCAAGCCTGCCGCTCACAAAGTGATTTTCCTGGTCGATGAGGTGGGGCAGTTCATTGGCTCTAACTCTCAATTGATGCTGAGCCTTCAAACCATCACCGAGCAACTTGGCACCCAGTGCAAGGGTCGCGCTTGGGTCATCGTCACCAGTCAAGAAGACATTGACGCCGCCATTGGCGAGGCGAACAAAGCCAAGTCACAAGACTTCTCAAAAATTCAGGGCCGCTTTCACACCCGGCTTTCACTCGCAAGCAGCAACACCGATGAAGTGATTGGCGAACGGTTGCTGACCAAGACCGATGCGGCAAAGTCAGCGCTGAAAAAAGCGTTCGCTGGCAAAGGTGACGTGATCAATAACCAGTTGTCGTTTGTCGGCAATTCGGTCTCACTCAAGGGCTACAAAGATGCCGATGAATTTGCCGCCTTCTATCCATTTGCCCCTTACCAATTCACGCTGCTCCAAAAAATCTTTGAAACCATTCGCAAGGTCGGCGCTACTGGCAAACATCTTTCGCGTGGCGAGCGCTCATTGCTGGATGCATTCCAGTCTGCTGCCGTGCAGAACTTGGGCAAGAACACTGATGCCCTGATTCCGCTCTACGACTTTTACCCGTCGATTGAGAGCTTCATCGATGGCATGGCCAAGCGCTCCATTGACGAGGCACCCCTTAACCCCGCCCTGCAGCCGTTCGATACGCAGTTGATCAAGGCGATGTTCCTCATCCGATACATCCCTGACATTGTCAAGCCCACGATCGACAACCTGGCTACGCTTTGTATCGACGAAGTGGATGCCGACAAGCTGGCCCTCAAACGAAAAGTTCAAGCCAGCCTCGACCGTCTCGAACAACAGCGCCTGGTCAGCCGCAATGGCGATCTCTGGTTCTTCTTGACTAACGAAGAGCGAGATGTTGCTCGAGAAATCGGCCATGTTGAAGTCTCTGCCGCTGAAAAGTCTCGCCTGCTGGCTGAGTTGGTGTTTGACGAAATACTCGGCGGCCAAACCAAGATTCGCCATCGTGATACCAAGGCAGATTACGACTTCAACCGCTTGCTCGATGGCGCACCTTACAGGCAAGCCAATCAGGCACTGAGCTTTGAAGTGCTGACACCGTTGGGCGACGACTACGAAAAGCTGCAGAGCGCCAAGTGCATTTTGCGCAGCGGCGAAGGCCATGGCCGAGCCATCGTGCGCTTAGCTGAAGGCGATCGCCTGGATATCGAACTCACTCTGTATCAGCAAATTGAAAAATACATCATCAGCCCCAAAGCGGACCAAGCGACCCCATCACTCAAGCGCATCCTGGCCGATCGCAAAGATGAGAACCGCGAGCGCCGTGAGCGATTGGTTGACCAGCTCACAACATTGATGACGCAAGGCGATTTCTTTGCCTTGGGCCAGTCGGTGCAAATCAAAGCCACCACCACAGATAAAGTGCTGGACGACCTCTTGAACTACCTGGTGACCAACACCTACAGCAAGCTGCCGTACATCAAGGTTCGTCAAGCCGATCCCATTGCTGAGATCAAAGCGGTCCTGACTGCGGATACCGTGACGGCTGCTGAGCTGGGGTTGGATGGTGAAGAAGGCAATGCCCTAGCCATCAAAGAAATGCGAGATTACTTGCACCTTGCTGCAAGCCAAACGCGCGTGCTCTTGTCGGATGTCGTGGACAGGTTTTCTGGCATCCCTTGGGGCTGGAAGCCTGAATGGGAAACCGTGCTTCTGGTGGCCCGGCTGTTCATGGCCGGTGAAATCAAGCTGTTGCTTGAAGGCGCAGATTTGGATCCGACAGCCGCCGTCGAGGTTCTCACGAAAGCCGCCCGTTTCAAACAAGTCTCCATCCTCAAACGCAAAGTGGCGGATGCCAGCAGCCTTAAGCGCGCCCGCGATCTCTACAAAGAGTTGTTTCAACAACTGGGCCGTGATGAGGAAGACGGCTTGGTGGCTGATTTCCGTGCCCGCCTGGTCGAATGGCAAACCGATCTCAATGCGTTCACGCTGACCGCCAGCACCGCCCATCATCCAGGCAAAGCTGACATGGATGCAGCACTGAGCCGTATCGCGCAGCAATTGGCGGTGCGTGACAGCTTTGCTTTTATCGAGGCACTGCTGAATACCAAAGACGACTGGCTTGATGCAGCGGAAGACATCCATGACCTGGTGAACTTCTACAAAACCCAGATCACCGCCTGGCGCAAACTGCTGGATGGCCTGCGGGCCTTAGCCGACAACCGCGAGGCCCTCGACAAAGTACCCCAAGCAGCGGCTGCCTTGACCGAGCTCACTCAAATCCGAGACAAGGCCAAGCCCTACGGCATGGTGAATCGCATTGAGCCCTTGCTGGCCACAGTGACTTCCATCAACGAGCAGCTTGCCCAAGAAAAGCGCGAGCGCGCACTGCTTTCGATCGACGGAAAACTCGCTGAGGTTCAAGCCAAGCTGTCGGCCGTGTCGGCAAGCTCAGACGTCAGTCATAAGGCCTTGCGCCTGCTGCAAGACCTCAAAGCCCGCATTGCGCGCCAAACCAGCATTGCCCAAATTTTGTACTTGCAAAGTCAAGGTGGCGATGCCATGGATGAAGCCATCACCCTCATTGAAGCTGCCGTTTCGGTCAAGCCACCGCACATGGCGGAACCTGGCAGCCCTGCAAAGCCTACGCAAACTGGCACCGCCAATGTGCCTCAAGCGCCAGCCAAAACGACCAAGGTCGTTAAAGCATCCGAGTTTTCTACCAAAACCTACCTGGAGACCGAAGCTGATGTAAATGTCTACATCAGCAAGCTCAAGGAAGAGTTGCTTGCAGCCGTTCGCGCAGGGAAAATCGCTCGTATCCAATAAAGAAAAATGAATAAAGCCAACCTCAAGTCCTACGCCCCCCAGGCCCGCAAAGACTTCATGGCCGCTGTGACGGCTCGCGCCAACCAACTGGGTTTGTCTGTCAAGGCGAGTGCATTGGAAGTGGCCCCCGCTCAAACGCAGGGCGACGTCACCGTCATTGCGGGCCAAGCCTGGCCAGCCAAAGTGAATGGTCAGCGTAACAAGCTGATCGAGCGAATCCGCAAAGACGGCTTTGGGCAAACCATGGAAGCCGTGGCCTACACCTGGTTCAACCGCTTTGCAGCTTTGCGCTACATGGAACTGCATGACTACTTGGGCCATGGCCATCGAGCGCTGTCCAGCACCGCCGGTGGCTTGCCAGACATCCTGACCCATGCCACGGACTTGTCGAAGGATTTGCCCGGGCTGAGCGCCGCCAAAGTGACCGAGCTCAAACTGGCAGGCAACCGCGACGGCGAGTTGTACCGCATGCTGCTGGTGGCCCAGTGCAACGCTTTGTCCCGTGCCATGCCCTTCTTGTTTGAGCGCATTGACGACGACTCCGAGCTGCTGCTGCCCGACAACCTGCTTCGCAGCGACTCGGTCATTGCCAAGCTGGTGGCAGAGATCCCCGAAGAAGACTGGGCCGAGGTCGAAATCATCGGCTGGCTGTACCAGTTCTACATCAGCGAGAAGAAAGACCAGGTCATTGGCAAGGTGGTCAAATCTGAGGACATCCCCGCCGCCACCCAGCTCTTCACGCCGAATTGGATCGTCCAATACCTGGTGCAAAACAGCGTGGGTCGCCTGTGGCTCATGGCCAACCCGCAAAGCACATTAGCCAAAGAGTGGCCGTACTTTATTGCCCCCGCCGAGCAAACGCCCGAGGTACAAGCCCAGCTCGATGCCCTCATCCAGACCCGCGTGCGTGAGGATGGCGACACCCTCAACCCCGAATCCATCACCGTGCTGGACCCGGCCTGTGGCAGCGGCCACATTTTGGTGGTGGCCTATGACGTGCTCAAGGCCATCTACCTGGAGCGCGGCTACCAGCCCAGAGCTATTCCGCGCCTGATACTGGAAAAGAACCTCTACGGCCTGGACATTGACGACCGGGCTGCTCAAATGGCTGGGTTTGCCCTGCTGATGAAAGCCCGCGCCGACGACCGTCGCCTGTTCACCGCCACGGATGATGCTGGCAACTTGCAGCCACCCAAACTCAACGTGCTTAGCTTGCAAGATAGCAAAGGCCTGAGCGTGGAGGAACTGGCTACACACTTGGCTCCGTTCAAGGTGCAGCGCGCCACCGTCACCGCGCTAGTGGATGCCTTTGAACACGCCAAAACTTTTGGTTCACTGATCCAGATTCCGTATGGGCTCAAGACGCATCTGGCCGTGTTGCCGGAGGTGCTGGCCTTGGTGAAACAGAGCGGGGAGCTGTATGCCAGTGCTGCTGCGGATGATTTATTGCCTCTAGTAGAGCAAGCACGGGTGCTGGCGATGCAGTTTGATGCGGTGGTTGCAAATCCGCCTTACATGGGGAGTAAATTTCACATACCCATCATCAAATCGTATTTAAGAGATCAATATCCAGAATTTGACAAAGACCTTTTCGCAGCATTTACTGCAAGAAATTCATACTTTGGAAAACCCTACGCTGAAATTGCAGTAATGACTTCGAATGTTTGGATGTTCTTGTCATCCTACGAAGACATGAGGCGTTGGCTTATTGATAAAAAATCTTTAAGTTCATTAATTCAACTGAGCAACAGTGGTTTTGACGGCGCTACTGTTTTTATTTGTGCATTCACATTTTCAAATCAAGAAATTAGACAAAAAGTGGGGTCCTTCGTTAGGCTGACCGACTTTAGTAAACCTGCCGAACAAGGACCAATGACACTCGAAGCAATCAGGAACCCCGATTGCAGTTGGTTTTACAGTTCAAAACCTGATGATTTCCAAAAAATCCCAGGAAGTCCCATCGCGTATTGGGCGAGCTTTCAAGTTCGAACTGTTTTCGAAAAATTCCAAAACATTTCAGATGTAGCTAATGCAGTTGTTGGCCTTCAGACAGGTGATAACGGAAAATTTTTACGCCTATGGCACGAGGTTGACGCAACACATATCGGTTTCGATATAGCTAACAGAACTACAGCTACCCAATCATCAAAAAAATGGTTTCCATATAACAAAGGTGGCGATTACAGGCGGTGGTACGGCAACCATGACTGGGTAGTGAACTGGGAAAATGATGGGCGAGAAATAAGGAGCTTTGGCACAGAAGGCGGCGGCAAAGCACGATCTCGAGCACAAAATGTGGAATATTATTTTCAACCTTCAGTCAGTTGGTCTTTCATTAGTTCGTCCTATTTTGGTGTGCGTTATTTTCCAAAGGGCTTTATCTTCGATGTTGCTGGATCGTCCGCTTTTCCAAAAGCTGATGTGTCCCACTTAGCACTTGCAACTTTTCTTTGTTCGGCCGTAGCTCCGAAATTGATGTCTACGATGAATCCCACTTTGAATTTTCAAGCAGGGAACGTTGGCCAGCTGCCATTTCTGCGATTGGATGCAGACCACATTGGAAAAAAGTGCATTGAAATTTCTCAGATCGACTGGAACCAATTTGAAACATCTTGGGACTTCACGACCCTTGGACTTCAAGAAGTGAAAGGAGTCGAGTCTTCACTTATTTCTTGGTGGTCGAACCTGCGAGAAACATCCGATTCGCGGTTTCTAGATATGAAGGCACTTGAAGAAGAAAACAATCGCATTTTCATCAACGCCTACGGCCTCCAAGACGAACTCTCCCCCGAAGTCCCCGAATCCCAAATCACCCTGGCCCGCGCCGACCGCGAAAAAGACTGCCAGCGCCTAATCTCCTACGCCATCGGCTGCATGATGGGCCGCTATAG
Source organism: Burkholderiales bacterium (assembly GCA_046342195.1). GTDB lineage: Bacteria > Pseudomonadota > Gammaproteobacteria > Burkholderiales > Burkholderiaceae_C > CANHBY01. The sequence goes on from JBKDQE010000072.1 coordinate 9,393, forward strand.
CCTCGACGAGCCGGGCCTGATCTACGCCCACGCGGGCAACGTCGGTTTCGAGCCAGACCGCTATGCCACCTTCCCCGCAGATGCCGACGGTATCGTCCCGATCACCGACGAACTCTGGTTTTCTGACGACGCTCCCAGTCGCATCCGCGAATTCTTGCACGCAGTCTGGGGGCCAGACACCCTGGAAGAAAACATGGCCTGGCTGGCCGAAAGCCTGGGCACCAAAGCGTCTGAGACCCCAGACGAGGCCATTCGCCGCCACATTGCCGACAAGTTCTTCAAAGACCACCTGCAAACCTACAAAAAGCGCCCCATCTACTGGCTCTTCAGCAGCGGGAAACAAGGCGCCTTCCAGGCCCTGGTCTATCTGCACCGCTACTTTGATGGCACACTCGCCCGCCTGCGAGCCGAATACGTCGTGCCCCTCACCGGCAAGATCCAAAGCCGCATCGAGATGCTGCAAAAAGACGCCGCAGCCGCCAGCAGCACCGCCGCCCGCAACAAGCTGGCCAAGGACGTGGAAAAGCTCAAGAAGAAACACGCCGAGCTACTGGCCTACGACGAGCAACTGCGCCACTACGCCGACATGCGCATCACTCTGGATCTGGATGATGGGGTGAAGGTGAACTATGGCAAGTTTGGGAACTTGCTGGCCGAGGTGAAGGCCGTGACAGGTGGGGCTAGTGATGAGTAAGCCCTTGCGGTATGAAGAGAGGTACTGCCTGTTCTTGGACATCCTGGGCTTCAAAGAGGTGGTCGAGCAGTCTGCTCAGCCAGTTGCCATCGCCGCTCGCAATGGGCATCCCGTCAGAGGTTTTTATTTCAGTTTGAAGCAGATTGCAAGCAGCCTTAACTACAAGGCAGCTGTCGTTGGTGCCAATGGCGTGATGAAAGATTCATCGCGGGTGGTGACGCAGTTTTCTGATTCGGCTGTCGTTTCTTACCGAGCAACCGAGAGCGGCGGACTTGCTGAAATGCTGTATGACGTCTTGCACCTTCAGTTGGCGTTGATACAACGCGGGTTGTTGATTCGAGGCGCAATCACCAAGGGCTTGTTGCACCATGATCAAGATTTCGTTTTTGGACCCGCATTGAATGAAGCTGCAGAGCTTGAAAAGGTGGCGATGTACCCAAGGGTCATTGTCGATAGAGATTTGCTGAAAGCTGCGGACATTTCGGTTGCGTCAGTGGCGAACTCTGTCAATTATTCGGAGCGAAGTGTTCAGTCGCTGCTAGCTTGCGATCTCGACGGGATGTTCTACGTGGACTACTTTGCTGTCCACCTAGAAGACTTTGCTGAAGAATGGGGTGACATGTGCGAGTACCTCATCAACCTTCGTGAAATCGTTAAGGGCTTGTCCCAGAAACGGCAACCTGGCCTGAAGCTCAAGCACTCTTGGTTGCGGCAAAAATTTAACGAAGTCGCTAGTGGCGTCGAAAAAAAGAAATTTCAATGGTTTGGCCCGCATAGGATTCCTGAAGACGAAGAGGATCACTTTTTGTCAGTCAGGCCGTTCAAATGAAGTCTACTTACGGAAGTCAAAGCCGTAACCTGAGGGGCAAGCGATGACTGATGTTTTGCGCCCCTTGCCCTCGAAACGAGTATGACGGAACCCACCATGACAAACCTTCTGACTCTCCCGCCTGTTGCACTGGCCGAATACCAGGACTGGCTCAAGACCATCAGACAGAGAATCCACGCGACAAGGATGAAAGTCGCGTTGGCCGCCAACAGCGAGCTAATCGCGCTTTACTACGAGCTGGGCGCTCAAATTGTGGATCGGGAGGCGCGAGCGCAATGGGGAAGCGCATTCATCGACGCATTCAGTCACGACTTGAAACAAGCATTCCCGGATATCGGCGGCTTTTCATCCAAGAACCTGCGGTATTGCCGAGCTTTCTTTCGTTTCTACTGCGCCCCTGGAATTTGGCAACAGGCTGTTGCCAAATTGCCCGACATGCCCTGGTACGGTGTCGATGGCGAGCTGGTCACCGTGCTGCCCCGGATTCCATGGGGGCACAACATCCAGATTTTCACCAAGTGCGACAACGTGGCTGAAGCCCGCTTTTATATCGACCAAACCCTGGAACAGGGCTGGAGCCGCGATGTGCTGGCGATGCAACTCAAATCAAACTTGTATGCCCGAGCAGGCAAGGCAATCAGCAACTTTTCCCGCACCTTGCCATCGCCACAGTCTGACCTGGCCCAGCAAACCCTCAAAGACCCCTACACCTTCGACTTCATGGCGATGACGGGGCCTTATAACGAGCTGGATGTAGAGCGCCAGCTCACGCAGCACATCACCCATTTTTTGTTGGAGCTGGGCAAAGGCTTTGCCTTCATTGGCCGGCAGTATCACCTTGAGGTGGCGGGCAACGATTACTACATCGACCTTTTGTTCTACCACGTTACGCTGAAATGCTACGTGGTGGTGGAGCTCAAAAACCGCAAATTCATCCCCGAATACGCGGGCAAACTTAACTTCTACTTGTCGGCTGTGGACACCCTGCTCAAAGGCGACGACGACCAGCCCACCATCGGGCTGCTGCTGTGCCGCGACAAAAACAACATCGAAGTTGAGTTCGCCCTGCGCGACATGAACAAGCCCATGGGTGTGAGCGAATACACCCTGGTTGAAGCCTTGCCAGACAACCTGAAGGGGGCCTTGCCTACGGTGGAAGAAATTGAGAACGACCTTCAGCAGTTGAAAGAGGTGAAAGACAGCAACAGCAACGGTAGCGGTCAATGATCAAGATTACAAAACAGGCTGATAGCCTGTTTTTGACCTATGTGCCCGATCGGTACAACAGTGTGCAGTGGCTTGATGAAAAGCTGAAACAGACCGGCGAAGTTACCCTACGTCGAACGTTTACCTTCACCACTCGCGAGCTCGTTTCACAGGCCCAGCAGGCTGAGGACGAGGATGACGCAGAGCGCATTTTCAAAATGGGCACAGCCGAGAATGGCTACTTCCGCATTGGCAAAGAGATTCTTGATCTGAAGCACGATCTGTTGCTCGACGAAACCATGAGTTTTGATCCTCAAGTCTTCATTGCGAACCCTAATATTTCTGTATTCCGAAAAATCGATGAATTGATCAATGAGCAGATCGTTGTTGGTGGAGATAACGATGGTGCGATTCCGTTGATCGATTTTGAACAGCTGATTCAAACCTTCCCGACGCCCACTGAATTGACTCACTACGCCCGATCACGCATTTCACGGGTGCTAAAAGATTACTTTGGAACGATTTCAGACGCGGAAGGAAAACTCAATAGTTATCTTGCACGAAAGAAAAATCTTGGCGTCACATCGAGAAACAGCATCCTGGGAAAATTCGAGCTACAGAAGTTTGAATATATCCGCAGCGAACTTGAGGAGATGCTCAAGGTTTCAGAAAGCTACATTGAGCACGATTGGCAAAATAAGATTTTGGGTCTTTTGTTATTCGTCTTTCCGAAATACATCGCAGTACTAGAAAACGTGCATATCAAGGACTTTTACTCGAACCCTAGCAAGGTGACTGATCGCTACATTGACCTGATGCTAGTGGATGCCAATGGAAACATTGACATTATTGAGGTTAAAAGGCCTTTCGAAAACTCCCTACTGTCTCGCAAAAGATACCGTGACAACCATACGCCACGGGCCGAACTTGCTGGGTCGGTGATGCAGTCGGAGAAATACCTTTTTCATTTGAACAAGTGGGGTCTGGCTGGAGAACGGGAGATATACGAAAAGCGCAAAGGCGAACTCCCCGTTGGAATGCATTTGAAGATCACTAACCCGAAGGCCATGATTTTACTCGGGCGCGATCACGATTTCACTGGTGAGCAGCGCTTTGACTTCGAGATCATCCGAAGGAAATACGCCAACATGATCGATATCATGACCTACGACGACCTGCTGCGCAGACTGGAAAACATCATCGACATGATGAGGCGGAATTTGACGGCACCTAATGGATACGGGAGTCTGTGATGTGCATCATCAGGCCCTGTGCCAACTCCAGCATGGTTGCGGCAAAAACCGAAAATCAAATTGACGCATTTGGCGATCTATTTTCATGAGCAATCAAAGAATTTCTGACAGCCTGTCATCCTTATTCATCACCCACTCGATCGTCTTTTGGCATGACGTGGAGGCTGAGTTTTCGGGCTTTGTCGATAGCCTGGCCATGGAAGGCGTTCAGCTCATCCGCACCGACGGGCAATCGAATCTGCGGATCAAACTGCAAATTGAAGCCACGCCCAGTCAGCGTTGGCTTTTGTACAGCAACCAAGCTGAGCCCGAGCCTTCGAAAGACTGGCTGTTGGATGTGCGCCTGCGCTCCAAAGTTTTTCGGGCTGATTCAACATCGATCTTGCTTGAAGACCTGGGGCTGACAACCCTTGCTCTGCGCGCTCACCTGAAAGAGCGCTCCAAGTTTTTACGCGCCAAAGATCGCATCGACCGACTCAAGCGACTCGTGTTGCCCAGCGACTTGGCACAAGACCTTGACCGCAAAATGCTGGCAGTGATTGCACGCGCTGATGTGCCCGAATTGTTTGCCATCTTGCAACGGGTTTATGGTGTTTGTGTGGTGAATGATGTTGCCGATTTGTCGGCACACCCCAAGGTTTGGCAAGACATCTGCAGCAACGACCTTGAGCCTGTTTTTTGGGAACTCGTTAGGCAGCAGCTTGGCTACACAGACCCTCAGCCCACTTTGCGCGATTTATTGCTGCGCATCCTAGTGACTGATTTTTGTCGGGGCCTTTTGGGTGATGCGCCCAGGCAGTTGGCGCACTTCGTGTTGCCTGAGCGTTCCCTTGCGGCGAACGCCTCTGTCTTTGTTTCCCGCTGGCGCTCTGACATCGCGCAATTCAGCAGTTACAACGCGCTGGCCCAGGCCGTGGCACAGGAGCTTGATCTCACCTCGTTGCTTGGAAGCCTGTCGGCTGAGGAATTGATCGAGTGCATGACTTTTGAAGAGGTCGAATTACGTCTTGTTCAAGATCTCAAAAAACGCATCGTGGATGGGGGCGGCGCGAATATGGATCTGGTTCGCGCCCACATCGCACGTCGCCGCGATGGTCATTGGGCCAACCCGCTTCTTGCCAATGCCAATGACCGCACCAAGGCACTGGCCGCTTGCTATGACGCGCTGACTGCAGCGGCAGATTTCTTTTTGCTCAAGGCCAGGCATGAAGCAGGTTTTAGCTTTACCGATGCATCGGCAGCCTTTGCGCAATATCGCGACGAACTCTTTCAATTCGACCAGCTCTACAGGCACTTTCACACGGCAGCAGATGTGGTTGAGCCGACGGGCTGGGCGGTATTGCATGAATTGCGAGCAACGATTGAGCGCGTTTACTCGGGTTGGTTCATCCCTCAGTTGAGCAGTGCGTGGGGCAAGATCATGGAAGGGCCAAAGGGCTTGCTGGCTCATTGGTCGCTGCCTGATGTGCCCCGCCAACAGAACTTTTTCAAACAAAAGGTGGCGCCTTTGTTTGAGGGGCATGTGAAGCGTGTGTTTGTCGTGATCTCAGACGCATTTCGATTTGAGGTGGCCCACGAGCTGGTTCAGCAAACCAACAGCAAGAGTCGGTTCAAGGCTTCCCTGGATAGCATGCTGGGCGTTTTACCCAGCTACACAGCCTTGGGCATGGCCGCATTGCTTCCGCACAAATCACTGGCTTACAAAGTCGGCAACACGGTTGAAGTTCAGGTTGATGGCCGGACGGTGGCAACCTTGGAGCAGCGCAACGAGCACCTCAGCGCCTTTGGCGGGCTGGCCATCAAAGCTGAAGATCTGATGTCCCTTGGAAAAGACAAAGGTCGTGAGTGGGTCAGGGAACATCGGCTGGTTTATGTTTACCACGATCGACTCGACATGATTGGTGACAAGCAGGCCTCAGAAACCAAGACCTTTGAAGCAGCAAACCAGACGGTGCAAGAACTCTCCAGCGTGCTGGGCTTCATTGTTCACACGCTCAACGGATCAAACGTACTTCTCACCGCTGACCACGGTTTTATGTACCAAGAGTCTGCATTGGATGCAGCAGACAAGTCCGCCCTCGATGAAAAGCCAACCGGGACGTTGATTGCCAAAAAGCGATATCTCATTGGCACTGAGTTAGGCGACACAACCCAGGCCTGGAGCGGCAACACTGCCATCACAGCAGGCACCACCCCCGAAGGCAGCCTTGATTATTGGGTTCCCAAGGGCGCAAGCCGCTTCCACTTTGCAGGCGGTGCCCGCTTTGTTCACGGCAGCGCGATGCCACAAGAGGTCGTGGTGCCGGTGGTGACAGTGCGGGTGAGTGATTCAGAAGGCGCAAAAACACGATCAGTCAGCATCAGCTTGCTGGGTTCCACGAACAAGGTGGTCACCAATACTCAACGATTCGAGTTCATTCAGACGGACGCCGTGACGGAACGTGTACTGGCCCGAACCGTGGTCGTCTCCCTGCGAGACGGCGAAGCCCTGATCAGCGACGAGCAAACGCTCACGTTTGACAGCACCTCACAACTGCTTGATGGGCGAAAACGGTCTGTCCTTTTAACGGTTCTCAGTGGCAACTATGAGCCACACAAGCCCTACGAGTTGGTCATGCGTGACGCAGTCACGAAAGTTGAAGTGCTGCGTCAATCGGTTCAAATTAACTTGGCGTTTGGCAACGATTTTTAAGAATAGGCACCAGGAGTAGGCAATGAGCGCACTCGACGACAAAATCAATCAGCACTTCGCCGGCCTGGTGGTTCGCAAGGACTTGGTCAAAACGGTGAAGGGCAACGCCATCGTGCCCACCTATGTGCTGGAATACCTGCTGGGCCAGTATTGCGCCACCAACGACGAGACCACCATCCAGGCGGGCATCAACACGGTGCGTGAGATCCTGCGTAAGCACTACGTGCATCGCAATGAGGCCGGACTGGTGCGCTCCACCATCAAAGAAAAGGGGCGGCACAAGGTCATCGACCGCATCAGCGTGGCGCTGAACGACAAGTCGGATGCCTACGAGGCCGAGTTTGCCAATCTGGGTATCAAAAAGGTGGTGATCGATTCCTCCACGGTGAAGGCGCACCCTAAGCTGCTGGTCGGTGGTGTGTGGTGCATTGCCGACCTGGAGTACCTGTTTACCGAGGACAAGAATGCGACGCCTTGGATACTGGCCTCGATCAAACCGATCCAACTCTCACACTTCGATTTTGAAGGTTATGTGCAGGCTCGCAAGCAGTTCACCACGGAAGAGTGGATTGACCTGCTCATTCAAAGCGTGGGCTTCAATCCGCAGATGTTCGGCAAGCGCAACAAGCTCAGCCAGCTGGTGCGGCTCATCCCCTTTTGCGAACGCAACTACAACCTGATCGAGCTGGGCCCCAAGGGCACTGGCAAATCGCACATCTACTCAGAGTTTTCACCGCACGGCATGCTGATTTCGGGCGGTGAGGTGACCGTGCCCAAGCTGTTCGTCCACAACGGCACCGGCAAGCTGGGCCTGTTGGGCTACTGGGACGTGGTGGCCTTCGATGAATTCGCTGGCAAGCAAAAGCGCGTAGACAAGGCTCTGGTGGACATCATGAAGAACTACATGGCCAACAAGTCGTTCTCGCGCGGGGTAGAAACGCTGGGAGCCGAGGCGAGCATGGTCTTCGTGGGCAACACCGACCACACGGTGCCCTACATGCTCAAACACTCGGACCTGTTCGATCCCCTGCCCGAGAAGTTCCACGACTCAGCCTTTCTGGACCGAATTCATAGCTACATCCCCGGTTGGGAAGTGGATGTCATTCGGGGCGAGATGTTTTCTGAGGGCTACGGCTTTGTGGTGGACTACCTTGCCGAAATCCTGCGCTCTTTGCGCAGCCACGATTTTTCAGATCGCTACAAAGAAAAATTCCGGCTCTCCGATGATATTTCGACACGAGACCGTGACGGCATCAACAAGACTTTCTCGGGCTTGATGAAGATCTTGTTCCCTCAGGGTGAGGCCACAGATGCCGAAATCGAAGAGGTTCTGCGTGTGGCCATTGAAGGCCGGAAACGTGTCAAGGACCAACTGCTGAGAATTGACGCCACCTATCCGCCGGTGCGTTTTGTTTACACCACGCCGGATGGTAAAGAGGTGGCCGTGACCACCTTGGAAGAAGAGGAGTATCCAAACTCTTACCATCGCCGCGTGGCTGCTCAGATGACCTCAGACGATGCGGCGGCCCCAGCGAGAGAATTGCTCTCAGCGGTCACGAAGGTGTCTGATTCCAATGTGCCCGCAACCGTCATATCAGCCTCGCCAGATGCAGCGGCATTGCTGAAAGAGACGCACCTGATCTTCCAGGAAAACCAACGTGGCGTCAGTTTCGACAAGTTGTTCGGGCCTTACTTGCGGGGTGCCAAGCGGATCACCGTGACCGACCCCTATCTGCGGATTTTTCATCAGCAACGCAACCTGATGGAACTCCTCGAAACCATCAGCAAGCAAATCGGCCCAGAGAACAAGGTGGTGGTGCATGTCATCACGGCTGAAGATGAGTTCAACGGGGACCGCCAAACCGAGAACTTCCAAAAAATGGCGGATGCATGCCTCAGCATTGGCATTCAATTCACTTGGGAGTACGACACGACCGGCACCAAACACGACCGCGACATCACCACCGACCATGGCTGGAAGATCGTGCTGAGTCGCGGCCTGGATGTGTTCCAGCGCTGTGAGCTCAACGATGCATTCAGCTTTTCGAACCGAATGCAGCAGCATCGACAGTGCAAGGATTTCAACGTGACCTACGTGAAAGTCAAGGGTAAGCACGCGGGCAACCCATCTTCCCAAGCCTCCAACTGAGTGAGAAGGTCACGCTCTTTTGAAGAGGAGCGAGTGATGAAGGCCTGGCGTATCAAGCTGAGTGAAGAGGCCATTCGGCAGCGGTTGGAGATGTTGGAGC
>JBKDQE010000073.1:0-4189 GCA_046342195.1 Burkholderiales bacterium
AAGGTGACGCGATAAGGTGACGCGATTTTTGTCTGGGCCGCAGTACACGTCGAAAGACTGGTGGGCTGTGGTGAAACCGACGGTGCGCTCGATTGAAGGCAGCGAGGGTGTGCTGATTTTTGATGACACGATCCAGGAGAAAGCGTGGACAGATGAGAGTGAGTTGATGTGTTGGCACTACGACCATGTGAGCGGGCGATTCATCGCGGCGCGAGGTAAGCAATTCATCTTAGCGCTCAAAGACAACCGGCTGGTGGCGTTGAGCGAAGAAGACAAGAGGCAAGGGCGTTTTAAACGAGTAGACGAACTTCAAATTCCAGAGCAAGGCTTGGTGCGCTGCTGGCTCAAGGGTTATGCAAAAGAAGTCCTTGTGGTGAGCAAGTCTTTAAAAACAAAGACGACAGCACGGGCCTATTGCATCTGGTTTGCAGCGACTTGACTTGCGACCATGACGCCATCACCACGACCTATCAAAGACGATGGAAAGTGGGGGTGTTTCACAAATCTTTGAAGTCCAACGCCAGCTTGGCCAAGTCACCAACACAAACAACCAAGACACAAAGCAATCACGTGTTCATGTCAATTTGTTCGGCGTTCAAACTGGAGTGCCTGAGCATCAAATACAAACTCAACCCTTTCGCCATGTGTCGAAAACTGCTGATCAATGCCACTCAGAGCGCCTACGCTGAGTGGCAGCGCTTGCGCTCTGCCGCTGCCGCTCCTGCGTAAGGTCAGTAAAAATGATTGCAGGGAAGTTGTATTAGGGCGTGTCATCAATCAGGGAGCCCCCTGACTTACCCGAACCTGCGGCGTCATGCTGCGCGTCGTTGCAGCATCCAGAAAATCATAGAATCAAGAGAGTGAAATCAATCAACAGGCCTTGGTGTGTGTACATTCTTCCACCAATGGCGTGTGCAAAATGACCAGATGAATTGCAGCGCAGACGTTCCAGATTCCACGACTCACACGCAGAATGACGAGGCGGCGGCTTGAGTGATGGCAGAATCGGTTTTTCTTCTCGAAAAATCTCATTCCTCTCAACGCATCAACGAGACAAAACAAGAAGCCATGGCCCAAATTTTTTGTGTTGCCAATCAAAAAGGCGGCGTGGGTAAAACCACTTCTGCCGTGAACTTGGCGGCGGGTCTTTCCCGCATCGGTCAGCGAGTGCTGCTTATCGACCTTGACCCTCAGGGCAACGCCACGATGGGGTCGGGGGTTGATAAGCGAAAACTGGCCTTGACGGTCTACAACGTTTTACTTGAGACTGCCACAATTGCCGAAGCCCGGCAGCGCAACGAGCAGGTTGGCTATGATGTTTTGGGCGCCAACCGCGAGTTGGCTGGCGCTGAAATTGAACTGGTTGATCTGGACCGGCGGGACAAGCGATTAAAGGCCGCTTTGCAAGGGGTCAAAAAAGACTACGATTTTGTTCTGATCGACTGCCCTCCGAGCTTGAACATGTTGACTCTGAATGGCCTGTGCAGCGCCCACGGCGTGGTGGTGCCGATGCAATGCGAATATTTTGCCCTTGAAGGCTTGAGCGATCTGGTTCATACCATCAAGCAAGTTCATGCCAATCTGAATCCTGAGTTGCAGGTCATTGGCATCTTGCGGATGATGTTTGACCCTCGAATCACCCTTCAGCAGCAAGTCAGTGATCAACTGAAAGAGCACTTCGGCGAAAAAGTATTCGACACGGTCATTCCGCGCAATGTGCGTCTGGCCGAGGCCCCCAGCCATGGCTTGCCCGGGGTTATTTTTGATCCGGCATCACGGGGGGCTCAGGCGTTTGTCCAATTGGCCAAAGAACTGGTCAAACGGGTTGAGAGCGACCCTTTGTTCATGCCTCGCGGCACAGTGAAGCCGCTCAACCCCGAGGTCGCCCCCGTTAAAAAATCGACCCGAAAGGAGGCCGCTTCACAAAAATGAAGCCGGCCATGGCTTGAATACAGGCCTTCTTCACAACCCCAAGGTTTCTTGCAAGCCGAGATGAACGTTCATCGATTGAACGGCGGCTCCACTGGCACCTTTGCCGAGGTTGTCGAGGCGGGCCATGAGCAGCACTTGGCCTGGCAGGGTTTCTTCGTTCGCAAACACAAAGAGGTCAACGTGGTTGCTATCATTGCACCCCTGTACATCGAAAAACCCGCCGTCCATCGTGGCCGGGTCATTCAGGGGCATGACACGAACAAAGGGTTCTCTGGCGTATCGCCGTGCCAAGGCGCCATGAATCTCTTGTGCCGTCGTGCCTTGGGCCAGACCCGACAGGTGCAAGGGGACACTGACATTCAAACCCTTGTAAAACGGGCCCACAATGGGCATCAACAAAGGTGGGGTTCTCAGGCCGGTATGCCTCATCATTTCGGGAATGTGTTTGTGCGCCAAACCCAATGCGTAGGGGCGTGGCGAACTCAGTGCCCGGCCCGCGCCCAGAGGGTCGGCAAGGGCCACCTCATACTGCTCAATCATCTTTCTGCCCCCGCCAGAGTAACCGGTCAGGGACGTGGCCGTGACCGGAAAATTGGCCGGCACGAGGGTGGCATCAATCAAAGGTCTGAGCAACAGAATGAACGCACTGGCATGGCAGCCGGGGTTGGCAATTCGCTTAGACTGGCGCAAGGCTTCGCGATGCTGCGGCGCCAATTCGGGCATGCCAAACACCCAGCCAGGGTCGGTGCGGTGGGCGGTGCTGGCATCGATCAGGCAGGTTTGAGGGTTGGTGACCCACGAAGCGGCTTCCTTGGCCGCAGCATCGGGCAGGCACAAAAACGCCACATCGGCCTGGTTGAGCAGGCGCGCCCGCTCGTGAGGGTCTTTGCGTTTTTCAATATCAATGCGCAAAACCTCGATATCCGGGCGTTGAGCCAAATACTCATGGATACGCAGGCCGGTGGTGCCCTCTTGCCCATCGACATACACACAATATGCCATCAACTTGCTCCTCAAATGACCAAAGTCTCAAGCGTACGCCAGAAATGAGCACATCGGCGCTGCCTTGCAGAATTCTCAGCCTCCCTGGCTGGCGCAATTCATGCCCTTTGCATTGGCAAAGCCGTTGGGAACGGCTGCGTCAACATCAACGGGTGGAACAATCAGACTGGGAGTGGCCTCGCCGTGGTGATTGGATGGCCCGGCTGGATGAGGTTCTGAATGAACCGGGCGCGCCGGTGGTGCTGGTGGCTCACAGCCTGGGTTGCCAGTTGGTGGCTTCTTGGGCCGCTTATTCCAAACTCACCCATCGTGTCAAGGCCGCTTTTCTTGTGGCCCCCCTTGATTCCGAGCAAGATGACACCCCGCCCCAGCTCTTCAATTGGCTGCCGATCAGCCAACAACCCCTCCCGTTTTCCAGCCTGTTGGTGGCCAGCCAAAATGACCCTTACTGTCGGGCTGACCGCGCTGCTGCATTCGCAGCGGCTTGGGGCAGCCTCTTGGTGGCGATTGGCGACTGCGGCCATATCAACAGCGCTTCACATGTGGCTGACTGGCCGCAGGGCCTTCGCCTTCTTGACACACTGATTCAGCCATCCCTTGAACCCTTGCCCAATCAAAATTCATCATATGGTCACTAAAAAATCCAAAGGCCTTGGCCTTGGTCTCGAAGCCTTGCTCGGCCCCAGAATTCAACATGAACCGGTGGCCCTTGCTGTGTTGCCTCCCGGGGCTTCCCCCGCTTCCAAGTGGCCCCACACTTTAAAGCTGTCTCAGCTTCAAACTGGCAAATACCAGCCCCGCACCCGCATGGACGAAGGCTCTCTTTATGAGCTGGCCGAAAGCATCAAAGCCCAGGGCATCATGCAGCCTATTCTGGTGCGCCCGGTCAGGCCGGATCGCTTGGGCAACACTCAGTACGAAATTATCGCGGGTGAACGTCGAAGCAAGGCCGCCCGGCTGGCAGGTCTTGACGAGGTGCCTGTCTTGGTCAAAGAAGTGCCCGATGAAGCTGCCGCAGCCATGGCCTTGATCGAAAACATTCAACGTGAAAATCTGAACCCCTTGGAAGAAGCTCAAGGCATCAAGCGCCTCACTGATGAATTTGGGCTCACGCATGATGAAGCCGCTCAGGCTGTGGGGCGATCCCGCAGTGCCACGTCAAATTTGTTGCGTTTGCTCAATTTGGCGGGCGTGGTGCAAACCATGCTCATGGCAGGCGACCTTGACATGGGGCACGCACGAGCCCTGCTTGCCC
>JBKDQE010000074.1:0-86316 GCA_046342195.1 Burkholderiales bacterium
GGGCAAGCAGGGCTCGTGCGTGCCCCATGTCAAGGTCGCCTGCCATGAGCATGGTTTGCACCACGCCCGCCAAATTGAGCAAACGCAACAAATTTGACGTGGCACTGCGGGATCGCCCCACAGCCTGAGCGGCTTCATCATACGTGAGCCCAAATTCATCAGTGAGGCGCTTGATGCCTTGAGCTTCTTCCAGGGGGTTCAGATTTTCACGTTGAATGTTTTCGATCAAGGCGATGGTGGATGGTGCCGTCAGTCACGACAAGGTGACGCGATTTTTGTCTGGGCAGCAGTACACGTCGAAAGACTTGTGGGCTGCGGTGAATCGACGGTACGGTCGATTGAAAGCGGCGAGGGTGTGCTGATTTTTGATGACACGATCCAGGAGAAGGCATGGACAGATGAGAGTGACTTGATGTGTTGGCACCACGACCATCTGAGCAGGCGAAATGTGCGGGGAGATCAACTTGCTCACCACATCGAGCAAAGCAAGCCGGTCATGGTTGTCCTCGAAAATCGGCTCACGCCGGTCGCCAAGGCTGGTGACGTGATAGACGGCACCGGAAAATTTAATACGAAATTGTCTGGCCATGGCAGAAGATTAAAGGGAGTTTGGGCAAAAGGCTAGACTTGATCCCAATGACTGTGACCCCAATGACTGCACATGACTACACCCCACCTTGATCCTGTTCGACGAGAAGTCAGAGCACAGAAAATTGATGCGCCTCAGGGGCCATGGCAAAAAATTGGCATGATCGCCATTGGCGGATTACGCACCATCGGTTTCGATAGAAGCTCCGAGCTTTTGTTGGTCGTATCAAGCGCTGGCCGTAGCGTCATTGATTGCAGCAACTGCACAAAGGTTGCCCGTGATGATGACGAATACCATGACGGAGAACAGTTCTTGGAGGCCGAAGGCATTGGGCCACTTGAAGGAAAAACTATTCGTGTCGCTGGGCTAATTGGTGGCGGCCTGCCAACCAATACACAAGATGGCTGGTCACTTGAAGTAGTCACTCTTGATTGGCCGGAACATGAAGTTCTGCTAGTGGAGCCACACTCAAGCATCTACGATTTGCTTTACGGCAAGCAAGCGAAGTTTCGAAAAATCGCCAGAGAATCCGAGCTTAGAGCATATGGCTTTTCTTACTCTGGCAAATCGCTGATAATTGCCTCATCGAGTGACATCACTGTGTATGGGCGCACCGGTGGCTAACAATTCCGTCGAAGAGAGCCTTGGGGTCAAGTCTCAATACTGTTTGGCTCCGAATCTCGTAACGACAACCTCCAAGCCTCCAAACAACCATGATCTGTTTGATTTGGCACTCAAAAATTTCAGATCACAAAAAGCACAATCAAAATTGCGAGATTAAATTTAATAGGACTTACGCAAAACAGCGACTTCATTCCGCATTGCGAAAAATCCTGCAATTCCTTGAAAGAAAAAATTACGTAAGTTATTGATTTTCATAGAATTTAATAATATTTAAAAGTTTCTTTTGCGTAAGTCCTAAAATTGAATATTACAGAGCAGATTCAATCACTTTACGCAGGATAGAAGCATCAACCTCCCGTAGCCCTGCTCGCCCAGGCGCATCAATTGTGACAAATCGCAAGGCACCGGCTTCAGCTTTTTTGTCGGTAAGCATCAAATCAAGATACTTCTCAACCGACCATTTCGGAGGAGATACTGGCAAATTGGCTCGCATCACCAGCCGCCGAATGCGATGGGCATAATCTTGTGAAATCAGCCCAAGCTGAAATGACAAATTCGCGGCCATCACCATTCCACACCCCACAGCCTCTCCATGTAGCCATTTTTCATAGCCCAAGCCTGCCTCAATAGCATGCCCGAATGTATGACCAAAATTCAAAATGGCACGGAGCCCTGATTCCCGCTCGTCTTTTCCAACCACATCAGCTTTGATCTCGCATGATCTCCTGATGGCATAGGCCAAGGCACTTGTATTAAGCCCCTGGAGATCTTCAAGATGATCCTCCATCCAGGAAAAAAAAGATTCGTCGGCAATCGGACCATATTTGATGATTTCTGCAATTCCTGCTGCCAATTCCCTAGCCGGCAAGGTTTTTAATACAGACAAATCAGACACCACCCTCAATGGCTGATAAAATGCACCAATCATATTTTTTCCTGCCGGATGATTGATGCCTGTTTTACCTCCTACAGAAGAATCCACCTGAGACAAAAGTGTAGTAGGAACCTGAACAAATCGTATACCTCGCATATAGCTTGCTGCAGCAAACCCAACGATATCGCCTATTACACCACCACCAAGGGCAAATAAAATAGTTTTACGATCACAGTGATTTAACAAAAGATAATCATATATCTTATTCAAATTATGAATATCTTTAAATATCTCCCCATCGGGAAGCTGCAAACAATGAACATTTTTATATTGACCTGTTAAGATTTTTTGCAAAGTTTCCGCATAAAGTGGCCCAACCGTTGTATTTGTTACAATCACAACATCATTGGCATTGGGCAGGCCCTGAAAAGAATCAGGAATTTTTATTAAATCTGATCCAATAAGAATACTGTAACTTCTATCTCCAAGGTCAATTTTCACACAAATTTTATTCATGATGATTCCCTGGAAAAAAACACCCGATGCTTTGTAAGAACCTTCGCTGACTTCATCTGCATTAAAATTTCATGAACTGTAGCCCGCACAGATGGGCGGCCTTTGTCAACCACAAAATGAGCTGTACTTTGATATAGAGGGTCTCGAAACGAATATAAACTCTTGATACAAGCCATTGGATCAGCCACTTGAAGCAATGGCCTCTGAGTATCATTTTTTAGTCGTTTATAGATTTCTTCCGGAGAAAATTTCAAATAAATCACAACAGAGCGTTCACGCAAAATTATTCGATTCATTTCGCGAAGAACCGAGCCTCCTCCGGTCGCTAATATAATATCATCTTGTAATAACAATTCCGGGATAATAGCCTGCTCTGCATCTCGAAAAGCAGACTCTCCTTGGCTACCAAAAAATTCTTTAATGGTGACACCAAACCTTTGCTCCAAAACTGAATCAATGTCAAAAAAGGTCAGCCCCAAGCGTTTTGCAAGATGACGACCAACGGTAGATTTTCCCCCGCCGGGCATACCAATCAGTGAAATTCGAGTCACTTGGCACTCGCCTCAAATAAAAAAGCACCACAGCTTCACTGCGGTGCCTTTGCAATTCAATGAATTAGCGAACAGATGCTCTCTCAGAAACCACTTTGGGTGTCAAAAAAATCAAGAGTTCTGTTTTGTTTTGAGTTGTTGTGGTGGTTTTAAAAAGATGCCCCAAAACAGGCAAGTCACCCAAAAATGGAACCTTGGCCACATCGGTACGGTCAACTTGTTCAAAGATACCCCCAATGACCACAGTACCCCCATTTTCTACCAAAACTTGGGTTTTGATAGACTTTGTATTCACAGAGCCGCCCAATGAAGTAATCGTACCAATGCTGTCTTTAGTGACTTCAACATTAAGAATTACAGCCCCTTCGGGAGTAATTTGCGGAGTAACCAACAACATGAGAACCGCATCAAGCCACTCCACAGCGGTGGCGCCGCTGGAAGTGGCCTTCTGGAATGGAATCCGGGTGCCCTGCTTGATAGACGCCTGCACTTGATCCGCGGTAATCAGCCGAGGACTGGACACTACTTTACCGCGGCCGTCAGCCTCAAGCGCTGAAATTTCCAAATTCAAGAACTTGTTGAGAGATGGGGTGAATAAGCTCACTGCGAATTGCCCGGGCGAGTTTCCGCCTTGCCCAACAGCAGGTAGGTTCACAAATAAAGAATCGTTCAAGTTGGCTTGATTCTCTAATTGACCTGTTTGCCAAGTAGTATTCTCTAGAGAACCGCTGACATTAGTTCGCCCTCTTTTGCCAGATTCCGTGAACCCCAAGCGAGCCCCCAGAGACCTACCAAACTTGTCGTCTGCCTCAACAATACGAGCTTCAATCAAGACTTGGCGAACGGGGATATCAAGACGGGCAATCAAAGATTGAACAACCTCCAGCTTGGAGGGTACATCAGTGACGAAAATTTGATTGCTGCGTGCATCAAAGAGAACTTGACCGCGCTCACTCAAAACACCACTCTTGCTACCAGCCCCTGAACTATCAGCCGAAAGTGCCTTAGCAAGAGCATCTGCCTTAGCGTAATTCAACTGAAAAGACTGAGTTTTTAAGGGTTCAAGCTTACGCTCCTCGACAACCCTTGTTAGGTCGGCCCTCTCTTTTGCGACAAGCTCATCTTTGGGGGCAATCAACATAACATTACCTGTCAGCCGCTTATCTAAGCCCTTAGCATTCAAAATAATATCGAGAGCTTGATCCCAAGGAACGTCTTTGAGACGTAGCGTCACATTTCCAGATACAGATTCACTGGTGACTATATTAAAATTTGTGAAGTCAGCAATAACCTGTAAAAGCGCTCGGATTTCAATATTTTGAAAATTCAAAGATAGCTTGTCGCCAGTATAGCCCTTACCTGGAGTAAGTTTATCAGGATTCAGAACCTGAGTACGAACCTCTAAAACAAACTTGCTATCAGCTTGATATGCGCTGTGCTCCCAATTACCACGGGGCTCGACCAGGAGACTGACTTTGTCTCCAACCTGGGTCGTTGATATTCTTTGAACGGGAGTACCAAAATCAGTCACATCAAGCTTACGACGAAGGCTATCCGGCAAGGAGCTTTTTTGAAATTCGATCAATAAGTTTTGACCCTGCTGGCGAACATCCACAGCTGTCTGGCTAGAAGCAAGATCTACAATGACTCGACCCGAGCCATCTGGGTTGCGTCGAAAATCGACCCCTTGGATTGCATTAGAAGATTTCAGCCCAGCATCCGCAGACCTTCCTGTGTCAGTTGATGGGAGCAGAGATGAAGCTGCTGAAGCGACTGCAGGAGGAGATCCATCTAGCAACAATACCAAAGTATTACCTTGGAGTTGAGCTTTATAAGCAGACGGTTTTTTCAAGTTTAATACCAAGCGGGTTCGATCTCCAGCTTGAGCAACGTTCACTGATTTGACATTACCCTGTTGAATATCAATGACAGATTTACCAATCGCATTGGAAACTCCAGGAAGATCAATAGCAATACGCGCAGGAGATTGGATCGAAAAACCAGATGGAACTGCTGCTAAAGGCTCTGAAAATTCAATTCGGATTATATCAGAACCCGACTGCTGGGTGCTATTGATAGACTGAATCGCATTCTGAGCCGCAGAAGCAACAGAAGCCGCTAAGGTGGCTAGGCCAATAACTATTTGCCGCAAAGTCAACATCATGTTCCTCTCCTACACTAATTTCATCGAGATTTCTCTGGAATCTGAAGCGTACCAGGCCTCTCCTCACACTCACCAGACGGATCCTGACCAATTTCCCTCAAAGAAATTTGGGACTCTGTCACACTCGTAATCTTGCCGTAATTTTGCCCAATATAATCGCCCGTTTTGACAAAATACAAATGACCGGAAACACTCAGTAAGGCATATGGTTGATTATTTTTAACATAACTCCCAACCATGACCATCGTGTCAATCGGATAAGCCTCAAGAGGCTGCCTTTGTCTTGATTGCTCGGCCAGAAGCAAAGAGCAAGGATGTTTTTCCCCCCCGATAACCGCTTCCATTTTTTTAACAGGATCAAAAGGGTCATGCTTATCAAAAACCTCATAGGCATGGGGAATAAATCGCTTAGGAGGCTCGATCGGCTCAATACTCGGCTTCACCTCAGCTCGCTGCTCCTGCATCCAAATCTCTAATTCTTGCTTATCATTAAGGCAAGCAGACAAACTAGCCAGAACCAATAACAAGGACGCCCCATGAATATACTTGAAATTCAACAAACGAATCATCACTGAACCCTCGGTACAGGGGAATTATCTTTCTGTGATTTTTGGATCTCGGCTTCATCTAAGTAGCGGTAAGCACGGGCAGTCGCTGTTAACTGAAGTTGGCCTGATTTTTTCCCTGTTGTTTTCAAAGTCAAGGCGTCTAAGTTGACAATACGCGAAAGCGCTGCTATATCAGCGGCAAATGCCCCAATATCATGATAACGACCCGTTACCACAATTGAAATCAGTTTCTCGCCATAATATTCACGAGCAATAAACTGACCTGGCCTGAATGATTCAAACTGAAGTCCTCGACCGAGACCAGCTGTGTTAATGTCTGATAACAAGGCATCCATCTCAGCCTTCCCGGGCAATTGCTTTTCCAGTTGCTCTACGTAACTTTCCACCTGTAATTTCTGGCGACGAAGCTCTTCAAGGTTCACTGCTTGAGCCAACTTCTGACGATACTCATTTTTTAAACTGGATTCTTTTAACCTTTCCGCATCGAGCTGAACCTCAAGGTCTGAAATAATCAAAAAGTGACACAGAATAGGAATAAGAATAAATATCAAAAACCATACCAAAACTCGAGGGGCTATAGGCCATAATCCGGGTTCTTTGGGATTGAGCCCTTGAAACTGGTCGAGAAGTTCATTCAGTGAAAAGACAGGAACTTCGGGTGATTTTTTAAGAAATGATACCATGAATATCAAACCTTGGACTGAGAACTGCTTGGAGAGGAAGCAGCATCAGGTTTTTGAGAAGGCTTTGAAGCCATGGACTGCTTGATTCCGATTTGCATCGAGAAATCAAGAAATCGGATTGAATCTCGTTGATAAGGCGTTAAACCAGGCGGTTTTGTGGAAGATGCATCAATAGAAATCAAATCAGGCTTTGAAAACCATTCTGAATTATTCGTGTTACGCAAAAATTCAGATACACGCTCATTCGATTGAGCCAATCCCGAAATTTTCAAGGATCGCCCTTCTTGAATAACAGTTGATAAATAAACACCATCGGGAGTTTGCTTGATCAAATCACTCAGGATATTGACTGGTAAATTACGATCAGACTGAAGTGATTCAACAGCCTTTTGCCTCGCTCTGAGCTTATCAATTTCGGCTTGAAGGTTTTTTACATCTTTAATTTGCATATCTAACTCTGAAATCTTCGCCTGCAAAAAAAGATTTCTGTTTTCTTGAACAGAAATTAGTTGCTGCATAAAAAGGTACCATAAAACAACAAAAGATATGCTAACGAAAGCAACGGCACCAGATACACTGAAAAAAGTAATTTTGCGACGGTTACGTCGCTCTTCGCGATGAGGAAGTAAATTTATGAGAATCACTAGACAAACCTCCGCATAGCCAAACCACAAGCGGTCAGGTAAGAGGATGCCTCCCGATTAAGCTTGCTTCCTTTAATTTCTGACGCCAATTTCATATTGGTGAACGGATTGACAACTTCACAGTTGAACCCGGTAAGTTGACCTACACGATCTCGCATTCCTGGAAGAGAAGCTGTTCCGCCAGATAACAATACGTATTGGACTTTATGGTGAGAAGTGCTGGAGAAAAAATATTGTAAAGCACGGGAGATTTCCTGTGATGCAGTTTCAATAAAAGGGGTGAGAGTTACGGTTCCAAAATCCTCGGGAAGATTTCCTGAAAGTTTTTTTTCCTCAGCCTCTTGAAAAGAAAATCCATACTGGCGAGATATCATTTGAGTCAATTGTGCCCCACCAAAAGCTTGGTCGCGATCATAAAGCAATTCTGTATCGCGTAAAACTTTCAGGCTGCTTGTCTCGGCGCCTATTTCAAAGAGCGCAATCAAGTGCTCTTTGCTTTGACCCGGAAGATTGGAAATGATACGAGACAAAGCAAGACGAGAGGCATGAGACTCGATATCCAGTACAACAGCTTTAAGCCCGGCCGCCTCAGCAAGAGCCTGCCTGTCTTGAACTCGCTCTTTGCGGGAGGCTGCGATCATCACCTCCACATCATCTGGGGATTTTGGGCTCGGCCCTACAACGCAGAAATCAAGATTAATCTCATCAAGAGAAAACGGGATATATTGATTAGCCTCCGACTCAACTTGAATTTCGAGTTCATCCTCAGTCAAACCCGCAGGCAACATGATTTTTTTTGTAATCACCGAAGACTGCGGCATGGCCATGGCGGCATACTTACAGCGGGAGCCACTTTTGATGAGCACCTTTTTGATGGCCCGGGTGACTTCATCGAATTTCTCGATTTGGCCATCAATGACCCACCCCTTGCCGAAAGGTTCCGAGGCATAGCGTGCCAAGATGTACCCACCATCAGGGCCCATTTCCAATTCCACCAACTTAACGCTGGATGAACTGATGTCCAAGCCAACCATCGGGGGCTGTTTTTGAACCAGCAATGATCGCAGAAAACTCACGACACCCTTTCTTGATTCGACTGGTCGAATCATAGACAAGTTATTCGAATAAGAACAATGCTAGCAGCAAAGCCCTTGGCTCACAGAAAACTTTCTCTGCCCCCCCGCATTTAGGTGGACTGATGCGAGCGCCTTATGAGAAAGTTTGGTCAGAAAATCAGACCCATCATTGAGTGGCTTTGAACCCCATGGATACCACTGAGGAACCAAGGGAACCCCTGCAAAACCCCTCATGGGTTTTGCAGGGGTTCCCTGGACTCGGAATTTGACTGATAAGGGGAGGCTTGAGCGCTCAGGGGTTTTAGAAAATTGCACTCACTCACTTGGGTCTTGTTGGATTGTAACCAATGACAATTTGATTTTTCAGCTGATACCTTTGCTTGAATGTTGCAGAGGTGCTATAAGCTGCCTCCTTGGTTATGATGTTTTTTCAAGTATTTTTCATTAAGCTGGCCTAGAAAGGCCCAATTTGAACAATCTGTCAAAATTACGGCTTGTCGTAATGGCAACCTCTTCCAAACTGATGCCCTTGACGTCAGCCAGGGCTTGAGCCACATGAGGAACCCAAGCCGGAGTGTTGATTTGACCGCGATGAGGCGCCGGAGCTAAATAGGGGCTGTCTGTTTCAATAAGGCAACGATCCAGAGGAACATTTCGGGCAACTTCTCTCAGAGATTGAGCGTTTTTAAAAGTCAAAATCCCGGAAAATGAGATATGAAAGCCTAGGTCAAGAGCAGCCTTGGCAACCTCCCAAGTTTCAGTAAAACAGTGAAAAACACCTTGGTGCTGTGAGCTGGCTTCGCGCAGGATAGCCAGCGTGTCTGCGCTGGAAGCTCGGGTATGAACAATCAATGGCAAACCAGTATTTTGTGCTGCCTGTATGTGAGCCTGAAAGCGTTCACGCTGCCATCCCATTTGCGCCCATGTTCGGCCTGCCAATCGGTAATAATCAAGGCCTGTTTCACCGATTGCAATCACTCGGGGTAAGTTGGCCAAACTCATGAGATCAGGTACTGAAGGCTCAGTAACGTTTTCATAATCGGGGTGAACACCCACGCTTGCCCAAAAGTTGTCGTACTGGGTCGCCAAAGCATGCACTTGACTAAATTCCTCAAGGGTCGTGCAAATGCAAAGAGCCCGCTCAACTTTCGCAGCCTGCATCTCGGATCGAATGTTGTGGATTTGGCCACACAACTCGGGAAAATTTAAATGACAATGAGAATCAACAAACATGGATGGCTTCACACAAACTATACCCACCAAAAGCAACGGCTGGATGTGGGTGGGGCCAGAAGGTATGGCGAGTAAATTTAGGCTTTAAATGGTCTGGGTCGAATTTTTGGATGAAATAGCATCACCTAAGATAGCTTCAATTTTTGTGCGTAAGTTTTGGGTTTTTTCATCGAATGGAAACGCCACGCCAACCCCTTGGACGCGAGCGCCTGAGGCATTGGCCGGTGTGATCCAAGCCACTTGACCAGCCACTGGATAGCGCTGGGCATCGTTAGGCAAAGAAACCAGCAAGTACACTGCGTCGCCGAGATGGTACTCGCGAGCGGTCGGGACGAACAACCCACCTCCTTTCAAAAAGGGCATATAAGCCGCGTAGAGCGCCCCTTTTTCTCGAAATACCAATTGAATGACACTCGGACGGACTGTTTCAGAGGGAGAAAGGGGATTACCAGAACCAGCAGGGGGTGTTATTGCGTTCATAGCAGCCAGTTTAGCCAAATCAGCTTAACTCTTCTAGATTATGTCGTCACAAGAGTGCCCTATAATGGAGGATTGAATCTTTTGCGCGAAGCCGAATGACACCCGCCCACCGACGCCACGATATTTCAGACAAAGACTGGGCTCTGCTGGAGCCGCTACTTCCGGGTCAGGCCGGGCAGTGAGGCGGTGGGGCTCATGATAATCGGCTTTTTATCAATGCAGTGTTCTGGATTTTGCGCACAGGCTCGCCATGGCGCGATTTGCCTCCAGATTATGGGGACTGGAAGAATACGCACCGGCAATTTTGTCGCTGGCGCGACAAGGGTGTATGGGAATTTTTGCTTGAGCAATTGATTGATGAGCCCGATTACGAATGGCTGATGATCGACACCAGTCACTGCAAGGTTCAACCGCACGCAGCGGGTGCGCGGGGAGGAAACCAGGGGATGAGTCGCACAAAAAGGGGTTCAACACGAAGCTACACTCGGCCGTGGATGCGCATGGTATGCCGGTCCGAATTATTGCTGCGGAAGGTACCCGGGCGGATTGCGCTGAGGCTGCAAGCCTGATTGAGGGTATTGATGCCGAGCCTCTGATTGCCGACAAAGGCGATGACAGTGACGCCATCATTCGACAGGCCCGGAGCCAAGGCATGCAAGCGCAAATACCGCCACGCAAGAATCGCAAGGAGCCACGCGACCATGACAAGCCCCTCTACCGCCAGCGTCACCAAGTCGAGAATGCTTTTTGCACCTCAAGGGATGGCGCTGCATTGCCACGCGTTACGCTAAAAATCTGGCTTCATTCCTCGCTGCCGCACAGATTCGATGCTTCGCCCTTTGGCTTCAAATCTCGTGACGACAAAATCCAGGCGCAATGACAGTAATTCGCCATAAAACTGACTCCAAATTATCTTAATAGGACTTACGCAAAACAGCCACTTCATTCCGCATTGCCAAAAATCTTGCAATTCTTCGAAAGCAAAAATTACGTAAGTTTTTGATTTGCATAAAATTTAATAATATTTAAAAGTTTTTTGCGTAAGTCCTAACAAATTGTTGACTCTGGATACCCAATAGTCTGCTCACTGACACATGCAACGATGGAATCTTTACTTGCAATTGATTCGCTGGGATCGACCTGCAGGCACTTATTTGCTACTATGGCCCACCTTATCAGCCCTTTGGCTTGCCGCCGAAGGGTTTCCTGGCTGGCATTTGCTGGGGGTCTTTGCCTTGGGGGGGCTTCTGATGAGGAGCGCGGGCTGCGCCATCAATGATGTCGCTGATCGTAATTTTGATCGTCATGTGAAACGAACCGCACAACGGCCCGTGACCATCGGGGCCGTGAGTGTCAGGGAAGCCATTTTTTTAGCGGCTTTTTTGGTTCTTTGTGCTTTTGCCTTGGTTTTAACCACCAACAGCCTGACCATAGCTTGGAGCGTCGGGGCCTTGATTGTTGCCGTGATTTACCCATTCACCAAGCGGTTTTTAGCTATGCCTCAGGCTATTCTCGGAGTCGCATTCAGTTTTGGCATCCCGATGGCTTTCGCGTCGGTGAAAAACACCGTTCCGTTTGAAGCTGGATTATGGTTTATCGGAAACTTATTTTGGGTTTTGGCCTACGATACTCAATATGCGATGGTTGACCGGGATGACGACCTTCGAATCGGCCTCAGAACTTCAGCGATCACTTTGGGGCGATTTGATGTGGCTGGCGTCATGTGTTTTGATAGCCTAAGCATCTTGATGTGGATACTGGCAGGTAGAGCACAGCAAATGGGTTGGCCTTTTTACTTGGCTTTGCTAGCCGCGGGGGGGATGATGATTTGGCATTACAGCATGATCAGGTTCAGATCTCGGGAAGGCTGCTTGAAAGCCTTCTCAAAGAACCACTGGATAGGGTTGACGATGTTCATGGGGGTGATTCTGAATTTTGTGATTCACGCACCCGCATGACATCCATCATCTGAACCACTGGCCCCAGGACAAAACCTGCCCTTTGCGCGAGAGGGCATTTTTCAGGGATACAAGCCACGCTCTTCACGAGCCGTCAAAATACGCTCACAGGCCACTGCGAAGGTTGCAGTGCGCAGTGTGATCTTGTGGTGATCTGCAGTATTCCAAATGTGGCTCAAGGCATCCACCATGATCTTATCGAGGCGTTGATTGATTTCATCTTCGGTCCAGAAGAAGCTGGAAAAATCTTGTACCCACTCGAAGTAACTGACAGTCACACCGCCAGCGTTACAGATTACATCAGGAACAACCAAAATGCCACGGTCACGCAGGACATCATCGGCATCGGGTAATGTTGGGCCATTGGCACCCTCGAGAATCAATTTCGCTTTGAGACGATTGGCGCGGGCTGTATTGATTTGGCCTTCAAGGGCTGCAGGAATCAAGATATCACAATCAACATCCCAGAAAGCTTCATTGTCAATGCGTTCGGCATGCTTATAGTTGGCAATACCGCCATCACGCTTTAACACTGTTGTGGCTTCCTGGATGTCAAAACCCTTAGGGTTCAGCAAGGTGCCAGTATGATCTTGCACAGCCACCAGTTTGGCCCCTGCCTGAACAAAAAGTTCAGCGGCTGCACTGCCTACATTGCCCATGCCCTGTACCGCGATGCGCGCACCCTGGAGGTTCAGGCCGATTCGTTGGGCCGCTTCGCGCCCTGTCACGAACACACCACGCCCGGTTGCTTTCACCCGACCCAAAGACCCACCCAAATGAATAGGCTTGCCAGTCACCACGCCGGTAGAGGTGCTACCGGTATTCATGGAATAGGTATCCATCATCCAGGCCATGATTTGCCCATTGGTGTTTACGTCTGGGGCAGGGATGTCGCGGTTGGGGCCAATAATAATGCCAATTTCGCTGGTGTAGCGACGAGTCATGCGCTCAAGTTCTTTGCGAGACAACTGCCCGGGATCAACGCGAATACCTCCTTTGGCGCCCCCGTAGGGTAAACCCACGCCAGCGCATTTGACGGTCATCCAGGCGCTCAGGGCCATGACCTCTTCCAGGGTGACATCAGGGTGATAACGCACCCCCCCCTTGCCGGGGCCGCGAGACAAATTATGTTGAACACGGTAACCCTCAAAGTGGCGCACAGAACCATCGTCCATTTCGATAGGAACATCCACGATCAGGGTACGCTTGGGGCGCTTGAGGGTTTCGCCCCAGCGGGCCAAAGACCCCAAGTAGGGCAAGACGCGATCAACCTGCGACAAGTAGGTTTGCCAGGGGCTGTGCGCATCTTGGCCGACAAAAGACAAATTACTCATTTCGATCTCCAGTGGTTCAAAAATAAGTGAACAAAAAAACTGGCTGTGAATGCCACCTCAACCATCTGCTCACGAACCTTGCACTTTAGGACGGCTTGGGTCTTTTTGGACGCTAAGTGCTATGCAGTGTTTGCATGTTTACTCACACCAAAAGTATGGTTTTGATTTTGATGGCCCCCAGTTGCTCAGCCATCTCTTGCCTGAAGCCAAGCCTACCGGGTTTTTTCGTCAATTTTTTCTTATTTCACAATATAGTGACTTTTTTTACTATATAAAAAAAGAAAATCTAGATCACAATCTGATGCCTGCTTGATTGTCAGGTGTTCTTCACTGGATGCGCATCAAAGTGACAGGTTGATTGACTGTGTTGATTCGTGAAAAAAATCAATGATCCTTATTTTCATGCTTGGTGGCAGGATACCCCGGACCATAAAAAACATCAAAATGATACCAATCCGTGTCAGCAATCAAGCACTCCCCTTCCCTTTTTTGAGAATGGGCAGCATCACTCAATCCAAATAGTTTGGTGTCAAACCCAAAACCCTCGTTGATGGAAGTTTTTAGAGTGAAACAACAGTTGATCCTCCTTGATTCATGACTTCTGACGACCCTAAAGCCCCGACTATCCAAGTTCTTGAAAGAACCTTTGCGCTGCTCGACTTTCTGGCGCAATACAAAGACCCAGTCTCTTTGAAAGTGATCTCAGAAAAAACAGGGCTGCACCCCTCAACGGCGCACCGGATTTTGAATGACCTGACGATTGGCCGGTTTATTGACCGGCCCGAAGCAGGCAGTTACCGCCTCGGCATGCGGCTTCTGGAGTTGGGAAATTTGGTCAAGGCCCGGCTTGATGTGCGCGAAGCGGCCTTAGGCCCCATGCGTGAACTTCATCACATCACACACCAGGCGATCAACCTCTCGGTTCGCCAAGGGGATGAAATTGTATATATCGAGCGAACCTACAATGAGCGATCCGGGATGCAAGTGGTTCGCGCGGTTGGTGGTCGGGCCCCTCTGCATCTCACCTCGGTCGGTAAACTGTTTCTGGCTCATGATGATGCACAACATGTACGTGCTTACTCAATCCGTACGGGACTGCCAGGGCACACCCGTAACAGCATCACCGACATTCAAGCTTTAGAAGCTGAATTGGCACAAGTTCGCCGCACTGGAATTGCCAGGGACAATGAAGAACTTGAGCTCGGGGTACGCTGCATGGCCTCGGGCATTCTGGATGACCAAGGCTGCTTGATCGCTGGTTTATCTATTTCTGCCCCAGCAGACCGACTGGAGGAAAAGTGGATGGCGCAGCTTCAAACCACTTCCGACAAAATCTCCAGGGCTCTGGGTTTTGAGGACGGCGAATAGGACTTGCTTACCCTTTGGCCGCCAAAGCAGGCTCATTGACGCGCCGAGCCAAGTGATTCATTGCCGCATCCACTTGGTCCACAAGAATCAAACACAAGTCTCCGGGCAGCAGCCGCAGCAACGCTGCATCAATGGCCAGGAATTCACTGTAAAATTCATCGACGCGGCTGGTTTTGCTGGCCCTCTTGAGGCCCTCACGCAACAAAGCAATCACCTCACCATCCGCCCGACCTCTTTGACAGGCATCTTCAAACAAAATGACTTCATCAAAAACTTCACCCAGAATTGTGGTTTGAGATCGAATATCTTCATCACGTCGGTCACCGGCCCCACTGATCACAACGAGCCGCTTGTTTGCGGGAATGGCTTTGACGGCGCCCACTAATGCTCGCATGGCATCTGGATTGTGACCATAGTCGGCGATGAGCGTTGCCCCATGATAGTCCATTAGATTGAATCGCCCCGGAACAGTATCAGCATTGCTCACAAAGCTGGTCAAGCCACGCCGAATGACATCCCATTCAACGCCTGCCCCCCAAGATGCGGCCACTGCTGCCAAAACATTTTCAACCTGAAAACCGATCAAGCCGTGATGCGTGAGCGGAATATCGCATAAAGCAATGCGTTCACGCCAAATGCCTTGAGCAGCCACCAGGAAATTGCCCTCGACACACACCGTTCGTTGATTTTGTGCGCGGTGCGCAGCGATTACAGGATTGTGGTGATCTTGTGCGAAAAAAATGATTTCGCCGGGGCAACTTGGCGCCATGGCCACGGTTAATGGGTCAGTCGCATTCAATACCGCAAAGCCATCTGGGGCCACATTTTGCACCGTCACCTGTTTGACCGCGGCCAGATCCTCTACGGTATGAATATAATTCAAACCAAGGTGATCCCCCTCACCAATATTGGTCACCACGGCAACCCGGGCCCGGTCAAAACCAAGCCCTTCACGAAGAATGCCGCCGCGAGCCGTTTCGAAAACCGCGGCATCAACATCCGGGTGCATGAGTACATTGCGGGCACTTTTGGGGCCACTGCAATCACCCGAATCAATCTGATGCCCATCCACATAAACACCGTCGGTTAAGGTCATGCCCACCCGCAGTCCGCTGGTCGAGAAAATATGAGCAATCAGCCTCGTTGTGGTGGTCTTGCCGTTGGTGCCGGTCACGGTCACAATAGGAATGCGCCCATCATTGCCTAGGGTAAAAAGATGAGAAACGATCGCCTCCCCCACCTGACGGCCCTTGCCATAAGATGGTGAAAGGTGCATACGTAAACCGGGGGCGGCGTTCACTTCAACAATGCCACCTGACTGCTCCTCCAGTGGTCGCGAAACCGACTCGCAAACGACATCGACCCCACACACATGCAGCCCCACCATTTGTGCTGCTGCAATGGCCCGAGCCGCCACCTCAGGGTGAACATCTTCAGTGACATCAGTGGCTGTGCCACCCGTGCTGAGATTGGCATTATTGCGTAAAACAACCCGATGCCCTTTGGCTGGAACAGAATCTGGCGTCAGGCCATTTGAGGCCAATCGAGCCATGGCAATTTCATCAAAACGAATTTTGGTCAAGGAGGTGGAATGCCCCACGCCACGCCTCGGATCGGCATTCATCTGATCTACTAAAGTCCGCACAGTCGAAACCCCATCTCCAATGACATGAGGAGGATCTCGGCGAGCAGCCGCCACGAGCTGGTTGCCAACCACCAAAAGGCGAAAATCATGGCCTGGCAAATAGCGCTCCACCATGACTTCACCAAAGTCTGCCGCCACTCCGTAGGCCTGAACCAACTGCTCATGTGAGGTGATATTCACGGTCACGCCCTTGCCTTGATTTCCGTCACGAGGTTTGAGAACCACAGGGAACCCGAGCTCACGGGCAGCCACCCAGGCATCATCAACATCTTTTACGGGACGCCCGAAAGGCACAGGAACCCCCGCCGCACGCAACAGTTTTTTGGTCAGGTCTTTGTCTTGTGCGATAGCCTCAGATACTGCGCTGGTGGCGTCAACCTCGGCTGCTTGAATTCGGCGCTGCCGAGAGCCCCATCCAAACTGAACCATACTGCCCTGAGTAAGGCGCCGAAAAGGAATACCCCGAGTGACTGCGGCATCAACAATAGAGGCAGTACTGGGGCCCAATCGCAGGTCTTCATTCAGGTTTCTGAGTTCTGCCAATGCCAGTTGCACATCAAAAGGCCCCCCACTCCAAGCCGCCTGCGTCAAGGCTTCAGCCCATTCAAGGGCCCTACGCCCGACAGCCTCTTCGGTGTACTCTACAACCACTTGGAAAATTCCGGGCTCACGGGTTGCCACTGTGCAACTGAATGTCACCGGGCATCCGGCCTGGGCCTGAAAAGCCAGCGCAGCAAGCTCCAAAGCGCGAGGCAATGAAAGAGGCTCTGGCCGCACCTCGGCCTTGAGGGCTCCAAGCGCGGGAAATAGCCCCCGCATGCGTTTTTCAAAGGGGTCAGAATCGACAATGATGGATTCATCAGGAGAGCAGCTCACGATGGCCTCAATGGCGGTATGTCGGCTCCACAAATTGGGCCCTCTGAGGACACGCAAACGATTAATATTCATCACGATCTTTCAGTAGACGCTATCAAGTCAGCCTGGAATCATCACATCAGTGTACCGGGGAGGACTGCGGGAGCGGAGGCAAAGAAAGGCTTGTTTCAAAGGCACGCAAACCCGCTGCGATGAGATCAGGAGACAGGCCCAAAGCCCAAGCTGTGGCCGTGGCAGCCAGCAGCGTTGCCTGAACATTGGAAGAAAAGTCAAGATACTTTCGGTAAAAACTGCCGAAATCAAGGCACCCCACCTCGGCAGAGCCCGAGGCCAAAACCAAAGCCCCCTTACGCACCCATACCGCCAAGCCCCCCTTTTCGCAGTGCTGGATCAGCCAGGGAAGATCAGGGTTTTCAGCGTACAGAACCACTCGGCCATCACACAACGGGGCCATGGCCGCCAACCGCTCATCGGCTGCGTTCAAAACTGCCGCTCCCTCTGGCAAAACGACATCCACTTGTGTTCGCAACACCTTGATCATTTGGTCTGACGAATAAATATCGTCATCAGACAACTGATCATAGCCCGCAAGGTCAGTTACCACACCCACATGACAGCGATCATAGGCCAGCCCATGCTTGAGAATAACCTTGGCATCATTTTCGATGACCACGGCTTCTACAGTCCGATTCATCAGCAGCCGATTGCCATCTTCCCATCGGACACAAGGACCACGCTCAACCTGGCGACTATTCAGAAACAAGCCATCTTGGCTGGCCAGGCCCACATGGAGCCCCCCCAGTTGCAACAACCAAGCCACCAATCGAGCGATGGCGTGGGTGTCCTGAGAACCTGCAATGCCAATGACGGGAATTCGCCCTGAGTTTTCTGGGGCAAAGAGATGATCGACAATCGCGCGCCCGACATGGCGCGGGGTTCCCTTGGCCGGATTCAAATGCATCAACAACCCAGGTCCAGCATTGACCTCCACGACAGCAGCCCCCTGCTCTGCCAGAGGCTTGCCAATATCTTGGGCCACCACGTCTATACCCGCCACATCCAGCCCCACAACCCGGGCCGCCAATGACACCAATCGACCCACTTCGGGGTGAACTTCGTCAGTACAATCAATAGAGACGTTTCCATTGCGCTGAATCAATACCTGCCGCCCCAAAGCAGGTACCGAGGTCAGTGATAATCCCTGTTGCTGAAGCTCCAGCACCACAGTTTCATCTTCGTCAGCGAAGATCAAATTGAGTGGAAAATCCTCGGTGAAGCCTCGACGGGGGTCCGTGTTGATTTGAGCATCAATGAGTTGCTCAATCGTCGAGTGGCCATCGCCAAGCACACAAGCCACCTCGCCTCGGGCTGCGGCCACAACACGCCCGCCCACCACCAGCAAACGATGCTCATTGCCAGGAATAAAACGCTCAACGATCACTTTGCTGCCATGGGGTTGGGCCAAGGCATAAGCTGCCATGATTTCCTCGCGGGTCTGTAACTCCAGTGAAACACCGCGGCCATGGTTTGCATCAATGGGCTTGACAACCACCGGCAGCCCAATTTCTTGTGCAGCGTCCCAAGCTGCCCCAGGGCTTTCAACCACTACCCCCTCAGGCACAGGAACACCACATGCCCGAAGGAGGCTCTTGGTCAGGTCTTTGTCGCCGGCAATTCCCTCCGCAATGGCCCCCGTGATTTCAGTTTCTGCGGTCCAGATGCGCTTTTGGCGGCAACCATAACCCAATTGAACCAGGTTTCCTTCATTCAAACGAATATGCGGGATTTGTCGGTCGGTGGCCCCAGCCACAATACTGGCGGTACTTGGCCCAAGATAAGAGTCATCAATATCCGCTTTGATCTGGGCCACGGCGGCAGGGACATCGAAAGGCTCGTCATTGATTGCCGCCATGAGTAGCCGGTGGCCTGCGGACAAGGCTGATCGGGCCACATGCTCATCTCTGGCCCTGAA
Source organism: Burkholderiales bacterium (assembly GCA_046342195.1). Taxonomy (GTDB): domain Bacteria; phylum Pseudomonadota; class Gammaproteobacteria; order Burkholderiales; family Burkholderiaceae_C; genus CANHBY01. The sequence goes on from JBKDQE010000074.1 coordinate 19,157, forward strand.
CACCATCCGGTATACGCCATGCCTGGATGTGCTGCGCGTCTGGCCAAAACCAGTCTGCATGCCGGCCAAATTGAGCAATTCAATTACCACATGTTCCAAAACGTGGCCGGCCCATGTTCCTGTGTGCAATCGGTCAATAAACCCACCTCGCTCACCCACACCGCAATGATGCTCAATCAGTGCGGGCAACCAAGCGACAAGCCTCTCATTGAAGCCCGGCAAGATATGCGAAGGGAAATTTTCCAAGTCCCCGAGATCAAGCCAGACCTCCAGGACAGATCGGTAAGTCCAGATGTTGGGCCCCCGAAGGTAGCTGATGCGCAAAATTTGAAGATCATTCTTCTTCATAGCCGAGGGTATGAGTCAAGGTAAGAGGTGAATTCTGCACTAGGGCCTGCTGCAACTCACCTGAGCCTGATTTTACCCTTTTGGACGTTATTGATGACAGCCACAAGCGCAGCGGCATCAAGATCATTCCAAGTTTTTAAGTTTTGAACGATTTGAGCCGATAAGAGCTTCAACGCACCTGAAGTTATGAGATTTTTTCAAGGCTGGTCTGCCCAAGCCTGAGCACCGAGAGTGGCAAGACTCTATGGTGAACTGGCTTGGGATTCAGGAAAAAGGAATAGTCAAAACTTTTTCCGTGACGCACCTGCAAAAGGAAACTGGTGGCTTTCAGGGGACAGCGTATTTGATAGCAACTGGCGTTAAACGCTGAAATGGTAGCTTGTATTTAACAAATACTGTAGGGAGTATACATCATGCCAATGACGATCAATACCAATGTCATTTCTTTGAATGCTCAAAGAAATACTGAGGCATCCAAAAATTCACTGGCCACGTCGATGCAACGGCTTTCATCAGGGCTGAGGGTGAATAACGCCAAAGACGATGCAGCCGGCCTGGCCATTGCTGAGCGCATGAACGGGCAAATCAGAGGCATGAATATGGCTATTCGAAATGCCAACGATGGTATTTCGTTGGCGCAAACCGCTGAAGGCGCTTTAAATACCGTCACTGACGCATTACAACGCATGCGTGAGTTGGCAGTACAAGCACAAAATGGCACCAACAATACCTCTGACCGCGCCAACCTGGACACTGAATATCAGCAGCTTTCTCAAGAAATTACTCGCATTGCTGAACAAACAAAATTTAACAACCGGGCCATTTTAGATACCGATGCAGGGGCACAAACATTTCAGGTTGGCGCCAATAATACTGAAACTTTTACCGTGGCAACCGTCGCTGTCACCACGGTTGCAGGGGATATTACGGACGCAGCGAACGCCTCAACAGCACTGGGTGCAATCGACTCCAAACTCGACACCATCACCACCAACCGCGCCACCTACGGCGCGGCAATCAGCCGCTTGGGCATGGCCATCCAGAACCTGACGATTGCGTCTGAAAACCAGTCAGCGGCCCGTGGCCGGATTATTGATGCTGACTTTGCTGCAGAAACAGCCAACCTGTCTCGTGCACAGATTTTGCAGCAAGCGGGTAGTGCCATGATTGCTCAAGCAAACCAATTACCCAACCAAGTGACGTCGCTTTTAAGGTGATTTTCAACTTGACAAATGTTGGTGCAGTTGCTGATATAAGGCCCTTACTCTCATTGAGAGGGTAAGGGTTTTAGACATACGATGTCAAGCATGAGTGAGGCGGTTGGATGCGCCACCCTCCCGAAATTGCACAAGGGCTGCGTAGGCCAAATGAGAAACGCTTGCACCAAAAACGGCAGGCATCAACATGCCTGCAAAAGGAACCAGCAAAAAACCGGCCATCATCAAACCAAGCCACAGTAAACTGCATTGATGCTGCTCAATGATCTGTTTACGCTCGTGGGCCGTGGCAATGTCGCTCAAAGCATCATTGACCAGCAAGCGAACATTGATGTAAGTCGCCAGAATGAAAAAACTCAAAGCGCCCACCAACGGCATGAGCCACAAGAGCAAGCCGATTGCCAAAATGCCCCATAGCTTGGCTGCATCGATCCATTCATGCCAAAAATGGCCAGAAGTACTGTTTTGCACCAAGGAAGGGTACTGCGGCAAACAAACCCTCTGGATGCGAGGCATCAGCAACAACTCAAGCACCACCTGGATGGTCAAAATGACCAGCAACCCAAAGGCGATCAAGCAAAGACAAAATGCCACCAGCCACAAAAACGCCTGCGAAGCCCAAGCATCGATTGAAGCTGAAGGCAGCCACGGCAAAGCCCCATAAGTAGCCCTCATGGATGCCGCCCAAATGGCATTCCGGGCCCATACAAAAACCCCAAACCAAAAGAAAAAAGCACCCAGAGAGGTCAAGATGGAAAAGCCAAACAGGCTGCTTTGGATACCGTCACGAAGCCCCTTTCGGGCTGCCAAGGCCGCCTGGGCCAAAGAGTGACTCAGGCGCTGAAGTGGCGAAGAAGGCTGAGATTGGCTCATGAAAAAGCAAGGCGCTGATTTACAAAAAGCGCTCTAAAAATCGCAGAGAGCGCCGATCGAGAGCATTCAAATTGTGAATGCAATATTGAATACCCTGGGCATCGGTGATGATCAGGCGGCCATTTCCAATGCGACGGATATCTTCTTCGCCTTTCAGAATCAACTCCGTGGACCCCCGGTCGGTCTTGATGTGCCAGGTGCTGGGGGTTGTGTAAGTATTGACCGATTGAATTTGATGGATCGTTGGCATGAACTCTCGCGATTGGAATTCAGCTTCCAGAATTGTTTGAATGGCAGGGGGGAGATCGTCGATTTTTTGAATGAAAAGGCATTCACGACCCTCTAGATTCACCAAAGATATATACTCACGCGGAAAATGAATCGGGAAATTTCTGACAGGCACAACACCTTCATGGATGGCGCCATCAACCCTCAGCACGAGTCGATTGAAACGGTTTTTTTCGAGGGTAAATTTTGAGAGCATGATCATCCTGATGTTGGTGTTCAGTAGCGGTACTGGGCCTCCTTCACGGCCATTCAAAAATCATAGGCCGATAACATATGCAGAGGGTGCTGGCAGAGCAACAAAAGCAGGAGTTTCTGTATTTTCTGCGCCATGGGCCTGCGCCTCGTGCAGGCGCCAATAGTGGCCCTGTTGAGCCATGAGGGCCTCATGAGAGCCCACCTCCACAACTTGGCCACGATCCATTACCACCAACCGATCTGCTTTTCTAAGGGTTGATAAACGATGCGCGATTGCGATGGTTGTTCTGCCTTGAACAAGATTATCAAGAGCCTTTTGAATTTCTTGCTCAGTTTCAGTGTCTACAGAGGCAGTGGCTTCATCCAGGATCAAAATCCGAGGGTTGATCAAGACGGCTCGCGCAATTGAAATGCGCTGCCGCTCACCCCCGGAAAGGCCCTGACCGCGCTCACCAACAAGTGAATCATAGCCATTTGGAAGCCTCAAAATGAATTCGTGGGCATGGGCGGCCCTTGCTGCAGCAATGATTTCCGCTTGAGTGGCGTTAGGGCGGCCATAAGCAATGTTTTCGGCGACTGTGCCGAAAAACAGAAAAGGTTCTTGCAAAACCAAGCCGATGTGACTGCGATAGCCCTGAACGGAAAAACGCCTGATGTCTGTGCCATCGAGTTTGATAACACCTTCAGTGACGTCATAAAACCTGCAAATCAGGTTCACCAAAGTGCTTTTCCCAGAACCACTGTGGCCGACAAGGCCAATCATTTCCCCAGGTTGGATGGTAAGATCCAAGCCACGAATGACGGTTCGGTTACCGTAGCGAAAACCAATATGGTTCAGAGTAATCTGGCCTTTGGGTTGCCCCAAAGGTAGCGCTTGCGCGGGTTCAGGAACATTCGATGAATGATCCAGAATGTCAAAAACACGTTTAGCCCCCGCAGCTGCTTTTTGAGTCACCGACACAATGCGGCTCATTGAGTCTAGTCGGCCATAAAAACGGCCAATGTAGGCAATGAACGCCGTCAAGACACCGACGGTGATATGCTGTCGAGACACCTGCCAAATGCCGAAGCCCCAAACCACCAGCAAACCAACTTCTGTCAATAATGACACGGTGGGTGAAAAAAGCGACCAAGTGCGGTTGAGTTTATCGTTCACTTCCAGGTTGCGCATATTGGCGTTTCGAAACCGGGACGACTCGCGAGTTTCCTGGGCGAAAGCTTTGACCACCCGGATGCCCGGAATGGTATCTGCCAACACATTCGTCACTTCGGACCACACCCGGTCGATCTTTTCGAACCCTGTGCGCAATCGATCCCGGACCAATTGAATCATCCAGCCGATCACAGGAAGGGGTGCCAAGGTGACCAAGGCCAACCAGGGGTCAATCGAAAACAAAATGATGGCCGTCATGAGGATCATCAAAATGTCGGTGGCAAAATCGAGCGCATGCAAGGAGAGAAACACACAAATTCGATCCGTTTCACTACCAATACGGGCGATGAGGTCACCGGTGCGTTTGCCCCCAAAGTAATCCAGTGAAAGACCGAGCAAGTGTTCAAAGGTGGCTGTTCGCAGATCAGCCCCGATACGTTCTGAAACCAGTGCAAGCAAATAAGTTTTGGCCCACCCTAACCCCCAGGCAAGTAATGCTGCCGCCAGCAGGCCGAATAAATAAAAACCCACTTTCCCGCTGTCAATTTGCTGGCCATTTTGAAATGGAATAAGAATGTCATCCATCAAAGGGATGGTGAGGTAGGGCGGTATGAGGGTGGCTCCGGTGGCAGCCAGCATCAATAAAAAGCCTGCAAGCAATTGTGCCCGGTAGGGCTTGGCAAACCGCCAAAGCCGAAACAACACCCATGTCGATGGGATCGTCGGGGCATCTTGGCCCCATGATGGGTTCTCTTCTTCAAAGAGCTGAAAAACCTCTAAGGACTTGGATTCTTGAACCCACTCGAAGGCCTTGATGAGCTTTTGTGCTGCACGGTTGTTTTGCAGCGTAAAGCGCCAAACCCCAAGCTGCTGCTCACGGTCAACAAGTTCAAGGGTTGCGATTCCGGCGTGATCAGTCAGGCGTAGCGTTAAATCAGGCGCTATTTGAAAATGGGCCACCTCGTCATGATGGGTTTGTGCATTGTGACGAATGCTGATAAGTTGGTGATTTGTCAGAATCAGTGCGGCTTTTCCAAAATGCAGCTTTTCGTCCAGATCGACCTTCAAGGTGGCGATGACATTTTCAGACGAAGACAAAGCTGCGTGTTTTTGCGCCCATTGCACGCCAACCCAGGCAGCCCCGAATCTCGTTTTGATTTGATTTTCTTGACAGCCTTTGGCCGATTGAGACGATTGCATTCAGTGTGTCCGTGCCGTTGCAAGAAATGATGGCGACCTTGACACCACCTGACTTGCTGATTGTCCTCCAGAATTTTTCTTGGGCCGACTGGGTTGCATTCAAACGAATCACCCATGAAAAAGGCCGCTTGACGCGGCCCTTTGATCGTTACCCCGCAATGGCTTCAGGCAGCCATGGCCTTGACCTTGGCGGACAAGCGACTTTTATGACGTGCGGCTTTGTTCTTGTGAAAAATACCTTTGTCAGCCACAGAATCAATGACTTGCTGAGCCACTTTGAAAAGATCAGCGGCTTTGGCTTTGTCGCCAGCGACAACAGCTTTTTGAACGTTTTTAACAACGGTGCGAAAACGGGTGCGCAAGGCCGTGTTGGCTGCGTTGATTTTGGCATCTTGGCGAACGCGCTTGAGACCCGAGGCAATGCGAACAGTTTTTTTCTTGATAGTAGCCATGCTGACAACTCAAAGAGGGTGAACGAAACTTCAGATTATAACAGATACTTGCGCTCGTGCTATTTTTGGGGCTTGAAAATGAACCCCACTTATAATCAGGCCCTCAAAAAATTTCTGCAACCCCTCGCGATGATCTCATGCTTTGCCAGAGTGCGCCTGATGCCTTGGTTTTCCGGCTTGTTGCGCCCTCTACAGACCGCCCGATTTGTTTGAGGTGCGGCGCTTGACCAAGCCGCGCCTATTGACGTCGGGTTTCAGCAAGGTTTTTTCATCTCGCTGGAATTGTCTGCTTGACTGACTCTGCCCGCCTGCCTGACTTTGCGCGTTGTTGACTTCACCCTCCCCTGATATGAACCTGCTGCGCGCTGCCTCTGTTGTTTCACTGCTGACTCTGCTGTCGCGCATGACCGGGCTGGTGCGTGAACAAATCATTGCGGCCACATTTGGCGCCAGTGCCCTGACAGATGCTTTTAATGTGGCATTTCGCATTCCCAACTTGCTGCGACGCCTGTTTGCCGAAGGAGCATTCTCCCAAGCTTTTGTGCCCTTGCTTGGCCAAGTACGCGCCCTTCATGGCGACGAGGAATCGCGGGCATTAATCAATGCTGTGGCCACCATACTGACTTGGGTGATTTTGATGGTTTCAGTGCTTGGAGTGATTGCTGCCCCCCTGCTTGTGTGGGCGATGGCTTCAGGATTGCCCCGCTTCGATGAGGCTGTCATCATGACGCGCTGGATGTTTCCGTATATCGCTTGTATGTCTTTGGTGGCATTGGCTGCCGGAGTATTGAACACCTGGAAGCAATTTTCCATTCCTGCAGCCACCCCTGTCCTGCTCAACCTGTCCGTGATTGGCGCAGCCTGGCTCCTGCCCCCTCTCTTCAAGGCACAAGGTATTCAAGCTATTTATGCCTTGGCCGTGGGGGTGATGCTGGGCGGAGTTCTTCAATTGGGTGTACAGATCCCCGCTTTGAAGCGGGTGGGCTGCTGCCCTCGAATTGGCTTTCGTTGGCGCTCTATTCAGCGATCTTGGCACCATCCGGGTGTCCACAAAGTATTGAAGCAGATGGGGCCGGCGGTTTTGGGGGTTTCTGTGGCTCAGCTCTCTCTGCTGATCAACACCCAGATTGCGTCTCATTTGGGAGTCGGTGCTGTTTCCTGGATCACTTATGCTGATCGCCTCATGGAATTCCCCACAGCGATGTTAGGGGTGGCCTTGGGCGCTGTGTTGCTCCCGCAGCTCACGGCCGCCCAGAGCAAAGGCGACCAAGACGGATACTCAGGCGCACTCGATTGGGGCTTGCGCCTTGTCGTGATGCTGGCTCTGCCTTGCGCAGCGGCGCTGCTGGTGTTCCCGCAAGCCCTTGTGGCCGTGCTCTATCATTATGGAGCCTTCAGTGCCCATGACCTGAAGCAAACTGTCCATGCCACGATGGGCTATGGGGTCGGCCTGCTCGGGCTGGTGAGTATCAAAATATTGGCGCCCGGATTTTATGCCCAACAAGATCTCAAAACCCCCGTCAAAATTGGGATCATGGTGTTGCTTCTGACACAATTGATGAACTTTTTTCTGGTCCCGCATTTTGGGCATGGGGGCCTGACTCTGTCAATTTCTTTGGGGGCAACCCTCAATGCCTTGTGGCTCTTGGCAGGGTTGCGGCGCAGTGGGAACTACCAGCCAGCAGCAGGTTGGCCGATATTTTTGTTGAAGGTTTTATTTGCTACGGGAATGATGACCGCTTTTTTATGGGGTGCGAACCAGACATTCGACTGGTCCCAAGCCGGACGCACCCTTTGGCGGCTTGCAGAAGTGGGGGGCTGCATGTTGCTTGCAGCCTTCGTTTATTTGAGTGTTTTATTTGCCCTGGGGTTCAGATTGCAGAATTTTTATCGTCGCGGATAACCTCGCAATCATCATTGTGTCTCCGCAAATAACATGTCAGTTTGGTTTCATTGTCGGCCCTCAATACAGATCGATTTATGACCTTGACCACCACTCAACGACGCGCTCTGGCTTGGTTTACCCTCGGGCTGGTGTTCGTGCTGTTTTTATGGTTACTGGCTCCCGTACTGACGCCTTTTATTGTGGGTGCCGTGCTAGCCTATGCACTTGAACCAGCCGTGCGAAGCCTTGTGAAGCGCAAAGTGCCCCGCGTTGTTGCCGTGGTGTTCGTTGAGATACTGACTTTGCTGGCCGTGCTATCGTTGTTGCTTTTGGTGGTGCCGATTATTTCCAAACAAATCCCGTTACTTAGAGAGCAAATTCCTAGGCTCTTTGACTGGATTCAAACTGAAGCGCTCCCCAAACTGGCCCATTGGGGTATCAATGTCCCCCTCGATACTGCGCATCTCAAAGATGTCCTGCTGCGATTATTTGGCAGCAATTTGCAAGATGGCCTTCAAACCGTTTTAAACTCAGCACTGGCTGGCGGCGGGCTGCTGCTGTCGGTGCTGGGCACAGCGGTTTTGGTGCCCTTGGTGCTTTTTTATCTTCTGATGGATTGGCCTCAGATGGTGGTTCGCATTCACGGGTTAATTCCAAAGCGTTTGCTGCATCAAACGCACAGCTTCGTGGCTGAAATTGATGCCATGTTAGGCCAATACCTTCGAGGCCAATTGCTTGTGATGCTGATTTTAGCGGTTTATTACAGCGTGGGCCTGGCACTCTTTGGTTTTCAGTTGGCTTTGCCTGTCGGGGTGTTCACAGGCTTGGCTATGTGTATTCCCTACTTGGGGTTTGGCCTTGGTTTGCTGCTCGCTCTGTTTGCAGGGCTCATGCAATTCATGAGCTGGTATGGGCTGGTGGCTGTGGCCGTTGTTTATGGATTGGGTCAAGTCATCGAAAGCTTTTTTTTGACCCCCCAACTTGTCGGTGAGCGCATTGGCATGCACCCTCTACTGGTCATTTTTTCTTTACTGGCCTTTGGCCATCTTTTTGGTTTCGTGGGGGTTCTCGTTGCCTTGCCCGTTGGAGCCGTGTTGGTGGTCGCGGCGGGCCGGCTTCAGACGGCCTATCTTGCCAGTCGCCTGTACTCAGGCTAAGCATCATGATGCAAATTCCTCTTTCCATACGGCATGCACATATGCCATCTTTCGACAACTTCATGCTTGGCGACAACGCCCTGATGATGGCCCAGTTGCACCACATCCGTCCTGCAAACCCACCACCCCAGCCGCTGTACCTGTGGGGGCCTTCGGGCGCAGGGAAAACGCATTTACTTCAAGCCCTGCACAGCTTATGGGAGCAAAATCAACCTGGTGCGGTTTGCCATCTTTTACCAGACCAACTCGATCCCGAGACTGTACCCGATTGGATGGATAACCCCGCATGGCAGCTGCTGCTTCTGGATGCCTGTGAAGGTTATGGCGAGCGTGAACAACAGGCGGCCTTTGCATTATTCATTGAAGCCTCCTCTCGAGGTGCATCGATTGTGGCGGCTGGCCGATTGCCGCCGATTGATCTTCCCCTCAGAGATGATTTACGCACCCGATTTGCTTGGGGCCTTGTGCTTCCAGTGCTCCCCTTGAAAGATTCGCATGCCGGCATGGCGCTGCATGCCGAAGCCGAACGCCGGGGGCTGACGCTTTCCGAAGATGTGGTCAGCTACCTCTTGACCCACTTTCCACGTAATCTGAAGCAATTGATGATTCTCCTTGATCGCCTGGATGATTTCGCCCTTATTCACAAGCGCGCCTTGACGGTTCCACTGCTTAAACAAATGCTGCTTGAGTCTCCATTGGAGCCATGAACCTGAATGAACCTGTGCCTTTTTGATCTCGACGACACCCTTTTGCCCCTGGACTCTGACCACGCTTGGGGTGAATTTCTCATTCGATTGGGCTGGGTTGATGAATCTGAATTCCGTTGTCGCAATCATGAATTTTTTAAGCAATACCAGGCAGGGCAACTCGATATTCACGCTTACGTGGCATTCACCACACGGCCCCTCAGGGGCCGAGATTCAAAGCAACTGGCCGCCGCCCACCAGCGATTTATGAACGAGGTGATCCATCCAAACTTGCACCCTGCCGCCATGGATCTCGTTCGCTGCCATCAGGCCCAGGGAGACTGGGTGGCCCTCGTGACCGCCACCAATGACTTCGTGACCGGACCGATCGCCAAGTCTTTTAATATTGATCACCTCATCGCGCTCCGATGGGCCCGAGACAATCAAGGTACCATCACAGGCTTGGTTGATGGCATTCCCAGCTACCGTGAGGGCAAGGTCACTCGCGTGACGGAATGGCTCTCCGAGCATCGGCAGTCCTGGGAAAATTTTGACCGCATCAGTGTCTACACTGATTCCCTGAATGATCTGCCTTTACTTGAGCGAGCCACTCATCCTGTGGCCACCAACCCATCCCCGGGCCTGCGCCAGGTTGCAGAAGCCCGGGGATGGCGAACCCTGCAACTTTTTTCATGATTAAAAACTTGATCGATAAATTGGCCTCTCCTCTCAAAAAGGCTTTGTCTGCCAAAGCCTTTTTGAAAGGGCTTGGAAAACGGGTTGAACTGACACCACAAGCGCATGGAATTGACCACTCTCTGGTCGATGAGCGTGCTGTTAAAGTGGTTCAAACTCTGGTCGAGGCCGGTTTTGAAGCTTATATTGTGGGTGGTGCGGTTCGCGACCTGCTCTTGGGTCTGCGACCCAAAGACTTTGACGTGGCCACCAATGCAACCCCTGAAGAAGTCAAGTCCCTGTTTCGCAGAGCCTTCATCATTGGTCGACGCTTTCGCATCGTTCATGTGGTATTTGGCCGTGGCCGGGACCACGAGGTTATTGAGGTATCAACCTTCCGTGCCCTGATTGATTCGACATCGGCCACCCAAATCAGTGGCAACGAAAAAACATCCAAAGGGGAATTGGCGGGCAAGACTCATGCTGTGGATGCTGAAGGGCGCATCTTGCGCGACAACGTCTGGGGCCCTCAAAATCAAGATGCCGCCCGTCGTGATTTCACCGTCAATGCCATGTATTACAACCCGATCACACAGGTCTTGGTAGACTATCATGGGGGAGTCAAGGATACGCAGAAAAAATTATTGCGCATGATCGGTGACCCTGCTGCTCGTTACCGCGAAGACCCCGTGCGCATCCTTCGCGCCGTTCGTTTTGCAGCCAAACTCGAGTTTCAGATTGAGCCTAAAACCCGCTCACCCATCCAAGATATGCTGGGACTGCTCGAAAACGTGCCTCAATCTCGAACCTTTGACGAGATGATCAAATTGCTCCAAACAGGCCATTCCTTGGCCAGCCTCGAAGCACTCAGAAAACATGGGCTTTTAGGGCAAGGGGTCTTCCCGATTCTCGATGCAGTACTCGATGCCTCCATCTCAGAGCAGCGGCTTCATTTTATACGGATTGCCCTGACCGATACCGACCGCCGAGTTGCCGAAGGCAAGCCTGTGGCACCCAGCTTCATGTTGGCCTGTATGCTCTGGCATGATGTTCTGGATCGCTGGGAGCAATTGAAACGCACAGGCGAGCTGCCATTTCCTGCCCTTCAGCAAGCGGTTTACTCTGTGTTTGATGCCCGCATTGGTGACATTTCAGGGCGCGGCAAATTGGGGGCCGATATGCGCGAAATCTGGATGATGCAGCCCCGCTTTGAACGCCGCGTCGGCAGTGGCCCTTTCACTTTGGTCGATCACCCCCGCTTTCGGGCTGGGTTTGATTTTTTACGTCTTAGGGCTGACGCCAAAGAACTCCCCGATGAGCTTGCCGACTGGTGGGAAGATTTTTCTCTGGGGAATGAAGAAGAACGACGCGCTCTGATTGATGTTGCCCGTGATCAAGACACAGCACGCAGGGCTGCATCCATCGCTGCAGCCAAACCCAAGAATAAAGCCCCTGCTGCCGCGCCTACCCCCAACACCAAAAGCGAAAGCCTGACCCCCACAGACCCTCCCGCCAAGAAGCGACGGCGCCGCCGCCGCAAACCAACGGCTGACGAAGGACTCAGCGAGATCGCGGCTCCAGATGCCCCAGACTCTCGTGACTGATCCTTGGGCACCCAGACACGAAGCCGTGACAGCCTATATAGGCCTGGGGGCTAACTTGGGCCCCGCCCTGTTAACCTTGAAATCTGCCCTTCAAATTTTGGCCTCCCAGCCAGAGGCAGATTGCCAACTGCTCGCCTGTTCGTCGTTCTACCGATCTGCCCCAGTAGATGCCGAAGGCCCTGATTTTATCAACGCCGTCGCCATGCTGAAAACCACCCAAGCGCCGCTGAAATTTTTGCGTTGGCTGCAAGAATTAGAGGCGCAACACCAGCGCCAGCGACCTTACCGAAATGCCCCCCGCACGCTCGATCTTGACCTTCTATTATGGGGCAATTGCATTCTGCAAGAACCAGAATTGCAATTGCCCCACCCCCGAATGCATTCTCGTGCCTTTGTGCTGCTGCCCTTAGCGGAGCTAACCCCTGACCTGGAAATTCCGACACGAGGGACTGTGCTGGATCTTTTATCAGGCTTAGCCCATCAGCCTATTGAACGTTTGGCAGTCAACGACTGACTCGACGTTTGAGGGCTTATGATATAGATGGCATCTGCTGCCATTCAAAAAAACGCTGCATGGAAAAAGCCAATGTGGCCATGAGAATGCCCGTTCCAAGCATCAAGGCCCAAACCACGCCCACAATCACCAGCCCACTGCTTTGGTGCTTGCGAATTGAAGCAGCGTTGTAACGGACATTCCAACGCTCGTCGGGCGTCAGGCCATACACAATTGCCAACAATTGGGTACCGGCCAGCATCAAACCCAAAACCGGGATCAACAACCAGGCAAGGGGGTCATCTTGACCTTTTTCCAGCATGCGCCAAACACCGTACAAGCCAAGGGTGGTAGGTAGCGCATGCAAAATCGTCCAGGCATCAGGGCGGCCCCTTAAATACCAACGATGCAAACCAATGCTGCCCCCCAGCAGAGCCAACCAGGTGACCAAGGTTTTGGATTTGTATGAATTTGCTACGAGAGTCATGATTGCAAGGTGACAACAGACAAGGCTGTGAGTTTATAATCTAAAGCTTTTGGCGGCGGCTGGCTGTCGATGAGCCTTTGGCTTGCGTCCTCCGGCGTATCTACGGCGACAAAATCCCAACCCGTCGCGCAGTGATGGTTTCACCGCGCTGTAGGGTGGCAGGCTTTGAGTGTCTCCTTGGTCTGTACCCCTTTGATTTTTTTCCTGAGGAAAATTATGGTCGTCATTCGACTCTCTCGCAGAGGTGCCAAAAAGCGCCCATTTTTTAACATTGTTGTTGCCGATTCCCGTGAGCGCCGCGATGGGCGTTTCATTGAGCGTGTCGGGTTTTATAACCCCATGGCTTCCGGGGGCGAAGAGCTTTTGCGTCTCTCCATGGATCGGCTTTCCTACTGGACGGAGTGCGGCGCGCAACCCTCTGATACTGTAGCTCGCTTGGCTAAGCAAGCTCAAGCCCAAGCTCAGGTTAAAGTGGCTGCCTAAGCCACCCCGCTTGCCCATGAGCCTCCCTTTTGGTGCAAGCGACCCTGCTTGGCCTGACGACGCCATTGAAGTAGGGAAAGTGGTCGATGCCTGGGGAATTCAGGGGGCCCTCAAGGTTAAACCCTTTGCCACTGAACCCCAGGCCTTATTCGCCTCAAAGCGCTGGTTTCTTCTTCCTCCCCTGCCTGCGCTCGCTCAAGGCAAACCTTTGGCCCCTGAAAAAAAACCCGCATCGTATTTAGTATTCAAGGTATCTCGTGCCCAAGAGCAAGGTGATCACATCGTTGCCACCTCCCTTGATATCCCTGATCGCAATACCGCCGAATCCCTGCGAGGGGCTCGCATTTTTGTGTCGCGATCCAGTTTTCCTACCCCTCCCGACAATGAATATTATTGGGTTGATCTCATCGGTCTGACGGTAGTCAATCGTCAAAATGAAGTGCTTGGGACGGTTGAAGGCCTGATCGATACCGGGCCGCACAGCGTGTTGCGTATCCGGCCTGATGATAAAACCGAGGAGCGTCTGGTGCCTTTTGTGGCAGCCTACATTGATGAGGTCGATCTTGCCAAGCGCTTGATTCAGGTCGACTGGGGCCTTGATTATTCATAAATCCCTGCATACCTCAAACCGTATCCATTCAATGCGTTTTGATGTACTAACCCTCTTTCCTGAAATTTTTTCAGCCCACTTGGGCCTCGGAGTCACACGCAGAGCCTTCGAATCTCGCCAGGTGGATGTTCGCCTTTGGCAACTCAGAGAGTTTGCCTTAGACCTTCACCGTCGCGTGGATGATCGCCCTTATGGTGGGGGCCCAGGGATGGTCATGCTGGCCGAGCCGCTAGATCGTGCCATTCGTGCCGTGCATGATGACCGAAGCCGATCCGAAGCGGGCCAGCCTGAAGCTCCTTTGATTCACTTCACACCCACCGGTCAGCCCCTGAGCCAGGCTCTGGTGCATTTTCTGAGCCAAAGCACAGGGGCTTTGCTGCTCTGTGGGCGCTACGAAGGCATTGATCAACGCCTGCTTGACCGGCATGTCACAATGGAAATCAGCCTCGGAGACTTCGTTCTGTCTGGGGGTGAAATACCTGCCTTGGCGCTACTGGATGCTGTGGCAAGGCTGCAAGAGGGTGTTCTGGGAGACGCCCAATCACACCAGCAAGACAGCTTTTCTGACGGTTTGCTCGATTGCCCCCATTTTAGTCGACCAGAAACATGGGCCAGTGACCGCGGCTCTGTTTCAGTGCCTGACGTTCTGCTGTCGGGTCATCATGCGGCCATCGCGCGTTGGCGACGAGAGCGCTCCCTGGAACTCACTGCACGCCGAAGACCCGATCTCATCAGCGCTGCAAGGGCAAAAGGCAAACTGACCCGTTTAGATGAAGCATTCCTTGGCACATTGAATCTTGATTGACCCTATAATCAAGGGTTCATGATCCTCTGCCAAAACAACAACAATCCGCGACAACCAGTCCGGTCGCTCGTCAAATATTGGTTCAAACCCACTCAAACCCCGCGAGTGATTTTTATTTCAACCCCTTTGGCATGATCATCGGAGAAAACACATGAACTTGATCGAAACCCTTGAGCAGGAAGAAATTGCCCGCTTGAATAAAACCATTCCCGTGTTTGCCCCTGGTGACACCGTGATTGTGAATGTCAACGTGGTTGAAGGTGCTCGCAAGCGCGTTCAGGCTTATGAAGGTGTGGTCATTGCCAGGCGTCATCGTGGCTTGAATTCAAGCTTCATTGTGCGCAAAATTTCCAATGGTGAAGGTGTGGAGCGTAACTTCCCACTTTACAGCCCCCTGATTGCCAGCATTGAAGTCAAGCGCAAAGGTGATGTTCGTCGCGCCAAGCTCTACTACCTGCGTCAGCGTTCGGGCAAGTCTGCCCGCATCAAAGAAAAATTGGCCAAAGAAAAATCGTCCTGATTTTCAGTGTGCCACCTTGATTATCCAGCAACCTGAACCTCACTTGCTAAGGAACCTCTGCAAAACCCCTCGTGGATGAGCGCGCCTTTCCCGGAGGGAGGATGCAAGGCAAATTTTGCAGCCTGTAGCGGATGCTACAGGCGCTAGCCCATATTCAGTCCAGGCACGAGAGCCCGGCTCTCGGCATCATGTAAAGCAAGAACCTCAGCCAGCCTGAGATCAACCCGGCCAGACCCCACAGCAAGCATGAATTGACAGGCTGCATAATTTTGTGCGTGCCTTTCGTAGGCAGCAACCCAAGTGATTCGATCATTTAACCTGTCCGGGCTCACAGGCCACACACCGGGCCGAGGTTTCATATGGGATGTTATGCCTATCCGCCAGGGCTTGGCGCTCAGTCGCGCTCGAAAGCACTTTTGATTGGCACACATTTGTGCAAACAGTGGATCAGCCCCCACTTTTACAAAAAAATCTTTCACTTCATCTTCGCCGGGGCGAAACAATCGATGTGTAGCCATGAGCCTCAGGCCCGCAGGGGTACGATAAACACGCAATGCCCAGTCAGGGTGATGCGCTAGAAAATGATCAATTTTGGCCAGTGCATTCTTTTCGGAAGAAGGAATACGAATACGCCACGCCTCTAAAAAGCCGACCAGAGTCAAGAAGGTACCCAGCCCCGCAAAAAGAAACATCATCAGACCTATTGGGCCCCTGACAAGCCCCCCTGCCACGAAACAGATCACAAAGAATATTAAAGAGAATAATAGATGCTTATTTTTTTCTGGATCAAAATCAATATCAGCAAATAAAACATCTGGTGTATTGAGGCAGCGGGCGCCATAAGAGTTTCGGGTGATGACGGTATCGCCATGGCGGGCTAAAATTTCCTCGCGAATGGGAAGGCCTTGAGCCCCGTTGTAGGGAATTTTGGGCTCTCGTTGAAGCACCTTCCCGCCTGCACTCCATTGTGCAATGGCCAAAGCAATACGCGAGTCTGCCATGGCTTGCGCGGCGGCTTGGCTTTCATTTGACCAACCCCATCGCCGAATGGTCATTTGCCGACCAGAACGGCGACACTTTTGGCAGGCTTCAGCCCAATATTCAGGAACAATCATGAGGTACTCCACCCGATCAGATCAGCGTCACATCAAAAACCACCCGCTGAAAACAACTGTGCGGATGCCTCTGGCCCTGATGATTTGATGATATGGCACCCTATGCGGCTTTGAACGTCGGGAATCTACTTAAGGAACCTCTGCAAAATTCGCCTTGCATTACCCATCCAAGAAAGGCGCGCTCATCCAGGAGGGGTTTTTCAGAGGTTCCTTAAAAAATTACATAAAATGGCGGCTGAGGCTCAGGCAGAAAGACTTCCCAAAAAGCCTACTCCACTTGCATCAATTGCAAGGCGCCCTGGGTTGTTGGCAAGTGAAGCGCACCACGGGCAGCACATTCGATACGATGATTTTGCCGATCAAATTCAATCGGCTCAAACACCGCTATCTGGAAAAATCCATTTCCTGATTATTGGTCAAACCAAGGTTGCCCTCACAAAAAGACACCGAAAAACGTACACACCCAACAAAAGGCCAACAGCAGCCAAAACCCCTGCAATCCGAACATGGGCATAGCAGCTGATTTGGGCCTCATCGACGAGCCATCAACAACCCGGTGAGAGCTCCAAGACCGGCAGCAAGCCCAATGGCCACATAAGGGTATGAATGCACTGCGGCATCGGTTGTTTGAGCCGCCCGCTTGGCACGATCCAAAGCCGTGACCTGCGCCTGAGTGATCTGCTCATGAGCCGTTTTTAATTGGGCGCCGACCAGTTCTCCTACGGCACTGAGGCGCTCCTGCCCCACCTCCTGAGCACTTTTTAACAACACATCAGCCTCCCCCGCCAGGCTTTTCATACTTTGGGAGAGACGCTCCCGAGGGGTGGGCTCGGCCAAGCCTGGCTTGATTAAATTGGTTTCCATGTTCAGCCTCCAGAGTAGTTGGAAAAAAAGGATGCCCCTGACAACAAGGGCGGTCACGGCAACAGGCCCCGCAAAGGATTGCAGCCAACCCCATTTCAAGCGTTACTCCATGGGGAGGACGGCGCTGCCACTAAAAAAAACCCGCCGGAACATCCAAGCACAATGTAACCCTGAGCCTCCACTTCAACTTGAGACTGGTCAAGCACATCCTCGTGAAATAAGCCGTCATCTTAGCGCGCAAGCCGCAGGGCTGAGCACATCGCCAAATCGGGCGGGAATTCTGCAAAATGAATGGACTGAGGAATTTATTGCTGATCAGTCACAGCTTACCGTGTCATGCATGGTTAACCATCCAGTCCAGTACGGCCTCAGGCAAGCTGGTAACTTCGCCAGGCCACGCCCCCCGGACAAAGCCGACATGCCCACCCTGCGAGGGCTGCACCAGTGTCACATACGGGCTCACTGCGTGACGGCTTGGCAAGGCTTCCAGGGGAACAAAAGGGTCGTTGAGGGCATTGATCAGCAGAGTGGGCAAAGCCATGCTTTTCAGGCCTGGCCTGGAAGAGGCTTTTTGCCAGTAATCGTCGGTGTTTTTGAAGCCGTGCAAAGGTGCCGTAAAAACATGGTCAAATTCGTAGAGGTCACGCGAGGCCATCAGTGCGCTGCGGTCAAACAGGCCAGGGTGCTGCTGAAGTTTGCGCAGAGCCTTGGGCTTCATGGTGCGAAGGAACATGCGGCCATAGACATGGCGGTTGAAGCCACCACACAGCGCGCGCCCACTGACTCCAAGATCCAGGGGGGCCGACACTGCGGCAATGGCCTTCACTTCCTTCGCTGCCATACTGCCAGCCTCCTGGGCCCATCGAAGCAAGGCATTGCCACCCAAGGACACACCAGCCGCCCAGATGGGCCCTGGGCCATGGCTGGCTTTGCAACGCGCCAGCATCCAGCCAATTTCTTCGAAATCACCCGAGTGATAGGCTCGGGGCGCGAGATTAAGCTCTCCTGAGCAGCCCCGAAAATGGGGAATGGCCAAACACCAACGCCGCCGACGGCAGACATCGGCAAAAGCTTGGGCATAGTGACTGGCCGAGGAACCCTCCAGTCCGTGAAACAAAACCAGCAAAGGGGAGTTCGGTAAGCCCGCAGAATTGACATCATCAAGCCAATCAATGTCGATGAAATCACCATCTGGGGTGGTACAGCGCTCTCGGCGCCAAGGGAGCAGCGTGGTTTGGCAGCGTCGGGCCCACAGAGGTGCCCAGATGGTTTGCACATGATCTGACCAGTATGGAGGGCCTCTGAGCCACCACGGAGCACGGCTTAAAAGAGCCTCCAAAGAGGGCAATATGGAGTCAGGCATCAATGCAATACAGTAGGCACAGAGTGCTCCTCGTTGATGTCTTGGAGGTCAGCGGGGCTGGCATGATGAGCCACGAGCCGCCAACCTTTGGGCGTTGGCACATAAATATTGGTGGCCATAACCCAGGCAGACTGTGTGCCGCCCTCAGGGGTAGACAGCTCCAGATGCTCCAAGACGCTGTGAACGGCTGCTGTGGCGGTATGAACACGGTGAATTTTTTCAGCATGAATGGGCAGACCACCACGATTGGCAAAAACCGCTTCAAAGCTTGCTCGAATGGCCGCGGCACCCACCATGCGTGGCCCGCCCGGGTGAACACACAAGGCATCATCCTCTTCTGCCCAAAGAGACATCAGGACATCAATTTGGGCACGTCGAAGCGCTTCATAGAATTGCTGTTCGACCTCATCAGGCGAATCAGGGGCGGCAAGAGTGACCAGAACTCGGGACATGGCAACCTCAGCGAAAAACCACAGTCTTTTGGCCATTCATCAAGACACGATGCTCGACATGCCAACGAACGGCTCGCGCAAGCACCACACTTTCCACATCGCGACCCACGGCAGCCAGCCCTTCAGGACTGAGTGTGTGCTCAACCCGAGCCACATCTTGCTCAATGATGGGGCCTTCATCAAGGTTGGCGGTAACGTAGTGGGCCGTGGCACCAATGAGTTTGACGCCTCGCTCATGAGCTTGGTCATAGGGCTTGGCGCCCTTGAAGCTGGGCAAGAAACTGTGATGGATATTGATCGCCCTGCCCTTCAGAAAGCCACACATTTCAGGGCTCAAAATTTGCATGTATCGAGCCAGCACAACCAGGTCAATGCCCAAATGACCCACTAAGCCCTCAATCTCTTGCTCCTGAGCGCGCTTGACCAAGGCAGGAACCCCGGCACGCAAGGGCAAATAGTGAAAAGGAATTCGGTAGGTGCTGGCCAAGTCAGCGAAAGTTTCATGATTGCTGACAATGGCCCCAATTTCGACATCAAGCAGGCCTGAACGCTGCCGGAAAAGGAGGTCGTTCAGGCAATGCCCATGTTGGCTGACCATCAAGAGCAGACGAGACTTTCTTTGCAGATCATGAAAGCGGGAATTCATATGGAAGCGCTCACTCACCGACTGAAATAATACCGTCAAGGCCTCGGCATCGGCGAGAGAGTCTGGGGCTTCAAAGTGAACCCGCATGAAAAACCGGCCCATGCTGTCGGTGCTTTGCACATCGCTGAATTGCTGGGAATCAAGGATGTTGCAACCCGCTTGGTAGAGAACCCCCGAGACGGCATACACAATGCCCTTGGTGTCTTTGCAAGACAAGGTTAAAACGAACTCGCGAGTAGTCATGGGCTTCAGGGAGTGGGTCAGGGAAGGCCATTGTACGGAACGCATGAGCCTTCTTAGTGTGAATGAAGCTTCTCGCCGGGCCTGATTCGATAAACCGTGCCGCAATAGGGGCACTTGGCCTCACCTGTCGTGAGCACATCAAGATAGACCTTGGGGTGGTTGCTCCAGAGCTTCATTTGCGGGTTGGGGCAAGCGATCAAGCCCGGGCCTTGAAGATTTTGGGCTGTAACTTCAATATTCACGGCTTCCTTGCTCATAAAGTGCTTTGCTGGATCAAATTGCCGTGAGCCATTCGGCGTATTTCGGGTTACGGCCATTGACGATATCGAAAAATGCAGCCTGAATTTTTTCGGTCACGGGACCACGGAAACCTTGACCGAGGATGATTCGATCCAGCTCGCGAATGGGGGTAACTTCAGCCGCCGTGCCAGTAAAAAAGGCTTCATCACTGATATAAACCTCGTCACGGGTAATGCGTTTTTCAACGATTTTGATCCCCAAATCTGAGCAGATGGCAAAGATGGTGTTTCGTGTGATGCCATTCAGTGCACCCGCAGACAAATCAGGAGTGTAAACCACCCCATTTTTGATGATGAAAAGATTTTCTCCGGCACCTTCGCTCACAAAGCCGGCAGAATCGAGCAGCAAAGCTTCATCGTATCCGTCATCGGTGGCTTCCATATTGGCCAGAATGGAATTGGTATAGTTGCTCACCGCTTTCGCCTGCGTCATGGTGACGTTAACGTGATGACGGGTGTAGCTGCTGGTTTTGACACGAATGCCGCGTTTCATGCCTTCTTCCCCAAGGTAAGCGCCCCAAGGCCAAGCTGCGATCATCAGATGAATCTTGTTACCCTTGGGCGAAACCCCCAACTTTTCAGAGCCAATCCAGACCAAAGGCCTTAGATAGCCACTTTTCAGACCATTTTCCCGGATAACGGCACCTTGAGCCTGAATGACCTCATCGATGCCAAAAGGGATTTTCATGCGCAAAATTTTGGCACTGTTAAAAAGGCGCTCGGTGTGTTCACGCAAACGAAAAATGGCCGTACCACGGGGAGTTTCATAGGCACGAAGACCCTCAAAGGCTCCACAGCCATAATGCAGGGTGTGGCTCAGAACGTGGATCTTGGCTTCGCGCCACTCGACCAGGGCACCATCCATCCAGATTTTTCCATCGCGGTCAGCCATCGACATGGCAATCTCCATCGGTTTTGGTAAAACTTTGATTCTAGGGCCTGTTAACACTAAAGATGCCGGGCACCGTATGACTTCAAGGCAATGGCATGCAAACCCCACGCATCCCTGCCAAGCAAAATCATCAAAACTCTGAATGCAGCAGCCATGGTTCGAGTCACGCCTGGGCGCCGCAGGAATTTCTGGTCTTGAGGGTGGGGAAACTGTCAGAATGAACCCCAGTGCGCAAGCAAATCCAGGAGGGTCGCATGAAGGTGATCGTGATGGGGGCAGGCATCATTGGCATCAGCACCGCGTGGTTTCTTCTTAATGAGGGCCACGAAGTGATTGTGCTTGACCGGCAGCCAGGGGCAGCGCTCGAAACCAGCTTTGCCAACGGTGCGCAAATTTCAGTCAGTTTTTGCGAGCCTTGGGCCAACACCCGGGCCCCTTTCAAAATTCTCAAATGGTTGCTGCGTGATGATGCCCCCCTGCTCTTTCGGCCTCACTGGGACGTTCATCAGTGGCGCTGGGGTTTACAATTTTTGCTCCAGTGTCATGGGCGGGCTTTTGAGCGCAATGTGGCCCAATTGGTGGCTTTGGGGCAATACAGCCACTCGGTTCACAAAGATTTGGTCAGCCAGACGGGTATTCATTTTGACAGACTGGAGCGAGGTATCTTGCATTTTTTTTCCACTCCTCAAGCTTTGAAGGCAGGGAAAGATGCGGCTGCCATCATGGCCCGTCATGGGGTGTTTCGGCAAGTGCTCTCTACGGATCAGGTGGTTCATCTGGAGCCGGCATTGAAATCATTTGCCGAGCGAATCAGTGGTGGCATTTTTACCCCCAGTGATGAATCAGGCGATGCCCGGGTATTTACCCAGGCTTTGGCCGCGCTGTGCGAGCAACGTGGCGCTGTGTTTGAGTATGGCAGGGAAATTCTTCGCCTGAATGCGCACAGCGGCCGGCTGGTTTCAATCGAAACGCGCGACCCTCTGACGGGTCGTTGTAGCCCACTGATGGCCGATGTTTTTGTGGCCGCTCTGGGAAGTTATACCGCCCCGCTGTTACGGCCTCTGGGAATCAATCTGGATATTTACCCGGCCAAGGGGTATTCGGCCACTTTGAGGCTGTTGGAGCCCGACCGTGCCAATGTCATCAGCATGATCGACGACGAGCGCAAAATAGCCATCAGCCGCCTAGGGGGCCACATTCGCATCGCAGGGACTGCGGAAATGGCGGGCTTTGATACTTCGCTGGATAAGCCCACTTCGAGGGTACGCTGTGCGGCCCTTGTTCAACGCTTTGAAGAGATTTTCCCTGGCGTGGCTGACACAAGCCAGCCCCATTTTTGGGCAGGCCTGCGCCCCAGCACCCCGAGCAATATTCCGTATATTGGGCGTACTGTGATAGATAAGCTGTGGGTCAATGCCGGGCACGGCACCTTGGGCTGGACACACGGTGCCGGATCAGGTCGGGCCATTGCAGAATTGATTTCGGGGCGCAGGCCGGAACTTGATTTTCGCTTCTATGGGGCCTTGTGAGCCTTATAAATCAGCCAGGCGCTTTTCAAGCTGGGCTTTGGTGTCCAGAAGTTCCTGGGGTAAGTGATGGGCCAATTGCTGAAACAGCTCAGCGTGAAGGGCCAGTTCAGTGTGCCATGAGACCTTGTCAATGTGCATGACAGAGTGAAATTGCTCCACAGTGAAATGAAGGCCGTTCCAGTTTAAGTCTTCATAGCGGGGAGAAACCCCAAAGATATTTTCCTGGCCTTCGGCTTGACCCTCAATGCGCTCAAGCATCCATTTCAAGACGCGCATGTTTTCGCCGTAGCCTGGCCAAACGAATTGACCATTGTCGTCTTTGCGGAACCAATTGACGCAGAAAATTTTGGGTAATTGAGTGCCATTTTGGACCGCCATAGTTTGCAACCGGCGCCCCATATCCAGCCAGTGCTGAAAGTAGTCGCTCATGTGGTAGCCCATAAAAGGCAACATGGCAAAGGGATCACGACGAACCACGCCCTGCTGGCCAGCGGCTGCGGCAGTTGTTTCAGAGCCCATGGTGGCAGCCATGTATACGCCTTCTTGCCAGTGACGGGCTTCGGTGACGAGCGGCACAGTGGTTGAGCGACGCCCCCCGAAAATGAAGCCATCAAGGGGAACACCGCTCGGGTTATTCCATTCCGGGTCCAGGGCGGGGTTGTGGATGGCGGGGACGGTAAAGCGGGCGTTCGGGTGAGCGGCCTTGGCGCCAGTCAGCTTGGCAATGGCGGGGGTCCAGTCTTTGCCTTGCCAATCAATGAGGTGCGCCGGGGGAGTTTCGGTCATGCCTTCCCACCAGACATCACCCTCGTCAGTGAGGGCCACGTTGGTAAAAATGACATTGCGCTTCAGGCTGTCCATACAGTTCGAGTTGGTCAGCGTGTTGGTGCCAGGGGCTACGCCAAAGTAGCCGGCTTCAGGGTTGATGGCATACAGGCGGCCATCAGAACCTGGCTTGATCCAGGCGATGTCATCACCAATGGTGGTGACTTTCCAGCCTTTGAAGGGCGCCGGGGGAATCAACATGGCAAAATTGGTTTTCCCGCAAGCGCTGGGGAAGGCTGCAGCAATGTGGTGTTTTTTGCCTTCAGGGGAAGTCACGCCCAACACAAGCATATGCTCAGCGAGCCAGCCTTGGTCACGCCCCATGGTGCTGGCAATCCGGAGGGCGAAGCATTTTTTGCCGAGCAAAGCATTGCCGCCATACCCTGAGCCGTAGCTCCAGATTTCGCGGGTTTCAGGGTAGTGCACAATGTACTTGGTTTCGTTGCAAGGCCACTTGGCGTCTTTTTGACCGGGCTCAAGAGGTGCCCCAACGGTGTGCACACAGGGCACAAAATCGCCGTTTTCACCGAGGGCCTCCAAAGCGGGTTTTCCCATGCGGGTCATGATGTGCATGTTGACAGCCACATAGGGGCTGTCAGAGAGCTCAACCCCGATGTGAGCCATCGGCGAACCGAGTGGGCCCATGCTGAAGGGCACAACATACAGTGTGCGGCCTCTCATGGAGCCCTTGAACAGCGCATTGGGGCCAGTTTGCAGCAGCTCGCGCATTTGTGCGGGGGCCATCCAGTGGTTGGTTGGGCCAGCGTCTTCTTTGTTCTCGCTGCAAATAAAGGTGCGGTCTTCGACACGCGCGACATCGCTGGGGCTGCTGCATGCCAGATAGCTGTTCGGGCGGAGCTCAGGGTTGAGCTTTTTGAATGTTCCTGCAGCCACCAATTGATGACACAGACGGTTATATTCAGCGGTACTGCCATCACACCAATAGACATCTTTGGCTTGGGTGAGTGCGGCTATTTGCGCCACCCAATCGATCAGGCGAGCATGTTTGACATAGGCGGGCGTGTTCAGGCGCAGCCCTTCCATTGCAGGTTGATTCATGAAGGTTCCAGTCATCTAGGGTCAGGAGGATGGTGGGTGTTCAGACGATTGCCAGACCGGGTTTGAAAAAATCAAGAGAACCGAGGAGCTTGTGCCTCCAGGTGTCTGACAAGGGCCCCCGATGTCTGGAATGCTTGCATGGGAACTTGCTGAACGCTTTGCAAAACTCAAGGTTATGATTTTAACGTGGAAGATGGCAAAGAATATCTTTCATCAGCAGGACAACAGGCGGAATGGACGCCTGTTCAGCGCTTGGTAGTCTTGCGAATTTCTTTTTCTTCTTGCCAATCGATAGTGCCCTCTTCGACCTCATGGAGCTTGAGGGTGAATTTGTAAAAGACATGTTTGGCTGAAGCCATTTGCTTCACGATGGATGTCGGATCTGCTTCGACGCTGTATTTGGCGCCCCTCATTTGGCAGATGATTTGGCAAGGAGAGTGCACACTGCTGACCAGCGAAAGAGGGGCACGGCCATGCACGGCTGAAAAAGTATGGCGTGAATGATGAGGATGGGGTGACGAGCCTGATCCCGGCACTGGTTGCCACGGCTGGGGCTGCTTCGTTCCCGACCTGACCCGGTTCACCGCACTCCCATGCGGGGAGGCCCGTCACTGCCGATTATAGATGATTCGCCGCTTCTTTGGTGTGGAAGGGGTGCTTATCGGCATACTGATTCACGCAGTCCCGCACCTCCTGGTGCCGCCGTGGGATAGGTACCAAAATCCACTCAGCGATCTGTCGAGCCGTCAGCTTTTCTTCGGGTCGTGCTTTCAGGCAATCCAGTATGGCTTTCGCCAGATTCAATGCCATATCAGTTCTCCGCAGCCTTGACCTGTTGGTACACGGCCCGCATCAGATGGCTCGCCGCAACATTCCTGAACGCTTCGTCATTCATCAGGCGGACAAAAATTTCTTCGTTTCCGTTCATGCGCTCGATGAAGAGGTTCTCAAGCTGCTTGTTAAACACCGGTTCGAAGTTTTCGATGCTGTTGGCCATGACCGCCTGCCGCAACTGCTCGTTTGCCACGGCGGTTTCACGGACTTGATCAAAGAAGAGCTGATCGGCCGGGGTGAATTCTGTTCCGAAGCGCTCATTGAGCTTGCCAACTAAAGTTGACAGCTGCACATCCTCGTCGGCTTGGCCAGTACCCACATCGGTTGCCCCGTACAACGCTTCCGGCTCGCCCACTTTCAGATCAATTGCCCCTTCGCTGATTTTTTGCAGCCGGTAGTATTTGAGCTCAACCTCGTCGTCGATTTGAATCTTCCGATGGTCTGTGGTGCGCGGCAGCTTGATCAGCAGAAAACGGGCATAGGTGTACAGCTTCTCGTGATCGGAGTCCTGGTAAGGCACGATCTGGGAAACGAAACTGTACAGATTGCGGAAGCTGACCAGCTGCCCCTTGAACAGGTTCTGGTCTTCTTCCCCGAGCTTTTTGAATCGCTCAATCGCCAGATCAAGCAGGCCATTCAATTTTTTGTGCTCGCCGCCCGTAGGGTTCAGACGATTGCGGAACCAGATTTCACACCAGGCACTGACCTCGGCTTCGGTATGGACTTTCCAGTTGGCAAGCGTGTGCGCCAAGGTGTTGAGCTGTTGTGGATCAGTGTCATCACCCCTGTCCGTTGTCTCGTAATAGGGCTTGAAGGCGGTGTAAATGTCCGCAGGCTCGTTGACAAAATCGAGTACGAAGGTGTCGGTCTTGCCTCGTGTCATTCGATTCAGGCGGGAGAGTGTCTGTACCGCCTGGATGCCCGACAAGCGCTTGTCAACGTACATGCTGTGCAACAGCGGCTGGTCAAAACCTGTCTGATATTTTTCGGCCACCAGCAAGACCTGGTATTCCTCGGTGTTGAACTTCTCCGGCAGCTCGGATTCCTTGATGCCATTATTCATATTCACTTCGGTGAATTTTTTATCGGCGAACTCTTTGAGCGTGATCTCGCCCGAAAAGGCCACCAGTGATTTCACGTCGGTGTAGCCCTTGTCCTTGATGTACTTGTCGAACCCCAGCTTGTAGCGCACAGCGTGCTCGCGCGAGCCGGTGACCACCATCGCTTTGGCCCGGCCGCCAATTTTGTGGCGGGTATGGGTGCGGAAGTGCTCCACGATCACTTCGACTTTCTGTGCGATTTCGTAGTCGTGAAACTCGACGAACCGCGCCAGTGCGCGGGCGGCCTTGCGGCGCGGCACCTCGGGGTCTGCTTCCACCTTCTGGATCAGTTTGTAGTAGCGCTTGTAGCAGGTATAGTGGGCCAGCACGTCGTGAATGAAGCCTTCCTCGATGGCCTGCCGCATGCTGTAGTGGTGGAACGGCGCTTTGCCGTTGGGGCCGGGTTCATTGAAAACGGCCAGGGTCTTGAACTTGGGCGTAGCGGTGAAAGCAAAGAAGCTCAAGTTGGGTTGTTTGGCGCGCTTGAGTTGTTCGCGTAGCAGCTCCTTCTTTGCCTCTTCGCTCAAGGCATCGTCATCCATGTCCAGCAACTGCTCGGCAATGGCGGATTCAATGCCGTCCTTGTTCAGGATCTTGCGCAGCTCCATGGCGGTTTCACCACTTTGCGAACTGTGCGCCTCGTCCACGATCACCGCGAAGCGTTTGCCCGCTGTCGATATAGCCACCCCTTTGCCGTTGGCCTCCATCGTGCGGATCGCTTTCGTGATGAAAGGGAACTTCTGGATGGTGGAAATGATGATCGGCACGCCATCGGCCAGCGACTTTGCCAGTTGCTGCGTGTTTTCGTCGATCTTCTGCACCACGCCCAGTTTGTGTTCAAACTGAAAGATCGTGTCTTGCAGCTGTTGATCCAGCACGCGCCGGTCGGTGATCACCACCACCGAATGAAAAATCTTTTCGTTGTTGGCGTCGTGCAGGCTGGAGAGTCGGTGCGCTAACCAAGCAATCGAATTCGATTTGCCTGATCCAGCAGAATGCTGGATCAAGTAGTTGTGCCCTGAACCATGCGCTTGCGCGTGGTCGGTCAGCTCTCGAACCGCATCCAGCTGGTGGTAGCGCGGGAAGATCATCGATTCCTTGCGGTAACGCTTGATGCCCTTGTCGGTGACGACCGTCTTTTCCTCGACATCCAAATGAATGAAACGGGCCAGGATGTCCATCAGGCTGTCACGGGTCAACACCTTGTGCCAAAGGTAGGTGGTACGCACATCGCCCACTGCTGGCGGGTTGCCCGCGCCGTGGTCATGCCCCAGATTGAAGGGCAGGAAGAATGTGTCTTTGCCTTCCAGCTTGGTGGTCATGAACACCAGCTCGGTATCTACCGCGAAATGCACCAGGCAGCGCTGCTTGAAGGCAAACAACAGCTCCTTGGGGTCGCGCTCAAAGCGATATTGGTGCTTGGCATTTTCCACGTTCCAGCGCGTGGCCGACATCGGGTTCTTCAGCTCCAGCGTGGCCACGGGCAAGCCATTCACCGCCAACACCACATCGGGGATGGCCCCGCTCTTGGTATTGACCTGCCGAGCTATGGTCAGGCGGTTGTCGTTGTAACGTTCGGTACTCGCGGGGTCGAGCCCGGTGTTGGGCGCAAAGTAGGCCAGCCGCACGGTCTTGCCCAGGCACTTGAAACCCTCGCGCAAAATTGCCAGGGCGCCTTTGGCGGCAAGCTCCTTCACCAAGCTGCCTAGCAGCATTGCGGGCGCTTTGGCGGCGTCCAGCTGGGTCAGGCGCGTCCATATCTTGGGTTGCGTCTTTTGCACAAAGGCAATGACATCTGCCGGAAACAGCGCCGCTTCCGGGTCGTAGGTGTTGGGATCACCCTTTTCGTAGCCACCACTGCTGATCAGTGCGTGCTCGATGTCGTTTTCGAAGTCGATTTCTTTGTGCATCTTTCTCACCCTTTAAATGCGTCGGATTCGGCCTGTTAGCGAATCACCTCAATATTGCTGTTTTCCAAATCCGCCAGCGCCATGCCATTGAGGGCGGCATAGCGGTAGTGGCGTATCGTGTGATCGCGCTGCAGGTACTTGCCATCCGCATCCAGATACGGCGTCGGGTTGGGATGGTTGCTCAGTACATACTTGGTCGCGTGAATGGCGCTGCGCTTGGTGGTGTACGCATTGATGGTGGCGTGGAGCGCCTTAAGCCAATCCACACTGGCTTTCAACTGATCCGGCACGTCGTGCGGTATGCTCTCTGACTTGAACTCAAGGCAGTACACGTGCAGCTTGTTCTTGCGCAGGTTGAACACCACGAAGTCACAGCGCTTCGACCAGGGCTTGGCGGTATCGTCCAGAAAGTGAAACAGCGGCAGCGATGAGCCGTTCTTCTTGGTGTCCAGCTTGATTACCAAGCTTTCGCCCGTGGTCTGCAAGCTCACCTTGTACTTAATGGGCTTGCTGCCGCTTTGGCCGAACACCTTCTCCTTCAATACAACCTCGCTGCCACTCGGCTGCGGCTCGCCGTAGTGGTTGATGTTCAGGTAGGACTTCAGGCAGTTGAAATAACCTTGCACGTTCAACGCCATTTAGGTCGGCCCCCAGTCATGAGGCAACCCCTTTGGGGGGCTGCGGAATCGCAAAGCCACGCACGTCGATTTTTCCGGTCACGGCGTTGGTGATCATTGACGATCTGTATTCAAGAAGGCGCTCAACCACGCTGTTGACTAAATCACATTGGATAGCCAGTCTCTTGGTTTCTTCTTCTATGTATGCAACAACTTCGACTTGCTCTTCTGGGGGTGGGAGTGCAATCACAACATTCCCCAGTTCCTCAGCATTTAGGTGTGGTTGTGCAGCTCTATTTTTTGCCAAATAAATTTGGCCGTTCAATACATGCTTGCTCAACAAGTTGAACGCTATATATTCTGGGAGCGCACCTTCCGTGGTGTAGACCATGTCGTATCCTGCGATACTTCCCTCCCATATCGCAGGCACGATTGCAGAATCGCCGGTGTATGCACCGCTCCGAACTACCAATATGTCTTTCGCTTTGAGATTTGGGTTTCTCGACCAAGGTACATAATCTGGATCAACGGTTTGCACTTTCGATCCATCGATTTCGCCACGGTAGATATCAGTGGCACGAATGAAAGGAAGCCCGCCATCTAGTTTCTGAGGTGGTTCGCCCAGTCCATATCTGGTCTTTCCGACAAACTTCAGGCGCTTTACATCCCAATGCGCCGGGATGTCACCCAACCAGTTCACTCCTGAATTTTTCATCACCACAGTGGGATCAAGCCCCTTGGTGACGGCATGGCTGATAAGCGCCGTGCGCTTTTCGGCCAGCTTGTCGAGCAGTGATTTTTTCTTGGCGATCAGGGCATCGATTTGCGCGGTTTTGAAATCGAGGAAGCGAGCGATGGCTTGTTGCTCATTTTTCGGTGGAATAATTAGTTTTGCATTTCCAATTGCTTCTTGGTTAAGAATTTTCGCGCCGTAGATGTTCTCTGAGGCATTTTGAATTATGGCAAGAGGCGCCAAATAATAAAAAAATGGCAGGTGAATCCACTCGCTTTCGCTAAATGAGGCTATTGCCTCATTTGTGAACATATCTTTTCCCGCAAACGAGACTTGTCCAACGGACAATTTAAAAGAATAAAGAAGGCTGCCCGCGTATGTTGGCCACTTTCGATACTTGGCGACAGCCTCATGAGTTATACCCTTGCTTGTTTCATTGAGAACTCTTGGGCCTAAATCGCTGATATTTGCCCAGAGAAAATCGTCTCCATAGTAAATAGAGTTGCCGCTCTCCGGGGTGAACCCCACCGTGTAGCCTATCGCATGTGTCAGTTTCCTTACATGCCAGTCGGTGGGAATTTCCGGCGCCCACGCCAGCTTCGTTTTGACGTAGTGCGGATATTTCTTTTGTAAGTCCATCACACCACCTCATTCAGCATGGCCATGATGTCTTTTTCGAGCTGGCTGATTTCATTGGCAATCTCTTCCAGCGGACGCGGCGGCTGATAGACGTAAAAATGCCGGGTCAGCGGGATTTCGTAGCCCACCTTGGTCTTGCTGTGGTCGATCCAGGCATCGGGCACATGCGGCAGGACTTCAGCCTTGAGGTAGTCCTCGCAGTGGTCTTTCACGAGTGCCAACAGCTTGTCGTGGCCGGTTTCGTCGTCGTAGCCCAGTGGCAGCGGCAATTCAATGTCGTCCGGCAGGGCCACAATTTCGGTATCGCGCAGATCGGCATCGGGTTCCGGGTTGCCCTTGGCATCCAGACAGAGGTCGGCCTTGGGGTCGCGCTCTGACAACGCCGCCAGGATGGCTTTCTTCACCGGCGCACCGACTTTGATGCCCGCATCGTGCAGGGTGTCGGTCAGCAGGCTTTCAAACTCGGTGCGGTTGCGGTAGAGGGTGTCACTCTCGACGCTCAGCAACACGGCTTTGATTGTCGCTTGCATTTCCTGGCCTGCGGCAATTTCGGCCGCGTGCGCCGCATCGTCTTTGCGCTTTTTGCTGGTCGCCAAATTCGCGAAGGCGCTTTGTTCGTCCAGCTTGGCGATGCGTTCTTGGCTGACACAGAAGTTCAAGCGCAGCGGGCGCTCAACGGTGATTTTGAGGAAGCCAAATTCGCGGTTCTCGAAGAGCTTACTGCAAACCCGGCGCTCGGGCTTTCCGTCCACCAGCACTTCACTTTCCGCCTCGTGGTCGTGCTCGGCGTACAGTCGCACGAGTTCCCTGATGTGGTCGTCCGAGAGCTCGTTGCGCTTGTTGCCCAGGCTCTTGTCCATCTTCTTGAAATGACGCGTGCCGTCGATCAACTGTACCTTTCCCTGCCGATGAGCAGGCTTCTTGTTGGTGACAATCCAGACGTAGGTATAGATGCCCGTGTTGTAGAACATCTGGTCTGGCAGGGCGACCACTGCATCGAGCATGTCGCGCTCAATGATCCAGCGGCGAATATTCGACTCGCCCGACCCCGCATCACCCGTGAACAGCGGTGAGCCATTGAACACAATGGCGATTTTGGAGCCGTCGCCGCCGGTTTGTGGCGGGTTGTGCATCTTGGAGATCATGTGCTGCAAAAAGAGCAGCGAGCCATCGTTGATGCGTGGCAGGCCCGCGCCGAATCGACCCGAGAAGCCTTGGTCTTCATACTCTTCGCGCACGAAGTCTTCTTCCGGCTTCCACTCCACACCAAAGGGCGGGTTGGCCAGCATGTAGTGGAATTTTTTGTCCGGGTGGCCGTCGTGCGGCACAAAGCCATTGGTTTTGTTTTTGGCATCCTTCAGCCCCAAGGTGTCGCCATAGATCAGGTTGTTGATCGGCTCGTCCTTGATCAATAAATCAGAGCAGCAAATGGCGTAGGACTCGGGGTTGTATTCTTGGCCGAATAATTCGATGTGGGCTTGTGGATTTTTAGCCAGCGCTTCTTTTTCAGACTCGGACAACATGCCGCCCGTCCCGGCAGTGGGGTCATACACACTGCGGTAAATGCCCGGTTCAAAAATGCTGTCTTCCCCAGTGAAAAGCAACTGCACCATCAAACGAATGACCTCACGCGGGGTGAAGTGATCCCCGGCTTCTTCGTTCGCCTGCTCATTGAACTTTCGCACGAGCTCTTCGAACAGATAGCCCATCTGCAGGTTGGTGATGGCCTTGGGTGACAGGTTGATGTCTGCCGAGCAGAATTCTTTGATGATCAGGAACAGCCGGTTGGCCTCATCCAGCTTGGCAATCTCAGTTTCAAACTCGAATTTGTCAAAGATGTCGCGCGCGCGCGGCGAAAAACCCTGGATGTAGGCGATCAAATTGCCGGCGATGTTGGGCGCATCGCCCAGCAACTTCTCAAACGTGAAGCCGCTGGTGTTGAACAGCTCCTGCTTGCGGCCTTCGGCGGCGATGCGGGACAGCGCCTTTTCCAGTGCGGGGCCGGTGATGCTTTTGTCTTCCAGGCGCTTCTTTTCGTCCAGCACCTTCTGCTTGTTTTCGGCCAGAACCAGATCAAAGCGGCGCAGAACAATCAGTGGCAGCATCACGCGACGGTACTGTGGCGGACGGTAGGGGCCGCGCAGCTTGTTGGCGATGTTCCAGATGAAGCCGACCAGGGTTTGGTGTTGTACGCTTTGCATGGGCGATTCCTGAATGCTGTTTAAATTTGTTGTCTGTTATTTCTTCAAAGCGCTGACCGGGACGCGGTAGCCGGGTGCGAGCTTTGCGTTTTCGACGCCATACAAAGCCAGCGGATCGCTCAGCCAAAGGCGGTACTGTTCTTCCTTGAGGCGGTGATCGGGCGAGCAGTCCACGCTCCAGCGCAGCAGCATGTAGCCCGCGACCGCAGCGCGAACGCGCATCCGGATTGAGCCCTCGGTCATCCCGTAGTCCATCTTGATGATCTCGGAGCGCGCGAGGCGCGGGTGTGGCACCAAGTCCAGCTCCACGATCCGAGTCCACTGGATGTCGTTGTCCGGGCGCTCGTTGGCCTTAGGTTCGTCATTAAGCAGGGTCGGTGCTTCGATACGGGTAACGACAAAGTCGCGGAACTCGCTGCTCTTGCGGTCAAAGGCCCGGACGTGCCAGCGCAGGCCGGTGTCCACCAGCGCAAACGGCACGATGACCCGCTCGGACTCGCCATTGCTCATCGAGTGGTAGCGAATAGCGATGGGTCGCTTGGCATGGATGGCCCGGCAAATCGGAGCCAGCACGTCCATCCGGGGGCTGCTCAAGGCTGCCGGGGACTCGCAGGGCAGCAGCGGTTGCGACTCGACGTTGACGCCATCACCAAACCCAAGGGCGAGCGCCGACAAAACACGCTGCGTCGCGTGCTCAAAGATCGGGGAGAAAGTCTTGCCGATCCGGTAGATCTTGTTGCTGCCGTCGAACTCGATGTTCTGCGGCGCGATTTCCCGGTACAGCGCCAGATCGCGCGTGGCACCGGCAGGGGCCACCCCAAAGCGGCTCGCCAAGTCAGGGCGGCCGATTTCACCCATGAAGTAAAGGCGGAAGTCGATGTAAGCCAGCCGTTCCCGCTGAGGGTGGCTCAAGCTCTTGAGGCGTTGGGGATGCATGGTCAGGCTCTCCTCATGCATGTCAGGTGACGGTAAGACCGAAAACAGAAGTTAGATTGCACATTTTTTCAAGAGTAGCGCATAGGTAAGACGTCAGTACTTTGAGAAACTCATTCATCGCCTCCCTGATACAAACGCGGTCGAACCCTGACTTACTCTTTATGGCCCAGACTCCAAAGGGAGTCCACGTTGTGGGCAAAGACTTCAACTCTGTAACCGTCGTCCTGGATGATGCTTTGCATGTTGGTCTGTTTTGGCTGGTCAGGCGACCGGTTGAAGTAGCCCAAATCAACAGGCCAGCTATCTCCATGACGAGGGGAGCCGCCAAGCTCCTTGACCTTGCCCCTCAAAACGCTTGGTCAAAGACGCCCTGAGCATGGCTTGGTTCAGGCGTCAACCCAACGCCCCCACCAAGAGCTTCTGGGGCCGGCTCAAGACAGCCAGCGTGCACGGGCGAAAATTTTCCACCCGAAGACAAGCTACGCAGGCTGTGATGGACCGGATCCCTTTTTACAATCACAGCAGGCCATATTCTTCACTGGGCTACGTCAGCCCGATGCCATTTGAACAACGCTGGTTCACGGCACAGCGTAAAAAAGCCGCGTCAATTTCGGGCTAACGATGACGGGAAATAGGGGCAAGGTCACAGGGGCAAGGTCAGTCTTTTGATTTCGAGGCTTTTGGGGGCTTTGTGGGTGCGGCATCTGCAACTTCAGTACCAGCTTTCAGCAAAGGGATGCCCAAAGAGTGGCGAACTTTATTTTCGATTTCAATAGCAAGGGCTGGGTTTTCGCGCAGAAACTCACGTGCGTTGTCTTTGCCTTGTCCAATTTTTTCACCGTTGTAAGCATACCAAGCCCCACTTTTTTCGAGCACTCCAGCGGTAACGCCCATATCAATAACTTCCCCTTCCCGGCTAATGCCTTCACCATAAAGAATATCAAATTCAGCGGTTTTGAAAGGGGGGGACACCTTGTTTTTCACAACCTTGATTTTGGTTTCATTGCCAATGACTTCCTCGCCTTTTTTGATACTGCCTGTGCGACGAATATCAAGGCGAACAGAGGCATAAAACTTTAATGCGTTACCACCGGTGGTAGTTTCTGGGCTACCAAACATGACCCCGATTTTCATGCGTATCTGGTTAATGAAAATAACGGTCGTATTGGTTTTTTTAATAGTGGATGTCAATTTGCGCAAGGCTTGACTCATGAGGCGGGCTTGCAAACCAGGTAAAGAATCCCCCATTTCGCCTTCGATTTCAGCCTTGGGCACAAGAGCTGCTACGGAGTCGATAATGACAAGATCCACTGAAGCCGAGCGGACAAGGGCGTCAACGATTTCCAGAGCCTGCTCACCCGTATCAGGTTGACTGATCAGTAATTCCTGGAGGTTGACGCCCAGCTTCTGGGCATACTGGGCATCAAGCGCGTGTTCAGCATCAATGAAGGCACAGGTACCGCCGAGCTTTTGCATTTCGGCAATGACTTGCAGGGTGAGAGTCGTTTTGCCGCTAGACTCAGGACCGTAAATTTCAATGACACGACCTCGCGGTAAGCCACCCACTCCCAGAGCGATATCCAGCCCCAGAGAGCCTGTCGAGACAACTTCAATGTCTTCGATAACCTCGCCTTCTCCTAGGCGCATGACACTACCTTTGCCAAACTGCTTCTCAATTTGAGCCAATGCAGCCTGCAAGGCCTTGGCTTTTTCAGTATTAACAAGGGGAGAGGCTTTAACAGAGGTATCCATAGGTGCGTGTATCTTGGAATGAAAGGGATAGGAGCATTATGACAAAGGCTGGATGTTTGTACAGTATATTTTTGCTCTCTAAGTAAATATTTTTGCAGGGCAGTTGTCAGACTTATTTTGATGTATGGAGCACCACATGGCAGCAAGGCGCGCATACATTGACCATCCATATAAAAAATCTGACAAACTCATGATCCTTTAGTGCATAAAGAGCCGCTAAAGCCCATCACATTGACGGCATGCCTGCGCCCTGTGGACAAAACTGACCCGCAAGATCTGATGTTTCCAAGATAATTCACATTATGACGATCACCATCAAATCCAATTCTGACATTGCGGCGATGCGCATCGCAGGCCGACTCGCCTCCGAAGTGCTGGACATGCTCACCCCTCATGTAGTGCCTGGGGTCACCACCAACCAACTTGACCTGCTTGCACATGATTACATCGTCAATGTGCAGCAGGCCACCCCTGCCCCACTGAATTACGCACCCCACGGCTACAAGCCCTACCCGAAGTCTATTTGTACTTCGGTGAATCATCAGGTGTGTCATGGCATCCCCAACGACAAACCCTTGAAAAGTGGAGACATTATCAATATTGATGTCACCGTCATCAAAGACGGCTGGCATGGTGACACCAGCCGGATGTTTGTGGTGGGCAAGGCCTCGATTGCAGCCAAGCGATTGTGTCAGCTGACCTATGAAGCGATGTGGCGAGGCATTGTGAAAGTGAAACCAGGCACCCGCCTGGGTGACATTGGTCATGCCATTCAGACCTTCGCCGAAAATGCAGGTTTTTCAGTGGTTCGGGAATTCTGCGGGCATGGCATTGGCGCAAAATTTCATGAAGAACCCCAAATTCTTCATTATGGGCGTCCTGGCACTTTGGAAGAAATTGTCCCCGGCATGGTTTTTACTATTGAACCGATGATTAACTTAGGCAAGCGTGACATCAGCGAATTGGGTGATGGCTGGACGATCGTGACCTCTGACCGCTCGCTGTCAGCCCAATGGGAGCATACGATAGCCGTCACTGAAACCGGCTATGAAGTGCTGACTTTGTCCCAGGGCAGCCCAGCCCCCCCTGCTTTTGTGATGGGCTCCTGAGGGTCTACCATGGCCGCCCCGGCGCCTTCCGGAACAGACTCCCGAAGCGAGGGCTTGATACTGGCATCGACCGTTTCGGTTCGGCAGCTTTTGCGCGAAACCAAGTCGAGTTTGCTGGCCAACTTTTTGGCCTCCAAGCCAACGGCATCCCTGGTCCGACGCCTTACCGGCAACTTAACCCACCTCATCGATCAAATATTGGCACAACTCTGGAGTCAATCAGGCCTATTGGAGGTGGCTGATAAAGTGGCCCTGCTCGCCGTAGGAGGGTTTGGCCGCGGGGAATTGTTTCCTTTCTCAGACGTTGATGTCTTGGTACTTCTGGATGCACCTATTGACTCTCCTGGACAACCGCCCGAGCTTCCAAGGACTATTGAGCGATTCATTACGGCCTGCTGGGACAGTGGCATCGAAATTGGTTCGAGTGTGCGCGGCTTGGCAGAGTGCCTCGAAGAAGGGCAGCGCGATGTCACGATTCAAACGGCATTGCTTGAATCACGATGGCTATGCGGATCACAACGACTTTTTCAGGCCTTTCGCTTGGCCTACGACCAAGCCATGGACCCCAAAGCTTTTCTGCGGGCCAAAACCTTGGAGATGTTGCAGCGGCACCAGAAGTTCGAGGAGACGCCTTATGCCCTGGAGCCCCACTGCAAGGAAAGCCCGGGAGGGCTGCGGGACCTTCAGGTGGTGATGTGGGTTGCACGAGCAGCAGGCTTTGGAAAAACCTGGCGGGAATTATCTGCCAAAGGCTTGATCACCGCTTTCGAGGCCCAGCAGTTAGATCGTAATGAAGGTTTGCTGAAGCTGATCAGGGCAAGGCTGCATTGCGTGGCTCAGCGACGCGAAGACCGCCTGGTGTTTGACCTGCAAACTGCGGTAGCGGACACCTTTGGCTACCAAAGCAGTCATGGCCAAAGTGCCTCTGAAAAATTGATGCGGCGTTACTATTGGGCGGCCAAGGCGGTGTCTCAGCTGAATCAAATTTTGATGCTCAACATGGAGGAACGCATTAATGGCCTTGAAGATGCCCGCCAACGATGGATCACCGCAGAATTCCTCGACCGCGGCGGCATGCTTGAAGTGGCCAGCGACGACCTTTACCATCGCAATCCCCATGCTATTTTGAACACGTTTGCGGTGTACCAAAGCCAGGCGGGCTTGAGTGGATTGTCTGCGCGCACGCTTCGCGCGCTATATAACGCACGCAACCTGATGGACGCCAATTTCCGCAAGGATCCTGTCAACCGGGCCACTTTCATGCGTATTTTGCGTGCCCCTCAAGGCCAGACCCACGCCCTGCGCATGATGAATGCAACTTCGGTGCTCGGCCGCACTTTATGGGTATTTCGCCGCATTGTGGGGCAAATGCAGCACGATTTGTTTCATGCTTACACGGTCGATCAGCACATCCTGATGGTGGTGCGTAATGTTCGGCGTTTTTTTATTCCAGAACATGCTCACGAGTACCCTTTTTGCTCACAGCTGGCCGCACAATGGGACAAGCCCTATATTCTGTATATTGCCGCACTGTTTCATGATGTGGCCAAAGGTCGAGGGGGGGATCATTCGGTTTTAGGTGCACAGGAGGCGCGTCGCTTCTGCCGTGACTTCCACGTTGAAGCCACAGATGCCGAGTTGATTGAGTTTCTGGTGGCACAGCACCTCACTCTGTCACATATAGCTCAAAAAGAAGATTTCTCTGACCCGATTGTCATTGAACGCTGCGCCAGTATCATGAAAACCGAGCGCCGGCTCACGGGGTTGTATCTTCTGACTGTCGCAGACATCCGGGGCACCAGCCCGAAAGTCTGGAATGCCTGGAAAGGCAAACTTCTCGAAGACCTGTATCGGCTCACATTACGTGCCCTGGGCGGCGCCAAACCCAACTTCGCCGCCGAGGTTGAAGCACGCAAAATCGAAGCACGCCATGGCCTGAATTTGTTGTCTTTTCCCCAGGGCATTGAACAGCCCTTATGGAAAACACTTGATGTCAGCTACTTCGCACGCCACGATGCCCACGACATTGCCTGGCATGCGCGCTCACTGGCTTGCCACTTGCACAGCAGCAAGCCCTTGGTCAATGCGCGCCTGTCTTCTCTTGGGGAAGGCCTGCAAGTGCTGGTTTATGCCCCTGATCGGGCTGATCTTTTCGCTCATATCTGCGGCTATTTCGATAATGCCGGCTTTGATATTCTTGACGCTAAAGTGCATACCACGCAAACAGGTTACGCCTTGGATACCTTCCAAGTCATCAGCCCGGATCTCGAACAACATCATCGTGACTTGATTGCTCTGGTTGAAAATCAATTGACCCTGATCCTGCGGCAAACAAACACCCTGCCAGAGCCGCGCCGCAGCCGGGTCTCACGCAGAGTCAGGTTCTTTCCAATCACGCCCCGTGTTCAACTCAAACCCGACGAGAGTGGGCAACGATGGGTTCTTACCATCTCAGCAAGCGATCGATCAGGTCTTCTTTACGGTGTTGCACGTGTACTGGCTACACACGATATCAACCTTCAACTGGCCAAAATAACGACCCTGGGTGAACGAGTCGAAGATACTTTTTTGATTGACGGCCCCGCCCTCCAGGAAAGCAAACTTCAACTTCAAATCGAGTCTGAACTGCTGGATGTCATTTCGGCGGTCTGATAAAAATCAGACCGCGCCCCCCCAAAAAATACAACGAAGTTTTTTGATCATTGATCAAGTACGGCGCCGGTACTGGCACTGGACGCATTTTTTGCAAATTTAGCCAGCACACCACGGGTGTATCGAGGAGGAGGAGGCTGCCAGGCGGCGCGTCGCCGAGCGAGTTCTTCGTCATTGACATTCAATTGCAAAGTCAGGGTATGAGCATTGATGGTGATGCTGTCACCTTCTTGCACCAAAGCAATATTGCCGCCGGCGTAGGCTTCTGGCGAAACATGCCCGACCACCATGCCCCATGTTCCACCAGAAAAACGACCATCGGTGATCAATCCCACCGATTCTCCCAGCCCCTGACCAATCAAAGCCCCTGTAGGTGCCAGCATTTCGGGCATACCAGGGGCACCTTGAGGCCCAAGGTAACGCAGCACCATCACGTCACCCGCCATGATTTTACGAGCCATGATGGCGGCCAAAGCAGACTGTTCATCGTCAAAAACCCGTGCGGGCCCGGTCATGGCCGGGTTCTTGAGGCCGGTAATTTTGGCCACGCACCCTTCAGGCGAAAGATTGCCCTTCAAAATAGCCAAGTGCCCATGGGCATAAAGGGGTTTGTCAATGGGGCGGATGACATCTTGGTCGGCTCGTGGAATAGCCGGGACGTCAACCAGGTTTTCAGCAACGGTTTTGCCGGTGATGGTGATGCAGTCGCCATGCAGCAGGCCCGCCTCGAGCAAAATTTTCATCACTTGCGGAATGCCCCCGGCGCGGTGCAAATCAACTGCCAAATAGTTACCCGAGGGTTTCAGGTCACAAATGACGGGCACCTTTTTGCGCACGCGCTCGAAGTCGTCGATACTCCATTCAACGCCAGCCGCGTGGGCAATGGCCAAATAATGCAACACCGCATTGGTTGAGCCGCCTGTGGCCATAATAACCGCCACTGCGTTTTCAATCGACTGGCGAGTCACGATGTCGCGAGGCTTGAGATCTGCCTTCACTGCCGCTATAAGGGTCTGAGCAGCTACCGCAGCCGACTTGGCAATTTCGTCGTGCGGGTTGGCCATGGTACTCGAGTAAGGCAGGCTCATGCCCAGGGCCTCAAAAGATGAACTCATGGTGTTGGCGGTATACATGCCACCACATGAACCTGTTCCGGGAATGGCCCGGCGCTCGATTTCACAAAAATCTTCGTGGCTCATGGCGCCACTGGTGAATTGGCCGACGGCTTCAAACACGCTCACGATATTGAGATCTTGGCCTTTGTAGCGGCCCGGCAAAATGGTGCCTCCATATACGTAAATGGCAGGAACATTGGCTCGTAACATGCCCATCATGCCGCCCGGCATGTTCTTGTCGCAGCCACCTACCACCAGCACACCATCCATCCATTGGCCACCAACACAAGTTTCGATGCAATCGGCAATCACTTCTCGAGAGATTAGGCTGTACTTCATGCCCTCGGTGCCCATGGCCATGCCATCAGAGATGGTGGGGGTTCCGAAAATTTGAGCATTGCCACCGGCGGCCTCAATGCCTGCGACGGCGGCATCAGCCAGCTTTTGCAAACCGGCATTACAAGGAGTGATGGTGGAATGGCCGTTGGCCACACCGATCATGGGTTTTTTAAAATCCCCCTCTTCATAGCCCAAAGCGTAGTACATGGAACGGTTGGGGGCACGGGCAACGCCCTCGGTGATGTTCTTGGAACGGCGATTGAAGCTCATCAGATCCTCGCAGGGTAAGCATGTAAAGGAAGCCCTGCCAAACCCATTGTGGATGAGCTTCCTAGAGTTGGAAATTTGGAACTATACCTTTGCTGCCAAAGGGCATCCCGAAAGAGCGGGCACACTACTTGGCTGGATGGCGGCTTTTCAAAACTCATTCAAAATTTGTATCGTTCTCCGGCGGTTAAAAGCGAATGGAGGCAGTAAGCTCTCGAGTTTTCTCAATCACCCCGGAGACAAGATGAGTGACACTCTTTCACCCGCAGAACAGGCCCTTCGAGCCGCCGCGCTTGAGTATCATCGAACACCTACCCGCGGCAAGATTGCCGTAACTCCCACAAAACCGCTCTTGAACCAGCGCGATCTTTCACTGGCCTATTCACCCGGGGTTGCATACCCCTGCCTCGCCATTGAGCAAGACCCCCGTCTGGCCGCTGAATATACTTCACGCGCCAATTTGGTTGGCGTCATTACGAACGGAACGGCTGTGCTGGGCCTGGGTGACATTGGCCCTTTGGCCAGCAAGCCTGTCATGGAAGGCAAAGGCTGCCTGTTCAAGAAATTTGCTGGCATTGATGTCTTTGATATCGAATTGGCCGAACGGGATCCTGACAAGCTGGTTGAAATTATCGCCTCCCTTGAACCCACCCTCGGGGGCATCAACCTCGAAGATATCAAAGCTCCTGAATGTTTTACGATTGAGCGCAAACTGAGTGACCGACTGAACATTCCAGTCTTTCATGACGATCAGCACGGTACGGCCATCATCTCGGCCGCAGCCCTGCTTAATGGCTTGGAACTGGTTAATAAGGCACCATCTACCATCAAACTGGTGGTTTCCGGAGCCGGAGCCGCAGCCATCGCCTGCCTGGATGTTTTCGTAGGGCTTGGCGTGAAAAAGGAAAACATTTTTGTGTGTGATTCCAAAGGCGTGATTCGCGACGGTCGAGGCGACAAACTCGACGAATCGAAACAACGCTATTGCCAACGCACCGAGGCAAGCACTTTGGCTCAAGTTTTGGTGGGGGCTGACGTGTTCCTGGGCTGCTCGACCTCAGGGTTACTCACGGGCGACATGGTGAAAACCATGGCTGAGCGTCCCATTATCCTGGCCTTGGCCAATCCAGAACCCGAAATTCGGCCCGAAATTGCCAAGGCGGCGCGTCCTGACTGCATCATCGCTACCGGCCGATCCGACTACCCCAACCAAGTCAACAATGTTCTGTGTTTCCCTTATATTTTCCGTGGAGCACTGGACTGCGGCGCCACCAAAATCACGCAAGCCATGAAACTGGCTTGCGTGCGTGAAATTGCAGAGTTGGCCAAAGCCGAAACCAGCGATCAAGTGGCGGCCGCTTACGCGGGTCAAGACCTCAAATTCGGCCCTGAATATCTGATTCCGAAACCCTTTGATGCCCGGCTGATTTTGCGTATTGCGCCTGCTGTGGCCAAAGCTGCCGCAGAATCAGGCGTAGCCACCCGCCCCATCCAGGATTTTGATGCCTACCGCGAGCATCTCTCCCGTTATGTTTATCAAACCGGGATGTTCATGCGGCCTGTATTTTCAGCGGCTCGCCTACAACCCGCCCGTGTTGTCTATGCTGAAGGGGAAGATGAGCGCGTACTGCGTGCCGTTCAGGTGGTGATTGACGAAAAATTGG
This sequence comes from Burkholderiales bacterium, assembly GCA_046342195.1. Lineage (GTDB taxonomy): Bacteria > Pseudomonadota > Gammaproteobacteria > Burkholderiales > Burkholderiaceae_C > CANHBY01. The sequence goes on from JBKDQE010000074.1 coordinate 61,443, forward strand.
CCCAGCCCATTCTGGTAGGCCGCCCCTCCGTGATCAACTCGCGCATTGAGCGTGCTGGCTTAAGGCTGCAAGCAGGCCGAGATTTCGAATGGGTTGACCCCGAAAACGATTCACGTTACCGTGAATATTGGGAGCAATATCATCAAATCATGGGCCGCGATGGCATCACCCCCGATGCGGCTAAAGCCGCTCTGCGACGATCCAACACCCTGATTGCCAGCCTGATGGTGCGTCGTGGCGAGGCCGATGCCATGCTGTGCGGGCTTGTGGGTCGGTTTGATGGCCACTTCGAACATGTCCACAAAGTGATTGGCGCACGCCCAGGTGTCAAAACTCTGGCCACCATGAATGCCGTGATGCTCGAAGAACACGCCCTGTTCATCACTGACACCTTTGTGAATGAATCGCCTTCGGCAGAAGCCCTGGCCGAAATTGCCCTCATGGCCGCAGATGAAATGCGCCGCTTTGGAGTACCCGCCAAGGTGGCTTTCTTGTCACACTCAATGTACGGATCATCTACACGCGGCTCGGCTGTGCGCATGCGGGCCGCCCGAGATTTATTCATCAAACAGGCCCCCGAAATAGAGTGTGACGGTGAAATGCACGGTGACGCTGCATTGTCTGAAACCATTCGTCGCACCATGCTACCAAGCAGCACACTCTCCGGGTCAGCCAACTTGCTGGTATTGCCCAACATTGATGCGGCGAATATTTTATTCAACGTACTTAAGGTGGCCGCGGGCAAGAATGTCACCGTGGGCCCGATTTTACTGGGTGCCGCAGCACCAGTGCATGTGCTCACGCCCTCAGCCACCATGCGCCGCATCGTCAATATGACTGCCTTTGCTTCAGCACAAGCGGCAGCACATCGCAAGGCATGATGCCCTTTCGACTTCAACTTTTTTGACGTCCAGGATCGACAGGTCAGTGTGTTTTAAAAAGGTACTCTCAAGCTGGTCAAAGTGTTGGAAAACCTGGGCATTGCTGCCAAGATGGCTGAGAACATCTGTTGCGGAATGCCCATTTTGCAGGCTTCATTCAGACTGAGCTATGCTTCAGGAAAGCAACCATCATGCCCAGATCAATCCTACCCTGTCGATCTCTGGTTCAAAGACCATATTATGTTTGGCAGTGTTGTTATTTGCCTCTTATCGGGTCTTCCTGGTCACGCTGATGGCGACATAATCAAAAGAGTTGCTTTTTTTTCTTTTTTCCAGGTTCGTCAGATTGCAAAGGACAATTTACTCATGAGCGTATTAAACACACAAAATTTGGGCATGGTGCCCATGGTGATTGAGCAATCCGGACGAGGAGAACGCGCCTATGACATTTACTCTCGTTTACTGCGTGAGCGCGTGGTTTTCCTGGTGGGGCCGGTCAACGATCAATCCGCCAATCTTGTGGTGGCTCAACTCCTCTTTCTTGAAAGCGAAAATCCTGACAAAGATATTTCTTTTTATATCAATTCTCCAGGGGGTTCGGTAAGCGCAGGTATGTCCATTTTTGACACTATGCAGTTCATTAAGCCTGATGTTTCCACTTTGTGCATGGGCTTGGCAGCCAGTATGGGTGCTTTCTTGCTTGCAGCAGGCGCCAAGGGAAAGCGTTTTGCCCTGCCCAATTCGCGCATCATGATTCACCAGCCCTCCGGTGGGGCCCAGGGGCAAGCCACTGACATCGAAATTCAGGCCCGTGAAATCCTCAAGCTTCGCGAAAATCTGAATCAAATTCTTGCAGCGCGCACCAGCCAACCCCTTGATCGCATCAAGGCTGATTCTGAGCGCGATTACTTCATGTCTGCCGCCGAAGCGAAAGACTATGGCCTGATTGATCAGGTTCTTGTTCAGCGAGGCTCCTGATTGAGCTCTGCTGCAGCACCCTTCTTGGGCTATTTTTTCCGGGTAGCCCGTTTTTCTGTTTGCTCTATCATTTCAAGCATCTTTGTTTCTTCTGGCAGCGACCATGGCTGATAAAAAAGGTTCTTCCAGCGAAAAAGTCTTATATTGCTCCTTTTGCGGCAAGAGCCAGCATGAGGTCAAGAAGCTGATCGCAGGCCCCTCCGTCTTCATCTGCGATGAATGTATTGAACTGTGCAATGACATCATCCGTGATGAAATTATCCAAGAAAGCCCTGATACCACTCCTTCCAAAACCGAACTTCCGATCCCCAGTGAGATCAAAACCAGCCTTGACAGCTATGTCATTGGCCAAGATGTTGCTAAACGTACCTTGTCTGTGGCGGTGTACAACCACTATAAACGGCTGAAACATATCGATCATTCCAACGACGATGTCGAGCTTGCCAAAAGCAATATTCTCCTGATCGGCCCCACTGGATCTGGAAAAACCCTGCTTGCGCAAACTCTGGCCCGGTTGCTCAACGTTCCTTTTGTCATCGCCGACGCCACCACGTTGACTGAAGCCGGTTACGTCGGGGAAGATGTTGAAAACATCATTCAAAAGCTACTTCAAAACTGCGACTATGATGTTGAGAGCGCCCAGCGCGGTATCGTCTATATTGATGAAATTGACAAAATTTCCCGAAAAGCAGACAACCCCTCCATTACTCGTGATGTCTCCGGCGAAGGAGTGCAACAGGCTTTGCTCAAACTGATTGAAGGCACCATGGCTTCCGTGCCTCCACAAGGAGGGCGCAAGCATCCTAATCAAGATTTTCTTCAAATTGATACCACCAACATTTTGTTCATCTGTGGTGGAGCCTTCGACGGACTTGAAAAAGTCATTCAAAACCGCTCTGAAAAGTCAGGTATTGGTTTTGGAGCGCTGGTCAAAAGCAAGTCTGATCGCAAAGTCAGTGATGTCTTCTCAGAAGTGGAACCGGAAGATCTCATCAAGTTTGGCCTGATTCCAGAATTGGTGGGCCGCCTGCCCGTGGTGGCCACTTTGGGTGAACTGACCGAAGAAGCCATGATCCAAATTCTTACTGAGCCCAAAAATGCTTTGGTGAAGCAATATCAAAAACTTTTTGCCATGGATGGTGTCGAACTTGAAGTGCGTCCTTCGGCCCTTTTGGCCATTGCCAAAAAAGCACTGGCGCGCAAGACAGGCGCCCGCGGATTGCGCTCCATCATGGAGCAGGCCCTCAACGACACCATGTTTGAACTTCCCACACTACAAGGTGTGGCCAAAGTTGTCCTTGATGAAAATACCATCGCAGAAGCCACCAAGCCCCTGCTGGTCTATCGAGAACAGACCAAAGCAAGTGCCTAAAGTCCAAAGAGGTACGCATTTTTTGCTGAGTGCTCCTCAGATTACTTTGTTTTCTCGTGCACCAGCCGTATAAATCCTTGTAATTCGAAACTCGATCCCCAACTACGGGATTCAGAAAGAGAGGTTTTCGATGTCTGGACATCCTGTATTGCCCGCTGTTCCCATCACCCTGTCGTTGCTGCCCTTGCGCGACGTGGTTGTATTTCCACACATGGTTATCCCGCTTTTCGTTGGGCGCCCAAAGTCAATCAAGGCTCTTGAAGCAGCCATGGATGGCGGTCGGCAAATTATGTTGGTGGCCCAAAAAGCTGCGGGCAAAGATGAACCAAAACCTGATGATATGTTTGATGTTGGGTGCATCTCCAGCATCTTGCAAATGCTGAAGCTACCTGATGGCACGGTGAAAGTTCTGGTGGAAGGTATTCAGCGTGCCAATACCCATGAAATCAAAGATCACGGTGAACACTTTATTGCAGAAGTCGTGCCTATCGAGCCGGCGGGCGAATCGCATGCTGAAATTGAAGCTTTGCGGCGTGCTGTGACCCAGCAGTTTGACCAGTATGTCAAACTCAATAAAAAGCTGCCGCCGGAAATTCTCACCAGCATTGCCGCCATTGATGACGCAGGCCGCCTCGCCGATACCATTGCCGCGCATCTGCCGCTCAAGCTGGAGAGCAAACAAGCCATTTTAGACATTTTTCAGGTGGATCAACGGCTTGAAAAATTGCTTGAACTGCTTGAACATGAAGTTGATATTCTTCAGGTAGAAAAACGCATCCGGGGCCGTGTGAAACGCCAGATGGAAAAGAGCCAGCGTGAGTACTATCTCAACGAACAGGTCAAGGCTATTCAGAAAGAATTGGGCGACGGCGAAGACGGCGCCGACATGGAAGAACTTGAAAACAAGATCATTGCGGCCAAAATGAGCAAAGAGGCACGCACAAAAGTCGATGCCGAATTTAAAAAACTCAAGCTCATGTCACCCATGTCGGCAGAAGCGACAGTGGTGCGTAATTACATCGAGACCCTGATCAATCTGCCTTGGGCCAAACGCACCAAAATCAAACATAACCTCACTCACGCAGAAGGGGTCTTGAATGAAGATCACTTCGGTCTTGACAAGGTCAAAGATCGAATTCTTGAATATCTGGCTGTGCAGCAGCGCGTCGAAAAGGTCAAGTCTCCCATCTTGTGCTTGGTGGGGCCTCCGGGTGTGGGTAAAACGTCTTTAGGACAGTCTGTTGCGCGTGCCACAGGTCGAAAATTTGTTCGCATGGCTTTAGGCGGCGTGCGGGACGAAGCTGAAATTCGCGGGCATCGCCGCACTTACATCGGCTCGATGCCCGGCAAGGTGCTGCAAAGCTTGACCAAGGTCGGAACCCGCAACCCTCTGTTTCTGCTTGATGAAATTGATAAGCTGGGCACTGACTTCCGGGGTGACCCGTCCAGCGCCCTGCTTGAAGTCCTTGATCCGGAGCAAAACCACACTTTTTCCGACCACTATGTTGAGGTCGATTTTGACCTGTCAGAGGTCATGTTCATTGCCACATCCAACTCAATGAACATTCCCCCCGCCCTGCTGGACCGGATGGAAGTCATCCGCCTGTCAGGTTACACCGAAGATGAAAAGCTTCATATTGCAACACGTTATTTGCTCCCCAAGCAAGCCAAAAACAACGGCGTCAAAGATGGTGAGCTCGAGATCACCGAACCCGCCGTGCTCAGTATCGTTCGCTATTACACACGGGAAGCAGGTGTGCGCTCTCTTGAGCGTGAAATTTCCAAGGTATGCCGTAAAGTAATTAAAAGTATCCAACTGCGTCAAACTTCCAGCAAAGTGATTGTCACTCCAGACAATCTCCATGATTTCCTGGGTGTGCGCAAATATGATTTTGGTCAAGCCGAGAAGCAAAATCAGGTCGGACAGGTTGTGGGCTTGGCTTGGACGGAAGTGGGTGGAGACCTCCTCACCATCGAATCAGTGGTCATGCCCGGTAAAGGCAACATCACTCGCACGGGCTCCTTGGGCGATGTCATGAAAGAGTCGGTTGAAGCGGCACGTACAGTCGTTCGCAGCAGGGCACGCCGCTTGGGCCTCCGCGACGATCTCTTTGAAAAACGAGACATCCATATTCACGTGCCAGATGGCGCCACCCCAAAAGATGGCCCTAGCGCCGGCATTGCCATGACCACCGCTTTGGTATCCTCTTTGTCGGGCATCCCGGTGCGCGCTGATGTGGCCATGACTGGAGAAATTACGCTCAGGGGCGAAGTTACTGCCATCGGCGGCCTGAAGGAAAAATTGCTTGCTGCTCACCGTGGCAGCATCAAAACAGTCTTGATTCCTCACGAGAACGTCAAAGACTTGCAAGAAATTCCCGAGAATGTCAAAAATAATCTTGAAATTGTGCCTGTCAAATGGATTGATCAAGTTCTTGAAGTGGCTTTGGAATCTGTCCCAAAGCCTTTACCTGATGAGGAGGTGCTCAAAGAACCTCAACCTGAACCCGCAGCAACGGCATCCGCCGTACTTGAAGGGTTGAAGCACTGACTTCATGCTGGAAAAACATCGACGGCGAGCAACCCTTCGGTCACTTGGGGTTTGTCTGATCAGTGTATTGCCGGTGCCCCGAGTCGGGGCTGATGAGATCAAAGCTTCCTTGCTTGTTCCGCCGCTGTATATGGCATCTCCTGTCGATGCCATTACCTTGAGCTACAGCCTTCACCGCGGCTTGCTTTCAGGCGAAGGCCAATTAGAATGGCGCCCCCAAGGGGCCGGGTACACTCTCTCACTGACAGGCTCGGTGGCCGGTTTTCGCTGGCTAGAGCAGCGAAGTGTGGGTACCCTGAATCGCCATGGCTTGGCACCTCAACACTTCTCTGATCAACGAGGTCGTAACCGCCAAACTGCCACGATTCTGAATACCGAAAAACGGATTGCTTATTCTCATGCGGCAGACGCCCCTTGGGTGCCTGGAACCCAAGACCGACTGAGCTGGATGATCCAGCTTCCGGCCATTATCAGCAGGCTTCCAGTAGCGAACAATCCAGAACAGCGCATTATTTTGTATATCACCGGGGCCCGGAGTGATGCCGATATCTGGCGGTTTCGGTTTGTTTCGATGGAAACCGTCTCTACGCCCCTCGGGCCAATCATGAGCCACAAGTGGGTCAGGGAGCCCCGCCGAGAACTCGATTCAAGCGTCGAAGTCTGGCTCGACCCCACCCGACACTACCTGCCTGTTCGAGCCCAGATCGGAGCCACAGACGGGGCGGCCATAGAATTGCTTCTGCGCGGCGATATTCCCCGATTTCCCTGAGTATCTCCGGATAGTGAGGCTGGCTCTTATTTGACCTTACGCAGCCATACCCGACAATTTGGATCCATTGACCTGCCCCCTTCCGGCGTACCAATCAAAAGGAAGGAAGTCCAAGTTGAAGGTTAATCGATTTCTTTTTCGGCGTTCAAGCTGGAGTGTCTGAGCCTCAAAACAAACTCAGCCCTTTCACCATGTGTTGAAAACTGCTGATCAATGCAACTCGGAGCGCCTACGCCGAGTGGCAGCGCTTGCGCTCTGCCGCTGCTGCTGCTTCTGCGTAAGGTCAGATGGAATCATCAACACAATGGAGCAAGTGCGGGCTGCCACTGGCCTTGCTCGTAGCGCAAAAAACCTGATGGATCAAAGCGCCATAGATGAACCCAGCCATGATGAAGTAATTGCTTCACGACGGCATGTTTTTCAATGATGGCTTCAATAGCGGCCTGGGGGGCGTCAATGACCACCGTCAACCTCAGTGGTTCGTGCATCCAGCGTTGTCCATCGTGCACCGACTGGCGAGACAAGCCAATCCGCAGGTCGCCGCCATTGCCCTCAAAGACACCCAAATGGCCCGCCACCACGTTATGAAGCAATTTGCTGCCGCTTCCCAGTCGTGAAGGCTCGCATACGGATGCGTGATACTGCCAGTTGATCCAGTGAGTGACCAACATGGGTGCTGTCATCAAGAGCTCCAACATGCTGCCGTCGGGATCTTGTTCGGCATGATAATCATGCAAAAAGCAGCGCCCGTGTAAATCAACACCACGGCTTCGCTCACGCCCTGCAATTAAAAAGGCGGCATTGCCTGCAAGGCCCCATTCCGGTCGGGTTTGCGCGCCGTCGTTGGCACGCTGCCGGAATTCTTTTAAAAGATCATCAGGGTTCTTGAGGGGGTCTATACAAAGGCGGGTGGCACGCCCTCTTCGAACCTGATCACTGGCTTGAGCCCAGATGTTTTGTAGGTTTTTCCAGCTTGCAAGTGCCGTTGGCGGCAAGAGGTCAAGATCAAACCCTTCAATTTCATCGGTGGTGGTATTGTGCAGAGCAGCCAAAAATACGGTTGACTCAGGAATGCTCAGCCCTCGGGCTTGCAGCCCTTCGCGCACGCCAGGCTCATTCAGCAGCCTGGCCAAACTGCGAGCGTTGACTTCACCTGTCTGGCCGCCACAGGCGCCGCAGTCTAGCGTGGCCGCATGAGCATTATTGAGGCTCTGGCTGCCATGCCCCACCAGCAACACCAAAGGAGCCATATATTGATGGAGCCCCATGGCATGCAATACGCGCGCTGCAAGTTCCACTTTGGCCAGCGGGTCAAGGCCCGTGATATGGGGGCGACAAATAGGGCGAAAGCGGGCAGGCAGGCCGTGCAAATCATCTCTCGCTCTCTTGTTTTGCGACGGCAGCAACCACCGCCCGAGCGTCCCAAGGTAAGCCAGGCCCATGGCTTCGACATAAGAAAATGCCGCGCTGGGCCAACGGCTTGCTGCATGCCATTGGTCGGATAAAGCCAGCCAACTCCGACGTGATTGAATAGCCACTACTTGACGTGCTTCGTCCGTTTCTTGATTGGTGGGTTGTGCTGAGACGATGCAGTCTGTGACTTCAATGGAAGGGGGTAGCAAGCCTGGCAATTGTGGCCGTCTTGCGGAGGTGGCCAAGGGAGTATAGGCCACGGGCAAGCCAAAAAATCCGGCAAAGCCAAGCGTTTGCACTGATGGCGACGCCGCTTCAATGGCCCGCCGCATGGGTTCGCTTCGCACGTCAATACAAAAGACAGCTTGAACTTCGAAGCCTTTCGGTTTTGAAATCACCTGCGGGGCTGAAAGCAACTTTTGTGCGAGAGTGCGCTGGTAGCCAATTTCCAGAGCCACTTGCCAGATTTCATCGGGCAAAAGGAAATGCTCGGTTTGTGCCAACACCAGAGGGGCTTGCTTCCATGCCTGCCTGAGCGCCGTGAAGGCTTGCTGGGCGCTAGCGCTATCCTTGCATTCCAGCAAAAGAGCCCCCCAGGCCAAACGAATGGCCAACAATTCACGCAGATGACGATCTTTGCGGCCCTCGAATTGGGCTTGCCAGCCAAGGTAAGCACACCATGATGCCCATCCGTTCACGGTGAGCAAAACCGATTCAAGGTAGTCAGCCCATACGGTCGGTGGCAAGCCAAGCCGCTGAATTGCCCATTGTTCAGCCGCCTGGGCCGTTGATGGAATGGCTTGAATGGCGCGCCCGATATGGGGCAGGCCCATGAGTAAGCCAATGCCATGATCATGCTGCAAAGTGTCAAGCCAAAAAGCATAAAGCCCCTTCGAGCGCTCAGGCTGCCACTGGGCCTGGTATTCGTCAAAATAAGCCGCGCATGTTTGACTGACCTGATGCGTGATCGCCTCGCGCCAAGACAGGCGCGAATGGCGTTGAGGGTCGTTGTCCAGCATATCAATCAGCAGCGGAAGTGAAGGCAAGCAGGCCGGTGATTGGAGTGCATCGTGGCATTGCTGCACAGTGAAACCCCTTTCGAGGGCCTCAGGAAAACGGCTCAGAGCCTGGGTTAAATCGGTGGCGAGAATTCTGCCCTCGTTCCAGGCACATTGCTGTTGATCGCGAGGAGGAAACACTTGAATCTTTCCCAGCACCCTCATTCGGGCAGCCACCCGCCGCAACGGCATACCCAGTCGAGACCAATGGGGGTTGACCGCAATGGCTCGGTCCAAGGGCCACACTGGCGCAATGGCTTGACAAGCCTGCTCACAAGCCTGCTCAACCGCGAGGTTTGGTGTGGTGCGCTGAGGTGTGTGTTCCTGAAAGCTTTGTCCTTCCGTGGAGCAGGAGGGGCTGGCGTCCAAAATGTTTGCCATCTTGAAATTCCTTTGGTTTGTTTGGCGAAGGACATTGCTTCGATTGAGTGCTTAGGCTATTTTTCAGAACCAAGCTTTCAACCGCCGCTTGTAGGCACAGAGCTCCATGAGCTTGGCCATAGCTTCAAGGCCAGGCGCGTGTAGGCTTCGTCGACATAAAACCCGGCATAGCTCCATCGGCGCCAATGACTCAAGGCCTGTGAGCGACATTGCAACAAAGCCAAACAACCGTACAAGATGGCCATACCTATCATGGCGACCACTCCAAAGGCCTGATGAGGTGCATCCTGAATGCCCAAAGGCAAATGATGAACCAGGAAACAAGCGGCAGTGAGCATCATCAGCATCAAAATGCCATAGAGCACTTGCATGCTTTTGGTGACAAGGGTGGCTTGTGCAGGCAGCCAAAGCAGCGGAGCCCAGGCCAAGGCAAGAACCACACTCCACCACCAGGGCCAAGGGGCCTCATTAAATATGGCTTGAAGCCCAAATACCGCCAAGATCGCCCATACCGGGGCACACACCAAACTGAGTGCCAAAGTGGAAGAAGGCTTGTGCAGAGCCTGCAAGCGAGACTGGCGTACCACCATCGAAGCCGACAGAAAAGCGTGCGCTTTATAAAACGAGTGGCCCATCAGGTGAAGGGCAGCCAAGGTATAAAGACCCAAGCCGCATTCGAGCAGCATGAAGCCCATCTGGGCCACAGTCGACCAGGCCAAACGGACTTTGATGCTTACCCGTGTGAGCATCACCATCCCCGCTAACATGGCTGTGACCAAACCAAAGCCGATCAGCAGGGTTCGGGCGAGTGTGGCTTCTTGCAGCAAAGGGGCGAAACGAATCAGCACCCATCCACCCAAGTTGACAACGCCCGCGTGAAGCAGGGCTGACACGGGCGTCGGGGCTTCCATGACTTGAGTCAGCCAGCCATGCACGGGCAACAGGGCTGTGCGCAAAATAACAGCCAACACCAGCGCTACCGCACTGAGTTGCAAAGATGGCGAGAGAGTATGGTGATCAAGATAAGCCCAGAGATCAGCCAAAGAGCCGCTGCCGACTTCCCTCCACGCCAAAGCCGCCGCGGCCACAAGAAAGGCATCGGCCAGGCGATCTGCAATTTGTTTTTTATGCGCGGCCAATTGCGCAAAGGGGCGGTCTGGGTAAAAGCAAAGCAAATGCTGCAAAGCCCAGCCCACACAGGCCCAAGCGGCAATCAGCACCAGCCAGTGGTTGGCCAACAGCAGCCAATGCACCGATGCCAACACACCAGAAAATGCGGCCACATAAACCCTTTGGCCTTTTTCGCCTTGCAAGTAGCGGGCAGAAAAACTGCCAATGACCGTGCCAAGCAGTTGAACCAGCAAGGCCATCGACAAACTCAAGGGTGACACGGCAACAACCTCCGGCAGCAGCAAACGGCCAAGATCTGCACCAAGAGGCAATGCCGACACAATCAAAGAGGCCCCAGACAAGCTGAGGAAAACACGCCAAAGCCATGGCACAGAAATGCCACGCCAGAAACTCACCAGGAGAGGGACAACCATCAAGACCGCAGGAGCCAAGGCGCAGCCTGACAAAAAAACCCATGATTGATCCATTGCAAGACCTTTGTAATTCATTGTGGCCGGATCATGCTGATGAATATATATTCTGTAAAATACATTGATAAGAATTTTTTATTTCAAAAAACAAAACAATGAGACTGGATCAACTCAACTTTCATCATTTGTTTTATTTTTGGCGCGTTGCCAAACTTGGTCATTTAACCCGTGCTGCCGAAGCACTGCATACCTCGCAATCGGCCCTCTCAACCCAAATTCGGCAGCTTGAAGAGCGCATGGGCGAAGAACTATTCAACCGGCAGGGTCGACGCCTGGCACTCACAGACACAGGTCACATGGTGCTGGCGTATGCAGAGAACATTTTTGGTCTCGGTCAGGAAATGCTAGGACGCCTCCAGGGCCGCTCTGAAGGCATCAGCCGCTTGCGGGTGGGTAGTGTAGCCACGCTGTCTCGCAATTATCAAAAAAACTGGATCTGGCCTTTGTTGTCTGATCCAAACATTGTGCTCACCCTAGAGTCGGGCCTGCTGGAAGGCTTGATTGCTCGCTTGGTGCAACATCAACTCGATGTTGTTCTAACCAATGAAACCGTGCCGGCTGATCCAGATTGCCCCTTGCATTGCCGCTTTCTTGGCAGTCAATCTATTTCACTGGTGGGGCCGGCTCATCGTTGGTCTTCCCAAACCCTGCGTATTCCTGATGACCTTGATGGCCTGGAGATCGCCCTTCCCGGCCCCCGGCATGCCTTGCGGGGTCAGTTTGATGCCTTGTGTGCCTCGGCAGGGGTGAGCCCTCGCCTGCGTGCGGAGGTTGACGACATGGCCATGCTTCGATTGATTGCCCGCGACAGTGGCTGGTTGACTATTTTGCCCGAGGTGGTTGTGCGTGATGAACTGCGAGCCGGGGCGCTCGTGAGCGTTGGCCGGGTTTCTGCGTTGCAAGAACGCTTTTATGCCATCACCACACCACACAGACATCGCATTGAGGTGCTTGAGAGCCTCATGGCCCGAACTTTCGAAGAATAAGCTGAAAGTTGGGCGCTACAAGCCACCATGGGCCGTCATGATGGGTGTCAATAAAGGCGCCCACAGAGAAAGACTCGCGCAGAGCCTTGATTTTTAACTGGCTTGAGGAACCGCTTGGCCTGCTTTTTGAACCACCGAAACAGGCCGCCCCCCACGGGTTGCGCGTTGCAAGGCATGCAGCAAGACAGCATCAATGATCTCGATGTCACGGTTTGACACCGTGATGCACTTGGCCTGAGCCAAAGCGGTCAGCGCACGGCTGACCGTCTCATGAGCCAAACCCAGGCAGCTTGCAATATCGCGTCGGCACATACGCAGTCGCAATCGCCGGTCTGACAGGCCCAGAGCATTTTGGCGTTGAGAAAAGTGCAGCAAAAACCGAGCCACTCGCACCTCTGAACTTGAGGCTGACATCAAATATTGCGTTTCGCTCCGATGGCGCATTTCCGAACCCAGGGCCTGGTGCAAAAATTGCTCGATCGCTGGCAATTTTCGGCTCAAAGAGAGCAAATCACGAAATGGCAATACTGCCACGGTCGAGTCTTCCAGTGCGATAGCTCCGCTGGCGTGCCGGTTTGTGCAAAGACCATCCAGGCCAATTGTGTCGCCGTGGAGACAAAAACCCAGCACTTGCTCATAGCCTTCCAAATCAGTCTGAACCGTTTTAAAGCTACCCGCCCCCACACAATACAAATATTCAACGGCCTGGCCTTCATGCACCAAGGGCGTTTCCAAAAGCACTCGACGCATTGAAAAAATAATCCGATCTGTTTCACCTGACACCAGAGCTTGCATACCTGACCAGTTCAACACATCGGATGCTGTACACCTGGCGCTATGGGTTCGCGAAAAAATTTTCGATCCATTCAGAGGCGTGGCGGGGTTCATGAAATCTCCTGAAAAGTGGCAAATAAACTTCCCGGGATACAGCATCGGCTTATTCGAAACTGGCGTGTATCGGTGCGCAGGCAGCCTTCATGTCGGAATTCGCCGATGCTGCGAGTGCACCATCGTCCACAAAGACAAGACCATGATGAATGAACCACTACAGATCCGGACACGCTTTCTGCTACATTGGCCTTCGTTCGCGCTGGGCGGCCTGGTGCCGCTCCTGATCTCGAAACTTCCCAGTTCCCATATCAACCCCGGAGGAGATTTTTGATGGCCAAGACAGTCGCCGACGTCATGAAAATGGTGCAAGAAAACGAAATCAAATTTGTTGATTTTCGTTTCACCGACACCCGCGGCAAGGAGCAGCATGTTTCTGTCCCCGTCTCTCATTTTGATGAAGACAAGTTCACCTCTGGTCATGCCTTCGACGGTTCGTCCATTGCTGGCTGGAAGGGTATTGAAGCGTCAGACATGCAGCTCATGCCTGACCCCAACACAGCCAACATTGATCCATTCTTCGAAGAGCCCACGCTGATCCTTACTTGCGATGTCCTTGAGCCCAGCGATGGCAAGCCCTATGAGCGTGACCCCCGTTCCCTGGCCAAACGCGCCGAAGCCTACATGAAGGCATCTGGCCTGGGCGACACGGCTTACTTCGGCCCTGAACCTGAGTTTTTCATTTTTGACAATGTTCGCTGGCAGGTCGATATGTCTGGCTGCTTTGTTAAAATCGAAGCCGAAGAAGCCGCCTGGAACACGGGCAAAGAATACGAGCATGGCAATTCCGGCTATCGCCCCTCGGTCAAGGGAGGCTACTTCCCCACCCCTCCCGTCGACTCCGGCCAAGATCTTCGCTCTGAAATTTCCCTGATTCTTGAATCATTGGGCATCCCGGTTGAAGTCCATCACCACGAAGTCGCGAACGCTGGCCAGATGGAAATCGGCACCCGCTTCAGCACCTTGGTGCAGCGTGCCGACTGGTCTCAATTGCTCAAGTATGTGGTTCAAAACGTGGCGCGCAATTATGGCAAAACAGCCACCTTCATGCCCAAACCCATCGTAGGCGACAATGGCTCTGGCATGCACGTTCATCAATCGGTCTGGAAAGATGGCAAGAACCTCTTTGCTGGAGACGGCTATGCCGGCTTGTCGGACTTTGCCCTTTATTATATTGGTGGGGTCATCAAACATGCCCGGGCTCTCAACGCCATCACCAACCCCACCACCAACAGCTACAAACGATTGGTTCCAGGGTTCGAAGCACCGGTCAAGCTCGCCTATAGTTCGCGCAACCGTTCCGCATCAATCCGCATTCCTTACGTGGCCAACCCCAAAGGTCGTCGCATTGAGGCCCGCTTTCCTGATCCCATGGCCAACCCTTATCTCGCTTTTTCGGCACTCCTCATGGCAGGCCTTGACGGGGTTGAGAATAAAATCCATCCGGGCGAAGCTGCCACCAAGGATCTCTACCATTTGCCGCCCGAAGAAGATGCCAAAATCCCCACGGTGTGTCACAGCCTGGATCAAGCCCTTGAATATCTTGACAAGGATCGCGCATTTCTCACAAAAGGTGGCGTATTTACCGATGCTTTCATTGATGCTTACATTGATCTGAAAATGCAAGAAGTCACTCGCTTCCGCATGACAACTCACCCACTTGAGTTTGACATGTACTACAGTCTCTGATGATCCAGGCTCACCCCGTGGTGAGCCTGGGGCGCGCTGGCGATTCCTTTCACATCAACCATCTCTGCTTCACTCCCTTGGTGGTTTTCTGGCCCCAAAATAGGTGCCCTACCAATCGTTTTTTGTTGCAATCTACCCGGCTTCCTTCACAATCAGGTTGACTGATCTGTTGCATACGGTTCAAGTTATTTTCATCAGGTTTTTTTTTGAGGAGTTGCTGAATGTATCAATCCAGCGTGTGGTGTCGTGAATGGCTTATTCCTGTTTTGGCTTGTCTGGCTTTTTCCTCATCATGGGCCTCCGAAGCTGTGGTGTACAAATGTCCAGGCACCCCGGTGACGTACACTGATTCAATCACCCCCAAAGAAGCCAAAGACAAAGGTTGCTCCACTCTGGAAGGGGCTCCCGTGACCATCATTTCCGGGCCCACAAAATCTGGCGGGTCAACGGCCCCGGCATCCAACGCTTCCACCAAGGTAGATCCTGGCGATCAAAAAGCCCGCGACGCTGACCGCAAGCAAATTCTTGCCACCGAACTCAAAAAAGAAGAAGCTGCCTTGGCTGCTCTCAAGGCCGAATATAACGAAGGCGAGGCTGAACGTCGTGGCGACGAGAAAAATTATCAACGCTACCAAGACCGTGTCACTGAACTCAAAGCAGCCATTGCGCGAAAAGAAAGCGATATTTCGGCACTCAAGCGTGAAATGGCCAAATAACCTGTTTCTATTGAGCCGATGTCTTTCAAGGTCACCATTCAGCCCGGCGGGCATGCTTTCTCAGTTGAACGAGACGAACCCATCCTGATGGCCGCTATTCGGCATGGCATTGGCTTACCCTATGGATGCAAAGATGGCGCATGCGGTTCATGTAAAACACGCCTCAAAGAGGGCCGGGTCATTCATGCGGCACATCAGGCCAAGGCACTTAACTCTGCCGAGGAAGATGCCGGATGGATACTCACCTGTTGTGCAGCCCCACAAACTGATGTAGTCATTGAGGCCCGCAGCACACTTGAAACCCTGGATTTTCCCATCAGAAAAATGCCGGCTCGCGTGTTCAGTGTGCACCGACCCGCCCCTGATGTGGCTGTGTTGCGGCTTCAGCTACCTACCAACGAAGCATTCAGGTTTCGTGCGGGGCAGTATATTGACTTTATTTTGGCCAACGGACAGCGCCGAAGCTACTCGATGGCCAATGCACCACACCGCGTCCCTGAAGTTTTGGGCTCAGGCCATCCTGGCATTGAGTTGCACATTCGGCACATGCTTGGCGGCCTCTTCACTGACCATGTTTTTTCGTCGCTCAAAGAGCGTGATATTCTGCGCATTGAGGGCCCTTACGGGGGGTTTTTCTGGCGCGAAAACAACCCCAAACCCCTGATTTTACTCGCTTCAGGCACAGGCTTTGCACCCATCAAAGCCATGATTGAACAAATGCGCCTCAAGGCTTATGACAGGCCAGTGGTGCTTTATTGGGGCTGTCGCCGCCGGGCTGATTTGTATCTGCATGCCTGGGTACAGGAAGTTACCGCTGAGTGGCCCTTGCTGCGCTACGAACCCGTTCTTTCTGAACCTGCCACAAATGATCAATGGCAAGGCCGTGTCGGCTTGGTTCATCAGGCCCTCATGCACGACTGGCCAGATCTCTCCAGACATCAAGTGTATGCCTGTGGCGCGCCCACCATGGTGACCGCAGCCCGAACTGATTTCACCCAGCGTTGCCATCTGCCCGAAAATGAATTTTTCGCTGACGCCTTCACGTCGATGGCAAACCACAACAGCATTTGAATTGCGTTTTGGCTTTTCTCGCAAACACTGTTGAGTCGGGCCCGCAAAATTTTCAAACATGTCGTCATTCCTGCGCAGGCAAAAATTCACAGAGCGCCAGCCCGCACTGACTGAATTTTGCAACTGACGCACAAAATGACCAACTGGCGGAATGAATGATTCGTCCCGTCATGCGGCGCGCAGCATCCTCGCTCAGAGGGGCCCGTGAATCAGAGCACGATGAGCACAAAATAGGGTGTAAAACGAACGCAATTGCCCTACTCCCCTTCGGCCTTGAAGCCATTGCCCACCGCGAAAAAACCTCATATTGCCCGTCAAGCTGATCAGCGGTTGAAAGAATCAGACAAACTGCTGTATTAACGCTTGAACTCTTCCTAAACTGACCCCTATGAAATCATCAAAATTTTCAGGGCTCACGATGGTTGAAATAATTGTCGTGATTGGAATAATTTCAATCATGTTTACCATGGCTATCCCGAGTTTTCAGGCTTTTTATGTGAAAAATGTCACATCTTCAGCAGCTAATGAATTAATGGGTTCATTAATACAAGCAAAATCAGTAGCTTCAACTCGAAATACATGTATCGTGGTGTGTCGCAGCACAACAGCGGAAGATAGCAGTCAAATCAACAATCAAAGCTGCTCAGGCACTACAGGCGACAATTGGCAATCTGGCTGGATTATATTTTCAAATCCAAACTGTGATGCAGGATTAACATCTCTACAAAATAACGAAGGCTTACTGATTGGAATAAAAAATTCGCTGAATTCAAATATATTATTAAATAAGTCGGCGGGCCCTGATTATATCATGTTTTCACCATTTGGCTACCCAAGAGGCATGGATGCCGGATTCCTTGACTTAAAATATAATGGTTCTGCAAAAAATCGTATTTGCCTTAATGCGGCAGGAAATATTGTGTCTGTTGCCGCAGGAGGCAATTGCCCATGAGTAAAAATTTTTCAGCACCCCCAATGAATTTTTTCCGTGGGTTCACCATGGTTGAAATTCTTGTAAGCATCATGGTTTTTTCTTTGGGCTTATTGGGTATTGCTGGACTGCAAGCCTCAACATCCGTATACAAAATGAATTCCTGGACAATCAATGCGACCTCTTTACTGGCAGGTGATTTTGCAGACAGTGTCAGATCAAACCCCAGTGCTGCAGGTGCTGCATTTTTAGATTCTTCCCCCATAACAAAAGAATATGAGTTTAAAACAACAAATTACACCAATCAAAACACCTTACCACCAAAAAACAGTTTGACAAAGAATTGCTTTACAACAACAACACCATGCACACCATCTGAACGCGCCAAATTTGATATTTTATACTGGCGTTATAAAGTCAGAGATTTATTGCCTCAAGGCTCTGCATGGGTTGTGGGAAATCGGGCAGAAGGGTTTAATGTGACCTTGATGTGGCAAGACAAAGATTATGTCAATGCAGCCAGCAGCACCCTGCCAGCTATTTCATCACCCCTCTGTGAAAACCTTCAAAACACGGCTTCGCCACAGCAGCGCGCCTCTTGCTGCCCTCAAAATGCCCAAGCCCCCGCCGGCGTCAGGTGTCAGAACTTCTTTTTTCTACCATAGCGGCATTTGATAGTAAATTATTTTTTAAATAGGCATTGATACTTAAATTCTGCAAACAAGCCCGCATGCAAACTTTAATCAATACCAAAATTCAGTCTCAATTTTTTCGTGAGGCCAGTACGCACCCCTATGGATATTTTTTCAGGCCTTGTAATCAGGCCGGTTTTTCGATTATTGAACTGATAGTGGCACTCGGTGTCAGTATGGTTCTTATCACCGCAGCCTTGATTTTATTTTCAGGAATAAAAAACAGCCAAAAATCTGTTGACCAAATCACCAACGCCAATGAAGCAGGTTCATTTTTAATTAAATTGATAGGTCGCGATTTGGCCAATGCCAGCTTTTACCCAATTGATTCCGTAGAAACCAATGTGGCATCGGCCCTCGGAGGGTATTTTAACCTGACTGGAAAATCAGCTTATGATGCTGGAATTTTTGGTTGTGAAGCGTCTGATTTCAATATTACGACTGGCACATGCAACACCTCCAATAATACCTCAAACCCTGACTCACTGGTCATCGGGTATTTTACAAACGATGGCTTCGGAGGGGTTAATTCTCATCGATTTGACTGCGAAGGGCTTGATGTTGCCAGCGCAACGGTGAATACAGGCCGGACCGGCTCACTCCCACTAATAAACTCAAAATCACCCTCAAGGCCACTTTTTGTAGCCAATCATTATACCCTTGCAAGTGCCACATTGGCAGTTCAAGTTGAGGGGGGCAATGCCTCGACCAAGGCATTTTCTTGCAAAGGGCTGGTGTCACCTGGCGCACAAAACTACATTCCTTTAATTTCCGGAATTGAAGATTTTCAGCTTCAATATGGCGTTTATACCCCAGGAACAGCGGTAGGTTCTTATGAAATAAAATTTTTTCCAGCTTCTTCGGTTGCGGCGCAAGGCACCATAACTACCGTTGATGGACGAATCATCCAACCCTGGGAAAGAGTGATTTCTGTCCAAGTTTGTGTGATCTCAAAAACCTATGGTTCACCTGCCAGTGTTTCTCAAACCTCTACTTGGACAAAATGCAATGGCGAATCTACCACATCTAATTATGACGGATATGTACGTAAAACCTATATACAAAACTTTGCTGTCAGAAATCGACTGAACACTGTTTATTAAAATGCGAAGTTTTAATTTTTTAAATTCATTCCCGCATATTTTTTGTTTTCAAAACCGCGGGATGTCTTTAATTGTTATTTTGATGCTTTTAATGGCGATTACAGGGGTCGTGATGTTTTCTGCCCGCTTGGCCGTGGTCGGGGAAAGTTCTGCACGCAACCGGGTTGATTATGAACTGGCGCGTCATGCTGCAGAAGCAGCATTACGCGACGCCGAAAGAGACCTTCTTTTGACTGAGAAGCCCGCAACAGCGGCTTGCAGTAGAGATTCTTATGATTACAGCCAAAGGTTTTCTACATTATATATTAATCAAAATTGTCCGCAGGGGCAATGCTCAGAGCAAGTTCAGGGGGTACGAGATTGGGCTGATGGGACCAATGCTGAACGCTGGTGGCCTGTAACAAAAAATGGGTGGCCAACTACACCTCCTGTAGGAGGAAAATGGAACGGAGATAATCATACAGCGAACCATAATTTTACTCCAGGTTGTTATTTTAATGGAGCCGTCCCTTTAGGCAGTTTCACCGGGGCTACCCGTATTCAGGGTGTTGAGCGCCAGCCTGAATATTTAATCGAATTATTTTTAAGCCGAGACACCCCCATGGCAAGAATTTCTGCCCGTGGTTTTGGCATGAAAGGGACAGAAACTGAAGTATTACTGCAATCGTACATATTATTGCCGCCAATATTTCCGTGATTAAAAATATACAATTAAATAAAATGACTCGAGCATGCAAATTTGAAGCAAAATACAATATATTATAATTTTATATAAAAAATACATATAGTCAAAAATTATTATATTGTTTTTAATAATTAATTTTAATTAATTATTATTTAATAACAAGTATTAATAATTTTTAAAATATAAAGGTGTACCATGAAGAAATCCATTCTATTGCCTAAGATGATTTCCACCTTTGCACTGCTTCTTGGACAAGCAGCCTGGATTCAAGCTTCAGCGGCGGTCTATACGCCCATGCCGGGCGTGCCAAGCGTTCCACCCAATCTTGGAGGTGTGGACGATACAACTGATACAGAAGGCCTAGGGGTTCTCAGCCACAGAGCAGGCGTAAGAGCCTTAACTAACACCTCTTCCTCCGCCCGACCGGCCGTGATGCTGAATATATCCAAAGATCATCAATTATTTTACAAAGCCTACAATGATTATTCAAGTTATGTGAATAGCCCAAGCCAAGGCCCTGATATGGGCTACCTGCATGACTCAGGCAAGCCTTATATCGGGTATTTTGATTCTTCGAAATGCTATACCTATAACTCATCGCTCAATCGATTTCAGCCTCAATCTAACGCTGATGCTTCTTATTCTTGCAATGGAAAATGGCATGGTAATTTTCTCAATTGGGCCACCATGACCCGCATCGATATTTTGAGAAAAGTACTTTATGGTGGGCATCGGGATACTGATGAGAATGGCTCTACCGTTTTGATCCGGGCCAATTTGCCGATGGATTCACATTCATTTGTTAAATATTACAAACCTGGAGGCTCAAAAAAGCCACCTCTTAATAATATCACACCTTACCCTAACACTGATAATGAAATATCGATATGCAATACGACTCTGGACAACAATAATGCTTGGTCTCATTTAACCAATCAACCTCCATTGATGAGGGTAGTTAAAGGTAAGTACCTTTACTGGTCTTCTCAACTACGAAGGCAGTGTCGTTATCAAGTTGAGCCATTTTCTTGGGAGGCTAATGGATCAACCGCAACAGACCCCATGTGGGCTCCCTCAGCCTCAAGTTTAAGTCCAACAGGTTATCCCACAAAACAGTTAACACCATATGGAGACTTTCAAGTCAAGGTGGAGGTTTGCAATTCTTCTTGGCTTGGATCAGAGCGCTGCAAAAAATATAGTAATGATAATTATAAGCCAATAGGTTTATTGCAAGAATTTGGAGAAGCTGACCAAATGGAGTTTGGCTTGATGACAGGTTCATTTTCCAATAATATCAAAGGTGGCATTTTAAGGAAAAATGTTTCATCCTTCACCGATGAAGTCAATTTAGACTCCGGAATATTAAAGACGAGCTTAAATGGCATAATTTCAACACTAAATAAAATAAGAATTAATAAATTTCGTTACGCTGACAACATGTATCGAAATAATGATGGCAGTGTTTGCGAAGGCTTCCAAATTGACCTAATTAATGGCACATGTACCGCTTGGGGCAACCCCATGGGTGAAATGTTTATTGAGGCTTTAAGGTATTTTAAGGGTTTATCACCATCTGCAAACTTTGGCAATAACTCAGATAGCATTGGAAGCAATGACCTTGGCTTGCCGCACAATATTAGTTGGGTTGATCCTTTCCTTCGAGGTTCTTCTATTGATAGTGTTTTTGGCACGCCCAGTTGTCGAGCCATAAATATTATCAATTTTAATTCAGGTATCATTACTAATGATAATGATGATGCCAGCTCAGCTTTTGATTCACTGGCTGCCAGTTCTTCGCTCAGCACTTATATTAACAATATTGGTTCAGGAGAATTGATTCACGGCAATCAATGGTTTTTTGGGGGCTCGGATGCAGATGGATTTTGTCGTGCGAAACTGGTAACAAGTTTGAGTGATGTATCGGGCCTTTGCCCCATTGGCGCAGGTTATGGTGGTTCTTTTTCTATCGCAGGGGCTGCTTATTGGGCTCATATGAACTCTATCCGAACAGATCTAACAGGTACAAACAATTTCAGCGACCCCAACTTCAAAGTCAATACTTACTCTGTTTCTTTGTCACCCGGGGTTCCCCGCATTGAGGCAATTGGCGCAGACAATAAAAAAGTAATTATTCAGCCTTCTTATATTTTACATCAGCCAGATCACGAGCCCTACCCTAAGAAAAGATATGGTACCGGAACCTTCCAGGATTTAACAGTTATTTCTCATGACCCAACTTCAGGAGGAGAATATATTATAAGTTGGGAAGACTCTGTCGCAGGGGCAGATCATGATCAAGACGTGACCGGCACGCTTTCTTGGAAATTTATAGAAAATAAGACAAAAATAGAGGTAAGCACGCAAATTATTGGGGTAAGTACAGGAAAGCCTCAAGGCTTTGGTTACGCAATTTCAGGCGCCAGTGGGGATGGGCTGAGCAATGACGGCGTCCGTTTCCCTTCAGGGATTGACGACGACCCATTTAGTGGAGGTATTTTTAGCGGTTTCTACGCCCCTGTTGAATTTAAAAGCTCTACTTATTGTTATAATATACCCACCTCTTGCGGTGATAGCAACACTCGCGATGAAACCCCTCCCTGGCCTACAAAAACACTCACCTTCACCGTCACAGGAGTCACAGGAGGTATTCTACAAGACCCCTTATATTATGCCGCCAAATGGGGAGGCTTTAAGGCATCGTCTTCCTCTGATACCCCCAACAGTGCCTCCAAGTTTGATACGAATGGTGATGGCATACCAGATAATTTTTTCTCGGTATTTAACCCCTTAGGACTTGAAGATGCGCTTCGCCTTACAATTTCAGGAGGAAATTCACTGAATGTCTCCTCTAAATCAGCAAAATCAGCAAAATCAGCAAAATCAGCAAAATCAGCAAAATCAGCAAAATCAGTCACACCAGCAGCATTAGAAACACCATTCGTATCAACAACAACAGCAACAGCAGTATCTTCTTCAATATTGAATGTGGGATCTACAAAATATGTGGCAGAGTTTAATTCAAGCACGATCAGTGGTGATGTCAAAGCCTATAATGTAATTTCTGGTGGAAATTTTGAAACATCGCCTTCATGGTCTGCAGGCAGCCAATTGACTGGTGTTAATTTCTTAAACAGAAATGTGATAACGAATTTTAAAAACACCGGAAAGAAATTTGACTGGGGCAATTTACCGACTGAATACCAAACCATGCTTACCACCGACGCCACAACCCCCATGACTGCTATCCAGGCTGAACAGTTGATTAATTATATGCGTGGAGACCGGCAGCGCGAACAAGGTGGCTCAGGCAGTACCGGCTATGACTGGCGCCCCAGGCCCGCGGAAAATATCATGGGGCCTGTGGTGAACGCCTCTCCCTGGGTTCAAAACCCACCCTCAGCCGCTTATTTTGACAATTACTTTTCTGATTACCCCAATTTTGTAGACACTTATAAATCTCGCGCCTCATTGCTTTGGGTGGCCTCAAATGATGGAATGGTTCACGGCTTTAAGAGCTCAGATGGAACACCTATTATCTCCTATGCTCCAGGTGCCTTGGCCCCCCGCTTTAATGAGCAAATTATTCCAGATCAGGGAATTCAATCCTTTGTGGATGGCGCCCCCTTTACGGGAGACGTCAAGACCACTTCAAACGGCTGGAAAACTTACCTCTTTGGCACTTTGGGTCGTGGTGGCCGAGGCATTTATGCCTTGGATGTGACCAACCCTTCTTCTTTGACTCAAAATAATGCGAGTACCATTTTTAAATGGCAATTCACTTCTGATGATGATTCAGATTTAGGCTATATTTTAAGTGACCATGGAATCAGGCGATCCAGCCGGCAGGCCACACCGATTGTAAAGCTCAATAATGGCAAATTTGCGGTGATATTTGGAAATGGATATAGTTCAGACGGAGGCAAAGCAGCACTTTTCATCCTGCCTGTTGATGGGCCAAATCAGATCACAGAAAGCTGGGATTCAAAGTATTATAAAATAATACCTTCCGGCCCCGATAATGATAATGATAATGGGCTTTCAACTCCAAACTGGGTGGATGTTGATAACAATGGAACGGCTGATTTTTTGTATGCTGGTGACTTAAAAGGAAATCTTTGGAAATTCGATATCACATCTTCCAATCCAAGCAATTGGTCAGCCGCTTTCAATAATAAGCCACTTTATATCGCAAAAGATGAAAATCAAGGCAATGTCCGTCTGCCGATTGTTTCCGCACCGGAGGTGATTGCACCCTCGTTCGGTGGCTTAATGGTGGCTTTTGGTACAGGAGCATCTTTCAAACATAGTCAATTTCCAGACACAAAAACACACAAAATTGTTGGAATTTGGGATCGGCCAGATTTTTCTAAAAATAATCCTGTGCGCTCTTTGCCAAGAGGGGTGCTTACACTGAAAAAACGAGACTACAGTCAAGTCGATTCGGGTGATGAAATGATCATCAGTGACGCAAGCTCCGGCATCATTGATTATTTTAATAATGATCAAAATCAAGCCCAAGATGGCTGGTATGTCAATCTTCGCAGTTCAGAGATGGTGATCGCTAATTCTCAACGAGTATTGTCCGGCCTTTTCATGAGCACAATTCGCCCGGGCTCGATTGAAACTAATAACCTCCAGGCAGCTTCGACTAAACCTCATCACCCTCAGCCTCACCCTCTTCCTTATTATCCCCTTTCTCTTCCTTCAGCTTCTGCTCAATCAGCTTCTGCCAAATCAGCTTCCACAAACTCAGTTTCTGGTAAATCACCGCCATCACCACCTCGGCCTTCAGTTTTCGCTAGATCCGTTTTTGCTCAATCAGCTCCCACAAGTTGTGGTGCAAGTCCACCACCACCCCCACCACCACCACCCCCACCCCCCCCCCCCCCCCCACCCCCCCCCCCCCCCCCCCCCCCCAACCCCCAAAAAAAAAAACAAAAACCAAAAAATGAAAAAAAAAAAAAAAATAACAAAAAAAAAAAAAAAAAAGAGAGAAATAATAAGCGAAACTCACCTCACAGCAAGTGGAGTCTGCACAACAATCTGTCCAGAAAATTCCGGAATATAGTACCGGAAATGCCGACTCAAAACATGGCCACCCAGCCGCAG
>JBKDQE010000075.1:0-3061 GCA_046342195.1 Burkholderiales bacterium
TTCCCATAAACCACCTGGAGCTTTCACCGGTTCAGGCCGTCAAAACCTGGCTGGAATCAAGAGGCTATACATTCGATTCCTCGCTGTGGAAAGCAGGGAAAGCGAGGGCATTGGATCCCTCCAAAGCAAGCCGCCCTGTACGGCTTCAAAAGTTGCTTAAAGACGCCCCTGAGGACATACAAAAAGCCTATCAGCTGAGTCAACAGTGGAACAAGAAAATCGTGATCGCCTCAAGAAACAAAAATGACATACTCACCGTTTCGACCAAAACACCGCAGCTGACATCTTGCCTGACCATTGACCCTGCGAATATGGGGAAAATGTCACATCATTTACCAGCGCATGTGAATGGAGCGGGCACGATCGTGCTGTATGTGGTTAATTCAGACGACCCGACCATTTTGCGTCCAGATGCACGGAAGATTCAATTAACAGCGGTTCAGTCACAGAACTCGAATGCTTCCAAAGCCTTGCTCTCGCCTGAAAACGGAAAATTCTATGGCGACCCAGCCATACGGCTGCCGTTAGACCAGGCCGCTCGCTGGGTTCAGAATCGTTTCAACCCAAATCCTGATCCTGGAACTTACAACAGCCCAACGGGGGGTTTGTATCCATCCGTTCCAAAAAATACAAAGGCTGTTAAAAATCAACATGGAAAAAGCTTTTTGATGCACGGGTCAGATTAGCCTTGTTCAGATTCGAACAGGTTAAAAATCAACATGGAAAAAGCTTTTTGATGCACCCCGGTGCAAATTTGAGGGGGGTGGATTTGCGTCAGGTTGATCTGACAGATGCGAATCTGGCGGGTGCGGATCTGACAGGTGTGGATCTGTGGCGGGCGGATCTGACGCGGGCGAATCTGACTGGTGCGAATCTGACTGGTGCGAATCTGACTGGTGCGAATCTGAACTCCGCCCTCTATGATGACAAGACCCGATGGCCTTCCGGCTTCTCTCCAGAAAAGCAGGGCGCAAGGAAGCTTTAAGAAAGCCTGAACAATTCTGCATCCAGCAGAGCCCCATTGATGCGGCCCCTTATTTTCACGATGCGGCAAGAGTCAGCTTGAATTGATTCAGATTGGCGGTTTCACGGGTTTTGTTGCACCCAGCCCCCTGAAAGCAAGATGATGAAATTTCCTGCCCGCATCAGGGCTGCGATTGAATTTTGCAAAGCTCATTTTTTGGCTGCAAATGGCCTGATAATGGTGTTCCAGCTTCTTTTGCGGCCTCCTCAGGTTCGGCCTGAGGCGGTGCCTGGGCCGCCCTTTTTGTCATGCCCCTTGATTTCTCTCACACTCCTGCCCCCCCGATGCGCAGGGAAGTGCAGCGCCGCCGCACCTTTGCCATCATCTCTCACCCTGATGCCGGGAAAACCACCCTCACTGAAAAACTCTTGCTTTTTTCGGGGGCGATCCAAATTGCGGGGTCGGTGAAAGCTCGAAAAGCCACTCGCCATGCCACCTCGGATTGGATGGAAATCGAGAAGCAGCGGGGTATTTCCGTCGCCAGTTCGGTCATGCAGATGGAATACCGTGATTGTGTCATCAACTTGCTTGACACCCCCGGCCACCAGGATTTTTCAGAAGACACCTACCGTGTGCTCACAGCTGTAGATGCCGCCCTGATGGTGATTGATGCCGCCAACGGCGTCGAGCCGCAAACGCGGCGCTTGCTTCAGGTGTGCCGCGCACGCAATACCCCCATTTTGACGTTTGTCAATAAAATGGACCGCGAGGTGCAAGACCCGCTCACCTTGATGGACGAAATTGAGCGCGAATTGGGCATGACGGTGGTGCCCTTCACTTGGCCGGTGGGTATGGGCAAATTTTTTCACGGCGTCATGGATTTGCGGGCTCAGCAAATGCGCGTTTTTGCCCCTGGAGAAGATCGCTCGACGAAGAACAATGAAATTCTTCATGGGCTTGACAACCCAACCTATGCGCAAAGATTTGGAATGCAATATGAGCAAGCGCAAGGAGAGATTGAACTGCTTCAGGAGGCAGCCCCTGGCTTTGACCAAGAGGAGTTCCTTGCGGGACGGCAGACACCCATGTTTTTTGGGTCTGCCGTGAATAATTTCGGTGTCCGTGAGGTGCTTGATGCCCTGGTCGAGTGGGCTCCGCCCCCCGGCCCACGAGACGCCATGCAAAGGCAGGTTCAGCCTGAAGAGCCCAAGTTCAGCGGTGTCGTTTTTAAAATTCAAGCCAACATGGACCCTGCGCACCGGGATCGTATTGCATTTATTCGGGTGGCATCCGGGCATTTCGAGCGCGGTATGCGGCTGAAGGTTGTGCGCTCAGGCAAGGAGCTGCGCCCGAATACTGTGGTTTCATTTTTATCTCAACGGCGCGAGTTGCTGGAAGATGCCTACCCCGGCGACATCATCGGCATTCCCAATCACGGGGTGCTCCAGCTCGGAGATACCTTGACAGAAGGTGAAGCACTCCAGTTCACCGGTTTGCCTTTTTTTGCCCCGGAAATGTTCCGCACCGTCGAGGTGGCCGACCCCTTGCGAACCAAGCAGCTTCGCGCTGGCTTGACCCAGTTGGGCGAGGAAGGGGCCATTCAGGTGTTTCGACCAGTGGCGGGCTCTGTATTGCTGCTCGGAGCTGTGGGGCAGTTGCAATTTGAGGTGGTCGCGCACCGACTTGAGCATGAGTATGGGGTCAAAGCCCGCATTCAACCCAGCCGATTTCAGGTGGCGCGCTGGGTCACCTCCGATGATGCCAATGAGCTCAAACGATTCATCGATGCCAATGCCCATCGCGTAGCCCATGACGCGGTTGATGCACCCACTGTTTTGGTGGAATACGCCCCTGAGCTTCGCGCGATTGAGGCCAATTGGCCGCGAATTAAATTCCATGCACTGAGGGAGCATGCCGGTTTGGTGTTTCAACAAAGGCTTGAAAGCTAGCAGGCTACTGAAATACCCACCGCCCGCATCTCCGCTTCTTGGGTGAAGGCCCGGTTTTCGGCAGCGCGAGCCAGCTTTGGCGCCGAATTGCTCGACTTAAAGTCCAACGGCAGCCAATTCGAGGCCATTTCGGGGTGCTTTGCTCTCG
>JBKDQE010000076.1:0-47999 GCA_046342195.1 Burkholderiales bacterium
AAGGTGACGCGATAAGGTGACGCGATTTTTGTCTGGGCCGCAGTACACGTCGAAAGACTGGTGGGCTGTGGTGAAACCGACGGTGCGCTCGATTGAAGGCAGCGAGGGTGTGCTGATTTTTGATGACACGATCCAGGAGAAGGCGTGGACAGACGAGAGTGAGTTGATGTGTTGGCACTACGACCATCTGAGCGGGCGAAATGTGCGGGGATCCATTTGCTCAATGCTTTGTACCACTGCAATGGAGCCTCGATTCCTGTGTGACTTGCGACCATGACGCCATCACCACGACCTATCAAAGACGATGGAAAGTGGAGGTGTTTCACAAATCTTTGAAGTCCAACGCCAGCTTGGCCAAGTCACCAACACAAACAACCAAGACACAAAGCAATCACGTGTTCATGTCAATTTGTTCGGCGTTCAAACTGGAGTGCCTGAGCATCAAACACAAACTCAACCCTTTCTCCATGTGTCAAAAACTGCTGATCAATGCCACTCAGAGCGCCTACGCTGAGTGGCAGCGCTTGCGCTCTGCCGCTGCCGCTCCTGCGTAAGGTCAGATAATAACTATCTCTTATAAGACTTACGCAAACCGAACTCAGCTAGCGCCCATCTGTCGCGTCAACGTACAAGTTTCGGCAATGATCCGGTACTGCCGCGGAAGTCAGTGGTCAACTGGGGTTTTTAGCTTGAAAGCTCAATGCGCTGCTGACCAGCCGGGCGGTGATGTCCACAATTTGAATCATGCGCTCATAAGGCATACGGGTGGGGCCGATCACGCCCAAAGTGCCCACAATTCGGCCATCCAGCTCATAAGAGGCACTGACCAGCGAGAGCTCTTCAAAGGGAAGTGTCTTGTTTTCTCCGCCAATGTAAATTTGAACGCCCTCTGCTTGGCTGCTCATATCAAGCAGGCGAATGAGCTGGGCTTTTTGCTCAAATAAATCGAAAAGTTTGCGCAGGGATGACAGGTCACTGGAGAGGTCTTGAACAGCGAGCAGGTTGCGTTCACCGGCAATCACGATCTGCTCTTGGCTGTCTGCCATGGCTTCTGACCCCGCCTGGACGGCCGCTTGCATCAATTGGGCAATCTCGGCCCGCAGGGAATCGAGTTCCGAGCTGAGCCGCTGGCGCACTTCATCCAGCGTCAAGCCGGCAAAGTGAGCCGTGAGTTCATGGCTGGCCGCATGCAACTGGGCCTGGGTGTAGTCTTGCGTGGTAAAAATAACCCTGTTTTGAACGTCGCCATCGGGCGCCACCAGAATCAAGAGCACCCGCTGCTGCGACAGGCGCATGAATTCAATATGCTGAAACACAATCGGCTTGCGCGGAACGGTGATCACCCCCACAAAATTCGATAAGCTGGAGAGCATTTGGGCCGCCTGCAAAATCACACGCTGGGGTGGGTCACCAACCAGGTGGTGCTGTGGGGCCTCAAGTGACAAAGGCTGCACCGTGAGCAGGGTGTCCACAAATAAACGATACCCTTTCGGGGTTGGAACACGACCTGAACTGGTGTGCGGGCTGGCAATCAGGCCAAGGTCTTCAAGGTCGGCCATGACATTGCGAATGGTGGCCGGAGAGAGCTCCAGACCTGAAGCCCTGGACAGCGTGCGCGAGCCCACGGGCTGGCCATTTGCGATGTAACGCTCTATGAGGGTTTTCAAAAGTATTTTGGCACGATCATCCATGCGGCTCATTTTAGGGATTCCGTATAAACCCAAGACGCTGATCTTTGCTTTGTCAGGCGGGGTGTGCAGCCCTGGCTTTTTGAGTCTGTAGCACCTGCCATCGAAGCCAGCCTCGAAGGTCTTGTCTTTGTACCTGTTTTCAGGTGCGCAGGGAAGCCTCAAACCCTGTGGTGTAATTCAAAAAATGCAAACTTCATTTCAACATGTTGCACTCATCGGAAAATATCGCGCCAGCGGTATGCGGGATGTTTTGGCTGGAATTGCCGCTTTATTGACACGTCAAGGCCTGAAGGTGTTCATTGAACATGAAACCGCTCAAGACACCGGCCTCTGTGGTGATGGCATCATGACATCGCAAGAGTTGGGGCAGCGTTGTGATGTGGCCGTGGTCATTGGGGGTGACGGAACCATGCTCGGCATTGGTCGGCAGCTGGCCCCCTTCAAGACCCCCTTGATTGGCATCAACCAAGGGCGGCTGGGCTTTATGACCGATGTGGCCTTGGGAGCTTATGCCGACATTTTGCCGGCCATGCTGGCAGGCCAGTTTGAAGAAGAATTCAGGACGGTTTTGGAGGGCAGCGTTGCGAGGCAAGGCCAAGTGATTTTTGAGGGTCTGGCCATGAATGATGTGGTGGTCAGCCGGGGGGCCACCGCCAGCATGGTGGAGTTAAAAATCAAGGTGGGCAAGAGCTTCGTGGCGAACCTTCGCGCCGATGGCCTGATCGTGGGCTCGCCGACAGGATCGACCGCGTATGCGCTGTCCGCCGGAGGCCCTATTTTGCACCCTTCGATATCGGCTTGGGTGATGGTTCCGATTGCGCCCCATGACCTCTCCAATCGGCCGATTGTCTTGCCGGACTCTGACCCCATTGACATTGAAATTGTTGCCGGTCGTGATGCCAGTGCGAATTTTGACATGCAAAGCCTCACCAGCTTACTTCACGGAGACCTTATCAGTGTTCGTCGCTCGGCGCATCAGGTACGATTTCTACACCCTGTAGGTTGGGACTATTACGCCACCCTGCGAAGAAAGCTGCACTGGCACGCAGGAGCCCCCTGACACGATTCTTGCCCCACCATGCTCAAACGCCTCACCTTACGCGACTTTGCCATCATTGCCTCGCTGGAGCTTGAATGGCTGGCAGGCTTTTCGGTGCTCACCGGCGAAACCGGTGCAGGCAAATCGATCTTGATTGATGCCTTGCAACTGGCGCTGGGCCGTCGGGGCGATGCCGGGGTGGTGCGAGAAGGGGCGGCCCGCGCCGAAATAACCGCAGAGTTCGACATTCCTGCCCATCTTCATGGCTGGCTGCAGGAGCACGGCTTCAACACCGGGAGCACCGAGCTGCTCTTGCGTCGAACCATTGATAGCCATGGAAAAAGCCGCGCATGGATTCACGGAAGCCCGGCCACCTTGTCCCAATTGCAAGAAGTTGCTAGGCACCTCATCGACATCCACGGACAGCATGCTTGGCAAAGCTTGACGAGGGCCGCCTCGGTTCGCAGCTTGCTGGATGCTTATGCGAAACTCGATACCCGCCCTCTTCGGGCCGCCTGGACCGCTTGGCGGGCCGCTGAAGAAAGCCTGGATGCGGCTCGCTCTCGGCATACTGATATCGAGCGTGAACGTGATCGCTTGACATGGCAAATCAGTGAAATCAGCAAGCTGGGGCCTTTGGCCGGAGAATGGCAGGCGTTGAATGCTGAGCACCAGCGTCTGGCCAACGCCCAAAGCCTGCTGGAAGCCTCACGCACGGCCCTCGATTTTTTAGCCGAGGCCGAGGTCAATGCCGATCGGCTCATTCATCGAGCCTACACGGCCTTGCTTGTCGTGACCCGCTTTGACCCCCGCCTCGAAAACGTGGCCACTACTTTGCTGGAGGCACAGGCTCAATTGCAAGATGCCACCCACGCCCTGAGTGCTTACTTGAACCATGCTGAACTTGACCCCGATCGTCTGAGCCAACTCGACGAGCGCCTGTCTCGCTGGCTCAGCCTGGCCCGACGCTTCAGGCACCCGCCTGAAGATTTGCCGATGCTCCTGAGCCAATGGGAGGGTGAATTGGAATCCATGAATGCCACCCTTGACTTGGAAGCCCTGGAGCACAAGGTTCATCTCACACAAACGCATTTTCTGGCTGAAGCGCAAAGGGTGTCATGGGTCCGTCGCAACGCCGCTCCAGGTTTGTCTGACGCCATCAGCCAAGCCATGCAAGAATTAGGCATGCCAGGAGGCCGATTTGAAGTGCGGCTTGAGCCAACTATGCCTCCACAGTCGCACGGGCTCGAATCAGCCGAGTTTTTGGTGGCAGGCCATGCTGGCAGCACCCCCAGACCCTTGGCCAAGGTGGCCTCCGGAGGCGAGCTGTCGCGTATTGCCTTGGCCATTGCGGTCACCACCAGCCAGCTTGGAGAGGCCGGAACGCTGATTTTCGATGAGGTCGATGCAGGGGTAGGCGGTGCCGTCGCCGAAGCTGTGGGGCGCCTGATGAAAAAGCTCGGGCGCCACCGGCAGGTGCTGGCTGTCACGCACCTGCCCCAGGTGGCCTCATGCGCGGATCATCATTTTGTGGTTTCCAAATCAGCCATTCAGGGGCCTACACAAAGCCAGGTCAACAAGGTAATAAATGACGCCCGTGTTACCGAAATTGCGCGCATGCTGGGGGGTGAGCAACTCTCAGACCTCAGCTTGGCGCATGCTCGGGAAATGCTGGCAGGCCAGCCTGCCTCAAAACGCAAAAAAGCCTCGGCCTCGCAGCGTTAATGCTTCATTTTGTTGCCCACCCCCATGACGATCATCGATCCTGCCTTCCTGGCCTCCCCGATTTCTGCTGAAGTGATTTTGGTCACCGGCATTTCAGGCTCAGGAAAATCTGTGGCCATGCACGCGCTGGAAGATATTGGCTACTTCTGCATTGACAATCTGCCCCCCGAATTACTGCGCGAATTTTTGAAGCTGGAGAGAAGCCGGCTGAACCGTCGAGTGGCCGTGGCCGTCGATGTGCGCAGCGGGGGAGCTTTGGCCCACCTGCTCCCCCTGGTTGACGAACTGCGTCACGAAGGGGTGTTTGTCCGGTCTATTTTTCTCGATGCCAGTTCTGACACCCTCGTTCGCCGCTTTTCAGAATCCAGGCGCCCGCATCCATTGTCTGGCCAAATTCATCAGCCCCGGCGGGATGCTGACGAAGGTCACGTACTGCTCGATGCCATTGAAATCGAACGGGGCCTTCTAGCCGAACTTCGTGAGGCATCAACAGTGATTGACACCAGCTCCATGCGTCCAACCCTGCTGAGAATCTGGATTCGCGATTTGGTCAAGGCGCAACCCAACCGCCTCTCGCTGGTTTTTGAATCTTTCGCGTTCAAGCATGGCGTCCCCTTGGATGCCGACTATGTTTTTGATGTGCGCATACTGCCCAACCCGCATTACATCCGTGAATTGCGGCCACAAACAGGCTGCGACACAGCGGTGGCCTCCTACCTGAACAGCCAGCCTGAAGTCAGGAAAATGCTGGATCAAATTGATGAATTCATCACACAGTGGCTGCCCTCGTTTGAACAAGATCAACGCAGCTATTTGACGGTGGCCATCGGATGCACGGGCGGACAGCACCGATCCGTGTTTTTTGCTGAAACTTTAAAGCAACGTTTCACCGCCCGAGCCCATACACTGGTCAGACATCGCGAACTGGATGCACAGGCTTTATTGCACAAAGCCCTCTAAAAGACGGATAAGCTCGAAACATGAGTCAACCCAAAAGCGCCCAAGCAAGCCTTGAGGTCACATCTCAATACTTCCAGCGGTGGCCGTCTGCTACGGCATGGCGCTGAGTCTGTATTTGGAAGCCGCCTATGAGGACGTTTTTTCGATCGACGGCAGCAACTTCGAAATTGAGATGTAACCCCAATGGCCTGCAGAACGCCTTTTGTCCCCTATAGCGGGTGCTACAGGCGGCAAAAAGCCAACGCCGTAGACCTTGTCTGAGAAAGGATGCAGCCGCCGCAAGGAGTTTTGCAGAGGTTCCTTAATTTGTCTCCTTCAGCAACCTGCCGGCCATGGGCTGAATAGGGCGGACATTCATGGGGTGGATGCGCGAGAACGCTGCAAGCTGTTCAGTAGAAACCGTGGCGGGGGTTTTCATGACCACTCTTAAAACCCCTTCGGTACATGGGGGCTCAGTCAGTGAGCCCATATAGATGTAATAGCCATACTCGGGAGGCCACCAAAGCGACCAGTCTATAGGTTGACGAATGCTGACTTCTTCGTTTGAATCCAGTGGCAGATGATTCAGCACCAATTGAACACCTGGGTGGGTTTCACCCTTTTGGAACATCACCACCACAACCAGCCTATGGTCGTCTGGGTCGCGGTGCAATAACTCGGCAGACATGTCATAAATCTGGCCCTCGATATGTTCCTGGGCTGGCGTGTGAAAACGGATTGATTGCAGCTCATAACGCCGCCCGCGAAGGTTCAATAAGTTCCCTGGGCCCACCTTGACATAAACCCCTCGGCCATCATCTTGGACCTTGAGTTCCGAAGATTGGTATTCAAAGACCAAAGGTTCCAGATGGGCCTGGATGCCGTTGCGCAGGTCGATCGGGCTCTGGCGCTTGCCCGAGTTGCACAAGGCAAACTTCGGGCTGATGCCTGCCCAAGCGTCCGGCCCCTTGTGGCCCTGATAAGCCCAAGTCAACTCAGCCGCTTTGGCCGCCCCCGAGTCTGTTCCCGAAGAAGGCTTGGTGCCACTCGCCGAGGCGCTCCCTTGCCCTTTGCTGGCATGGGCGGCCCGTCGAGCGGCATTGATGGCCGATGCTGGTGGAGGCGATCGCAGGCTAAGATGCAGTTCATTGGGCATACTCAGCCTACGCACAAGGCGAATCCTGAGTTGCTCCATCTCGACATCTTCCGGGGTCATGGGGTCTGAAGACACTCTGTCTGAATGCGGGCGCTTTTTCAAATTTTCTTTTAATTGCTCGCGCACCATTTCCATGGGGTCGGGCAGATCCGGGCTTGAGGATGATTTTTCAATCGAAGCCCCCCCTGTGTCGTGGCGCCCTGAAGCCGAACGGACATCGCTCAGGCTCACGCCCCAGCACAAAACACCGAGCAGCATGGCTGCAACACGATTCAACCTGAACATACAACATCTTGGCAGCCTGCCGTACTTGGGAGTCGTGGGCGGCAAACCCGACAAAAACCAACCTCGCTGGGGCTGATTTTCGCTTTTGACGCCCCCAGTCCGACAGTTTGCTCGCCGCTGCATGACACGTTCCTGATTTCCTGGAATGAAGAGGGAGGAAAGCCCTGCCAAACCCCTGATGGAGACTGCACGCTGGGCTAAGCTGTGCTTCCTTGGAACAAAGATATCGACCACAAAGCTCATCAACTTGAGGCGGCCGTGCATCTCCACCATCAATAGAAGGGCTTACGATACAGGGTTGGTCGGTAAACGCTTTCTAACCCACCACCACGTCAAGCCACCTGTGGCCACCAAGCTTAAAGAAGCCAAGGCCAATTGTTGCTGAGAATGCATCACCCAAGGTGCCAGAATACCCGCCACGAGCCCATTGACCGTGCTGGCCAAGCAAGCCAGAAGCGAAGATGCCATCCCGCGGCGCTGAGGGGCAAAGTCAAGAACCATGAGGGTGATAGCCGGAGTCACCAAGGCCCATCCCAAAGCCAGAAAGGGAATGCAAACCACGGCCCAGAGCCCCCGAATGGGGCCATGCACATTGAACAAAACATTCAAAATGCCCATGGAGAGCATCACGATAAAACCGATGAATATTTGCTTCGCCAAAGTGATTCGCCCTGCCAACTGACCAGACAACCAGGCCCCCGTCATGATTCCGGTGATGATCATGCAGAAAAGCCAGAAAAATTGTTCTGGCCGCCACCCAAGATGCCCGCCCAAAAAAACCGGCACTGACACCACATACAAAAACATGCCATTGAAAGGAATGCCGGAAGTCAAAGCCAAGGCCAGAAACCGCACATCGGTTCCCAGCTCACGGTAACCGGCCATCAAATGGCTCAAACTGAAGACTTGGCGCTTTGATCGCGGCAAACTTTCGGGCAATAGGCGGGCATTGGCAATGCAAAGAACAATGCCGACGCCAGCCAAAAACCAAAAAATAAAGCGCCAGTGGGTATGCGTCACGAGAACCCCTCCGATCAAGGGGGCAATGGCCGGGGCCAAGCCAAAAAACAGGGTCACATGAGACATCACCCGCTGGGCCTCATGGGGAGGGAACATATCTCGAATCACAGCCCTGGACACCACGGTGCCGGCCCCGGCAGACATTCCCTGAACCACCCGCCAAAAAACAAGCATTTCGATGTGAGGTGCCAATGCACAGCCCACAGAAGCCAGCGTAAAGCAGGCCATGCCACACAAAACAACCGGACGACGCCCGACACTGTCAGATAAGGCGCCGTGAAACAAGTTCATGAGCGCAAAGCCAAACAGGTAGCCAGACAAGGTCTGCTGCATTTGCACTGGCGAGGCCCCAACAGACTGAGCAATGCTCTCGAACGCGGGCAGGTAGGTGTCGATGGAAAACGGCCCCACCATCGTCAGGCCGGCAAGCAGCAAAAATAAAGCCCATCGGGGCCCACGCCACAAATAGGCTGCCCCGGTATTCATTGGCTCACTCGGGTCATGGAATAACAACAGGCCGCAGATGGGAGGCCATCGTGAGAAATGGCCCGCCTGAAATATGAAGGTGCGGCAAAATTCACCTAAGCTGAAGACGGTATCATGCCCACCTTTCAGCGATTGAAACCACCGCCGCGGCCTGTGCGAGCCTTGGAGGCCACTTTATTGGCGATGCGACGCTGCGCCCCAGGACGATCAGCCCGGTCATGTCCGGCACCTGCGCCTCCATGAACGAAACGATCTCCAGAAGCGGGGCCTCGCGGAGCCTGCGAGCGATCAAACACGCCCGAACCTTCTGCGGCGCGGGGTTTGTCAAACGCACTCTGGAATGGCCGTTTTTCGTTGGAAGGGCGGAACTCTGGCTTTGCCCCATCCTTGAAGCTGTTTTGCGTTTGATGGCCGGGAGGGCGGCCTTCAAAGCGACCAGGCCGGGACTCGCCGCGTGCCGCAAAGCCACGGTCACCACGGTCAAAGCCCTGGGCACGGCCTGACCCACCCCTGGAGAAGCCCCGATCAACTTCTCTGCCGAAGGAAGGTTTGCCATGGAAACCC
Organism: Burkholderiales bacterium; assembly: GCA_046342195.1. GTDB lineage: Bacteria > Pseudomonadota > Gammaproteobacteria > Burkholderiales > Burkholderiaceae_C > CANHBY01. The sequence goes on from JBKDQE010000076.1 coordinate 8,906, forward strand.
GGCTTTCCACGCTGGGGCATGAGACGAGGCTCAGGCATTTTGGGTTCCAGGCCGGTGATTCGCGTCACGGGAATGTCTTGTGTGGTGAAGCCTTGAATACGGCGGATCATGCCCGCATCCATGCGCTCAGCCAAAGTCACGGCCAAGCCCTGGCGCCCGGCACGACCCGTGCGACCAATACGATGCACATAATCTTCGGGTTTCATTGGCAAACCATAATTGATCACGTGGCTGATGGTGGGAACATCGATGCCGCGGGCAGCGACATCGGTCGCCACGAGAACTCGCAACTGACGATTGCGCAAACTTTGCAATACACGGTTGCGACGGCCCTGCGGCATGCCTCCGTGCAAAGCGGCGCAGGCATGACCCATCTCGGCCAGGCGATCAGCCAGCCAGTCTGCATCACGCTGCGTGCTGGTGAACACCACCGCCTGATCCACTTCGCGGGTGGTCAGGATGTGGTCAAGCAAGGCATTTTTGTGATGGGCGTTGTCGGCCCAATGCAAACGCTGCTCGATATTCACATGGGTTTCGGTGTGTGAAGCCACTTCAACCCGCTGAGGTTCACGCAGCAGGCTTTGAGCCAGGCGGCCCACATGCCCTGCGAACGTCGCGCTGTACATGACCGTCTGGCGTTGGGCAGGAACATGATCAGCAATGGTGGTGATGTCATCGATGAAGCCCATGTCAAGCATGCGATCAGCTTCGTCGAGCACCAACATGGCGACGTTTTCCAGCACCGCTTTACCCGTCTGGAGGTGATCAATCAGGCGACCCGGGGTGGCAATGAGAATATCCAATGGACCACGCAGTGCTTTAATTTGGGCAGGATAAGGCACGCCACCTACCACAGTGGTCACACGCAGGCCCTGGACATGTCTGCCATAAGTGCTGGCCGCTTTGGCCACTTGCATCGCCAACTCGCGCGTGGGTGTGAGCACCAGAATGCGCGGGCCACTGACCAACCCTGGCTGGCGGCGTTTGGTGGCATCACCCCGAGCCCGCAGGATTTTTTCCAGCGCGGGAAGAATAAACGAAGCGGTTTTGCCGCTGCCGGTACGGGACGACACCATCAGGTCACGACCCTCAATGGCCGGGGGAATGGCCCGGGCTTGCACCTCGGTGGCCAACTCATAGCCTGCATCAGCCACGGCACGCGAAAGCGCCGGAGGCAGATTCAAGTCACTGAATGGCACCCCCGAGGCAGCCCCTTGCAGCAAAGGAGTGACCTGCGATTCTTCGAAATTTTCAAAACTCATGTTTTCTCTTCACAGTGAAATGGGCGGCACACAACGCAGCCTGCGTGACACGCACACACCGCCCCGGCCTGGATGGGCCAATAAGGGTCGCTGGAATAACGTCCGAGGCTGGGCCACAGTGGCTAAGCAACATCGGGAACAGTCAAAGCGACGGCATCGCCGCCGACCATTCCCGCCATCCCGCAGGCGGGAAGCATGGGTTCGAACAGACACGGAAGAAAAAACCGTGAGAAGACTCGATGAGGTCAGAGGGGATGGACGAATTCGCCCGTACAACCAGGCGAATGAATCATGTTAGTCGAAATGATGTTTTTTTACAAGGGCCCTTTTTGACCGCCAAGACTCGGGGCCCGGGCCAAAGGCAAAATGGCGCTGATTGATGCTTGGGAATCGCTGCAAAACCTCTCGCGGCGATTGCATCCTTTCCCGAATGAGGTCTGCGACCTTGGCCTTTTTGCTTGTAGCACCCGCGACAGGCTGCAAAATCGGCCTGGCATTCTCCATCCGTGAAAGGTGCGCTCATCCGCAAGGGGTTTTGCAGAGGTTCCCTTGGTGTGCCCGTCGAACAAAAAAGCTCTTGCCAAAGCGAGAAAAATGACCTTATAATTCGATTTTTTGCGGGAGTAGCTCAGTTGGTAGAGCGCAACCTTGCCAAGGTTGAGGTCGCGAGTTCGAGACTCGTCTCCCGCTCCAATTTGTTTCAAAAAAACAAATCAAAAGGGAAGCAATGGCTTCCCTTTCTCACGTTTGATCTCATTTTTGAAAACCATTTTGTCCAAGAAATGGTGATGGCGCGGTAGCAAAGCGGTTATGCACCGGATTGCAAATCCGAGTAGGTCGGTTCGACTCCGGCCCGCGCCTCCATACTGTTTTCATGAAGACTGATGCAAACCAAGCTTGGCCGGCGCTCAGAGTCAGAGTGCCTCCGAAAGGGTTTTGCCCATTCAGTTTGATGGCATGAGAGTCTTTCCTGATTCAACCCGCCGCTTCGTCATTCCACGCGCTCTGGATGCTGCGAATGAGCGCGCAGCATGACAGCGTTGGTGGGCGCTGTTCAGTCGTTGTTTTGAAGTCAATAAGCCTGTTGCAAAAGGGTTTCAAGAATTGGCATGGTTAAATTATGTTGCATGGCACAAAAATCACTGGATGCGTGTCGTGCAGCATCAATCGCTCAATTCAAGGAGAACCCCGATGAAATTTCGCATGATGGCTTTGTCAGCGTTGGTGGTAATGAGTGTTGCAACCCCCTCCCTGTCCCAAGCTCAGCAGGGCAGTTCATTGGCTTTTAATGCCGCACTCAGCAGTGACTACCGCTATCGGGGAATTTCTCAATCACGCTTGAAGCCGGCCTTGTCAGCAGGCCTGGATTACACCCTGCCCGAGGGTTTTTATATCGGGGCTTGGGCTTCGACCATCAAGTGGGTGAAAGATGCCGGGGGTGATGCCCAGTTGGAACTTGACTTGTACGGCGGCTATAAAACTGAATTGAGCAAGGGCATGACCCTGGATGTCGGGCTGTTGCAGTATGTGTACCCCAGTGCCCGAACCCCCACTTTCGATGCGCTCTACAAAAACCCCGACACCACTGAAATTTATGGCGCTTTGACGGTCGGGCCCGTGACGGGCAAGTTGTCTTATGCCTTGAGCAATCTTTTTGGAAATTACGATTTTGCCCGTCAGAAAAACAGCAAGGGGAGCATGTATTTTGACCTGTCCGCCAATTTTGAGGTGGGGGCAGGGGTTGTGATCACCCCGCATATTGGGCATCAAAAGGTTGAAAACATCAGCAATGCCTCCTACACCGACTATGCCATCACGGTCAGCAAAGACTTCAGCGGCTTTGTTTTGAGTGCCGGGTTGGTGGGAACCGATGCCAACAAGAATTTTTATATCCCGGGTTCAGCAGCCAATAGTTCCAAATTTTTGGGCAAAACCGCTGCATTGCTCTCTTTGAAATACAACTTCTGACCACATCAAAAAAAGGGGAAACAACCATGAAAATGGTAACCGCCATCATCAAGCCTTTTAAGCTCGACGAAGTGCGTGAGGCTCTCAGCGCTATTGGTGTGCAAGGGGCAACGGTGACTGAAGTCAAGGGTTTTGGGCGCCAAAAAGGGCACACCGAGCTTTATCGGGGTGCTGAGTATGTGGTTGACTTTTTACCCAAGCTGAAAATCGAGACCGCCGTCGATGATGCCATCGTTGAGCAAGTGATTGACGCCATCCAGATGGTCACACGCACGGGAAAAATCGGGGACGGCAAAATTTTTGTGACCTCACTCGAAGAAGTCATTCGCATCCGTACTGGCGAAACCGGCCAGGACGCCTTGTAAGCCCCTTCAAGGAACCGTGAGTTTATGAAAAAATTTTTCGTTTTGTTCCTCCTGACCCTCACCATTGGCCTGATGGGCCGGGGGGTTGGGGCTCAGCCGGCGTCTCTTGCCGTGGTGCCTGGTACAGAGGCCACTTCAGGGGGCAATGCCGTGATCTCATCAGGGCTTGTTCCAGGGGCTGCACCAAGCCAAGCCAGCCCTCATAAAGGCGATACAGCCTTTATGATGACCTCGACAGCCTTGGTTATTTTGATGACGATTCCGGGTTTGGCGCTGTTTTATGGCGGCTTGGTTCGAAGCAAGAACATGCTGTCGATTTTGATGCAGGTATTTTTTGTTTTCGCGCTGATTTCCGTGTTGTGGGTGATTTACGGTTATTCACTGGCCTTCACAGGCGGCAACGCTTTCATCGGGGGCTTTGACAAGTTATTTTTGAATGGCATCACCCCTGACAGCGTGGCGGCGACATTCAGCAAAGGGGTCGTGATTCCTGAATTGGTGTTTGTGGCGTTTCAGGGCACTTTTGCAGCCATTACCACCGCCTTGATTGTGGGGGCTTTTGCTGAGCGAATGAAATTTTCGGCGGTTCTGCTGTTTTCGGTGCTGTGGTTCACCTTCAGCTACCTGCCCATCGCCCATATGGTGTGGTTCTGGGATGGCCCGGACGCCATCAGCGACGCCGCTTCCCTTGAGAGGGTCACCCAAGCTGCGGGCTGGATGTGGGCCAAAGGGGCTCTGGATTTTGCGGGTGGAACGGTCGTGCACATTAACGCTGCCGTGGCTGGGCTGGTCGGGGCCTATATGGTGGGCCGGCGTATTGGCTATGGAAAAGAGCCCATGCCTCCTCACAGTCTGGCCCTGACCATGGTGGGTGCCGCGCTTCTTTGGGTGGGCTGGTTTGGCTTTAATGCCGGCTCGAATTTAGAGGCCAATGGCACAGCCGGCCTGGCCTTCATCAATACCCTTGCAGCCACAGCGGCCGCCACGCTGAGTTGGTCTGCCGGTGAAACCCTGATGAAAGGCAAGGCCTCGATGCTAGGCGCGGTTTCCGGGGCGGTCGCAGGTTTGGTGGCTGTCACGCCGGCCTGCGGTTTTGTGGGTGTGGTGGGCGCGCTCATGATCGGAGCGATCTCAGGTTTGGTGTGCCTGTGGGGTGTCCATGGCTTAAAACGACTGTTGGGTGCGGATGATTCCCTGGATGTTTTTGGGGTGCATGGGGTGGGTGGCATGCTGGGGGCCTTGTTGACCGCCGTATTTGCCTCCCCGGACCTCAAAGGAATGGGTATTTGCGACTATGTTCTCAATCAATGTGGCAGCTATCCGGGCATTGGCCCCCAACTTTGGGTTCAGGCCCAAGGGGTGTTGATCACCATCGTGGTTTCAGCCGTGGTGGCCTTCTTGTCCTTCAAAGTGACTGATCTTGTCATCGGCTTGCGAGTGTCTGAGGAGGCCGAGCGCGAAGGCCTGGATATTTCTTCCCACGGAGAAACAGCTTACAACCGCTGAGGCCCTCCCTGCCCGCAGGCTCAGGAACGGGCCAAGGCTTGCCGGGCTTGTTGCAACAAGGCCGCCAAAGCCAGAGGCTGGCTCCAGGGGTGGTCGGCGTGGCGTGCGAGCTCATGCAGTTGGCGCCCCCAGGATGCCAAGGCTTTGAGTGAGGCCCCCCGGGGCACGACGGCTGGCGGAAAAAACCGGGGCGCCCCCTGAACCGCTACGCACAGGGTGTCATGACAAAGTTTTTGTAAAGCATCCACCCAACGTGATATAGGCCAGGCTGCCAGCGCCGCCGGCTCGCCTTTGATCGCACAGCGAGGAATATCGAGCCAAGCCTCGGCTGTCAGTCCTTCTGCAGCCCAATCTCTGGCGGCCAAGGGCAAACCGCCTGCGGCCGCCAGCAGCACTTCAGGCTGTTGAATCGAGTGCTGGGCCAACCAGGTGGTGGCCTGCTCGGTGTTTGGCCAGGGCACAGGCAACACCTGACAGCGACTGCGCACCGTGGGCAAAAGGGCCTGTGGTGCGCTGCAACTCAAAATAAACCGGGCCACGCCGGCAGGCTCTTCAAGCGTTTTGAGCAGCGCATTGGAGGCCACCAGATTCATGCGTTCGGCCGGGTGAATCAGGATGACTTTGATGCGGCCACTGGAGGAGGTGGTCTGGACGAAAGACACAGCACTGCGAACCGCATCGACCTTGATTTCGTGGCTGGACTTGGCTTGAGTTGACTTCTCTTCAGCCGAGCTGGTTTCAGGGTTCTGGGAACCCAGGGAGGCTTCGAGGGCTTGGGGCAGAAGGCCCAGAAAATCAGGGTGGCTTCGTACCGCGAACCAGTGGCAACTGCGGCACTGACCACAAGGAAAACCGTCTTGGGGGTTTTGGCATAACCAGCCCTGTGCAATGGCCAAGGCCAATTCAAAAGCGCCCGCCCCAGGCGGCAGGCTCAGAAGCAGGGCATGAGCTTGAAGCTCATGCAGTGCCTTCTGCAAGGCCGGCCTCAACCAAGGCATATCCAGTGCCTGCGGGCGGTGGCTTGGTGCCGGCTGCGCTGCGGTGGTCACCATCCTCGCGCCTCCAGGGCTTGGTGAATCTGGCGCCTGACCTCCTCGATGCTGGCCTGGGCGTTGATTTGAATAAATCGGTGGGGGAAAGCTTGCGCCCGTTTGGCGTAAACAGTGCGCACACGCTCGAAAAATCCGGTATCTTGCTGCTCAAACCGGTCAGGCGACCGGGCTTGGGCTCGACGTTGGGCGGCCACTTCAGCGGGAAGATCAAACCAAAAGGTGAGGTCGGGTTGCAGATCAGGATGCACCTGGCACTCAAGCCAGTCAAGAATCTCGGGCGAGAGCCCCCGCCCTCCTCCTTGGTAGGCCGCAGTCGCGTCTGAAAAACGATCACACAACACCGTGTGCCCAGCCTGAAGCGTCGGGGAAATCACTTGAAGCACATGGTCGCGACGGCCTGCAAAGGCGATCAGGGCTTCGGAGAGAGGGTCCATCGGGGTGTGGAGCAAAAGGTGGCGCAACTGTTCAGCAAGAGGCGTGCCTCCGGGCTCTCGCGTCAGTACCACCTCGGCGCCATGAGCCCGCAAACGGGCCGCCACATCGGCCAAGTGGGTTGATTTGCCAGCACCATCAATGCCCTCAAAAGTGATAAAACATGATCTCACAAGGCTATACCTTCCAAAGATGAATATGAGGGGCATGACCCGGACGATGGGTAACATCAAGGGTCGGGCCAAGCCACTGGGCGGGAGGGGTCAGCGGCTCCGCTGATATTTGTTGACAGCGCGGTTGTGTTCGGCCAGCGTTTCGCTGAAAACGCTGCTGCCATCACCGCGGGCTACGAAATACAAGGCTTTGATTGAATCAGGCTGGGCCGCAGACCACAAAGAAGCCTTGCCTGGCATGGCAATGGGGGTCGGCGGCAAACCCATTCGAGTGTACGTGTTGTAGGGGGTATCGGTTTGCAAATCGCGTTTGCGCAAATTGCCATCGAAAGACTCGCCCAGGCCGTAAATGACCGTCGGGTCGGTCTGGAGGGGCATATTCATTCGCAGGCGATTCAAAAACACACCAGCGACTTTGCTGCGGTCAGACGCGATGCCTGTTTCTTTTTCGACAATAGAGGCCAAAATCAGCAACTCTGATTGGGCGCGAAGCGGGCTGTCTGGCCAACGTGCCGCCCATGCTTCTGCCAAGTGGCGCTGCATGGCACGATGAGCACGCTTTAAAACAGTGAGGTCTTTCGAGCCCTTGGCATAAGCGTAAGTGTCAGGAAAAAACCATCCTTCTGCCGGCACACCCGTACCCCCGAGAGCGTCCATCACCTGCTCGTCGGTCAGGCTCAAAATGGTCGCTTGCAGGCCGGAGGCTTTGGCGAGCTCGGCGCGCATTTGACGAAATGTCCAGCCCTCAATGAAACGGACGGTGGCCATGGTTTCATCACCCTGAACCATTTTTTTCAGCAGTGACTTGGGCGTGATGGAGCGGTCAATTTCGTAGCTGCCCGCCCGGATTTTAGTGGCCTGCCCCGACCATCGAAACCAGGAATAAAGCGCCCACGAAGGTGTTTGAACGCCCGCCTTGACCCAGCCTTCGGCCACCCCACGGGGGGGGGTTCCAGGCTCGACAGACCACTCAATGGTCTCGTTGGCCAGGGCCAAGGGCTGCTCCAGCCACCAGGCAATGGCCCCCGCCAGTGAAGCAGCCATGAACATCAAGAGCAGAAAAAAATAGCGAACCCATTTCATGCTACACCACGCATCATCAGCCCATCCAATAGGGCGGGCCGTCAGCCACACATTGATGTGCGTAGTTTGAGGCAATTCCGCCAGAGTTTCCAAATTTTGCAAGACTGATGATAATCGGAGGATGACTTCTAAACTGACCTTCTTCCCATGGCATGGCGCGACTGAATTGACCCACTGGGGTTTGATTCGAGCTGAGGGCGACGACGCCGCCACTTTTCTCCACGGACAACTGAGCCATGACTTCAAACTGCTGGATGACTCGCAGGCTCGCCTGGCCGCGTTCTGCTCACCCAAGGGCCGTTTGTTGGCCAGCTTGATCGGTTGGACCCCCGGGCCCGGCTTGGTGTGGCTGGCTTGCCATCAAAGCGTTCTGTCTGCCACCCTGAAGCGGCTGTCGATGTTTGTGCTCAGGGCCCGCTGTAAACTCACGAGCCCGGCTTGGGGGGCCCCTGACTCACCCCGTTTGTGGGGTCTCGCTGGCGATCCGGCAACCGCCGCGCTCGAAAGGGCCGGAACCCCGCCTGTGTGGAGCCACCGCCGCTTGCCTGACGGCAGCTCGCTCATCCACCTGCCTCCGGTGGGCTGTACAGCGCGCGCTTGGCTCATGGGGCATCAAGCACCGTCTGCGCCTTCCTTGCCTTTGGATGCCTGGCGCTGGACCGAAGTATGCAGCGGCATTCCTTTGATTGAACAGGCCACGATGGATCAGTTTGTTCCTCAAATGATCAACTTTGAGCTCATTGGTGGCATTCATTTTCAAAAAGGGTGCTACCCCGGACAGGAGGTGGTGGCCCGATCCCAATACCGAGGCACCATCAAGCGCCGAATGTTTTTGTTTGAAGTCGATGCCAAGGCGTGGGCCGGTCAGGAAGTGTTTCACCCGGAAGACCCCGGGCAGCCTGCCGGGAGAGTGGTCAATAGCGCCCCTTCACTTCAAGGTTCAGGCAGTGTGATGCTGGTGGAGGTTAAGTGGGCGGCCTTGCAGGGCCCTGCCTTGCGGCTGGGCCAGGCTGATGGCCCAGTCTTGCGGGCGATAGCCCTGCCCTACGACGTCCCTGTCGAGGGGGGGGCAGCTGCTTGACGAGCAACCCCGGATAGGCCTCAGGTTGTTGTTTGCCCTGCAATCATCAGGTTCTTCAGGTGTTGCAGGGTCAACTCACCCGTTCAGGTACCCAAAGAATAACAGGCTAAGGAACCTCTGCAAAACTCCGAGATCAGCGCGGTGCTTTGGGGGCCGCTTTGGGCGCCGTCTTGCGACTGGGTTTTTCTGTGGCCTTGCTGCCATCCCCCTCGGAGCCTGGAGCCGGCCCCGACGACGGGCTTTGGGTGCTTGCTGTTGTAGCGTGCAGCCCCGTACTCATATGCTTGCTGACATCTTCGGCGCTTTTTTGCATGGCCTCTGTAGCCAGCTGGGTAAACTGCTGGGTAAGCGAGTTCCACCATTGCATCGGGTCTGCGCTGGCAGGGTTGTTGTTGGCCGGTTTCGCGGGGTCGGGGCCTGATTTTGTTGCGGCTGGCTGTGCAACCGTAGCTGTCGGGTTGTCGCTGGCTTGGGGCTTGATTTGCAGCGAGCCTCGCAAGTCTTCCATGTGAACATTCATGGTTTTGAGCGTGGAGAGGGTCATTTTTTGAACCTCCAAGGCTTGAATGGTGCCAGCGATCATGCGTACATTTTGCTCCAGCCAAAATTGTACTGTTCGCAGTTCATTGATGCGTTTTTCGAGCTCTTGGGGGTCAAGGGTGGGGGTTACCCATTGCCCAATGCCCGGCAACGCCGCGCTCGCTTGATTGACCCAACCTTGCAAAAATTCAAAACCCGGGGCAAAGGGGCCGAAAGGTGATGTGTTGGTCATACAATTTCCATCATAATTAAAAAGGTTTAAACTGAAGCACAAGCGCTGAGGAATGCCTCCGGCCCAGGCCCCCCTTCAGGTACAACAGCCTCTATTGTTACCGTTCCAGAAAACAAGCTGCTTGAGATCCATCTTTGCGCAGTATGGGCACGCAGATCGGTCTCATGTTAATTTTTTGGGATCAGCCGCTCAATCCAGATGCGCAGTAATTCCCGGTAAGACTCCGGGAGGTCAATAAACTGGGCACCCGTGCGGTATTCTCCCCCGCGCATAACCTGAAAAGCTACCTTGATTTTGCCTGTGATCACCGCAAACTGGCCTGACAGCGTAGGGTGTGGCACCTGAATAGCCAACTGTAAAACACTGTGTTGGGGGAGCGGGTGATGCCCTACCAGCCCCACCCCGGAAGTGCTGATATCGGCGGTTTTGACATCCAGCACCGAAGACGCCCCCATCATGACCTTGGCTTTCCAGGTAATATTGACCCGAATCGCGGCACGGTGCTCGACCTTGGCGCCCAAATTGTGGAGCTCAGGGTTGGCAGAATCGGGCGGCGGACTGCCGGAGACTACATGAGAATCAGGCGCATCAGACACGTTCAGTCACATTCGGTTAAAAAAACGGTGTCACTACATTAAAGGAAATTTCGACCTGAATGCGTCAAAAAAAAACCGTGACACCTCAAAAGAACACAAAAGAGCGAATAAAATTTGAGCCCGGCCAAGCCTCAAACAGGGTGACTGATCACATGGGCAAACGCTTGTGTCACAGCGCCCACATTGCGAGCATTGAGCCCCGCCACACACATGCGCCCCGAACGCAGCAAATAAACACCATAACGCTCGCGCAGGGCATTGACTTGGGTTTCACTCAAGCCCGTATAGCTGAACATGCCACGCTGGCGCGTAAACCTCGATACATCATAGCCCGGAAGGGCTGATGCCAAGCCCTCCGCCACACACTGACGCATGGCCTTGATACGCTGACGCATGCTGCCAAGTTCATCGGCCCAGGCCCTATAAAGCGCCGGGGTTTGCAACACCTGAGCCACCAGGCGCGCGCCATGACTGGGTGGGCTGCTATAGTTTTTCCGGATGGTGGCTTTCAGTTGCCCTAACACCCTTGAGGCTTGGCTGGCATCGGGGCAGACCACGCTCAAAGCCCCACAACGCTCCCCGTAGAGAGAAAAACTTTTCGAGAACGAGTTGGCGCAAAAAAAGCTGATACCAGCATTCGTGAGTGCATGCAAGGCCGCGGCATCTTCGACCAATCCGTCACCAAAGCCCTGATAGGCCATGTCGAGGTAAGGTATTAACTGCCGCGAGCGAATCACGGGGATTAGCGCGTTCCACTGATGAGGCGATAAATCAATGCCGGTGGGGTTGTGACAACAAGCATGCAACAGCACGATGCTGCGCAGAGGCAAATTTTGCAAGGTGGCCAGCATGTCGTCAAAGCGCAGGCCTCCGGTGATCGGGTCATGGTAGGGGTAAGTGTGAACCTTCAATCCGGCACCCCGAAAGATCGATTGATGGTTGTCCCAGGTGGGGTCACTGACCCAGACTTCGCTGTCAGGAAAGTAACATTTGAGGAAATCACTCCCCACTTTGAGCCCCCCGGAGCCACCCACAGTCTGGATGGTGGCAATTCGGTGGCTCTTGACGGCTTCATGCTCTGGGCCCCAAAGCAAGTGTTGCACCGCCTGGCGATAGGCCGCCAAGCCTTCCATCGGAAGGTAGGGGCGGGCGCTGACGGTGCCCGCCACGGAGGCCTCGGCCTCACGAACAGCCTGCATCACCGGGAGTTGTCCGGCATCATCAAAGTAAATGCCAATAGATAAATTGACTTTGCCAGGGCGGGGGTCCTGCCCGAAGGTTTCATTGAGGGTCAGGATGGGGTCGCCCGGATAGGGTTCAACATGCTCAAACATGGGGGTCTCACAAAAGGAGCAAAGAAGCAGCAAAGGGAAATACGGGCGGGCAAGCCGTTGGATGCGGCTGGTCGTTCAGTCAGCCAGGGCTTTTTCGATGTCATCTACCAGCGATTCCGGTGAGTTGACAGAGGCGTAGCGCTTGAGAACCTCCCCGTTTTTGCCAACGAGAAATTTGGTGAAATTCCATTTGATCGCCTGGGTGCCCAGCACCCCACGAGCTTCATGGGTCAGCCATTTCCAAAGCGGATGAGCATTCTCGCCATTGACTTCCACTTTGCTCATCATGGGAAAGCTGACTCCATAGTTGAGGTGACAAAACGAAGCAATTTCCTGATTGGTTCCGGGGTCTTGGTGGCCAAATTCATTACAAGGGAAGCCAACCACCATGAGGCCCCGTGAAGCATAGGTTTTCCAGAGGGACTCCAAACCGGCGAACTGCGGCGTAAAACCGCATTGACTGGCGGTGTTGACAATCAGAAAAACTTTGCCGGGATATTGACCAAAAGAAAAAGCCTCTCCGTTGATGGAGACGGCATTGAAATCATGAAGTGTGGACATGTGAACCTTTGGATGGGTGTGAAGGCATCAGCGCCAGAACCGCTGCCAGCAAAATCAGGCCCCCGCCCCAAATGACTCTGGGCCCCAGTTCAGCCGAGCCCAGCCAGATGGCCGAAACCGTGGCGAAAATGACTTCGCTCAACATAAAAATGGCGGCGACATTGGCGGGCAACCGGGCGGCTCCGTATTGCAAGGCAAAATTACTTAATAACAATACCATGCTCAGTGCGGTCACGCCCAGCACCCATGGCCAAGCCAAGGCTGGCAACCAAGGCAAATGCCCGGCAGGGGCCAATAACAGCCCACAAGCTCCCGCCACCAGAGTCCCCCCGAAAAACATCGATAAGGCCCGACTGGCTCCGCTGCTTTCGGCTTCCCGGCGCAGCAGCACATTGTTCAAGGCAAAGAAAAACCCGCCAGCCAAACCCAAGCCATCGGCCAGCGAAGAAGGCCAGGGAAGCGCAATTTCAGTCGTGCCTGAAGCCGGCCAAAGAATGACCAGTGCCCCGCCCATGGCCAGCGCCACGCGGCCCCAAACCCAGGCAGTCAGGGCTTCCTGGAGAAGCCATCGGGCCAACACAGCAGCCCAAAGAGGCATAAGATAAAACAACAAGACGACACGCACCACATCACCGCTGGCCACCGCCCAATTAAAAGCCGAGTTGGTGGCGCCAGCCGCCAAGGCAACCAGCCAAAGCGGCCTCGACGTCAAGACCTCTCTCCAAGCGTGTGCCCACACCAAAGAGACCCATAGCGTAGCCAAAGAAAACATGAGGGCCGTGGCCCACAGCGGATGAAGACCGAGCATTTCAAGCTGACGCAGGGGCCACCAGAACAAGCCCCAGGTCAGTGCGTTCAACAACAGGGCCAGAGCTGGAAAAAGCGGTTCATTCACCCTGCCTGGAAAGCGCTCAGCCGAGCCAGGTGAAAGGCTCATACGTCTTTGGCGGATGGGGTTGGATGAGGCGCATTGTGCACATCAGAGCGAGCCAGCGCCAAAAGGCGGTCGAGTTCGTCTTTATGGCGTACGCCGTTGGATTGATGCCACCGGTAAATGAGCAGCATGGTTCCGGCCACCACCAAGCCAAACACAGAAATGGCGGCAAAGGCCGACAGGCCGAAACGGGTCATTCCGGTATACAAGGCCCCCAAACCTAAAATGCAAGCCTGCTCATTGAAGTTTTGTACTGCAATCGAGCGGCCTGCCCCCATTAAGTTATGCCCGCGATGCTGGAGCAAAGCGTTCATGGGCACCACCAAAAACCCCCCCAGGGCGCCGAGTACGATCAAAAATGGTACCGCGGCCCAGAGGTGGCTGATCAGGTTCATGGCCAGCACCAGAACCCCCATCACAATGCCGAGGGGAATGACCGCCGTGGCGCCGTCCAGCCTCATGCGCATCGAAGCCACGACGGCACCCACCGCCGTGCCAATCGCAACCACCCCGACCAGCGCCGAGGCCTGTGTGATGTCATAGGACAAGGCGACCGCTGCCCAAGCCAACACGATGTAGCGCAAATTGCCTGAAACCCCCCAAAAGAGCGTGGTTGTGGCCAGCGAGATCTGGCCGAGCTTGTCTTGCCACAGCCGACGATTGCAATGGGCAAAGTCTGAGATCATTACCATAGGCCGCACCTGAAGAGGCTGCATCTTCACCCCGGTCAAGGGAATACGCAGGTTGAACAAAGCGGCCACGCCGTAAATCAAAATCAAGGTGGCTATGGCGGCTTCGGCCGTGGTGTCAATGTGCGAATCAATGCCAGGAACATTCACATCCAACAGCCGCATCCCGACCGCGTCTCCGACCAGCTGGCCGCCAATCAAAACGCCCAAAATGATCGAAGCAATGGTCAAGCCTTCAATCCAGCCATTGGCCTTGACGAGTTGCGAAGCAGGCAAGAGCTCGGTCAAGATGCCATACTTGGCGGGCGAATAAGCAGCCGCGCCCAAGCCCACGATCGCATAGGCCCCCAAGGGGTGCACACCCGAGAGCATCATGACGCAACCCGCCACCTTGATCAGGTTGGCAATCAGCATCACCTTGCCCTTGGGCAGGGCATCTGCGAAAGGGCCGACAAAGGGCGCCAAAAGCACATAAAAAAGTGCAAACATGGGCACCAAGGCCGCTTCTTGCCAACCCGGAGCCCCGGCATTCTTTAAAAGCTCAACCGCCACCACAAAAAGGGCGTTGTCTGCCAGCGAGCTGAAAAACTGCGCCGACATGATGGTGTAAAAACCTTTTTTCATTCGACCTTGTCTCGCTGTTTTTGCTGCGTTGATACTGATACTGTACGAAAGGGGTCAAAATCCATTTATGTAGCGCGAGTTATAGCATGAGCTTCAGAATGGCCCGAATTTAATCAGGACTGACGCAAACCAAGGCTGGCAAAGAAACCTCTGCAAAATCCGCCTTGAATCTCCCATCCGGGAAAGGCGCACTCATCCACAATGGGTTTTGCAGAGGTTCCCTGGGGCATGGGGTTGTTGACACGCCAGATTCACCACCCAAGCTTTGGCATCGTCGGTGATTTCAGTCGCACGGGGACGATGCTCTGGCGGTCATACACCCAGTGCTGCCAGTCGTTTTGCTGCCAGAGCCAGGGTTTATCTGCCGATGATTTGCTGCACAGCCAGCACAATCGCCATTTGCCTAACGAAACCAAGTTGTGGGCCGAAGTTCAATCGGCTGAACCGGTGGGACGGGTGAGTTCACCATCTCGTCTGGACGAGGCCGCTGGATTACTCTGATTTGGGCAGAGAATTCAGGCCTTTCATATCAGGATTTTCAGGGCTTGGGGCTTGTCGAGGCAAACCATCTGGAGCCTGTGGTGTGGGCGGCGATAATTTTTCAAGGGCAGCCCACAATAAGCCGATTTGATGAGTATTGTGAGCGGCATTGTCGATCAAGCCCTTCAGGGCTTGGGCGAGAGGGTCATCACCTTGGGTGACACCATAAGCAGAAAACCCCATGCGGGCGGCTTTTGTTTCATGCGACTCTTGGGGAGCGTGCTCAATGATGCGGGCCGGGTTGCCTACTGCGGTGGACCCCGCAGGCACCGGGCATGTGACAACCGCACAAGACCCCACCCTCGCACCCGCCCCGACCGTGAAGCCCCCCAAGACGCAGGCATTCGCCCCCACAATCACACCCGCTTCAAGGGTAGGGTGACGCTTGCTGCCCTTGACCAAGGAGGTTCCGCCCAGGGTCACGCCTTGGTAAATAGTGCAGTCATCACCCACTTCAGCCATTTCACCGATCACAATGCCCATGCCGTGGTCCATGAACACCCGTCGGCCGATTTGGGCCGCAGGGTGTATTTCAATGCCGGTCAAAAAGCGGGATACAGAAGACAGCCAGCGGGCCAATCCCCTCAGCCTCCAGCCCCACAGCCGATGCGCGCATCGATGAAACCAGAGGGCATGAAGGCCGGGATAGCAAAACACCACCTCGTAGAATGACCGGGCGGCAGGATCTCGCTCAAGAATGCAGGCGATATCTTCTCGAAGGCGCTGGAACATGAAAAAATCCGTAGAGGTAAGGGGCTTGCGTATCGGGCCGATGAGGCAAAGCAAAGCCTTGTTCATGCTCATTGCCTACTCAGAAAACCCATCTGATTTGAATTTGAAGTTTATTTGGAAGCCTGGCAGGCTGCCAGAGAGTCTTGACGGGATGATTTGAGCACGGCCCGGGCCACCCCGCGCAGAATATGCACTTCCTCTGTGGTCAGCCCCATGCGATAAAGGGTTTGTTGCAGTCGAAACATGAGTTTTCCTGGGGCCTCGGGCTGGAGGTAGCGAATTTGAACCAAAGCCTCTTCCCAGTGACCCAGCAAGCCTGCCACGGCCTTGGCATCGGCCCAGTGAGGTTGTGGTGTGCGGGGCTGCACCGGAAACCCTCCACAGGCCTGCCGCCATTCATAACTCAACAGCTGCACCGCCTGAGCCAAATTCAGCGAGCCATAAGACGGATCAGTCGGGATGCTCAGGGTCGCATGACAACGATACACGTCCTGATTGCTCAGCCCGAAGCGCTCGCCACCAAACACCAAAGCCACGCGATGATCCGTGGAGGCCAGGGCCTCAAAACAAGACCGTGGCGCCAAAGTGGGCGGGCCAAAATCGCGGGGCGTCATGGCGGTGGCACACGCGAAGGTGATGCCCTCCAGCGCTTCGGTCAAGCTGTCAACCACCCGCGCTGTTCGCAACACCTCGGTGGCCGCACTGGACATGGCCACAGCCTGCGGATGCTCCAGCACATCCGGCCATCGTGGAGACACCAACACAAGGTCATGAAAGCCCATCACCCGCATGGCACGGGCTGCAGCCCCTATGTTTTGGGGGTGGCTTGCATGGACCAAAATAAATCGAGTGGCATCGAGGGGGGGGCTGACAGGCAAAGTTTGCACAAAAACATCCTAAAAACGGCGCTTGCACACGATGAAGTGAATGTTGATTCACTCCATATGACCCACGCTGAAACTCAAGGGCGGCTAAAATGTTGGACGATCCGGTGTCCGCTATGGCCATTTTATGGCAGCCACTTCGTTGAATTTGCTCCGTTTACGCCTGCGCGGCCTTCAGCGAAGCGCCGGGCGCTGCGCTCTTTATTTTTGCCTGCTGGCTCATTGAACCACGAGATTGCTTTATGTCTTCAGCCCTTCACCCCATGCTCAACATTGCCATCAAGGCAGCCCGCAGCGCCGGCGCGTTGATCAATCAGGCTTCGCGCGATCTTGATTTGGTCAAAGTTCACACCAAGGCCCCCAATGATTTTGTCACCGAAGTTGACCAAGCGGCAGAACGCGTGATCATCGATACTTTGCTCGCTGCTTATCCGGGGCACAGGATCTTGGCCGAAGAATCAGGTGATCAATATGGTTCGCGTGACAGCGAGTATCTCTGGATGATCGACCCCCTGGACGGAACCACCAATTTTATCCACGGCTTTCCTTTTTATGCCGTTTCAATTGGCTTGGCCTTCAAAGGGCAGGTGCAGCAGGCTGTCGTTTATGACCCTGTACATAATGATTTATTTTATGCCTCCAAGGGCCGCGGTGCGTTCATGAATGACCGCCGGCTCCGGGTGTCACGCAGAACCCGTTTGTCTGAGGCTCTCATTGGAACCGGTTTTCCGTTTCGCCGTGGCGACAATTTTAAAAACTACCTCGAGATATTCTCCACCATCTCGCAACGCTGCGCCGGCTTGCGCCGCCCGGGGGCTGCTGCGCTTGACCTGTGCTATGTGGCGGCAGGCTTTTGCGATGGCTTTTTTGAAACCGGCCTGAGCCCGTGGGATGTGGCCGCCGGTTCACTCATGATTACCGAAGCCGGCGGCCTGGTCGGCAATTTCAGTGGCGAAGCCGACTTCCTTGAGCAGCGCGAAATCATTGCTGGCAACCCGCGCATTTATGGGCAACTGGTGCAAATTCTGTCGCCCTACACAAGCCTGAAAGTTGAAGCATCCAGTGGCACTTCATCAGCTCAGGCCAAGGCGGGTCAGTCGCTAGCGCCTGACGCCGTCAGTATCAAAACCCCTGAGCAGGCTCTGGCAGAATCTGAAGGCGTGCCCAAAAAAGGCCCCACACGCATTCGCAAGGCGGACCTGAACAAGGACAGCGCCCCTTTTTGAGCCTCATTCGGCACGCTCACCATGGCCCAAGAATTGCTCGGCGATGCGCCGGAAGACTTCGCAAAACACACCCCCATGATGCAGCAGTATCTGCGCATCAAGGCAGGCTACCCGGACACGCTGGTGTTTTACCGAATGGGCGACTTTTATGAACTGTTCTTCGACGATGCCCGCAAGGGCCATCAACTGCTCGACATCACCCTGACCACCCGAGGGCACAGTGCGGGCGAACCCATCCTCATGGCCGGTATTCCCGTGCACTCGGTGGATACCTACTTGGCCAAGCTGGTCAAATCGGGAGAAGCCGTGGCCCTGTGCGAACAGGTGGGCGATGTCGCCAGCTCGAAAGGCCCCGTAGAACGCAAAGTGGTTCGGGTGGTAACCCCAGGAACCCTCACAGACAGCGAGCTTCTGTCCGATAAATCCGACGCCATCTTGCTTGCGGTCAGCCGCCACCCACACAAGGGCAGCACCACCATGGGGTTGGCCTGGCTGAGCCTGACTCAAGGCGAAATTGGCTTGACTGAATGCGAGGCCAAGGACTTGTCTGCCTGGCTGGCCCGACTTGATCCCACAGAAATTTTGATTCATCGTGACCATCCACCCTCCACCCTTGTGGCCACGGCATTGGCCGCCCAGCGAGCTCCCGTCACGTCCCGGCCTGAATGGCAATTTGACCCCGCCCTGGGTCAGCGCAAGTTGTGCGAACAACTCCAAGTGGCCAGTCTGGCCGGCTTGAATGCTCAAAATCTTCCGGCTGCGCATACAGCCGCAGCGGCATTGCTGAGCTACGCCGAGCACACTCAAGGCCAATCCTTGGCGCATGTGCGACGTCTCAGGGTGGTGCGTTCAACAGACTTGCTCGAGCTTCCGCCCAGTACTCATCGCAATCTGGAACTCACAAAAACCCTGCGCGGCGAAAATTCGCCCACCCTGCTGTCGGTGCTGGACACCTGTCAAACCGGCATGGGCAGCCGAACCTTGCGCCACTGGCTGATGCATCCACAACGTGAGAGAGAAACGGCCTCTGAGCGTCATGATGCCATTGATCGTCTGATCGAATGCGGCTTTGAGGCCCTGCGCCAAGCTCTGCGAGGGATGAGTGATGTTGAGCGTATCACAGCCAGAATCGCCCTGCGTCAAGTGCGACCGCGCGAGCTTCAGGGCCTGCGCCAATCTCTTGAGCACTTGCCTCAATTGCTCGAACGGCTGCCCCGCAACACCTCAATGCTGGAGCAATTGGCCGAAGCCTTGAACCCGAACCCCGGGATTCTCCACACCCTGCGCGCCACACTGGCCTCTGAGCCGGCAGCCCTGATTCGTGAGGGCGGTGTGATTGCCTCAGGCTTCGACGCCGAACTCGACGAACTGCGAGCCATCAGCCAAAACTGCGATGATTTTCTCTTTGACGTGGAAGCCCGCGAGCGCACCCGCACAGGCATTGCCAACCTGAGGGTTCAGTTCAATAAAGTTCATGGCTTTTTCATTGAAGTCACCCAAGGCCAACGGGATAAGGTCCCCCCAGACTATCAACGCCGACAGACGCTCAAAAATGCCGAACGCTTCATCACCCCGGAGCTCAAAGCCTTTGAAGATAAAGCCCTCTCGGCCCAAGACCGGTCTTTGGCCCGCGAAAAATTTCTCTTCGAACAACTGCTGGAACAATTGCAAAGCCATCTGGAGCCCCTGAGCCGGCTCGGTCGCTCCCTTGGCGCCATCGATGCCCTCAGTGCCTTGGCCGAACGCTCACAAACCCTGAGCTGGTGCCGCCCTCAGTTTGTGCGCACAGCATGCCTGGATATTGAAGGCGGGCGGCACCCGGTGGTTGAATCGAGGCTGCAAGAAACCGGAGGGGGGCCCTTTATCGCCAACCACTGCCGGCTTGATGCGCAGCGCAAAATGCTTATTATCACCGGCCCCAACATGGGCGGCAAAAGCACCTTTATGCGGCAGGTGGCCTTGATTGCTTTGCTCGCCAGCATGGGCTCTCACGTTCCGGCGGCGGCTTGTCGGCTGGGCCCGATCGATGCCATTCATACCCGCATCGGTGCCGCCGACGACCTGGCCAATGCCCAATCAACTTTCATGCTCGAAATGACCGAAGCGGCGGCTATTTTGCACAGCGCTACAGAACACTCACTGGTTTTGATGGACGAAATTGGCCGCGGCACCTCCACCTTTGATGGGCTGGCTCTGGCCGGCGCCATTGCCAGCCATTTGCACGACAAAAACCGTTCGTTTACGCTGTTTGCCACGCACTATTTTGAACTGACACAATTGCCTGCCAAGCACCCTCATGCCATCAACATTCATGTCGCTGCTGCTGAACAGGGTGATGATATTGTGTTCTTGCACGAAATTCAGCATGGGCCGGCCAGTCGAAGCTATGGCGTACAGGTGGCCCGCTTGGCAGGCATGCCGGCCAGCCTCGTGCGTCAAGCCCGCGCCAGCTTGGCTGCGCTGGAAAACCAGCAAAAGGCTGATCAAGCTCAAATGGATCTCTTCGCGGTGGCTCCTGAACCTGATTCACCACAGCCTTCTTCTTGCCCCCTCCAGGAAGCTTTTGAACAAATTAACCCCGATGGGCTCTCCCCCAAAGAAGCCCTTGAAGCCCTATATCGACTGAAATCTTTGGCAGGTACACCATCCACCCTCGCTCCAATGGGCCCGGCCCTGCAAAAAACCTTTTAACAGACTGTCGGACTAGGGAGTCGTCGGCTGCAAATCAGCCGCAGCAGCCCATTTTTCACCGTGAAATGTTGGAAGTGAAACTGAGCCTCAATCAAGTGCAATGCGCAGAGCCCCGGCAGTCGCCAAGGGGGCCAAAACTGCCGCCCCCAAAAGCATTGCGCCCAGCAGTGAAAAATGGCCACTGACCGACATTCCGGCGGCGCTGTCCTGAACTGCTGAGGCGGCAAAAATCAGCACGGGCATCATCAAAGGCAGTACCAGCAAGGACACCAAAACCCCCGCCCCTCGAACCCCTACCGTGAGTGCTGCACCAATCGAGCCCACCAGGCTCAAAACCGGGGTGCCCAGCAAAAGGGTGCAGCATAGCGTGCCCATCGCAGCCCTTGACAAGTCAAATTGAAGGGCAATCAGGGGAGAAGCCAGCACCAGCAGCAGGCCTGAAGAAATCCAGTGGGCCAGCACTTTGCCCAAAATCAACAATGGCAGGGGAGCGGGGCTCAACATCAATTGTTCCAGCGTTCCGTCTTGATCATCATCGACAAAAAGTCTGTTCAGGGCCAGCATCGAAGCCAGCAGGGCGGCAACCCACACAACACCGGGGCCGATACTCCGCAAGACATTCACTTCAGGGCCAATGCCGAGTGGAAAAAGGCTCACCACCATCGCAAAAAAAACAAGGCATGCCAAGGTATCGGTGCGTCGGCGAAGGGCGAGTTTTAAGTCTCGCAGTAAAACACTTCGGCATGCTGAAAGCCATGAAATGCCAGATGAAGACTCAGTCATTTCCATCAAAGTGTGATGTGAAGTTGTCGGGGTGCGTTGCGCCATGGAAGGGCCTGATGACTTGTCAGAACAATCAGCCCGCCGCATTCGAGGTGTGCGATTAAAAGACCCAGCAACCATTGCGTGGCCGAGGCATCAAGGGCATTGAGGGGCTCATCCAGGATCCACAAAGGGGTGTCAGCGGCGAGCACCAGCCGCGCCAGCGCAACACGTTTGCGCTGGCCCTGGGACAAGGCTTTGACAGGCAGATGCTCTCGACCCGACAGGCCAGATTGGCACAGGGCCTCATGGGCCTGGCCCTGTGCCAAAGGCTGAGCCCCCGAAAGGCTCCATCCCGATTCCAGGTTTTCGATGGCGGAGAGGTCTTCCTTGAGGCCAAGGGTGTGCCCAAGATACACCAGCTGACGATGATAAAATTCTCGTTGCTCAAGGATGCTGCGGCCACCCCAAAGAACTCGCCCGCGCGCTGGGCATGAGAGGCCACAGAGTGTTCTCAGCAGCGTGGTTTTGCCGGCGCCGTTTTCCCCCTCCACACGCAGCAGCATGCCACTTTCGACTTGGGCTGACAATCTTTTAAACAAGCGCTTTTCGCCCCGTCTGCACTCCACAGCATCAAGCTCTAAAAGATGGGCGTTGCCTGAATTCAGCATGAGGGGGGGGCGTTCATGAATGTCATCTCAGGGGGCTTGCAGGGCTTCTCGTACAAGCTTGGCAGTCAGCAACTCGGGCAACAACAACGGCGGTTTCCCGGGCCGGAACAAGGCATATACCGGTACCCCGCTACGTCCCAGACGTGCAAGGGCTGCCGAAATGTTCGGGTTGCGATCAGTCCAATCTGCACGCATCAATACCACTTTCGCTTCGGAAAAATCTTGTAAAGTTCGAGATGAATTGAGCACCATGAGTTTATTGACTTGGCAGGTCACACACCACGCCGCGGTAAAGTCAATAAATACCGTATGGCCGCGGGCCAAGTGATCAGAGAGGGTGTCTTCATTGAATTCAAGCCACCGGGAAACAACAGAATCAGGCTGAGCTTCTTTTGCCTTCATTTCCTGAGACGAACGGCCGGGAAGCTGAGGTGAACTCCAAACCAAAAGGCCCACGAACACCCCTGTCAAGACAAGATTGCGCAGCCAAACCATTGAGCTGGAACCTGGTGGCGCCCCCATCATCCAGGCCACCCATGAGATGCCCACCAAGGACAGCAGCCCTTTGCCCGCGGCATCAATGCCGCTTTGTTGCCCGAGAACCCAAATCAGCCACACCACTGTCGCAAACATCGGAAAGGCCAGGCCCTGCTTGAGCCGAACCATCCACATCCCTGGGCTTGGCAATCGATCACGCCATTGAGGGAGAAGTATCAAAGCGGAGTAGGGCAGGGCCATGCCAAGACCCAGGGCGCCAAACACCAGCAAGCTCCATCCCGTAGACTGAGTGAGCGCAAACCCGAGCGCAGCACCCATGAAAGGGGCTGTGCAAGGCGTGGCGGCGAGTACGGCCAGCACGCCCGAGGCAAAAGCATCCGGCACGGGGCTCTGGGTGCGCCACATCGCCAGGGAGCGGGGGATGATGCTGCTTACATCAAAGGTGCCCAATAAATTCAGCCCAATCAAGGAAAAAAGCACCGCCAGCCCAAAAACCACCGAAGGCTCTTGAAGCTGAAAGCCCCATCCGACGGCGCGACCCGCCTCCCGTAGCAGTAGCAAAGCGCCGCCCAAAGCCAGAAAGCTGAACACGACGGCCGTGCTGTAACTCATCGCATACTTGAATAACGAGGGCTTCTGGGGGTTGCGCGCCAAGCTCAATAATTTGATTGATAAAACAGGAAAAACGCAGGGCATCAAGTTCAAAATCATCCCCCCGACCAAAGCCAGACCCAGGGCAGCCCATAGGCTCATGGAGCTTGTATTGGCTGCAAGGCTGAACCCGGCTGAGGGGGCCGGAGACATCAAGTGAATCCGATCCGCCTCTGAAAAGCTGGGCAATTGCGCGACAGCTTTTACGAGGGCTTTAAATTCAGCCGCCACGGAGTGATTTCCCCATACCGAAACCTCGCCGTCAAGTTTTTGTTTTGACACCAGAACCCCCTCAAGATGCTCTGGGGGAACGGCATCAGGCAAGAACATCAGCTTGATGGCATAGCCCAAGGGAGTTTGATAAACCTCGTGCTGTGCCGGCTCAATCAGGCGTTCGGGGTAAGGGAAAACATGAATCAGGGGCAAAGGGGGTGTTGCGTATTTATCTGAAGTTTGAGGGGGGGTGACCATCAATACGGCATGGCGGCCTTGGTGCAGTAACTCAAGCGAATTTGCTTTTAGTGGTAAGCCTTGGGAGGCCGCATGGCTCGCAAAAGCCGGGCTGGCCGAAGTGCTCGGCGCCGAGTTGCCCGGCTCAAGCACGGGCAACTTTAGCTCCAGGGCGGCTGATTCTGGAATGCAGACATCCTTGCAGACCAACCAGCGGGCTTGGGCATGCAAACGGAGGGTGTCTCCGGGCCGGGCGGAAGCCGGGGCGGTGAAGGTTAAGGGCAAAAGCACCTCCCCTTCGTAACCAAAGCTCACCAAGGGGCCAACTTCAATGCGTTCGGGGGCGGGCCAGTCAATGGCAGCCATATGGCTCCCGGGAGGCAGATTCCACTCCAGGGTGGTGGGCAAGCCAGAGTCACCGGGGTTGCGCCAGTAGGTGTGCCAGCCAGATTTCAGTGTCAGGCTCAAACCGACCTGAACTGATTGCCCCGCATGCACGCCTCCCCGCTCAGCCACGAGCTCGACAATGGCATGATCTGTTTGTTGTAAACGGGCCCATACCGAGCCGGGCAGCAGAAAAAGCAGGGCAAGCAGAAAGCAAAATCCATGCCATGGGTACACATCAAGGCTGCGCGGCCATACGTGGGGGCCCCCAAGGGTAATTGCCCCATTCCAAAACCCCAAGAAGCCCTTGAGACGGTATTTCTTCATGACAGCGCAGCGCCGGGTGTTGATCACTGGATTTACTTCTCAACGAAGGCGCGTTCAATGACATAGTGGCCACGACGGCTCATATTGCCTTCAATCATGCCCATCGAGTCTAAAAGTGTGCGAGTGTCTTTCAGCATTTCAGGGCTTCCGCACAGCATGAATCGATCTGTGCTTAGGTTCAAGGGCGGCAGGCCAAGATCATCGCACAGCCTGCCATTTTCGATGAGCACAGGAATTCGCCCCTGATGACGGAAAGGTTCCCGCGTGACGGTAGGGTAATAGAGCAATTGACGGATCACTTGTTCCCCAAAAAATTCATGGTTTGGGAGGTCTTCGGTGATCATCGTGTGATAGGCCAGTTCATTCACTTGTCGACAACCATGAACTAAAACCACCTTCTCATAATGGTCATAAACCTCAGGGTCGCGGATGATGCTCATGAATGGAGCCAGCCCGGTGCCGGTCGCGAGCAAGTAAAGCGTTCCGCCCGGCAGCAGGTTTTGCAGCAGCAAGGTGCCCGAAGGCTTGCGCCCCACCAGAATATGGTCTCCTGGCTGAATGTGTTGTAAGCGTGAAGTCAAGGGGCCATCCTGAACCTTGATACTGAGGAATTCGAGGGTTTCCTCATAATGCGGGCTGACCATGCTGTACGCTCGCATCAAAGGCTTGTCATTCACCATCAAGCCGATCATGGCGAATTGTCCGCTTTGGTAACGAAAACTGGCTTCGCGCTCCGTTGTGAAAGAAAAAAGGCGGTCTGTCCAGTGCTGAACGGTCAAGACCTGGGCTTCGTAAAAGTTGCTCATGATAAAAAAGAATGGCAGGAAATTGGCCTATATTGCTGATGTGGTCAAGAGTGTAAGCATAGCGTCAAGCCGGGCCTGAACGATTTTCTGAAGCCTTGCAATGAAGCGTCAATCTCCTGAGTATCGCAGGGTCAGGTAAGCGGTTCGGCCCAATGGGTTGTAGCCATAGTTGGTTTCGTAACGCTTATTCAGTGTGTTGCTGAGGCGTGTCCCCACGGTCCATCGGGGGGCAACGTGCCAATCTGCACGCAGGTCGAGCGTTCCAAAGCCACCCAAGCGCACTTGATTGGCTGGGTCATCAAAGCGTGGCCCGAAGGCCGTGAGGTCGGCCCCCCAACGCCAAGCACCGGCCACCCTGTCAGACGAAACCTTGAAGCTGTTTTGAGACCGGCGCGGCAGCAGTTTCCCGTCGTTGGCCCCAGGTGTTTGGTTGCGCGGGTTGACATGTTCCAGGGCTGAGGTCAAGATCCAGTCTCCTTTTCGCCATCCGTAAAACAGGCTGAGCCCATTGGTGCGCGTGTAAGGGACGTTTTGAGGGGAGGGGCCCGCACTGATGAAATGACGCATCCGAGTCTCAAAAAGAGCCCACTTGAACTCGTGCCCGCTCGCGGGCCCCCAATGCACACCCAGCTCGCGGTGTTGCCCCTGTTCAGGCAATAAATGGGGATTGCCATAAAGAGGGTAGTAAAGCTGATTGAAACTTGGCGCCACAAAGCTTGTTCCTGCTGCCGCACGAATGCGCCAGCTGGGGTTCCATTGGTAACCATAGCCGACCGTGCCATTGGTTTGAGCGCCGAATTGAGAGTTTTCATCCTGCCGGATATTGGCCTGCCAGCCATGCGGCCCTTGCTGCCCTTCCAGGCCCACAGACAGGCCATGGATGGTGCGCCGAGATACCTCGTAAGCCGCCCCAGGCCGAGACACTTCCTGTTGCAAGCTTTCAGCCAAAAGCAGCCAGACCCCAAAAGGGCTATCGACCTGGTTTTCCCAGCTGAGTTGGGTTTGCACCGTGCCAGTGTTGCCGAGAGGGTAGCTTCCATCGTTTGAGACCACATCAAAACCGTCTTTGGATCGAGCCCAACGCATGGTTGATGTCCAATTTGCGCTCATTTTGCCTTGAAGGGAGAACGACAAGATTTCACTCACCAGTCGGGATCGGCTATCGGAATCGGGGCCCTCATCAAACCCGGTGACTCCATCAGATCGCATCAAGGTGCTGTCAGCGCGCCAGCCCTCGCCCAGCTTCAGACCCAGGCGGGCACTTAAAGAATTCTGGCGAAAACCGTCACGGTCTGCATTGAAGACACCCCATGGAACATGCGCATTCGTGGCTGAAATGCCCTTTGTTTCGGTGTGCTGCACCTGTACCGCCGTGTCCCAGGCGCCTTGAGCATGAAACAGCCCTGCCGATAGCTGACTGTAACGGTTTGATCCAATTGCGATCTGACCATAAGGGCGGGCTCCCTGTTGACCTTGACGTGTGAAAATCTGAATCACGCCCCCTACCGCATCGCTGCCATAAAGACCTGACACAGGGCCTCGAACAATTTCAATACGGTCAATGAATTCCAGCGGAAGGTTATCTAAAGTGGGGGCCCCCGTGGTGGCCGAGCCATAACGCACGCCATCCACCAGCAGCAACGTATGGCGAGATTCCATGCCACGCAAAAACACCGAACTCAAGCCCCCGCCATAAGAGGTTACTTGAACCCCTGGTTGCGTTGCCAGTAACTCGGCCAAAGTGCGTTGGCCTGAGCGCTCAATGTCTTCACGCTCAATGACAGTGACGTCAGCCAGAGATTGATCAACCCTCATGGGAAGACGGCTGGCCGTGACTATCAAGGGTCGAAGCGTCTGTGTTTGCGCCAATACCGGATTGCCGCTAATCATGGCAGCCAAAAACCAGGAAAAACAGGCGCAAATGCGCCCGGCACCGCCTAAAAGGGATTTTGAAAAAGCAGACATGGTGATGATGAAAAAGACTGCGCAGGTCAGGTTCCCCGCTGACATACGCCGAAAAAACCTCGCACCTTATCGATGCGTGATCGCCTCGTTGGCCGGTATCCGGGCTGGTGAAAAAGCTTTCGCAGCCTTCCCAGAAGTTTCCTTCCAGTGGCTTCAAGCGCGAAAGCGGAAACTGATGTTTCGTTCACCGTACCGTTGCGGGGGCAGCGCAGTTGACGGGGTTTGACGGGCCATAATTTGGCCTCACAAAAACCCGGCTTGCTTCCCGTTTAACTGCATCGAAAGAACAACGATGCAAGCACCAACAATCTCATTGTAGCCCCCTACAATGCAGCAATGCGTGGGTTCCGGCCAAGCTTGCCATATGCCTTGACTTGTCTCATGCCACACCCTTTGCACTCGATCCGGACTTCTCCCGCCATGCCCTACATCGAAGAACTGACAGACAAAGTTGAACGATTGTTGCAGCGCCATGAAGAACTGCTCCGCACCAAAACCCTGCTTGAGCAGCAAGTGATGACCCTGCTGCAAGAGCGGGATCAGCTTCGTGCCCGCCTGAACACTGCACGCTCCCGAATTGACGATCTCATCGAACGCTGTCCACCTTCCACAGAGACCTCGCCACCATGAAACAGATCGAAGCCAACATTCTCGGCTACAGCTACATTTTGGGGTGCCCCCATGATGGAGAATCTGAGCTGCGAGAAGCTATCAACCTGGTAGATCTTGAAATGAGCACTATCCGAAACTCCGGAAAAGTCAAATCTCGTGAGCGAATCGCTGTTCTGGCGGCACTCAATCTGGCCTTCCATCTGGTTGAAGACGGCAGCAAGCTCTCAAGGCCTCCGGCTTCTGAACATGGGGCGATGAACTCATGGGCTTATGAACCCAGCGGTGAAAAAGTGGCTGAATTAATTCGCCGAATTGACCTCCTCCTGAGTCCGGACGAAAAAATGAACTGATCCCCATCCCCAAGGCCGGGTAAAATCAAAGTGTCCACTGCATTCGCGTGAGTTTTATATTTCCTTGAACCGATGCTCTCATGAGCCAGGGCTTGGAACATCACCAGGCCGGCGTGATCATCTCGCGTCAGATGAACCCAAGGCTTGGTTGCCCTTGCCCACCTGAATCCCCTGGGTTCAGGAATGCAGCTCACGGCCTGCAGTGGGCAACCGTTGCTGGCGCTTCCTTGGGCGTTCCCTAACGAGAGAGGCCAGATCCCCTTTTCCCGTCTCCCTCTGAGAGAGGGCCAAGGTCAGGCTGCTGCATGTCAGTGATGATCAATTTTGGGTCGGGTCACTGAAAAGTCACTCCTTTTTGTTTTTGGTACTCACGTCAACCCAAGTTGAATTTAATACTGGCCAGTGTGACCTGATTGCCCCCACGACGCTCGGCCTCTGCCAGAGCTGCTTCGGCAGCATGAATCAATTGTTCTTTGGTTTGCGCCGTATGCGGAAAGCTGGCCACTCCCATCGAAACAGTAAACCCGAGGTTTTGCCTCTCCAGAACCACTATTTGAGTGGCGCATTGGCGTCGTAAATGCTCCATCCGGGAATGTGCTGTAGCCAAGCCCACACCAGAGAGCAGCACCGCGAAGCGCCTGTCATCGAGGCGGCAGGAAGCATCCATGGCCCGGGTATTGCTGCGTAGCAGCCGGCCCAGCGTATCCAGCACTCGATGGTGGGCGTTTGAACCTGTTCCATGAGTGGGGTCTTTCAAGGAATCAATCGCAATCGAGACCAAGGCAAATTCACGATGCTCACGGGATGATAAATCCAATTCTCTGCGCAACTGATCCTCAAAATGCCCAAACTGATAAAGCCCTGAGCCTGGAGCATGTAAGGTCTCGTTCTGGGCCTCGCGCTTCAGCGCTTCCAGGGCCTGCTGCTGATGCTCGAGTTGATTCAATGCTTGCAGCAACTGCTGTGCACATTGCAGGGCCTCTGTCATTTCGACCCAGGCACTGATCAAAAGCAAGCTCTGGGGGCCTGCCGACCATAGCATCCGGCTGACGCCAAACTGACGAACTTGACCAAATCGCGTCAAGCGGTGCTCACACCTTTGAACAACACCATCCTGGCGCACAGTCTTCTCTGCGGCGCGCATCAGGGCTGTTTCTTCTGGCGTCAAAAGTTCTGCGTCATTGGCACCGAGAATGTCTTGACGGCATCGGCCTAATAAAGCAGCCATCCGGTCGCATACATACATGTAGAGACCTGACTCTGCGTCCTTGACTGCAAGCAAAACACCGCTTTGTTCAAAAAGCCTGAAAAGATCTGTGGTTTCTGAGGCGATGGAAGGCATGCTTGTTGTTTGCATCTTTTTTGGAGGAAAGGTGCCGTGCTGCAACAACCAACATCTGAACCATTGATTGTTGGCAGGCACTCGATACTAACGTTCAGAAGATGATCATAGCGCGGTTGAACGACAGGCCGGAACCGGGCAGGGGCTGTTTGGGGGGCACCTTCTGGAGCCTGTTCACACTAAGGCTTTTCTGATGTTCTCTCAAAATGATACGAAGGGGGTGGTGCCGTGATTTTGAACCTTGTCACATTTGAAAAATAGCGCTATAATAGAAAACTTTGCTGGCAAAGTGTGCCGTGTATTCGTGTGTTTTTGGTGCATTCAGTCCAAAAAGTGCAGTAAGCGCCCAAGCCAATGAAAATCCGGACCCTTTCTTTGGCCTTATCACGATGCCCCAAAGCACCAACCAAGGACTTTATCTCTAAATGACTACAATTCGCGTGAAGGAAAACGAACCATTCGATGTGGCTCTGCGACGCTTTAAGCGCAGCATCGAAAAAACAGGCCTGTTGACAGACTTGCGCGCCCGCGAGTTTTATGAAAAACCCACCGCCAAGCGCAAGCGCAAAAAAGCTGCGGCAGTGAAGCGTCACTATAAACGTGTTCGTAGCATGCAGCTACCCAAGAAGCTCCACTGAATTTGCGTTCAAACTCCATTGCTTCTCGCTGATGTGTTTCAACAAGCCCGCCCTGTGCGGGCTTGTTTTTTTGTCAATTTCTTGCCCATGATGGCCAAATGAACCTCAAAGACCAAATCAATAACGACATGAAACAAGCCATGCGGGCCAAAGATTCCGCCCGTTTACTCACGATTCGAGGGCTTCTTGCCGCGATCAAGCAAAAAGAGGTGGATGACCGGGTGACCCTCGACAACAACGCCATCATTGCCGTCATTGACAAACAAATCAAGCAGCGCAAAGACTCGATTAGTCAATTCGAAATGGCTCAGCGAGCTGACCTTGTCGCAAAAGAGTCTTTAGAATTGTCTGTCTTGCAATCCTACCTGCCTCAACGACTCAATTCTGAACAGGTTCAAGCACAGGTCGCTTTGCTCTTGACCGAAATACAAGCCACTGGCCCGGCAGACATGGGTAAAGCCATGACTGCAGCCAAGGCTAAACTCGCAGGCCAAGCCGACATGGCTCTTGTGTCTGCCCTCATCAAGCAAGCCCTGAGTCATTCTTCTAAGGCCTGAATTTTCTTACTTTGGCCCTTTTGCACGGAGCCCTTTGATGGTCTCACCCTTTCCCTTTCAACCCCTGAGCCCGGATGCCTGCGCCAGCCCCCAATTAGAACCTGAAGCCATGCAGTCGGTGGCGCAAGCCGGGTTCCGAAGTGTGATCAATAACCGACCCGATTTTGAGGGTGGCCCTACTCAGCCCACTCACCAAGCATTGCAGGAAGCCGCCCTGAATGCGGGTTTGGAATATGCTTATCTGCCTGTCACGCCAGGCCAAATCACAGATAAACATGCCCATGATCTGGCGGTTTTGCTGACAACCCTGCCCAAGCCAGTTCTTCTTTTTTGCCGATCGGGTGCACGCTCGAGTTACCTTTATCAGCTTGCGAATCAGGCTTGATGCCTGTGCTTGCCTCTTGATAGGCGCATGGCTTGACAATGCGGCTCCGACTGAAGTTTTTTCTATTGTCGATCATCCCTCTGCTGGTCTCTTTGGCTTTGATCGCAATGGCCTTGAAGCAGCAGGAAAAAAAACTTTCCGAGAGGGAAAGAGCACTCTTCGAAAAAGCCTATATGGCAGCCCGGGAAACTGAACTGAGGCACTACGTCGATCTGGCCCAAAGTACCATTGCCCCGCTGTATTACGGCCCCCTTGATAGCCCCGCCATACGTCAGGAAGCTTTGCGCAGATTGGCTTCACTCGATTATGGTGTCGACGGTTATTTCTTTGTTTATGATTTCAACGGTAAAAATGTGATGCATGCCCGCCAGCCCAAACTGGTAGGAAAAGACCTTTCAGGCATGAAAGACCCGAATGGTATCCCCGTGATCCAGGCATTGATCCAACGCGCTATGGCAGGGGGAGGTTTTGTTCGCTACACTTGGGAAAAGCCATCCACCAAAGATTCCGCTCCCAAGCTTGGCTACGCAGTGGCCCTCCCGCGCTGGAACTGGATGCTCGGAACCGGGCTCTATCTGGACGATATTCAACGCACCCTTGATCAGGTTGACCAACAGGTCAGTGACAATGTGGCCACTTCCATGCTCTGGATTGCAGGCATGGCTGTGCTGGGGGTGGGTATCATCGGGGGCTGTGGTCTCGCCCTCAACCTCAGTGATGCCAAAGCCGCCGATAACAAGCTGCGCCTGATGGCCCGTCAGGTTGTTCAATCCCAGGAAGACGAGCGCGCCCACCTATCTCGTGAGTTGCATGACAGCACCAGCCAAATCCTCGTGTCCATCAAGCTTCAATTGGAGTTGGCCGTCGCGCAACTCGAACCCCAAGTTGTTACCATTCCGGTGGCGCTGCCAAAAGCCCTTCATCGCCTGAATGAGGCCCTCACTGAAGTCAGGCAGATCTCGCACCGGCTTCGGCCAGCCGCCCTTGATGTTCTGGGGCTCCCGGATGCCTTGGAAAATCTGGGCCGAGAATTTAACGTCGATGACCGCCTGCTTTTTTCCATGCAAGTCAAAGGCATGCGATTCGATCTACCCAATGAAATCAATACCATTCTGTTCAGGGTGACACAAGAAGCTCTTACCAATATTCAGAAGCATGCCAAAAGCGCTGACCGGGTACAGTTGCGCCTCATTTTTCACCCGAAAGGCGTACGCCTGATTGTTCTCGATAATGGCAGTGGGTTCGATGTCAGTAGCGTCCACAACGACCCTTGTCGAGGCATCGGCCTTCGCAACATGAAAGAGCGTCTTGCATCCATCGGCGGAACCCTGAAAATCGTCTCCCGTCCAGGAGAAACTCGGCTCGCGGCTGATGTCCATGTCTCAGCAATAAAACAGTTCGCTCAATCTCATCCACCCCCAAGCTCATGACCCACCCGACCCGAATCCTTATTGTCGACGATCACCACCTCGTCAGGGAAGGCCTCAAGGCCAGGCTGGGCTCGGTAGAAGGTTTTGAAATTGTCGGTGAAGCCAGCCATGCTTTGGAGGCTATGGCCATTTGTCAGTCGCAAAAAATTGATCTTGTGCTGATGGATGTCGGCATGAAAGACGTCAATGGCATTGACCTCACCCAACAATTGCGCGCACAACACCCCCATCTGCTGGTTTTGATGCTCAGCATGTATGACAACCCGGAATATGTCAGCCGGGCCATGCAATCCGGCGCTGGAGGCTACGTCCTCAAAGATGCACCTTCCGAAGAGATCATCACAGCGATCCGGGCCATCATAAACGGGAATACCTTTCTCAGTGAATCGCTCTCGGGAAGGTTGCTCCGCGCCCAAACACCCCGTCCACTGCTTTCCCTTCGAGAAGCCGAGGTGTTAAGCTGCCTCGCCAAGGGAATGGCCAACAAACAAATTGCCCAAATTATGGGTCTAAGCACCCGAACCGTGGAAACTCACCGCCACAATATCAAGCGTAAACTGAAGCTTGAAGGTCAGGCAGAGCTGATGAAATATGCAGTGGAGCGATGCCGGGGTTTCGAAGGGGCCTAATTTGTTGAGCAAGCCCCAACCTCATCCCGATGAAGCCTGCCAACAGCGCGCCCATGAATCGCACAAGGTTTTACAGATCTGCGGCAGAGCGTAAAGACAGTGCTTTATCCGTGCGCTCCCAACTGAATTCTGGCTCGTCACGCCCAAAGTGCCCATAAGCTGCGGTCTTGCTGTAAATGGGGCGGAGCAGGTCGAGCATCTGGATAATCCCCTTGGGGCGCAGGTCAAAAAATTGATTCACCAGCTTCGCGATTTTCTCATCCGGAATCACTCCGGTGCCTTCTGTGTAAACCGTGATATTCATCGGTTGGGCAACGCCGATCGCGTAGGCCACTTGAATTTGGCATTGGCGCGCCAGCCCTGCCGCCACGATATTTTTTGCGACATAGCGAGCGGCATATGCCGCAGAGCGGTCCACCTTGGTGGGATCTTTGCCGCTGAATGCGCCCCCTCCGTGCGGGCAGGCGCCACCATAGGTATCCACAATAATTTTTCGACCGGTCAATCCACAGTCCCCTTGAGGGCCCCCAATGACAAATCGGCCGGTGGGATTCACTAAGTAGCGGGTTCCGTTCAGCCATTCTTTGGGAAGAACCGGCTTGATGATTTCCTCGATAACCGCTTCGGTAAAAGCCGGTTTCATCTGTTTGCCATCGCTCATTTCGGGCGAGTGCTGGCTAGACAGCACCACAGTGTCAATGCTGTGCGGCTTGCCGTTGACATACCGCATTGTGACCTGACTCTTGGCGTCTGGCCTCAAAAATGGGAGGCGACCATCCTTGCGCAGTTGCGACTGCCGCTCCATCAAACGATGAGCATAATAAATCGGGGCGGGCATCAGTTCAGGCGTTTCATCGCAGGCATAGCCAAACATCAGGCCCTGGTCGCCAGCCCCTGTATTGAGATGGTCGTCACTGGCATGATCCACGCCCTGCGCAATATCGTTGCTCTGCTTATCATAACAAACCATAACCGCACAGCCTTTATAGTCAATCCCGTAATCGGTGTTGTCATAGCCAATACGCTTGATGGTGTCGCGCACAACTTGTATGTAGTCAACATGCGCGTTCGTAGTGATCTCTCCCGCCAATACGACAAGCCCAGTGTTGCAGAGCGTTTCTGCAGCAACACGCGAACGAGGATCTTGCCTCAAAATGGCATCCAGAATGGTGTCAGAAATTTGATCAGCCACTTTGTCAGGATGCCCCTCCGAAACAGATTCAGAAGTAAAAAGGAAATCATTAGACATGACAGAAGCTCCGTGTAAGCAGGTTAGAAGATGCGTTGCCGGCCTGTTTCGGAGTTCGGCGAACGCTTTAGCAGATTTTTTTAAAATCGCCCTGCAAGTGGTTCAGTAACTCGGCGACAGGTTCATTATATGAAGATGAAATCTTTTTTCCGCGGACTTTCTTTTTGCCCTTTGGTATCTTTGCATATGGTCGGCTGGGTTTTGGGTTGGTTGAGTTTTTTGCTGTCCCCCACTTACCGGCGCCGATTTTTAAATCATGCGAGGCAGGCTTCAATGGATTGGTCTGACGTCAAAGGCGCGGTGGGGCAGGCTGGGCAGTTGTTGTCAGAGCTTCCTTTTTTGTGGATGCGGGCTAGCATCGAAGGCTTCAGCAATAAATTGGTACTGAGGGGTGCAGAAGTCATTCGGCATGCTTTGGCTCAGGGGCAGGGTATTGTTTTCCTGACGCCGCATTTGGGTTCATTCGAAGTGGCTGCTCAAGCTTATGCCGAGTATTTCGGCCACCATAAACCCATCACGGTCTTGTATCGACCGGCCCGCAAACCATGGTTGCGTCACTTAATAGACGCCAGCCGGGCTCGACCTGGTCTCAACACGGCCCCCGCCAGTTTGTCGGGGGTTCGCCAGATGCTAAAAGCGCTCAGGCATGGTGCTGCTGTGGGTCTGTTGCCCGACCAGGTGCCGCCTCTTGGCATGGGAGTGTGGGCTCCCTTTTTTGGCCGATCAGCCTACACAATGACCTTGGCCGCTCGATTGGTTCAGCAAACCGGGGCCACCGTTGTGTTGGCCTGGTGTCGTCGATTGCCTTGGGGCCAAGGCTATGAATTGACTTGCGAACCGATGTCCGAGGCCATTCCCTCGGATCCCATGCAGCGTGTTGAAGCCGCTACCATGATCAACCGTGCCATGGAGCGTCTCATTCGGCGTTGTCCCCAGCAGTATCTTTGGGGCTACCATCGTTATAAAGAGCCGGCAGCCATACTTCAAGTAGCGGAGGGTTGAGGCTTGTCAGCTTACTTTTGCTTGGGGCTGTTGTGGCTTACGCATGTACTTCCATTGAATGTTCAGGCTTGGCTGGGCCGAGGGCTGGGGCGTCTGCTCTTGATGTTCGCAAAAACCCGCCGTGCGGTGGCTTTGCGCAATTTGGAATTATGCTTCCCCGAGTGGTCACCCCATCAGCGGGCCGCAGTTGCTCGCGAGCATTTTCAATGGTTGGGCCGTAGCCTGCTTGAGCGAGGCTTGTTGTGGTACGCCTCACCAAAGCGCTTGCGCCAATTGATTCAAATTGAGGGTGATGTCAGCCTCGCCGAGCGCAGCGAACGGCCAGTGATGTGGTTGGTGCCGCATTTTGTGGGCCTTGATGTCGCCGGCATCGTGACTCAAATTTTCCAAAAGCGGGAGGTCTGTTCCATTTACCAGCCACAAAGCAACCCGGTCTTTGATCGGGCAATTCGTAAGGGCCGCACCCGGTTTGGGCAGGGCGCCATTTTTACACGCGGAAATCGCGCTTTACCATTGGTGCGTGCCATTCGTCGAGGCTGGGCCTTTTTTAACCTGCCCGACATGGATTTTGGCCTGAAAGATTCTGCATTTATTCCCTTTTTTGGAGTAAACGCCTGCACCTTGCTGGCCCCTTCAAAAATGGCCCAATCGCTCAACATGGTTGTCCAACCCGTTGTCGTGGAAATACTTCCCGGGGGGCATGGTTACCGGGTGCAATTTCAGCCCCCTTGGAGCAACTTTCCCACAAAAGATCCCCAAGCCGATGCAGTCTTCATCAACCAATGGATCGAATCCGAAATTCGTCGCAATCCAAACCAGTACCTTTGGGTTCATAAGCGATTTAAAACTCGCCCGCCAGGAGAGCCATCACTTTATGGATCAATCACTGATGTGACCCACAGTCCTTGATCATACTTCTGATAAAAAACGCAGAATTTGCCACCCATCATGATTCTGTGCGCAGCATTCAAGCTCAAAACCTGGAGCATCAAAACTTGCCTCAACCTGCTCACGCCATGTCGCAAACTGTTGATCAACGCATCGTGCTCAGCTGATGAACAATCGCCGATGATTCGCGCCGCATTTGAGTTCCTTCTTTGACCCAAACCTTCTTATCAACATCAATGCCCGGCTTTTTAATCATTGCCCATGCTCCGTTGGCTTCAGCCTTATATGCTGTGGCTCAGCACACCTTTCCTGAGCGGTTAGGCAATCTCGAGTTTTTCGATGTCCATCCGGGCATGGAGGTCGAAGAAATCGAAGCCTCAATCTGTTTGCTCTTGGATCAGGTTCGCAACCCTGATGCACTGATCCTGACCGATGTTTTCGGTGCCACCCCTTGCAATGCGGCCCAAAAAATTGCCCAAACCATCTCTGACAAAGCCTCCCAAGTGAGGCTTATTGCCGGAATCAATGTTCCCATGCTCTGGCGAATTCTATGCTATGCAGAAGACAGCCTTGACATGCTGGTCAATCGTGCCATATCCGGAGCAACTCAGGGTGTCATGTCCGTAGAAATTTCCAGGCCACAACATCAAGCATCGAAAGGCGTTTCCCCATGATCAAGGCAACGCTCACTATCAGCAATAAACTAGGCTTGCACGCACGCGCCTCAGCCAAACTGACCAAACTAGCCAGCAGTTTTCGCAGTGAAATATGGCTAACTCGCCATGACCGGCGCATCAACGCCAAAAGCATCATGGGCGTCATGATGTTGGCTGCTGGTCTGGGCAGTCAAATTGATTTAGAAGTCGATGGCCAAGATGAAGTTGCTGCCGTTGAAGCCATCACTCATCTTGTCAACGATAAATTTGGCGAAGGTCACTAATCATACATAAAACCCTGATAACGTACCTTGACCGATCGCGATAACATCCCAAAATGACGATTCAACTGTTCGGACTCCCTGTTTCTCGCGGCATTGCCATCGGTAAAGCCGTTCTTGTCGCATCCAGTCGGCTGGATATCGCCCACTACTTTGTCGACGCTGTAGCCGTTGAAACCGAAATTGCCCGCCTCAGGCGCGCGCGCGATGAAATTGTTCAGGAATTGCTGGCGCTTCAAGCCGAACTTCCCGGAGATGCCCCGGCAGAGTTATCGGCGCTCATGGATGTTCATCTCATGATCCTCGGAGACGACGCGATCATTAGTGATTCTGCTCGCTGGATCACCGACCGTCATTATAACGCTGAGTGGGCTTTGGCCGCTCAGCTAGAGGTATTGGCCCGACAATTTGACGAAATGGAAGACGAATACTTGCGTGAGAGAAAGGCCGATCTCGAGCAAGTCGTAGAGCGCCTCATGCGGGTATTATCAGAAAATGCCATAGGCCTTCAACTCAAACCAATCAGATCCGGAGATGGCAAAGAAGAGCCACTCATCCTTGTGGCAAATGACATTGCGCCTGCCGACATGCTTCAGTTCAAACGCAGCGTATTCACTGGCTTTGTGACCGATCTGGGCGGAAAAACCTCACATACCGCCATCGTCGCCCGAAGCTTGGACATCCCTGCTGTCGTCGGTACAAGAGAAGCCAGCCGTTTAATTCGACAAGACGACTGGCTCATCATCGATGGCGAGGCTGGTGCCATCATCATTAACCCATCTCCCATTATCCTTGAAGAATACCGATTCAAGCAATTACAAAGTCACTTAGAGGGGCATCGCCTTTCTCGTTTGCGTCACACCCCTGCCATCACCCTGGATGGCGAGCGAGTACATCTCCTTGCCAATATCGAACTTCCCTCTGATGCTGAAGCAGCTCTGGATGCAGGTTGCGTAGGTATTGGTCTTTTCCGGTCAGAATTTCTATTTTTGAATAGAAATGGTGATTTACCTGATGAAAATGAACAATTTGAGGCCTATCGTGCCGCGATTGAAGCCATGCAGGGGTTGCCAGTCACTATTCGTACTGTAGATATCGGCGCCGACAAATCCATTGACCGATTGTCTTTGAGCGAATTGCGCCACGAATCCACATTGAACCCTGCTCTTGGTTTGCGCGCAATCCGCTGGAGCCTCTCCGAGCCAGCCATGTTTCGCCAGCAGATCAGGGCAATCCTCCGTGCCAGCGCCTATGGTAGCGTCAAAATCCTGATCCCTATGGTGGCTCATTGGAGTGAAGTCGAGCAAATCTTTGACGCCATTACCAATTCCAAGCAGCAACTGCGCGATGCAGGCAAGCCCTTTCAAGATATTCCCGTGGGTGCCATGATTGAAGTTCCTGCTGCGGCACTACGCTCCCGTGAGCTTCTTACTGCATTCGACTTTCTTTCTATTGGCACCAATGACCTCATTCAATACACACTCGCCATTGACCGCTCTGACGAATCTGTTGCACACCTTTATAACCCCTGGCATCCAGCCGTTCTTGGGCTGATTTACCAAACAATTCGAAACGCCAATTTGGTTGGCAAAGAAGTCTCGGTGTGCGGCGAAATCGCCGGAGATCCCCAATTCACTCAAATTCTCTTGGCAATGGGCCTGCGAGTATTCTCCATGCATCCTTCCCAAGTCTCAAGAGTCAAGCAGGAAGTCCTGAGATCAAAAAACACGACTTCCCCCGAATTTTTGGAGGCCATTCTCTCTTCTACCCATGTTGAGCGCGCTTGGCAAGCCCGATCAATTTAGGTAGAGACCTCAGGATCTTTACGTAGCAACCTTCAAAAGCTCTTGACACATCCTAAAACATCTGAAAAAATCCACTTTTGGCTGTCGAATTGATGCAGTCAAAAAATAACAAAAAAACAAAAAAATCCAGAAATTTTTTATTTTTGAGTTATAGTCTAGGGCTTGGCGCTTTTTTTGCGAAGCGGTTAGAAAAGAAATAAAAAAAGTAAAAATTTTAAGTCAAGTGCAAAAAATTCTTGACTAAGTCAAAA